>JALRGT010000016.1 GCA_023259675.1 Flavobacterium sp.
GCAGTTATGCCAGTTAAAATTTGCTAAAAACTCTTCTTGTGATTTTAATTGTTCAGACATGCTGATTAAAAATTTGTATTCTGTATTTTCTTGAGTTTCATAACGTGAGTAGAAAACGACAGAAGTTGTTTGTATAATTAGTTGATTCCTAGTGGAAACTCTTATTCACCAAAAGGACTGCAAAATTAATTCTTTTTTACGTAACTACAAAACAAAAACTACTGATAATCAACACAAAACGAAAAACACAAACTTACCTATACAATTTTTCTCTTTTTCAGAAGCACAACTATCTGGTTTTCAAAACAAAATCCCCTCCTGCTCTTGCCTTTATCTTTTCCTCCCCTAACCCCTCCGAAGGAGTGGAACAGGCAAGAAAAGGATACCGGCTCGATCAGGGCTATTTAGAACGTTTTGTTTTCATAAGACATTTTGTAGGAATATTTTAACATATTTGGAATATGATAAATGTGGCGTTTGTCACTACAAGCTAACCAAAATTGACTATGTCACTACTATATACAAGTTAGTGGCAACCTTAAAACAATATGATGGAAAAAACAATTGCTGTGAAAATTATCGAAGATTCGAGTAAAATCAATTGGGAGCCTTGGATTTTACTTATCGCCACTATGTCTTTACTTGCTGCAGTTATACTTCCATTTGCCCAAAAGCGTTATGAAGAATATAGAACCAAAAGGAATTTTCAATATTATCTTAAGAAACAAATTGGTTTAATTCTAAATCTTTTGACAACAGAAAAAATTGAATACACAGAACCAAGTGTAAAAAACGATCCAAAAAAAGAATTACTTTACTTCATAGATTATATTCTGAAAATCAAATCAGATTTTAAAGAACATAAAAATACTGTTCAACCAAGAGTGATTTTTATGATGCTCATGAATATTCAAAAGCTTTGTCATTTTTCATATCAGTTAAGACATATTATTTCAAGTATAGACCTGAAAAATATAACAGAAAAAACATTAGAGCATGGTAGAGAATTATCAAAAGAAGAACTAAATAAGATATATGGATTAATCTTGATTTATGAAAGCTTTGTTGGAATTTCGACTTTTCACGATAATTTCGACAAAACGAAATCTATTAAAAGAGAGTTCAAAGACAATGTATGGGTCGGGCTAAAAGTTGAGAATAGTTTTTTATCAAACCAAAGTGTGCTAAATGAAGATTTATTAATTATTAATGACAATGAATATAGCTTAGAGGAACTTCAAAATATACTTTTAATAGTAAATCAAGAAACCAAAAAATATTTCGATTACGACAATTTACAATTAAAACGAAAAAAAGAAAGCCACTAACAGCCATTTTGAGCTAGCTGGAATTATCGTTCCGCATCAAGTTTTCATTTAACTGAAAATACTCGTTTTTTAAAACTCCCAAACACGGAAAAGTCCGAAAACGTCGGAAGACATATTATGAAATACATCGCCTATATTTTAACTCCACTATTACTATTCTCTTGCAAAAAGCGAGATGAATAACTTATAATTTCAGAATCGACAGTAAACACCAATATAAAGAATAACGACAAAAACGTTATGATGAATGAAGCCCAATTCATCGAAGATGAAAAATTGTCAGGTGAACTTTTTTCAGACTTAGTTACTCTTTCAGAAAACAAGAAATTTGAAATCTCAAAAGAACCGATTGCAAATCGGCACGTGGACAATGTTATAGATACGCTCTTAACTTATAAACTTGAAAATAATCTTATCAGGCAATATAAAGCTAAGTCGGAAATTTTCATTTATGAAGCAGATTTTCAAAGTTCAAATTTTACATTTTCGAGAGGAATTAAAGTAGCCCTTACTAAAAATGAGTTGGAAACAATTTTAAAAACAAAAGTTCTTTCTGATACTATCCAAATTGGTAATTTAGAGCAAACCTCAGTATTTACCTTACTTATTAATAAAAATAAAGTAAAAAGAATTTTCTACGAGGGTTATGTTGATTAACACATTTGTTGACAACCGCTAAGTTCAATTGCCAAGTTTTCGTTAAGCTAAAAATTGAAAGGTTATAAATTTACAGCAAACCCGACCGCGTAGATATATCAACACAACGTTAGCGCGGAAATGTTTTGCGTGCCCACAACAGCGAGCAAACCCCCAGCTCGCGCGAGCATCTTGCTCGTGCCCACAACAGCAAGCAAATCACCTATAATCAAATATTTTGTCGAGTTAAATGTGAAGTTCCCTCATTCTTCGGGAAGACAATTATACCGAAATGTTCCTTAACTTACCCAGCTTACTCGTGCATCTTGTGCGTACCCTCAACTAAAAATAACTTTAAAAAGTACAAGCATGACGCTCTCACTAGCAAACAAAACAAATACAGTTATAAAAACGAAATAGAACAACTTGATGAGATACTTCCTTCGTCAGCATGACAAGTTTTCGGCAAAAAATTATTTGTGTGATTACTCAATAGTAGCGCAAACAAACAAAAAGGAGTTAGCAATGTCTAACTCCTTTTTGTTATCAATAATTACCCGATAAAAACACTTCTTTTAAACCTCTTTGCACTTAAAATTATTACAACTACTACTATCTTAACCTTAAAAAACTAACAAACAATCACTTATAAAATAAAGAGGAATTATTTTATTTTTTTATTTGTATTTATTCTAAATAAAAATAACTTTGTGCGAAAATAAATCAAATTTATCATGAAAACGCTTTATATAATACTGTTATTAGCTATAACAACGATTTCGAATGCACAAAGCAGCTCCATAAAAGGAAAAATACACACTGAAAATACTCCCGATTATTTATATGTAACAGTCCTAGTAAAAGAAAACAATATACAAGCTGATGCTGATAAAAATGGAAACTATCAATTAAAAAATCTAAAATCAGGTACTTACACCTTACTTTTTTCTGCCTTAGGATATATCAATGAGGAAAAAACAATTAGTTTGAATGAAAACGAAAACAAAATCATCAATGTAATTTTAAAAGAAAATTTTAATGCCTTACAAACTGTAGAAATCACCGGCAGAAAAGAAAAATCATATAAAAACACACGCTCTTTTATTGGTGCCAAAACTGAAATTGCGCTAAAAGACTTGCCACAATCTGTTTCCTATGCAACAAAGGAATTAATTGCCGATCAAGGTACAATGCGAATAGGAGAATTAGTTAAAAATTTTAGCGGTGTAACCCAATACACTTTTTATGACGATATCTCTATTAGAGGATTTAGAATTAATGGTCAAAGTAATACTCAGTTATTAAACGGATTAAGAACTTCAACCGGTTTTTGGAAACAACCTTTAACCAACTATTTGGAAAGAGTTGAAGTTTTAAAAGGGCCTTCTTCTGCTCTCTTTGGAAATGCATCTCCGGGTGGTGTGGTGAACAGAGTTACCAAAAAACCATTGGAACAAGCCACTAATAGCATCAGCTTTTCAACAGGTAGTTTTAACACCCTGAGAGCTTTGGGAGATTTTACAGGACCGCTTAATGACGATAAAACACTTTTGTACCGTTTGAATATTGGATACGAAAATGCGAATTCCTTTAGAGATTTACAATTTGACAAAAACATCGTCATTGCTCCCTCCTTTTCTTTCTTACCTGATGATAAAACAAGAGTGAACTTTGATTTAATTTATAACAACTCCAAAAGCACCTTAGACAGAGGTCAATCAACCTATGAAAATGATTTATATTCCACTAATACCAAACAATCATTAAATGCTCCAAATGATTACCTTAATGAAGAAACCTACATCCTTACCACTTCATTAAATCATCAAATCAATGACAAACTTTCCTTTTCGGCTTCTTATATCAGAACAGGATATAACGAAGATTTATTAGAGCATCGAGGAGCCAATAAATATGCTGTTGATGGTGATGGTGTTTCTATCCCAACCGCTATCGAAATGCAGGTTTTCATTAGAAAACGAAAAAGATACATCGATAACATTTCGAACTTCTTTGTTTATAAATCCCAAACAGGAGTATTAGACCACAACATCATTTTAGGTTATGATTATGCACAGGAAAAACTTCCCGCTGGTAGTTCGCAATTAGAAGCTAAAGGATATCGAAATGCTGCTAATACAGGGGCTATCAATACCTACAATCCCAATAACAAAAGTGCTTATCTATTAGATACTAATGGAAATCCTGTTCCTAACGTTGCTCATTTTGATTTATCAAATCCTTACAGTTCGCAGCAATTAAAAGATATGAGCAAATATTTCTACAACACTAGAGCTTTTGACCCAACGTTTTACTCTACTTATGGAATCTATTTACAAGACCAGATTAAATTTGGCCCAATTAAAGCTTTAATTGGTTTGCGCTATGACGAATATATTGACAGAGAAAATTATACGAAACAAAATGAAAACAAAGTAAAACAACATTCTTTATTGCCTCGTTTGGGACTAACATATACCTTAACTCCTAACGTAAATTTATATGGAACCTATGTAAAAGGATACAATCCACAAACGGCTTCAGTACTTTCTAACCCTAATGCGGGTGGTCCATTTGACCCTTTGGAAAGCAATATGATTGAATTTGGAGGAAAATCATCTTGGTTTAATGAAAGTTTATTAGTGACTTTATCGCTTTACAAAATCCAAGAAAAAAACAGTTTATACAATGCAAATGACAGCAGTAATATTGATTTAATGAGAGCTATTGGAGAGCAAGAATCTAAAGGTATAGAAATAGATATTAATGGACGTATCAATACCCAATGGAGTATTTCGGCGGCTTACTCATTCAATGAAGCCAGTATTACCGATAGTCCACTAGCTAGCGAAATAGGTAGACAAAAACCAAATACTCCTAAACATCAAGGAAACATTTGGACTCGATACAATTTTACAGATGGAGCCTTAAAAGATTTCGGAATTGCATTTGGTTCAAATTTTGTCACAACTCGAAATTTGAGTATTAATGCCGCCCAAACTATTCCAGGTTACACCATTATGAATGCGGCTCTGTATTACAATATTAACAAATTCAAAATACAGTTGAATGCCAATAATATTGCTAATAAAACCTATTGGGTAGGTGGATATGATTACATACGTTTGTTTCCGGGAGCACCTAAAAACTGGTTATTAACTCTTGGTTATACTTTCTAATTGCATTTTATTTATACCCAAACACGCTATTGAATAAATGAATAAAACAATTAAAAAAAGTATTAGAAAAATACATTTATGGCTCGGGCTAGCGTCCGGGCTTATTGTATTTATAGTTGCTTTAACGGGTAGTCTCTTGGTTTTTGAAGAAGAAATAGATAGCTTTTTACATTCTGAATTTTATGAAGTAGAAGCTATTGAAGCTGCTAAAAAGCCCATTGATGAGGCTATCCTTAATTTAAAAAAAACATACGCGATTGATTCTATTCAACGCATTTATACTTTTGATGAAGCTAAAAAAACTTCGCTAATCATAGCCAAAAATAAAGATCGAAAAACATTTTACTATGCCATAAATCCTTATACCGCAGAAATTGTTGGAAATATCGAACAAAAAAAGCATTTCTTTACTTTGATCAATCAACTGCACAGGAATCTCTTGTTAGGTAAAGCAGGTAAGTTAATTACTGGTATTTCTTGTTTAGTATTTATCACGCTGTTGATTAGTGGCTTATTTTTATGGTGGCCTAAAAAACGTAAAAACCTCAAACAAAGATTAACAATCAAATGGAATGCTTCGTTTAAAAGAATCAATTGGGATTTCCATTCAACCTTGGGCTTTTATAGTTTTATATTTTTATTAATCATTGCTCTTACTGGATTGACATGGTCCTTTAAATGGTTTGAAAACAGTCTGTATTATTTAGCAGACGGTATTGCACAAAAACCATCTATCAAAGTTGCTAACCCGCCAAAATCAGAAGTTCTGCTTAATCAAACTTATTTCTATCAAAATATTATCGATGAAACAAACAAAATTTTTCCCTATCAAGGAAATGTCCAAATAAGAATGCCAAACGATGCCGTTAATAGTATTTTGGTAACGAAAGAAAATACAGAAAAAGTTATTCCTAATCAATCCAGCATAGCTTATTTTGACCGATACACTGCTAAAAACATCCAAACAAAACCTTATGAATCTTTTAGCCGAGGAGACAAATTAAGAAGAATTATTTACCCTATACATACTGGTAGTATTTATGGTTTAACAACCAAAATTATTGCTTTTTTAGTATGCCTCTTTGCAATTACTGCTCCAATAACAGGTTTTTTAATTTGGTGGGGACGTACAAAAAGTAAATTATAAAAAAAATCTAAAAGAAGTTTCCTTTTTCAGCTTCTTTTAGATTTCATTTTTAAAATAAATTCTTTTAGGTTTTTTGCTTTACCAAATCTAAAACTAAATCAAATTGTTCTTCTCTGGTAAGATTGGAATTGTCGATTTCGATGGCATCATCTGCCTTCACCAATGGAGAATTGGCTCTATGAGTATCAATATAATCTCTTTCTTGCACATTTTGAAGTACTTCTTCATATGAAACCATATCTCCTTTTTGAAGCAACTCATCATAACGCCTTTGAGCACGTGTCGTCGGACTGGCAGTCATAAATATTTTAAGTTCGGCATCTGGAAAAACTACGGTCCCGATGTCTCTTCCATCCATCACCACTCCTTTGTTTTTACCCATTTCCTTTTGCTGTTCCACCAATTTGTTTCGCACTTCGGTTATTTCGGCCACTTTACTCACATAACCAGAAACCTCAATGGTTCTAATTTCTTTCTCAACATTAATTCCGTTAAGATACATTTCGGCAAACCCCAAATCAGCATTAAACTGGAACTGCAATTGAATGGAAGGCAATTGGTTTACCAATCTTTCTTTAACAAAAAAACCATTTCCTATAATATCATTTTGCATGGCAAATAGTGCAATCGCTCGATACATCGCTCCGGTATCAACATACACATACCCTAAATGTTTGGCCAGTTGTTTCGCCAAAGTACTTTTTCCTGTAGATGAAAATCCATCTATTGCTATAGTTATTTTTTTATTCAAAATAATAAATTGAAAGTTTCTTGTAAGTCAAATTAAGCAATTGCGAAGATAAAATTATAAATGTATTAATCCTCAAAAAATAAATTCCAAATTCCAAAAAAGCATGAACTGCGAGATTGGAATTTGGAATTATGGTATTAAATAAAAAACGATTCTTTACAATACTTTTGCATTTTTAACCATTTGATCGGTAATGGCTATTTTAATCACTTCGCTCATTTCTTTTACAAAATGAAACGTTAAGCCTTCGATGTATTTTGGTTTTATTTCATCAATATCACTTTTGTTTTCATGACATAAAATAATCTCTTTGATATTGGCTCTTTTTGCAGCTAATATTTTTTCCTTGATTCCTCCAACAGGCAATACCTTTCCTCTAAGAGTAATTTCACCTGTCATGGCTAAATTTTTCTTCACTCTTTTTTGGGTAAACAAGGAAACCAATGAAGTCAACATGGCAATACCTGCACTTGGACCATCTTTGGGAGTTGCCCCTTCCGGCACATGCAAATGAATATTATATTTAGACAAAACTTCCGGATTTACGCCCAAAAATTGTGCATTCGATTTAATATACTCCAAAGCAATTGTAGCCGACTCTTTCATTACAGTTCCTAAATTCCCTGTAATAGTCATCGTCCCTTTTCCAGGAGAAAGCAAGGATTCGATAAATAAAATATCTCCACCAACACTTGTCCACGCCAAACCGGTAACGACACCTGCGACATCATTACTCTCGTACTTGTCTCTTTCTAAACGTGGAACACCAAGTACCTCAATGATATCTTGATCTGTAACTTTTTTATTGTATGCTTCCTCCATGGCAACAGATTTGGCAGCATTACGAATCACTTGCGCAATTTTGGCTTCTAAACCACGTACACCAGATTCACGGGTATAGCCTTCAACAATTTTCTCTAATTGTTTCTTTCCAATAGTTAAATCTTTTGAAGTCAGTCCATGCTCTTTTAGCTGTCTAGGAAATAAATGTTGACGTGCAATCTCTACTTTTTCTTCAATGGTATAGCCAGTCATTTTTATGATTTCCATACGATCTCGCAATGCCGGCTGAACATTTGATATATTATTGGAAGTGGCGATAAACATCACTTTTGACAAGTCATAACCCAATTCAAGGAAATTATCGTAGAACGCATTATTTTGTTCAGGGTCCAAAACTTCCAATAAAGCAGAAGACGGATCTCCTTGATTGCTGTTGGATAATTTATCGATTTCATCCAAAACAAACACCGGATTTGAAGTTCCCGCTTTTTTCAAACTTTGAATTATTCTACCGGGCATTGCTCCGATATAAGTTTTTCTATGTCCTCTTATTTCGGCTTCATCACGTAATCCACCCAAAGAAATACGAACATATTCTCTTCCCAAGGCTTCAGCAACAGAACGCCCAATCGATGTTTTACCAACACCTGGAGGCCCTGTCAAACATATAATTGGCGATTTCATGTCATTTCGCAATTTCAAAACAGCCAAATGTTCAATCATTCTTTTCTTTACATCTTCCAAACCAAAATGGTCTCTATCCAAAATTACTTGAGCATGTTTTAAGTCAAAATTATCTTTAGAATATTCATTCCAAGGCAACTCCAATAACAGATCTAAATAATTCCTTTGGATAGCAAAATCAGGTGCTTGAGGATTCATTCGACGTAATTTGGACAACTCTTTTTCAAAATGCTTTTGAGTTTTTTCATCCCATTTCTTGGTTTTAGCCCTCACAAGCATCTCATCCATTTCTTCTTCTTGAGAGGAACCACCCAACTCTTCCTGAATCGTTTTCATCTGTTGATGCAAGAAATATTCTCTTTGTTGCTGGTCTAAATCGAAACGAACTTTTGATTGAATATCGTTCTTAAGTTCCAATTTTTGCAACTCCACATTCATATATCGAAGCGTCTCTAAAGACCTGTTTTTCAAACTATTGATTTCCAATAAATCTTGTTTCTCTTTAACAGACAAATTCATGTTAGAAGTAACAAAATTGATTAAAAAAGATTGGCTTTCGATATTCTTAATTGCAAAAGTAGCTTCACTTGGAATGCTAGGACTTTCTTTAATAATTTTTATGGCCAATTCTTTTACTGATTCCAGAATAGCTAAAAATTCGGTATTTTTTTTGGCAGGCCTTTTTTCAGGAACCTCTTTAATGTTTGCTGATAAATAAGGTTGTTCGCTGATAACCGATTCGATTTCAAAGCGTTTTTTCCCTTGAAGTATTACCGTAACGTTACCATCAGGCATTTTAAGCACTCTTAAAATTCGTGCTACAGTCCCAATTTGATAAATATCATCTTTAGTCGGATCTTCAACTTCTTCATTCCTTTGTGCGACCACACCAATAATTTTTCCTGCGGCATTGGCATCATCAATTAATTTAATTGATTTATCCCGACCGGCAGTAATTGGAATTACGACTCCAGGAAACAAAACCATATTACGCAATGGTAAAATAGGCAACGAACTAGGCAACTCTTCATTATTCATTTCCTCCTCATCCTCTGGAGTCAATAAGGGAATTAATTCTGCATCTGAATCTAATTCTTGAAGTGACAAATTGTCAACTGTTAGTATTTTATGATTTGACATAGGTATATTTAAGTCTTTTTGTCATTAAATGAAATAGCATCTAAATAACAAAGTTAGTATTTTGTGATTTATTTTACTGAAAATCAAACAGTAGTATAGCCAAAAGCTTTACATATATCTACAATAAGTCAATCTTTGTGCCATAATAAAGCAAAGTTGAAACACAATTGTAAATCTAAAACTATCTGTAATTTGATTAATAACGTCAAAACAAATAATTAGAACATCGCAATAAAAATCGATTCAGAAAATGAAAAACCTCCAAGAGTTAAATACTAGTTGGAGGAGTTCCGTAATAATATGCGTTATTTTTAGTTAATATTCGACATCAAAAGCTCCTTCGGTTATTGTAAAAGGCGTTGTTCCATTTGTATCAAATTTAAAAGTTCCTTTTACCCTAGTGGCAGAAATGGAAGAAATTGTGACACTTCCCGAAACCGCTTTATCGTCATTATAGAAAGCTTGCACAACATCATTTGCCAAACTTCCTGTGATGGTGTACGTTCCCGGTGTCAAATTACTTTTTACAGAGACGGTCATATCATTGAAATCAGCATCTTGTGTACCTATACTGATAAATTCTGATGCTCCTGAACTTATTTCCATAGTCAAAATATCAACCTCGTTAAATTCAACACCCCCCACTTTTGCGAAAAAAGTATCAGCGGTTTCTTCCTGTGTGATATAAGGAATATCTTTAAAAGCACCATTAGTGAACTGAATCGGTAAAACTGAAGTATCTAAATCATTAGACCAATATCCTTTGAAATTAAAAGTCCCAGAAATGGTTTTATTTTGAGTATCAATACTTGTGATGGTTATAGAACCAGTATTCTCATTTAAATCATTTTCGTTTATAGACAAATAACCATAATCAGTGCTTGCGGGTGTGAAAAACAAAAGATTGACATTGGCTGGAAATGTACCAACATTTGCTCCTTCAATTAAAAAAGCAAAACCTTCACCATTGGCTTTAATTCCGGAGATTTCAATGTAATTACCGGAAACAATTGCTTGTGTTTGAGTTGCAGTCCAAGTACTTCCTTTAAAATCTGCTTTAAAAACACCAGAACCAACTGAAGGATTTAGGTTGTCATCTAAGTTTATTGCACTATCTAAAGGCTCATATTCACAGGACGTAAACAAAATTGCGGCAAATAACAGTGCTAATTGGCTTAATCGTATAATTTTTTTCATGGGGCTGAAATGTTTAATTTTTTCAAATATAATCACATTTTTCTTTCAAAAATATTTTTAGGAACTCTTTTCAATAAAATTACTCCTATTATAAAGAATATGCCTAAAAACACAATTGAAAATCTGGAACTTCCCGTAATTTGGTCAATTATCCCATAAACAAGCATTCCAATCACGATTCCAATTTTTTCGGAAACATCATAAAAACTAAAAAACGATGCCGTGTCTTCTGTTTCGGGCAATAGTTTGGAATAGGTAGAACGAGACAAAGATTGAATCCCTCCCATAACTAATCCGACCAAACTGGCCATAATATAAAAATGGATGGGTAAAATTATAAAGAAAGCTGCAACACATAAAACAACCCAAAAACAATTTATGATAATCAATGTTGGAATATTTCCATACTTTTTAGATGCCTTTGCCGTTAAGTAAGCTCCTAAAACTGCCACTAATTGAATCAATAAAATACAGGTTATTAACCCCGTTGTCGCTGCACTTTTAGACTCCCAAGCAATTTCTTGTTCTCCAAAATAAGTTGCCACAAGCATTACGGTTTGTACGGCCATACTATAAACAAAGAAACTCATTAAATATCGTTTCAAAGCAGTATTGTCATCTAGTTGTTTCCAAACTTTTAACAACTCTTTGAAACCATTAAAAATTAGATGATTCCCAAATTTTCTCTCAACATCTTTATTCCCTTTTGGTAAATAATAATAGGTGTATTGACTAAATACAATCCACCAAACCCCAACCAACACAAAAGAATATCTCATCTGCTGTATTTTATCTTCATCAGGAGAAGTCATAATCATAACCAGACTTATGATTAAAAGTATCACACTTCCTATATATCCCAATGAATATCCCTTTGCACTAATGGCATCTTGTTGTTCAACAAAGGCAATATCAGGCAGGTACGAATTATAAAAAACTAAACTTCCCCAAAAACCTATCAGCCCTAAAAAGTAAAAAAGTAAACTAATGTAAATATGCTCTAAACTGAACCAATACAAACCAATACAGGATAAAGCTCCCATATAACAAAAAAACTTCATGAAGAATTTCTTGTTACCGACATAATCGGCAATCCCGGATAATAAAGGGGATATAAATGAAACCACCAAAAAAGCAAATGCAGTAACAAAACTTATTAAAGCAGAATTTTTAATTTCAGTTCCAAAGACATGAATATAGGGCTGATCTTTACTAAATAAAGCCAAATAAAAAAGTGGAAAAACGGCCGAAGCTATAACTAAACTATATACCGAATTAGCCCAATCATAAAAAGCCCAGGCATTTAATAATTTTTTACTCCCTTTTGCTAAATCTGTCATTTATATCTTTTTTTTAAAGAACGAATATATCTATTTTATTTTCAGGATAAAAATTAAAAAAAAATAGGCTATTCAAAAAAAGAATAGCCTATTAATATTTGATTTTAAATGTTCATCCTGTTGGAAAAACAATGCTTATAAATTATCTCCCTATTACTCCTACTTTAGCGGCAATAGCTTTAGCTTCTGGAATTAATGCTTTTAAATTTGCAATTCTGGTAGCATCGGATGGATGCGTGCTTAAAAACTCCGGTGTCGAACCACCTCCTGATTGCGCTGACATTCTTTGCCAAAAAACTACCGATTCATCAACATTGTATCCTGCAATAGCCATCAATGCCAAACCAATTTTATCCGCTTCACTTTCATGATTTCTACTAAAAGGCAACATTACACCTACCTGAGAACCAAGCCCATAATATTTTTGCCACATCTCTTGCGTTTCAGCACTTTTACTTCCAGTTGCAACAGATATTCCAACTGCACCTAATTGTTGTAATTGCGAAGCACTCATACGTTGCGCTCCATGATTGGCCAATGCATGTGAAACTTCATGCCCCATAACCGTTGCCAAACCCGTTTCATCTTTGGTAATTGGCAAAATACCGGAATAAACAACAATTTTACCACCAGGCATACACCATGCATTCACCTCTTTACTGTCTACCAATTTATATTCCCATTGATAATCTTTTAAATATCCTGGTTTACCAAGGTATGTCAAGTATTTTTCGGCAGCTCTCTTAATTCTAATCCCTACCGTTTCCACTCTTCTCGCATCGGCTGTACCAGTAATTATTTTATTTTCTTTTAAAAAGGTTCCATATTGTTGAAATGATGATGGAAACAATTCACTATTAGACACAAAGTTCAACGAACTTTTACCTGTAATTGGATTCGTAGCGCAAGAATAGATTAGTCCAATTGTGCAAATTCCCAGTAGTATTGAATGCTTTTTCATGTTTTTTGATTTTAATTAGAACAAAATTACAATAATTATTAAGTTAATATTTATAAAATTAAATTCAAAAGTGTCAATTTTATTGTTTTTTTCATTCCCCTAAAATATGCAGTGCATTAAATTCTTTATCAACAATTAAAAAATTATTTTTTTCGAAAGTCTCTGTGTCAAAAAGAACTTTTTCATTATCAATTTTTATACTTGTTACTTTAAATGGCAATCCAATAAAATTGATTCTATATTTAGAATAATCCGTTTCGTATTTGCCTTCTTTATGTAACTGAATGATGACTTCACTTTCTTTGGCCGTCATATGAAAGGTTAAGAAACTAAATCTTCCTTTTTTATAATCGTATCCATCCTGCGCATCTTCATATACAACTGATTTTTCTTTACCTTCCTTGTAATATACTTCTAAAGTTAGTTCATCAAATTGTAATTCCCCCACATATTGTTGTACTGGATATTTTGGAATTATTGCACCTGCTTTAACAAAAACCGGAATTTCTTCAAATTTTGAATCCACCCACATTTCTTTTCCTCCTTTGACTAATTTACCGGTCCAGTAATTATACCATTGTCCTCGAGGAACATACATTCTTCTTCCTATGGAATTAGGTTCTAAAATGGGACAAACTAAAATTTGATTTCCAAAAACAAATTCATCATTTCTATAATGCGTCTGAATATCATCTTGGTCATAATACACTAATGGTTTCAACATTGGAATTCCTTCCTCAATATATTGCCAAAACATCGTGTACAAATAGGGTAATAATTGATACCTCAGACTCACAAATTTCCTGATTATATCAACCACTTCTTCATCAAAAGCCCATGGCTCCTGATCCCCATGATCTCCTGAAGAATGGGTTCTGCAAAAAGGATGAAAAACCCCCAGTTGAATCCAACGCGTATATAATTCTCCGGAAGGATGTTCGGCAAAACCACCTATATCAGAACCCGTGAACCCCATTCCGGAAATAGACATCCGTTGCACCTGCACATTGGCTATCCATAAATGTTCCCAACTGGCCACATTATCACCTGTCCAAGAAGACGAATAACGCTGTGATCCCGAATATGCAGATCGGGTAATCACAAAAGGTCTCTTAGGGTATGCAAATCTTTTTACCCCGTGATACGTAGCTCTTGCCATCTGGGTTCCATAAATATTATGTGCTTTTCTATGACTACACGGATTACCATCATAATTATGTCGTACATCGTTTGGAAAAGTTTTATTAGGAACTTCCATAACAGCTGGCTCATTCATATCATTCCAAACTCCTTTTACCCCTATTTCCGAAATTAATTCTTTGAATAAACCTGCCCACCATTCTCTAACTTCAGGATTGGTATAGTCCGGAAAATTACATTCACCAGGCCAAACTTTCCCTTTCATATAAGGGCCGTCAGCTCTTCGGCAAAAATAATTTTTCTCTAAAGCTTCTTGATAAACGGAATAGTCTTTATCAATTTTTATCCCAGGATCGATTATCACAATGGTCTTAAATCCATCATCCGCTAATTCAGTCACCATCTTTTTGGGATCAGGAAAATATTCTTTATTCCATGTAAAACATCTAAAACCTTCCATGTAGTCAATATCCAGATAAATGGCATCACAAGGGATTTTGAGTTCCCTAAATTTGGCTGCGACTTCTTTTACATTTTTCTCCGGATAGTAACTCCATTTACATTGATGGTATCCCAATGTCCAAAGTGGTGGCAATTCAGGTTTCCCAGTTAAATCGGTATAAGTGGTGACCACGTCGTGCATTCGTGGACCATAAAAGAAATAATAATTCATTTCTCCACCATCTGCCCAAAAGCTGGTTACATTTCTTCTCTCGTGACAAAAATCAAAATAGGTTTTAAAAGTATTGTCAAAGAAAATACCGTACGCTTGTTTGTTATGTAGACCAATGTAAAAAGGAACGACTTTATATAATGGATCTTGATCTTTTTGATAAGCGTATTGATCGGTTGCAAAGTTTTCAACTCTTTTCCCTTTCAAATTCAATTGAGTTGCTTTATCACCAAGTCCAAAGTAACTTTCTCCTTCTTTTGAAGACTTACTCATTTTGACGATGTTACCGCCAAATTCATAACTCTCTTCCCAATGAAACCCCAGTTCATCTTCAAGTATAACTTTATCATCTAAATCAAAAATGGATAATCTTAAATCCTCTTTTTGAATTACACATTTAACTTTACTTGTTTTAATTTGATAATACTCAGGTTCCTCCGAAAGTTCAAGAAAATTATATCCATGCAAATGGGTCTTATCAATCGCATAAGAAAAATCATTGCTGAAATAGCCCTTAGTCGTAAATCTAAACCGTATTAAACTGTCTCTTAATATTGATACTTTTAAAATGACATTATTAACCGTATTAAAATATACCGAATCTCCTTCATGTTTAAAAGAGATAATTTTTGAGGGGTATAAATCACCTTTATATTCTAATTCCGTATTTGTAATCATTTGATATAAAATTAAATTAACCCTTATCTATCTCTTTCAAACATACAAAAAATCTATGTTATCTAAGATAAATAAGGGCTATATTAACTAAAACGATATATTAAAAATACGGTTAAAAAAGTACAATACTAGTACTTCAATATTTTAGTAAAAAAATTAGATTATTCTTTTTTTAAAGAAGAATTAACCACTCTTTTTTATGATATTTTAAATACGGTTACACTTAGTGGTGCCAATAACAATTCAGCAGAATAATCCCTTCCGTCATATGGAGAAGAATCAATAGTCAATTTGTTAGCATTTCCTAATCCGCTTCCTCCATAAAGGGTCGCATCGCTATTAAAAATCTCTGTCAACTTACCTTTTCTTGGTAAACCAATACGATAATTTTCACGTACCACCTGAGTAAAATTACATACAATAACTAAATCGTCTTTCGATTTATTCCCTTTTCGGATATAAGACATTACTGCGTTTTGATGGTCGGAGTAATTGATCCATTCAAAACCTTCCGGACTGAATTGTTTTTCATGTAATGCCGGTTGTGTTTTATACAAATGATTTAAATCTGTTATTGTTTTTTTAACTCCATCATGAAAATCATACTGTAATAAATGCCAATCTAAGCTACCTTGAAAATTCCATTCGGCACTTTGACCAAATTCAGATCCCATAAACAACAACTTAGTCCCCGGATGAGTAAACATATACCCATATAACAATCTTAAATTGGCAAATTTTTGCCATTCATCACCTGGCATTCTACCGGCAATAGATTTTTTACCATAAACAACCTCGTCATGAGAAAGTGGCAACATAAAATTTTCGGAGAATGCATAGGTCATCGAAAAAGTTAGCTCATTCTGATGGTATTTTCTATAAACGGTTTCTTTTTTGAAATATTCTAAAGTATCGTGCATCCACCCCATCATCCATTTCATCCCGAATCCTAATCCACCGACTGAAGTTGGTCTTGAAACCATTGAAAAAGAAGTACTTTCCTCAGCAATAGTTTGAACTCCTTCATAATTTAAATAAACGGCTTCATTGAATTCTTTCAAAAAGCTGATTGTATCCAGATTTTCTCTGCCTCCATAAATATTAGGTTCCCATTCCCCATCTTCTCTTGAATAATCTAAATACAACATGGAAGCAACCGCATCTACACGAAGTCCGTCGACATGATAATGTTCCAACCAAAACAATGCATTACTTATTAAAAAAGAACGTACTTCATTTCTTCCATAATTAAAGACCAAACTTTTCCAATCCGGATGGTATCCTTTTCTTCGATCAGGATGCTCATACAGATGGGATCCATCAAAATATCCTAGACCGTGGGCATCATCCGGAAAATGGGAAGGTACCCAGTCCAGAATTACCCCGATACCTGCTTGATGTAATTTATCGACCAAAACCATGAAATCCTGTGGTTTTCCAAAACGGGAGGTTGGAGCAAAATACCCAACTAATTGATACCCCCAAGAAGGATCATACGGATATTCCATAATCGGCATAAATTCAACATGGGTAAAACCAGTTTCTTTAACATAAGCCACTAAATCTTCCGCAAACTCAAGATAGGTTAAGAATCTATTTTCAGTACCATGACGCTTCCAAGAACCTAAATGAACCTCATAAACCGAATAGGGTTTGTCCAGACCGTTATGGTCTTTTCTGGTTTCCATCCATTTACTATCTTTCCATTTGTAATTCAAATCCCAAACTAAAGAAGCAGTATGAGGCGGCTTTTCACAATATAATGCAAATGGATCCGCCTTTTCGGTGATAACACCACCAATATTTGATTGTATTTTATATTTATAGGTCGTTCCTTTTTCTATGTTAGGAATAAATCCTTCCCAAATACCGGAAGAATCCCATCTCACTTGCAATTGATGCTCTCCTTGAATCCAGTAATTAAAATCTCCCACTACCGAGACAGAACGTGCTGACGGTGCCCATACCGCAAAATAAACCCCTTCAACACCATCAACTTCAACTAGATGTGCACCTAGTTTTTCATATAATCTGTAATGCTTCCCAGCTTTAAATAAATCGATGTCAAAATCAGTAAAAAGGGAATAGGTTTGTACTTTATTCATTTTAGGTATTGTTTTTTCGTTTAATTCTTTACGGTGACGAATCGTACTTTCACTTTCTGTTTTCGCCAATTTATTTTTCTTCTAATGTAATTTAAAAACTAGGATTATCGCATAATTTTTAATAAATGAAATGGCAGATCTGGCGAAAGCTCTACATAATTCCACTCATTGTTCCAAAAATAGCTGTTTCCGGTAATTAAATCAACCACATGAATTGGCTGAAACCCTAATTCATGAATAGGCAGTCTCACCATGGCCTTACATACATTATGGGCATCCAAACTAACAACCATAAGCGTTTCGTTCTCTTTTTTGTCATCAAATTTATAATAACTCATTACTTGGTCATTATTAGTGTCACAAAAGACAATGTTATTCGTTTGTTGCAAAGAAGACTGTTCTTTTCGAATAAAATTAATTTTTGAAATCAAAATGGTGAGCTTATTTTGAATTTCCCAATCCCAATGATAAAATTCGTACTTCTCTGAATTTAGATACTCCTCTTTTCCAGGAGCCATTGGAGTACTAACTCTGTATTCAAAAACAGGTCCATATATCCCAACACTCGAACTCAATGTCGCAGCCAAGAAATATTTTTGTAAATGCACTGATTCATTTCCACCTTGCAAAGCAAACGGATTAATATCCGGTGTATTAGGCCAAAAATTAGGGCGGTAAAACTCTTTTTGTTCTGATTTTGTTAGCTCATTTACATATTCAATCAGTTCGTTTTTAGAATTTCTCCAAGTAAAATAAGTATACGATTGACTAAATCCTTGTTTGGCCAACTCATTCATTATTTTTGGACGCGTAAAAGCTTCCGCCAAAAACAATACATCTGAATGTTTTTTCTTAATTTCTCCAATTAACCAACCCCAAAAATAAAAGGGTTTGGTATGCGGATTATCCACTCTGAATATTCGGATATTGCATTCTTCGATCCAAAATAAAGCGACATCCAAAAGTGCTGCCCAAAGATTTTTCCAATCATCCGTTTCAAAATAAATAGGCAATATATCTTGGTACTTTTTAGGAGGATTTTCGGCGTACTGAACCGTACCATCCGGTCTCCACTTAAACCACTGCGGAAATTCATTTACATAGGGATGATCTGGTGCGGCCTGCAAAGCATAATCCATTGCCACTTCAATTCCTAAATCTTGCGCTTTTGTTACTAAATTTTTAAAATCTTCTATCGTTCCCAATTCGGGATGAGTTGATTTATGTCCACCGTATTGAGAGCCTATCCCCCAAGGAGATCCTACATCTCCAGGTTCAGCATTGGTGGCATTATTTTTCCCTTTACGATTTACTTCACCAATCGGATGAATGGGCGGAAAATACAACGTATCAAATCCCATTGCGGCGACTCTTTGCAAAAGTCTTTCACAATCTTTAAAAGTTCCGTGTTTCCCTTTTTCCGAAGAAGAAGAACGTGGAAAAAATTCGTACCAAGTACTGAATAAGGCTTTTTTTCTATCAACATATACTTTCAATTCCGATGATTGGTTTGCTAAAAATCGAGTCGGGTACTTTGTAAAAATATGGGTTAATTCAGGCGAAGATGCTTCATAAACCGCTTTATCATATTCTGATTCAGTAGTAAAGAAATGTATTAATTTATTTAAATAATCATTTTCAGCATCATTGGCAAATTTCTGAATTGCTTTGATATATTCAGCACCTTCCAATAATTCAGACTTTATATATTGATTGTCTTGAATTTTACGTTCGGTACCATGCTGCCAATTCAAAGCATAATCTACCCAACCTTCCACCAAATAAGAATAAACTCCTTGCTTTTCAACATTGAAAGTAGCTTTCCAAACATCATTTTCGATAGGATTCATTCGAACTTCCTGCCACCCTTCTTCTGCTTCATGTTTAAATTTAACACTACAGGCAATAACATCATGCCCATCAGAAAACACGTCAGCGGATACATTTATTTGTTGGCCTACTATTCTTTTAACTGCAAAAGCACCTCCGTCAAGCTGAGGCAAAACATTTTCGATTATGATTCTCGTTTGTTTCTGCATTGTAATTTTATATGAATATGTTTATATTTTATAAAGTATTGATCGACTATTTTATACTAAAACCATTTGGAATTATAGCTCCTTTTTTTATCACTACAATACCGTCTTTTACAGCATATAAAGGATTTGAAGTGTTTTCAAGATGACTTCCTCCATTGATATAAACATCATTACCAATACGGCAATTTTTATCAATCAAAGCATTTTTAATGAAACATCTTTCCCCTATCCCTATCAAGTTGACATTATTCTTAAGGTCTTCGTTAATGTTTTCTATACTCTGATAGAAATCACTACCCATTACATAACAATTTTGTATTACAGAATCTTCACCAATTCTGGAACGAATTCCAATAACGGATTTATTAATTTCTTTAGCATTTAATATACAGCCTTCAGAAATCAATGATTTATCAATCATCGTTTTATGAAACTTTGAAGGAGGCAACATCCTTGGTCTTGTATATATTTTGTTGTCATTATCAAACAAATTGAATTGAGGCACATCATCTGTCAAACCAATATTTGCTTCAAAGAAAGAGTCAATATTTCCAATATCTGTCCAATATCCTTCATATTGGTAACTCAATATTTTATTTACTCCAACGGCTTGAGGTATAATTTCTTTTCCAAAATCTTTAGTCTCAGAATTAGTCATCAAGTCGACCAATAACTTTTTATTGAAAATGTAAATCCCCATAGAGGCCAAATAATTTTTTCCTTGTGCTTTCATCTCTTCGCTCACATCCGATTTCCAATTTGGTAATAATTCTGCTGCTGGTTTTTCTATAAAAGCTGAAATACAACTTTTATCATCTGTTTTTAAAATTCCAAACTCAGGAGCATCTTTATCATTCACAGGTAAAGTAGCTATAGTTATGTCTGCTTCATTTTTGATATGTTCTTCTATCATATCATTAAAGTCCATCTGATACAATTGATCTCCTGAAAGAATCAAAGCATAATCAAAATCATGATTTAAAAAATGAGGCATACATTGTCTTACTGCATCGGCTGTACCCTGAAACCAAGTGGGATTATCAGGTGTTTGCTCTGCGGCAAGAATGTCAACAAATGCCTGACTGAAAGCGCTAAATGTATAGGTATTCTTAATATGTGCATTTAAAGAGGCCGAATTAAATTGTGTCAATACAAACATTCTATAAATATCCGAATTCATACAATTCGAGATTGGAATATCCACTAATCTATATTTTCCACCAATTGGAACAGCTGGTTTAGACCTTGTTTCAGTTAATGGGTACAATCTTGAACCCTGCCCACCACCTAGAATAATTGCAATTACATTTTTTCTTTTCGCTTTCATATTTTTTTAATTATTAAATTATACATTTCAATATATTCTTTATAAGCATTCTTCCACGAATGATCTAAACTCATCCCTAATTTTCTAATCGAATTAAATTTTTCTTTATCTTCAAATAATTCAATTGCCCTTTGTATTGAAGCAATTATATCAATTACAGAAGTTTGATCATGACAGATACCATTCCCATTTTCATCTCCTATATCTATCACAGTATCTTTTAGACCTCCCGTTCTTCTTACTACAGGAACGGTTCCATATCTAAAAGAATACATCTGATTCAATCCACAAGGTTCTATTCTTGAAGGCATTAATAAAAAATCGGAAGCCGCATAAATCAAATGTGCCAACTCTTCATTATATCCAATAAACACATTGTAATTCCCTTTAAAATCAGCTACTAACTCTTTTAATTGTGTTTCAATTTGTTTATCACCTGAACCTAAAATAAAAATATTTATTCCTTTTTTATTTTCTTTTATAGCGATAGGAATTGCCTCAGCCAACACATCGGCTCCTTTTTCCGGTAACAATCTCCCTATAAAGCTGAAAAGTGGTTTTTCAGAATCTAAATCAAACAATTTACAAAGTTTTTCTTTATTTTTTTTCTTACCCGAAATAAAATTATTGATAGAATAATTCTTTTCTATCATGCTGTCTTTCTCTGGATTCCAAACCTCAGTATCTATACCATTTAAAATACCTTTAGACTTATAACGAACCATCCTAAATAAAGATTCTAATCCATTGGCTGAATAATTAATTTCATTCAAATAATTTGGAGAAACGGTCGTAACGGCCCAAGCACATTTTAAACCAACCGCCATCGAATTTATTTGGTTATCCCACTGAAGAACATGCACATTGGAAAGTTCAAAATCAGGTAAATAATATAATTTATCAAAACCAAATTGCCCCTGATACAAACTACTGTGAATAGTTATTATCGTAGGGATGTTTTTAATTTTCTCGTATTTAAAGGCATATAACATCATAAAAGGAATTAGCCCCGTATGATGATCGTGACAATTAATCACGTCCGGTAAACTTTTTCTACTTATCAACCAATCTAGAGTAGCAATCTGAAAAGACAAAAACCGTTCAATATCATCTTCAAAACCGTATATTTCGTTTCTGCCAAAAAGTTCCGGAATGGCTACCGAATACAATTCAAAACCTAAATTATTTACAGCCTCTTTATATACCGAAAAGGGAAAATTAAATTTACCCAATTTAACATGACCGGCATGAACCGCCACAAATTCGTTTTCTTTAAAATATTTTACATCATAACGAGGAACAATTACACTTACATGGTGACCTGCTTCATTTTGAAATTTTGATAATGCGCCAACAATATCCGCTAAACCACCCACTTTTGCAACAGGATAACACTCCGCACTAATATGAAATATTTTCATTTAAAAACTTTACTGAAATTCAAAACATTAAAAAAGCAATATAAAAACCTATTAAAATATTGATTAGCTATTAAATCAACTACTTTTTAAGACTTTTTAAATTTAATAAAAATTATATAGAATATGGGCGCTCACAGAGATTTATTAATATGACAAAAATAATCTCCTAAAACTAGATTATGTTTAAATAATTCTACAACATTATTCATAAGTATTAAATTAAAAACGTTTTTTACTTTAAAATTTCACACCCGAATACCATAAAAAAGGCCCGGTTACATTCAAAAAATGTGATTTTAAAAAAAATAACAAGAATTTGATTAAAAATATTATTCGACTATGACATAAATTTATCCAATATATTACATATTTAGCAATGAAAACGATATTTTTCTATATTTTTTATTCCAATTTCACACAATCCACTAACGGTGAAATGTTTATAAAAAAAATTAACGTCTTTGGAAAACTCAACTTTACTTACATCCTGTTTGACCTGTACTATTTCATCGAAAAAGAAAAAATGGCTAATTTTACATTTATAAAAAATTCAAACTAATGCGTTCAAAAATAAACTGGGATATTCTTCTTTCTAATAAAGTTCATAAAAAAGGGTTTATTGATGCCTTGCTCTCTGGAAAAGCCATAGGAAAGCTAGCTGCTTTCAACTCTTTAAAAGGAATTCTTTTCTCGGATATGGCCATAGAGAAATTTTTAGAAAGAGAAGATCAATACGATATTATGGAAGCTGCTCGGGAAAAGAACCGAAAACTGCGCACCTTTTCCTCCGGAGAACGCAAAAAAGAATTTCTAAAATATTGCCTGAGCCTAAAACCGGATTATATTATTTTAGATAATCCGCTGGATCATTTAGACCAAGCTTCTCGAAAAACACTTACGGAATCTTTTGAAAAACTGAGTGAATCGATTCCTCTGATCCAGCTGGTTAATCGCTCGGCAGATTTGTTGCCGTTTCTTAGCAACAAAGCCATGATTACTGATAATTCGTTTGAGCTACAAGATATCCAAGAAACAACAATAGAAAAAGCGCCATTAGAATCCAGTCGAATTCCTAAACCGGCCAGTACTATCGAATATTCCGAAGGGATTTTGGTACAAATGAAAAATATTACAATAGACTATTTTGACAAACCCATTATAAACTCGCTGAATTGGACAATTAAAAAAGGAGAATTCTGGCAACTCATTGGACCAAACGGTTCCGGAAAAAGCACTATTTTATCGATGATAACCGGAGAAAATCCCAAAGGCTATGGTCAGGATTTATTACTTTTTGGAATCCAAAAAGGAAGCGGCGAAAGTATTTGGGACATCAAAAAAAATGTAGGGTATTTTTCTACCGCTATGACCGATTTATTTCAAAAAAATCACAGTCTTGAAAATATGATTTTATCCGGATTTTTTGATTCTATCGGATTGTATGTGGAACCTACAACACTGCAAAAAAATATTGTTAATGATTGGCTTGACCTTATTCAAATGAGCCATCTGAAAAACAAAAAGTTTCACCAACTTTCCATCGGACAACAACGTGTGGCATTAATTATTCGTGCAGTACTCAAGCATCCGCCTTTGGTCATTTTGGATGAACCGGTAGAAGGATTAGATGACGAAAACGTACATTTGGTTACTCAGCTCATTAATCTATTAACCAAAGAAACCGATATGACACTGATATTCGTTTCCCATCGTATTGAACCGAGTTTGGCTCCGAATTTGGTTTACGAATTAATTCCATCCGAAAACGGGTCAATCGGGGTGATAAAGGATTAAAGAAAATCCATTCTTTACTAATTTCCAGATTCTCTTATTTTACTAAAATTTGATTTTCACTAAAATATTTTTTAAAAAATCAGCCATAATATTTTAAAGATATTTACTGATTATATTTTATATTCTCTATATTAGACATTAGCTAATATATAAGACTTTTCAAGTTTATAATTGAAACATTTAACTAACTTATATACCTAAACCATATTCATTTTGAAAATTAAAATCATAGTAATTGGAATCATTATACTAAGTTTTATATTCTTCATTCCATTTTCAAAAAGTTTTCTTTTTAATGAATCTAACATCCCGTTACAAAAGATTACCTCCAAAAATGAGGATACTAAAACAACTGAATCAACCGAGTTTACAGGGCTAAAATATTATTTAGACCAATTAGACAACACTAAGGGTTTGTCTAACAGTTCCGTTAATTCTATTTTTCAAGATTCCGAGAATTTACTTTGGATTGGAACTTGGGATGGCTTAAACAGATATGACGGAAGTAGTTTTAAGATTTTCAGACCTGAATTGGATAATGAAAATAGTTTGAGTAATCAGGTAATCCTTAAAATCGCGGAGGATTATTCCGGTCAAATTTGGATACTTACCATTCACGGTATCAATAGATATAACAAAAAAAAGGATGAATTCCAGCGTTTTTTCTTTTCCAGAGAAAACAAACCTCCATTGTCTGAATCTGAATTCAATTTGGCTCTTGATCCTTCAAAAAAGGTGTTCTGTGCGGTAAAGGACTGGGGAATTGGTTACTTTGACGGAACCAATTTTCAATTATTAACCTCAAAAAATATTTTCACCAAAGCTGTCAAAAAAATGACATTTGCCCCTTCGGGTGAATTGTTGGTTTTATTGGAAAACAATGAACTGTATGCTTTATCAATAAAAAAGGACAGCCTCGACAAAAAAACAATCTCAAAGGCAGATTTGATTTCGAAAAACATTAAAACGTTTGAAGTCGGTTCAGAAAACCAAATCTGCCTTGTCCCAATAAACGGAAAGATTATTTTACATTCTTTATCAGACCATAAAAACCTCAGTTTTCAGAATCTAAAAGCAGAAAATATCATCGGACATATTCCAGAAGGAATCGTGTTTTCTAACAAATCCGGATATTTTATTATGGATAAAACGGGAAAAATTATTTCTAATCCCTGGCTAAAATATTTACAAAATCAAAAAATCACCACTCTGATAAAAGGAAGTGAAAATGTAATTTGGACCGGAACTGATGGGGATGGTTTGTTTAAAATGTATCCTCTTAAAAAATCCTTTAATTTAATTTCCAGCGCACAGATTCCAGAGTTGGATGGAGGGATTATCAGAACCTTTTTGGAAGTCGACGATAATTCTTTTTTTGTTGGCACAAAAGGAAAAGGATTGTTTCGTTTTCAATCAAATTTTTATCTGAATCCTCAAAAAAAAGTAGCCTTTGAGAACTATAATGAAAATAACAGTGTCATCAATAATGCGGTTTTTGCTTTACACAAAGGGCAGGATAATCTTGTTTTTATAGGTACCGATGGCGATGGAATTACCGTTTTTGATTTAAAAAAATCAAAATTGATTAACTGGTCCGCTATTATTGGAAATGAAAAATGCGATTATTTCAAATCTATTTATACCATTTCTCAAGATAGCAATGGATATATTTGGCTAGGAACCAATGGATACGGAATGATTCGTTGTAAAATTGCGCGTTCTGGCGAGCAATTAAAAGTCACCGAGTTCAAAAAATATATAGCCCAAAACAACACTGCACATTCCTTAAGTAGCAATATTATTTTTTCCATTATCCCAAAAAATGAAAATCAGTTATGGCTGGGAACCCGATTGGGAGGCTTGAATCTTTTTGATAAAAAAAAGGAACAGTTCCTTACCTTTAAAAATAGTAAAAATGATGATCAAAGCCTCTCCAATAATGACATTCTCTGTTTGCAAAAGGATGCCAACAACCGCCTTTGGATAGGAACTAGTTTTGGTTTAAACTTGTTACAGGAATTAAAACCAGATGGGATTGCTGTTTTTAAAAGCTTTACAGTCAAAGATGGTCTTCCAAACAATACGATTCACGGAATCGTTTCGGATAAAAAGTCCAATATCTGGATTAGCACTAATTTTGGAATCTCGAATTTTAATTTGGATCGATTAAAATTTATTAATTACACAAAAAACGAAGGGCTTCAAAATAATGAATTTGCCGATGGTGCTTTTTATCAAGACCTAAAATCAAATTACATTTTCATGGGAGGTATAAAAGGATTTAATTACTTTTTACCCGATAAAATAAAGGAATCTGCAGTTATTCCCGATATCCTAATCGATAAAATCAGTGGTCACAATCAGGCCGTTCCCTATTACCAAGGTCTTGTAATCGCCCCAAATTCGGATTCGCATCCTTCAATTGTTTTGAAACACGACCAAAACTTTTTTGATATTGAATTGGCAGCACTTACTTATGTAAACAGTGAAAAATGTCAATATGCCTATCAATTAACCAACTTCGACAAAGAATGGAATGTGATTAATAATAGACGAATTATTTCTTTCACCAACGTTCCAAAAGGGAATTATTCGTTACGCCTGAAATGGACTAACAGCGATGGTGTTTGGAGCAAACCGGTACATGCGATTGATATTAGGATAAAACCGGTGTTTTGGCAATCTAATCTTGCTCTTGCAATCTATTTTATTTTGATGACACTTTTTATATTGTTTGTATGGAGTTATTACAAAAAACGACAATCATTGAGTCAAAATATTCTATTTAGAAAAAGAGAAGAAGAATTACATGAAAATCGTCTGACCTTTTTTACAAATATTGCGCATGAATTTCAAACACCACTAACTTTGATTGTAGGACCTGTTCAAAAACTTTCCGAAACAGCAAATCTTAGCGAAAAGAACCAAAAATTCCTTCAGATGATTCAACGTAATTCATCAAGGTTATTGTTTCTTACGCAACAATTATTGGAATTCAGAAAAGCCGAATATGACTATCTAGAAATAAGTGCCCGAGAATTTGACCTTGTTAATCTGGTAGAACAAATCGCGGAATTGTTTGATGAATGGGCGTTGAATAAAAATATTGATTATAATCTGGAAATCCCCTCAACATTAACAGGGTGGTTTGATAAAGATAAAATTGAAAAAATAGTTTTCAACCTGATGTCTAATGCCTTTAAATATACAAATGAAAATGGTAAAATTGAAGTCAAGTTTTCTATAGAAGAAACTCAGCTGAGACAATTAAATATCACCATAACAAATACAGGAAAGGGAATTCCAAAAGAGAAATTAGATTCTTTATTTGATCGCTTTTTTTTATCGGACGCCAATAAATCACCTGATAATGATTTATTCAGAACAGGTGTAGGATTGGCTTATATCAAAAAACTGGTTACAGTACTGAGAGGTGAAATTCAAGTGTCAAGCATTGCCAATAAACAAACCACTTTTACCATTCTTCTCCCTTGCAATAAAGAGGTGTTTAGCGAAAAAGAATTGGACGAAGAAGTAAGTCCTATATTAATTTCCCATCATCTGAAAAATATTCTTGAAGAAACTCCAGATAAATCAGATGATACACCTGATAAAATAGCCTCTATTGAACAAATTGAAGACGGTCGTAAAACAATTTTAATTGTGGAAGATGAAAAAGAAATCCATCATTTCTTGAACGATTTATTGTCCCAAAAATATAAAATCATCACTGCCTTCAATGGAGCTGAAGCCTTAGAAATTTTAGAAAATAATATTCCTGACATCATCATCAGTGATGTGATGATGCCTATCATGGATGGCGTTGAATTTTGTAAAAAAGTAAAACAAGACATTCAAACCTGTCACATTCCCTTTATTATGCTTACGGCAAAAGATTCGGTTATTCATAGAATTGAAGGTCTAGAAAGTGGTGCGAATTCCTATATCCCAAAACCTTTTTATCCAGAACATCTGTTAGTTCGAATACAAAAATTATTGGAAGAGAAAGAATTAATACACCAACACTTCACTCAAGACACCCATGTTGAAAATTTAGCCACTCTACCCGTAAATAATGAAGAAAAAGAATTTATTAAAATTGTTGTGGAGCTTATTCGTAAAAACATCAGTAATGAAAATCTTCAAAGTTTATTTATCGAAAAAGAATTGGGTATAAGCAATTCGCAGTTGTATAGAAAAATTAAACAAATTTTCGGTGTCACCCCTGGAGATTTAATTCGGACAATTCGATTAAAACATGCTGCAGAATTGTTACGCAAAAATGCATTAACCGTTTCTGAGGTTTGTTACCAATCTGGATTTAATAACCGATCTTATTTTTACAGAGAGTTTAATAAAATGTATAAAGCCACACCGAAAAATTATCAATTAAAATTTAAACCAAGGCACAAACAAAATACCGACTAATTAACTAACGAACAGCCAGTTATACACAGGTGTACACTATTGATGAAATAGTGTACACCTTTTTTTATGTTGTTAACTACTTTTAACAAATGATTTAAAAATCACTTTAAAAAAACCATTAACACAATTAATATAACTAATTATTACGAACATGAAAAAAATCACACCAATTATTAACCAATTTAACACTTCATTATGATGAAAAAAAATATCATTTATAATATAGTCCTATTATGGGCATTATTATCGGGAGGTACATTTTACGCACAAACCGTTAAAGGAATTGTGTCTGATAACAGCGGTCCACTACCCCAAGTAAATGTTTCTGTAAAAGGAACTGCTATAAATACGGTAACCGATTTTGATGGAAAATATTCTATTAACACAGAGAATTCAAATGCCGTTTTAGTCTTCAGCTATATAGGTTATTTAACAAAAGAAATTCCAGTAAATGGAAACAGTGTCGTTAATGCCGTATTATCCGAAGATTCACAAAAATTAAATGAAGTGGTCATTGTAGGATATACAAGCCAAAAGAAATCTTCCATAACTGGAGCAGTAAGCACCGTTAATATGGATGATTTATCCAAAACAAAAGTTGCAGATGTTGGCCAAGCCTTGCAAGGTCAAGTTGCAGGTGTATTTGTAGCCGCAAATACAGGTGCTCCCGGTGATGGAATTAAAATCCGTATTCGTGGAGAAGGTACTCTAGGTAAAAATGATGTTCTATATGTTATTGACGGTGTTCCTACTCGGGATATCACTTTCCTTAATCAATCTGATGTAAAAACAATTTCCGTTTTAAAAGATGCTGCAGCCGGAGCTATCTACGGTTCTAGAGCAGCAAGTGGTGTAGTTTTAATTACTACCAAAAGCGGTCAAAAAGGAAAAAGCAGTATAGATGTAGATTATTATACTGGAATTAATTTTGCAACCAACTTACCAAAAATGCTGAATGCCGATCAATACTTAACCGTAAAAGATCAAGCTTGGCATAACACGGCTGGAAATTCAGCTTCGGCAACAAGTCCTTATGCTGCAGATAGGGCACTTGGTAGCGTGAACGGGATCCCTTTGTCCGATACGAATTGGCAAGATGAATTATTTACTACGGGAATCTTGAATAATTTTCAAGTTTCGGCAAGTGGTGGATCAGAAAACGTTCAATATTTAATTTCTGGAGGTTATTTTGGTCAAGATGGTATTGTCGTTGAAGGGAATGATAAATTTCAACGCTATAATTTTAGATCTAATGTAAATGCCGATTTATCAGATCGTTTTAAAGTAGGTACCAATCTTCAAATAAGTTATGCCAAACAGGATAAATTATCCTCAAGCGGAGATGCTCCTGGTATAATTAGACATGCATTAATCAGACCTCCGGTATTAGGTGTATATAAAGATGTAAATGACCCAACTTATTCGGCCAGTAATCCTTATACCGATTTACCATTCTATACGGGTCCAAATGATGGTTGGAGTAAAAATTATGAATATAGTTCCAATCCGATTGCAATTGTTCATTTTACAGATGACAAAAGAAATACATTTCAAACATTTGGTAATTTATACGGTGAATATGCCTTTTTGGGAGATAAATCTTTAAAATTCAAAAGTAATTTGGGGGTTGATATCAAATTTTCACATAACAAAAATTTCGCATCAAACTTTGGAGATGCTAATATTAGTGATCCTTCCAATCAATATTATAGTTTAGGAAGAAATAATAGACCTAATGGACTGGATGAAAACAGAGGGCAAGAAATGACCTTTACTTTTACCAATACGTTAAACTATGTGAAAACATTTAATGAATTACATAATGTTAATTTATTGGTCGGTATGGAGAACATCAACAGTAAAGCTGCTGCTATGGGTGGAAGTAGACAAAACTTTGACAATACTTCAAATCCATTTAGATACTTAGATTATGGAAGTACCACCAACGCTTATAGTTCAGGTTCTGCAAGCAACTGGAGTTTGTTATCTTATTTCGCTTCGGGAACTTATGGTTATGACAATAAATATTTTGTAAGCGCTACGATGAGAGCTGATGCCTCTTCCCGATTTGGTCCAAATAATAAATGGGGATATTTCCCTTCTGTTTCTGGAGGTTGGATATTATCTAAAGAAAATTTCATGGAAAATGCAGATTGGATTTCAAATTTAAAACTTCGAGCCAGTTGGGGTCAAGGTGGAAATCAAGAATTACCAAATAATGCATATGAAACACTTGTATCTTCCTCTGGAGGAGTGGTAAATGTAGTTCGTTATGGGAATCCTGATCTAAAATGGGAAACCACTACTCAAACCAACTTAGGATTGGATTTAGGAGTTTTAAATAATAAATTATCCTTTACAGCGGATTATTTTACTAAGACAACTGACGATATTTTGTTAACCGTAGGTTTACCGGCAGTATCTGTGGGAGTTATTGAGAGAACTTATGTAAATGCTGGAGAAGTAAACAATAAGGGCTTTGAATTTGGGGTAAATCTTCAGAATCAAGAACATGAATTTAAATATGGTATAAATGCAAACCTAGCTACCCTAACCAATAGAGTAAATAAACTTCATGAATTTGTAAAAAACATTACTGATGATTTTTCACATACGAAAACAGAAGTGGGACAACCAATCAGTTCTTATTATGGATTTCAGTTTGACGGAATTTATCAAAATGCCAGTGAAGTAAGCTCTCATTTATTTGCTAACGCAAATGGGACTCAACCTGGTGACATCAAGTTTAAAGATATAAATAACGATGGACAGATAAATGCTGACGATAGAACTTTCATTGGTAATCCAATTCCAAAAATCACTTATGGCTTTGCTTTCAATGGAGAATATAAAAACTTTGATATCTCCTTCTTGTTACAAGGTGTTGAAGGTGTAGATCGCTATAATGATTTGAAACAAATCTTAAACTATGATAGCCGACCTTTTAATTCTACAACAGCCGTATTGAAAAGCTGGAATGGTGAAGGTTCAAGCAATACGATTCCCCGTCTTACTTTTAATAATAACGGTGGTGGAAATGTTTCCAGTGTATTTGTGGAAGATGCTTCTTATTTAAGATTGAAAAATTTAGAAATAGGATACACTTTCAACAAAATAGCTGCCGGAATAAAAAATATGCGTTTGTATGTATCTGGTCAAAATTTATTTACTGTAACCAAATATACTGGCTTAGACCCAGAATCAACTTCATTGATAGACAAAGGAACCTACCCACAGTCGAAGTCGTTTCTTCTTGGATTAAAAGTTAAACTTTAAATAAAAAATTAAAAAATATAAATTATGAAAAATTTATTTAAAACGAGTATCCTATTTGGCTTGTTAACTTTGGTAAGTTGTCAAGACGAGCTCACACAAGATCCAATTGGATTGACAACTTTAGAACAGGCAAATACCACTCCAACGCTAAATACCGTAGAAAGTTCAGTAAACTCTTCTTATCAATTACTTTCTAACCGATTGAATATATTGGCTGAATGGGATTGGGGCGGTGGTCTTGTGTTTCAAAATGATTATGTTCTACAAGATATCGCATCGGATGATATGGAGAAAAAATGGAGTTCTGACGGAGATCAACCTTGGATAGATGAAATTAACAATTTCACATTCACATCCACCAATGGTGGTCCGAACGGATTATGGAAATACAATTATGAAGGAATTAAACGATTGAATATTGCCATTAATTTATTGATAAAATCTGATATAGAAGCCATAACAGGAATAACTACTGCCCGAAAAAACCAATTGTTGGGAGAAGCATATTTTCTACGTTCTTATTATTACTTTTCATTGGTAACTAATTTTGGTGATGTACCATTAATTCTTGCACCGGTAAAAACGTATCAAGAAGCTTTTGATGTTGCCGTTAGAGCCGAAAAATCATTGGTTTGGGACCAAATAAAATCAGATTTAGTTTTAGCAAAAGGTTTATTACCAAACTCAAAATATTCTTCGACTACCGAAAAATGGAGAGTTTCTAAAGGTGCTGTAATTGCACTTCAGGCAAAAGCAGCATTATATACTGAAAAATGGACAGAAGTACCGGGATTAGTAGATGAGTTAGCTCCACTGGGGTACAGTTTAAATGATAATTATTTTGATAGTTTTAGCACCGAGTTTACGGACAACGAAGTTATTTTCGCTTATGATCATCAAAGTAACCAGAATCCTAGAAAGGGAAATGGAATTTGTGCACCTTTAGATTGGGGATTTTTTGCACCAAGCACTGACTTCTTAAATTCATTCGAAGCAAATGACCCAAGAAAATTATATACTGTCGACGTAGCCAATAAAAATGTAAACAAAATGCTAGGTAGCATCAATGGAACCAATAAGGGAAATGATGATGCGCCTAACAATAAAATATACATGCGTTTTGCGGATGCATTACTTTGGAAAGCAGAAGCATTAAATGAAAACGGGGATTATTCAGGAGCCATTGCAATTATCAATGACATTAGAGAAAGAGCCAGAACTACAGTAACAGTATTAGGAACAATTCCAGCTATTGGTACTTTACCGGACAGACCTGCATCTACAGATAAAGCGACCATTAAAGGCTGGTTAATTTCTGAAAGAAGAGCTGAACTTGGTTTTGAAAATCAAAGAATGCTGGATTTAAAAAGATGGGGAATTGCAAAAGCGGTGATGACAGCGCACGGAAAAAATTTCCAAGATAAACATATGTTATATCCAATCCCTCAATCAGAAATTGATGCCTCTGCAGGTACTTTGACACAAAATACAGGGTATTAATAACTGTATCTAAAATTAGTTTAAGAAGTCATTAATCTTATGAGAAGTAGCAATTGCAATTGAAAAAAATTGCTACTTCTCTCTTTTAAAAAACACCACACCTATTTAAAATCAACACTTTACAAACAAAACATTCTAATATGAATCCATTTTTAAATACCCTTTCTATTTTACTATTCTGCTTTTTCGGAACAATTTCGTCAAGCCAGAATATTAATTTAAAAGTTGTAGGTGATAGTGTTTTCGGTTATACTGTTGACATTTATAATGGCAATATACCGTTGATTCATAATACAGAGGAATTTTCACTAGATGTTTCAAATACTGATTTTAGCGAAAAAAGCAGTATAAAAAAATGGACTGGGGCCGAATGGAAAAGTGATTTAAATACGATTCGACTAACCCGAAAAACTTATTTGGCTGACTTTGACTTGAATATTTCAATCACAGTCTCCTATGAAGTTATCAATAAAAATATAGTAAAAAAGAGTATTAATATAACCCAAACTGGAATGCCGATTTTATATTACACTCTGACAGAAACATCAAAACCAGCACAGGTGCCTTCAAAATACGTAACTTTTGAATATGATAATTTCCCAGGAGGATTTGCTCATGAAATGTTTCCTTCGGCAGGATTCGTAACACCAGATAATCAGGTGGTAGGTTTCTTAATGGATGCAGGTTATATAAATCATTATACAAGAACTACCAGAAGACGCTTTAATGGCCATGGTGGTGGTTTTGTCGGGATGAGAAAACTTCCTGATCCGAATTTAGTGTCGGTGGCCACTCTAAATGAAAGAAATCAAAATCAAAATTACATCAAACAAACCTTTGGTGAGCTTTATAATTTAGACTCGGGTAAAGAGCATAAATTACAATTAAATCAGCAATTTAAGAAAATGGGGGCTGTTGAAATTAGTAAAAATGACAGCATCTATCAATTAAACATTAATTCAAATGAGCAATCTGGTTTTGAAATGATTGTTCCTTTCAAAGATCAAAAAACATTCACTATTTCATTTCTGTGTAAAGGTTCTACTCCCCTTGCATTAAAACTATTCAGAATCAAAAATGGTAAGAAAACAGTCGAATTAGAAAATGGAATAAAATACATCGATAACTTTCCTACCCATGAAAATGATTGGACACTTTTCAAAGGAAGCATACTGGTTCCTTATATCGAAAAGGATAGTGTTTCACTATTTATTGGAGGAAACAATGCGAAAAATTGTTCACTTCAAATAAAAAACTTGCAAATTGTAGAGAATGAACCAGCTATTGAACCCTATAATAAAATAGCGTTAGGCGAAACTGTAACCAAAACTACTTACATTTTTACTGAACCCTTTACAAACCATCATGATTTTATCATTTCATCTCAAACCCGTTTGGCTGAAGCCAAAAAATTTGAAGGTTCTCAAATAGAAAAAATGATGTATGCCAATTTTAATATGCTTACTTGGATTACCGGTATAGACGATTTTTCGCCATTCAATGTTCCGAACATGAACTATTCACCTGATATGTACAATAGGGATTCTTTTTTTTCAATAGTGTCGAGCCATAATAAAGAACTGAATCTTTCTATTTGGAATAAATGGGCTCAAACACAAAATCAAAGAGGCGCTATTGGGACCATCATTACACCTTACATGGGAACAGTTGAGGTAAAAGACAACGAAGCTACCATTCAGTTTTTGATTTGGGCCATGATGAATAAAAGACGTTTTGGCGTGGAGCTACCGAAAGACAAAATTCAGAAAGCAGTCGATTTTGTATTAAATGAATTTGATGAGGATAAAGATGGAAAGTGTAAATCACATTTCCCTTTGTGTCAAGTAGATGTTCTTGATTTTAATCCAAAAACCGACAGATTAGCAGTAAATCAAGGAATGTTAGCAATTGCTTTGCGAACCATAAAAGAATTGGGCTATGAAATATCCGATTCCTATATCGAAAAAGCAGAAGAAGAATACCGGAACTTTTATGATGTAAAACGCAAACACTTACTATATGACAGACAATTTCCGGACATTATAGCTATAACTGATTTAGAACCTGAATTTTATTCCTTATGGCTATTCAATCGTCCTATTTTGACTGACAAAATGGTAGTAAATCATTTAAATCAAATTCCATTACTCAATAAAGTTCCCAATTCTCCTTATCCGGAATACGGTACAACTGCACCGTTAATCATTCAACTGACCAAGGACAAACAAGGATATTCGTTTATAAATACCGATTACCAGCCTTTCGGTGAATTTGGAAAATCAAATTATGTGGGAGGATTGAATGATGGCTATTATTACAATGGTGGCAGTTGGTTCCGCGCTGAATATTGTGCCTACGTAGTGGGAAAAAAACACGGCTGGGAGAAAGCCCAAAAAATGATGAAAAACAGATCTTGGGCCGAAATCAATCTCAATCCGGAATGGCCTTACAGTAAAGAATTTATCCCAACAAAATGGACAAATACCAATTCATGGTGGCCATCTACCCGCGGATTATGCTGGAACGTATTTATTCTTATGGCTAATGAACTGGCAGGAAGCAGAACAGCAGATATGGATCCCGACTTCAAGAACTAAAAAAATAAAAAAAAAGAATATTATGAAAGATATCGCAAAACGTTTTATAGAAAATCCATTATTGTCCCCTTCGGATTTATCACCAAGTAGAGAGGGCTTAGAAATCACCTGCCTGCTTAATCCCGGAGTGTTCCAATTTGATGGAAAAACTTGGCTTTTAATTAGAGTTGCCGAAAGACCAAAACAAAATGACACTGTAATTTCATTTCCTATCCTAACCGAATCCGGAACCATACAAATTATAGAAATTCCAAAAGATGATCCTGATTTAAACGCAACGGATGCCAGAGTAATAAATTATAAAGGCGTTGATTATTTGACAACGCTATCCCATCTAAGACTACTATGTAGCGATGATGGACATCAATTTTATGAACCTGAAAATTATCCAATTTTAATGGGTGAAGGCATATTAGAAACCTTTGGAGTGGAAGATTGCAGGGTAACTTTACTGGACGGCATATATTATCTAACCTATACTGCGGTTTCCGATAATGGTGTGGGTGTGGGTTTACGTACCACAACCGATTGGAAAAACTTTCAATCGCACGGAATGATTCTGCCTCCCCATAATAAGGATTGCGCCATTTTTGAAGAAAAAATAAATGGTTTGTATTATGCCTTACATCGTCCAAGCAGTGTTGATATCGGTGGAAATTATATTTGGATTACCTCCTCACCTGATGGACTTCACTGGGGAAATCACCATTGTATTATCAAAACCAGAGCAGGTCAATGGGATAGTAAAAGAGTAGGCGCCGGAGCTTCTCCTATAAAAACAGAAAAAGGCTGGTTATCCATCTATCATGGCGCCAATGCCGAACATCAATATTGTCTGGGTGCTTTTTTAATGGATTTAAATAATCCTACTAAAGTTATAGCACGTACAGAAGAACCTATTATGATTCCAACAACAAACTATGAATTAACCGGTTTTTTTGGGAATGTCGTATTCACAAATGGACATGTTATACATCCTGACGGTGATACGGTTACCGTTTATTATGGAGCCTCTGATGAGTTTGTTTGTGGGGCAGAATTCTCTATTGCAACGATTAATTCACTTTTAAAATACATCTAATGATCCATAAACTAAAAAAAGAAATTGCTCATTTTACAAATCAGACCCACAATTTCAAGATATTAATGCTTACCAATTTGGTCTACGCCATTGTTTTACCGGTAATCGATATTTTTGTGGCAGCTTATGTAATGAGAAGCTCCAATGACCCTGTTAAAGTGGTGATTTATCAGTTGACTATTTATACCGGAATTCCGCTTACCTTTTTACTAAATGGTTATTTACTGAAACATTTTAATATTAGAAAACTCTATTCGGCCGGAATGATGCTCAGTGGAATTTCTATGATGATTATGATGTCTTTAAAAACGCTTGATCTGGTTGGAATTGGGTTTGCAGGAATTACAATGGGTTTGTCTTTTGGTTTCTATTGGTCAAACAGAGATTATTTGGCTTTAGCCATTACCAATGATTCGAATCGAAATTACTATTATGGCTTAGAAACTTTTTTCTATACTATTATTGCTGTTGTCATTCCGATTACTATTGGGTGGTTTATTGAATCCAGTGGTGGGGATTCTCAAATACATAACGCTTATTTAATCATTACCGGAATCGTATTTTTAGTAACAATTGCAGCTTCTATAGTTTGCTTTAGAGGAACATTTCAAAATCCGGAACAGAAAAAATATGTGTTTTTCAAATTTCATCCTTTATGGTATAAATTATTGTCTTTGGCCTTATTAAAAGGTTTGGTTCAAGGATTCTTGGTTACAGCACCTGCAATGCTGATCATGTTGTTGTTGGGAAAAGAAGGAGCTTTAGGAACCGCACAATCCATAGGTGCCATAATCGCAGCCGTAATTATGTATGTTTTGGGAAGGATTACTAAACCTTCTGACCGTATCAAAATATTTACGGCAGGTCTTACTTTATTTGCATTAGGTGCCATTGTTAATGGATTTTTATTCAATCAGACAGGGGTAATCATTTTTATTTTATTATTGTTAATTGCAAAACCATTAATGGATTTGGCTTATTTTCCAATCCAATTCAAGGTCATTGATATTGTTTCAAAAATTGAAAAACGAGGTGAATTTGCTTATATCTTAAATCATGAAGCGGGATTGTTTGCCGGTAGATTTTTAGGAGCAGGGACATTTTTAGTTCTGGCGTATACTATCTCAACCGAAATTGCTTTGCGATATGCTATTATAATTGTTGCTATCTTACAATTAAGTTCTATCCTTGTTGCCAAAAAAATTATTGCCGATGGAAAATTACTCACCATTGATGATGAAGAAATCAATAAAAAAGTGATGGGTGAAATGGCAGAAAAAATGGTGTAAAAACCAATCTTTAAAATATTTTTATAATTAAATGATGTAAATAATGAAAACTTTTTTTAAAATCTCTTCAATCTTTGTGTTGTTTATTCTGTTCGGAATCAATGGATTCTCTCAGGTAAAACAACAAAAGATAGCTCGTGTAGATCAAATGCCCAATTTACCTCATCCCTTTCAAATTATTGATTACAAAGAACTTGCAATCAATTTTGACAATACCGTGTTTGATTTTAATGCCAAAGGCAAATACTGGCCTATGGTATGGATGGACACCAGTAAAAAGAATTTTCCGCAGGATGTTGTAGGTATGTACACAGCTGTGGCTGATGTAAGACAAGGAGAAAACAACAAAGGGATGTTCCATGAAGCCCTGGCTACTATGGGCGCAACAATGGGCGCAAGTTTAGTTGGAATTGACAAAAGCAAACTACCGAACCTAAATTATGTGGGGATGCTTAAAAACTATTTCAATAAGGAAACTGGGTGGAATATCATGATGAACAATACCTGTCCTGAAGTTGCTTTACTGGGTGGAGGTTATGGTCGTGACTGGTGGTATGATGTCTATCCGAATCTTTTGTTTTATGCTGTATATGATCAATATCCAAATGAACCGGGTTTTGATGAAATCGCAAAAAGTATAGCCGAAAAATTTCTGGAGGCCGATAGCATATTAAATGGAAATTATGACTACTCTTATTTCGATTATGGGAAAATGAAACCCATGAAAAATAACATCTGCGCACAACCTGATGCTGCAGCAGGTCATGCATGGGTTCTGTATGCTGCCTACAAAAAGTTTGGTGATCCAAGATATTTAAAAGGAGCCAAAAGTGCTTTATCAGCACTAGAATCACAACCTATAAATCCAACCTATGAACTGTTAATGCCTTTCGGAGCCTATTTGGCGGCAAGAATTAATGCCGAAGAAGGAAAACAATACGACACCGATAAAATGTTGGGTTGGACGTTTGACGGAACGGCAATCTGTCGAGAAGGTTGGGGAGTTTTAGTGGGGAATTGGAACGGAATGGATATTTCAGGAACCGTTGGCAGTACAGTAGACCACGGAGGCTATGGTTTTTTGATGAATACTTATGATATGGCATGGCCAATGGTGCCCATGGTTCGTTATGATCAATCGTATGCAACCGCCATAGGTAAATGGATGTTGAATGCTGCAAATGCATCCCGTTTTTTTTATCCGCAATACATGCCGGATGAGCATGAAACGATTCCACAATTGGCTGAGGTTACCAAAGGCGTTATTGGTTACGAAGGAATCATCCGCCAATCGAGTTATAAAGCCTATGAAAATTTAAAAGGTCCCGTGGCGCAAGGTGATGGACCTCTTTGGGTACCGGGTCAAAATCCGGAGGAATCACAGTTCAGTGTTTATGGAAGTGGACATGTAGGCATTTTTGGCAGTATTATTCGAACCACCAATATTGAGGGAATTTTACAATTGAATCTATTGGCAACCGATTTTTTTAGCGATAAGACCTACCCTTCTTTCTTGTATTACAATCCTTATTCCAAATGTAAAAAAGTGGTTATAAAAACGGAACAAGGCAATAAAGTAGATTTATATAATACAGTATCCGGACGTTTTGTAGCCCGCAATGTTTCTTCGTCTGCCAAAATCAAGATTAAACCGGAAAGTGCCGCAGTAATTGTTTGTGTTCCATCAGCGGGTAAAATCTCTTATGAAGGAACTAAAATGTTGGTCAATGGTGTGGTGGTTGATTATCACTCCCAACAAAAAAATTAAGGTTTTGAAATCTAAATTTATAACCTTGGTCCTGATCGTTATCATTATACATAATGCCAATATTGTCTCGGCTCAAAACATAAATTTTGAAAAAAAATGGTGGAAGGAATCCGTATTTTATCAAATCTATATGCCCAGTTACGCAGACAGTAACGGTGATGGATATGGAGATTTTAAAGGGATAACCTCCAAATTGGATTATTTGGAACAATTAGGAGTCAAAGGAATCTGGCTGACTCCTTTTCTGACTTCCCCAAAGATTGACAACGGTTATGATATTGCCAATTATTATGAGGTCGACCCTACATATGGTACCAAAGCAGATTTTGATATTTTTTTGCAGAAAGCACATCAAAAAGGAATCAAAGTAATTATGGACATGGTTTTAAATCATACTTCTACAGATTGCAAGTGGTTTCAGGAATCTCGAAAATCTTTCGACAATCCATATCGGGACTATTACATCTGGAAAGAAACTCCTAACAATTGGGAATCCTTTTTTGGCGGTACGGCTTGGGAAAAAGATACTTTGACCAATCAATATTACTACCACAAGTTTGACAAGAAAATGGCAGATCTAAACTGGTCTAATCCTAATGTAGTCGCTGAGGTTCAGAAAGTACTACGGTATTGGTTAGATAGCGGTGTAGACGGATTCCGATTGGATGTGATTAATTTTTTAACCACTGACGGAATTACCTCTGACAATCCGATTTTAGAGGGACAGCAACAACATTCCAACGACATTGATCAAAAAGGCGTAAAAAATGCCATGCGAATGATAAAATCAACTGTAAGCGAATATGATAATCGTTTTATAGTGGGTGAAATAGGAAGTGACAAAATTGAAGTATTAAAACAATATCAATCACCAGATTTACTTGACGTGGTTTTTAATTTCAATTTTGGAAGTATTCAAAAATTTTCTTCCCAACGTATTTTTGAGGAATTAGAAAGTATGGAGAAAAATATGAGTAATTATCCGACCTTGTTTTTTGGAAGTCATGATATGCCTCGAATGATGGACCGATTAGCAGATGGAAACCCGAATAAAGCTTTGGCATTGGCGGCTTTAATGCTGATTGCCAAAGGGGTTCCTTTCATTTATTATGGCGAAGAAATCGGAATGCATAATATCATTGCTAAGAATCCGCAAGAAATGGTGGATATTCAGGGAAAAACGCATTATGAATTGGCTCTTGCCAAAGGTAAAAATCCTACTGAAGCACTTTGGGAAGGAAATAAACACAACCGAGATAAATCCCGTAGTCCGATGCAATGGAATGGGAATGCTTTCGCAGGATTTTCAACAGAGAAAACTTGGATTAAAATCAATTCCGATTACCGCCAAACCAACGTTCAGGAATTATCGAACAAAGAAAACTCAATTCTTAACCGTTACAGGCAATTGATCGCTTTAAGAAATAATGAAAAAGTCCTGCAATATGGTAAATACAACAGACTTGAACACAAAAACGAACAAATTTTGTTTACTCGATCTTTCCAAGGAGAAAAAATCACCGTAATAATAAACTTTGGTTCCACAAAGAAAACAAACCTTCCAAAAGGAGCCAAAATCCTGATGGGGAACACCCGATTAAAAACAAACGACTTTATCATTTACAAAAACCAGAATTAGCAAACCCTAATTCCCTTTAGCATATTTTATTTTTAAAAGCAATACCTATGAATTTAAACATCCCTGATAATTTAGACAAAAATGTTGTTTTTGACCAAATAGCAACAGCATTAAAAAAAGAAAACTTTACCGTTGTAAAGCAAGACGAAACCAGACCTTGGGGAGGTTTCTTTGTTATTGACGAAAGTCAGGCACCTGCATTTGCCGAAAAATTTTTTCCACATCTGGATATGAAAGCCATCAAAATAACCAATAAGTTAAGTCCAAAGATTTTGGTGGTGGCCCCGAACAAACGTTTATCATGGCAATACCATTTTCGCAGAGCCGAAATTTGGAAAATACTTTCGGGAGTAGTAGGTGTAAAAACAAGTTTAACGGACGAAGAAGGTGAAATTCAGAAATTTTCTCCTGATAGTTTTATACAATTGAACAAAGGAGAGCTCCACCGCCTTATAGGATTGGACACCTGGGGAGTAGTTGCTGAAATTTGGCAACATACCGATCCAGAAAACCCTTCAGATGAAGAGGATATCGTTCGTTTACAGGATGATTTTGGAAGATGAAAAATAATTTTATTTTATAAAAAAAGCTTGAAACAATGTGTCGTTTCAAGCTTTATTTTTTTTAATCAATCACCACTTTGTAAGTTGGATCTTCAATAATATTTACATCGATTATCTCATCGGCATTATGGAGTAACTGGCGACAATCGTCACTAAGATGGCGTAAATGTATTTTCTTCCCTACTCTGGCATAGCGTTCCGTTAACTTATTCAACGCATCAATGGCACTCATATCTGCAATTTTACTTTCTTTAAAATCAACAATCACTTCATTGGGATCATTGGCAATATCAAATTTTTCTAAAAACACAGTAGTTGAGGCAAAAAAGAGTGGTCCAAAAATTTCGTAATGTTTAACGCCATTTTCATCCGTGTATTTTTTGGCTCGAATTCGTTTCGCACTTTCCCAAGCAAAAACCAGCGCTGAAATAATAACGCCAATTAAAACAGCTAAGGCCAAATTGTGTAATAAAATGGTAATTACTGCCACCAAAACCCCGACGAAAATATCGTGTTTGGGCATTTTATTGATGATGCGAAAACTAATCCATTCAAATGTACCAACCGATACCATAATCATCACTCCAACCAAAGCCGCCATCGGTAATTTTTCGATTACAGGTGCTCCAAATAAAATTATTACAAGAATAGTTAATGCTGCGATTATTCCAGAGAGACGAGCTCTGGAACCAGCCGATAAATTAACCAATGTTTGCGCAATCATCGGGCATCCTCCCATTCCAAAGAAAAATCCGTTTAGGATATTGGCACTACCTTGAGCGACACATTCGCGATTGCCACTTCCTTTAGTTCCCGTAATTTCATCGACTAAATTTAAAGTCAACAAACCTTCCGTTAATCCCACGGAAGCCATAATCAAAGCGTATGGAAAAATCAATTCCAAGGTTTGTAAATTCCAAGCTATATTCGGCACATGAAATGGTGGAAAACCACCACTTACGGAAGCAATATCAGCCACTGTTTTAGTTTCAATTCCAAATCCCAACACCAAGCCAAAAACAACAATGATGGCCACTAAAGAGGCCGGGATAGCTTTGGAAATTTTAGGAAATAATTTCACGATGGCAATGGTTAATACCACTAAACCTAACATAATATACAATGGACTTCCAGAAAGCCAAACACTTTCTCCATTAACTATTGTTTTGAACTGATCTAATTGCGACATAAAAATAATGATGGCCAATCCGTTTACAAACCCATACATAACCGGCTGTGGTACCAAGCGAATAAATTTACCTAGTTTAAACAATCCTACCAAAATCTGGAGTACCCCCGCCAAGGCAACTGCCGCAAAAACATATTCAATTCCGTTCGATTTCATCAAAGCAATCAATACAATCACTGTTGCTCCTGCCCCACCTGATACTAATCCCGGTCTTCCTCCGAAAATTGCGGTGACCAATCCCATAATAAAAGCGGCATACAATCCTACCAACGGAGGAAAACCCGCTAATATGGCAAAAGAAAGTGATTCTGGAATCATCGTCATGGCTACGGTTAGACCGGCTAGAACTTCTGTTCTGTAATTTACTTTTTGGGCGAAATTGAATAAATTGAAGTACTGTTTCATTCTTTTATTTTAAATTAAAACTAATGGGTTTGAAAATATTTTCAATAGAAATTACACCCAAAAATGGAAGTGATTGTAAAAAAACAAATTAAAATTTAAACAATCACTTGAGAAAAAAGGTTCTTTTAAAAGAAGTGCAAATGTAAATCTTTTTGACCGTTGTTCATACGAAAAAGGGGATTAGTCCGAACTTGTATCAAAAAACGATAAAAAAAAGCATCCTTTTGATTAACAACCAAACACGCAATCAGAAACACACAAAAGACTTCAAAGCAATAACTTACATCTAAAAAAATCAAAAAATAAACGCCATTTACACCCCGTAAAAAACATATTTTGATTAAATTTACATAAGAACTTTTTAAGACCGTGATACTGTAATTGTATATCTCCTCAAATCCAATTCTACAGGTCACAATTTCATTCATCATTGAAATTTAGAGAATTGCCCCCGATTCTAAAAATCATCCTGTATACTACTAGTTAATATTTTTTTTTAATATAAAACGAATAGAAATGATACACTCAAAACATATTTTATTTTTTGATGCTATCAGTATTTCTGATATTGAAAAAGTGGGGGGTAAAAATGCTTCTCTGGGCGAAATGTACAATCATCTCACCCCACTAGGAGTTCATATTCCTAACGGTTTTGCCATAACTGCAAATGCCTATCGATTGTTTCGAAAAGAAAATCATCTGGAAACTGATTTAAACGAATTGTTACTTTCCCTAGATGCTAAAAAATTTTCGAATCTCTCCGAAATTGGTTCAAAAGCCAGGGCCCTTATCTTAAAATCTCAAATACCCGAGGAAATTAAGAACGAAATACACCATGCTTATGATTCCCTTTGTAAACTGAGCGGAATAGAGAACCTTAGTGTTGCGGTAAGAAGTAGCGCTACAGCCGAAGATTTACCTTCTGCCAGTTTTGCGGGCAGAATGGAATCTTTTTTAAACATCAGTGGTGCCCAACAATTAGAAGAGGCAATTCTGCACTGTTATGTTTCCCTATTTACGGACAGAGCTATCAAATACCGTCATGACATGGGTTTCGAAAAAATGGATATTGCCATTTCCGTGGGGATTCAACAAATGGTTCGAAGTGACAAAGCCGCCTCCGGTGTGGCATTTACTATCGATCCTGACACGGGTTTTCAAAATACTATTATTATAAACAGCAGTTGGGGACTTGGAGAAAACATTGTACAAGGAACCGTCACTCCAGATGAATGGATGGTATTTAAACCCACGTTACAGGAAAAAAAATACAATCCCATTTTAAAAAAACGATGCGGTAAAAAAGAATTTACGATGATTTATGCAGCACCATCAGAAGATTCTGCAGCCGAAAAAACAACGCTAAATAAAGAAACGGTTCCAGAGAAACAAGACCAGTTTTCCTTATCGGATCATGAAGTCATCCAATTAGCCCAATGGTGCGCTATTATAGAAAAACATTATAATAAACCCATGGATATTGAGTGGGCCAAAGACGGTCTAAACCAACAACTCTACATTCTTCAGGCTCGACCGGAAACCATTCATGGAAAAGAAAAAAAACAAGTTAGAGAAATCTACACGCTCAAAGAGAAAAGCAAACTTATTACCCAAGGAATCGCTTTAGGAGACAAAATTGCAACTGGTAAAGCCTGTATTTTAAATAATCCACAAGAGGGAGACCATTTAAAGGATGGGGAAATTATTGTAACCGATTTAACGAATCCCGATTGGGATCCTATCTTGAAAAGAGCCTCTGCAATCATTACCAACAAAGGAGGACGAACCAGCCATGCGGCCATTGTGGCGCGGGAACAGGGAACCGTAGCCGTGGTAGGATGTGGCAATGCAACACAAGAAATTATAAATGGACAACAAATTACCGTTTCCTGTGCCGAAGGAAAAGAGGGTTATATCTATGAAGGAGAATTAAAATGGGAAATTACCGAGCAAGATTTCAGTCAGCTTAAAATGCCAAAAACAGACCCCATGCTTATTCTGGCCGATCCCGAAAGAGCTTTTGAACTCAGTAATTATCCCAATAAAGGCGTGGGTTTGATGCGAATGGAATTTGCCATTTCAAATACAATAAAAATTCATCCTTTGGCTTTATGCGAACCCGAAAAAATTACAGACGACAAAACAAGGGCACAAATTCAGGAATTGACCAAAGGCTATAGTGACCCCCAGAAATATTTTATCGATAAACTGGCTGAAGCCGTCTCTATTGTCGGTGCCGCTTTTTACCCCAAAGAAGTTATCGTTAGAATGAGCGATTTCAAAAGTAACGAATATGCAAACCTGATTGGCGGGAAATATTATGAACCCGCAGAAGAAAATCCGATGATTGGTTTTCGAGGAGCATCCAGATATTACAGTGATTTTTATCGAAAAGGATTTGCTTTAGAATGCGAAGCCATGAAAAAAGTTAGAAACGAAATGGGATTGGGAAATATAAAATTGATGATTCCGTTTTGCAGAACAATTGAGGAAGGAAAAAAAGTAATTGAGGAAATGGCCAAAAACGGACTCATACAAGGCGAAAACAATTTGGAAATTTATGTGATGATTGAAATTCCGAGTAATGTGATTCTGGCAGATGAATTTGCGGCACTTTTTGACGGTTTTTCTATTGGTTCCAATGATTTAACCCAACTCACCTTGGGTTTAGATAGAGACTCTGAGTTGGTAAGTTATTTATTTAGCGAACAAAATCCAGCCGTGAAAAATTTAATTAGAGAAACCATTCATGCTGCCAAAAGAAATAATATAAAAGTAGGTTTATGTGGGCAAGCACCTAGCGACATTCCCAAATTTGCACAATTTTTAGTAGAGGAAGGAATTGACAGTATCTCCTTTAATCCGGATGCTTTGATAAAAGGAATTGAAAACATCTTGGAATCAGAAATGAAAAATACCGTTCGATTATAGAATTTAAAAATATAAAATCATGGATTCAACATTCAAGAACAAAGTAGTCATTGTAACTGGTGCCTCTTCGGGAATTGGTAGAGCTGCTGCCATTGCTTTTGCAAATAAAGGAGCCAAAGTCGTTGTTGCCGATTGGATTGAAAATACAGAAACCGTAAACCTTATTAAAGCTTCTGGTGGAGAAGCAACTTTCATTCGATGTGATGTTTCTAAAAATAATGATGTGAAAGCAATGGTGGAAAAAACAGTGGCTACTTATGGCCGCGTGGATTATGCTTTTAACAATGCTGGAATCGAAGGGATTTCGGCTCCAACACAAGATTGTACCGAAGAGAATTGGGACAAAACCATTGGTATAAATCTAAAAGGAATTTGGCTTTGCATGAAATATGAAATCCCCGAAATACAGAAACAAGGCAAAGGGGCTATTGTCAATTGTGCTTCGGTAGCCGGCTTGGTTGGTTTTGGAGGTTTACCGGCTTACGTCGCATCCAAACATGGTGTAATTGGACTTACAAAAACTGCAGCGTTAGAATGTGCTCAACTTGGAATCCGAGTAAATGCCGTTTGTCCTGGTGTAATTCAAACCCCAATGATTGATCGACTTACCGGAAAAGACAAAACAGTCATCGATCAATTTACAAAATTAGAACCCGTGGGGCGATTTGGTCAACCCGAAGAAATCGCTAACGCGGTGGTCTGGATGTGTTCGGACAAAGCTTCATTTGTAACTGGTCATGCTATGGCCGTTGATGGCGGGTTTGTAGCGCAATAACTAATTTTTATTCAATCCTTAATCCAATGGATACAATTGATGGTAATAAAATCATTCCTTTTAATCTTCTTGATTATGAAAAAGAAGTACAATCTTTTTCATGGGCAAAAGTGGCGCAGGAATTAAACGGTTTACCAGATGACAACGGATTAAATATAGCCTATGAAGCGGTAGAACGACACTCCAAAAGTCAGTTAAAGAATCATACCGCTTTTCGTTTTATTCGAAAAGACAACACCATCTACGACCTCAGTTATGGCGATTTACAAAATGAGACTTCCAAATTTGCCAATATACTCCTTCGATTGGGAATTCAAAAAAGGGAACGTGTTTTCTCACTGGCTGGAAGAATTCCGGAACTGTACATTACAGCTTTAGGAACTTTAAAATATACTGCTGTTTTTTGTCCATTGTTTTCCGTTTTTGGTCCCGAACCTATTTTTCAGAGACTAAATAAAGGAGATGCCACCGTTTTAGTTACTACTTCTGTATTATTTGAAAAAAAAATCAAACAATTGCTCGACAGACTTCCTTCCCTTCGCTACATCATACTTACGGATATCTCTGAGTCTATTTCCGATAAAATTTTGTCTTTCGATCAATTAATGAAACAAGCCGATTCAAAATTTATTATTCCCAAAACCAATCCAGAAGATATCGCTTTACTTCACTTTACCAGTGGAACCACAGGAATGCCCAAAGGAGTATTACATGTGCACAAAGCAATATTAACCCATTATATCACTGGTAAATATGTGCTAGATTTTCATAAAGGTGACCAGTATTGGTGCACTGCCGATCCGGGTTGGGTAACGGGAACGTCATACGGTATTATTGCGCCTTTGGTAAATGGTGTTACCAGTATTATTGATGAAGCTGAATTTGATGCGGTAAGGTGGTATTCTATTCTCGAAAAACATAAAGTCACAATATGGTATACGGCACCCACAGCAATTAGACGATTAATCCGAATGGATATTAGTCCACGTGAAATATATCATCTTGAAAATCTTCGCCTTGTTTTAAGCGTTGGTGAACCACTCTCTGCCGAAGCCGTAATTTGGTGTCAGGAAAATTTTAAAGTTCCTATTCTTGATAATTGGTGGCAAACTGAAACGGGGGGCATTATGATTGCCAATTACCCAGCGATGAAAGTAAAACCCGGTTCGATGGGGAAACCGTTACCCGGAATTGAAGTTGCAATTGCCGAAATTAACAATAACGAACTAAAACTTATTACGGAAACCAATATTCAAGGCCATTTGGTTTTAAAAAAAGGGTTCCCTTCCCTATTTAGAACTTACCTACATGAAGAGGAACGCTATAAAAAGTGTTTTATTGATAATTGGTACATCAGTGGAGATTTGGCCAAAAAAGATTCCGATGGCTATTTTTGGTTTATCGGTCGAGCCGATGATATCATTAAAACATCAGGACACATGGTCGGTCCATTTGAAGTTGAAAGTACACTCTTGTGTCATCCGGCTGTTGCAGAAGTAGCCGTTATTGGAAAACCCGAACCAACCATTGGAGAATTGGTTAAAGCATTTGTGGTTTTGAAAAACGGAAAAGAATCCAGTGAAACTATTAAAATGGAAATTATGTCTTTCGCCCGAAAGGAATTGGGCCCGGCTGTAGCTCCGAAAGAAATTGAATTTGTGGAAAACATTCCTAAAACCCGAAGCGGAAAAATTTTGAGGCGATTACTGAAAGCACGAGAACTAGGATTACCGGAAGGAGACTTATCAACGCTAGAACAATCATAAAATACATCACGCATAAATTCATTTCACTTAAATCTATTATCATGACTACATTCAAAAAAAGAAATTGGAAAAGTCAAGGAATACAATGGCTAATTTTCCTTCTATTATTTCAAGGATGCCATGCGCAAGATAAAAATAATGGAAAAGACATTGAGACAATTCAAAAAAATGCAATCTCACTACCTGAAAAAGTTTCCTATACAGGTAATGTAGATTTCAAATTGGCCGCCAAAATTGCCACTCCGGGAGTTGTGAATATAAAATGTACTTTCAATCAAAAATCACAGCAATATAATAATGAGGATAGAAACGACTTTTACAATTTACCGGATCAATTAAGAGACTTTTTTAAAGATGACCCCTTTTTTAGACAGTTTAAATTTCAAAATCCACAATCACAACGAAACGAATATACCCCACTAATTGCCAGTGCTTCTGGAGTCATCTTAACTCCCAATGGCTATATCATAACGAACAATCATGTGGTTAAAAACGCAGACGAAATTAACATTACGCTGTTTGACGGGCGAAGCTATCCCGCCAAAATTATTGGTATGGATCCGCTGTCCGATTTGGCACTTCTTAAAATCGATGAAAAAAACCTTTCATTTATTATGTTTGGAGACAGCGACCAGATAGAAGTTGGAGAATGGGTCGTAGCGGTTGGAAATCCATTTAATCTGGCATCCACCGTAACTGCTGGAATTGTCAGTGCCAAAGCTCGAAATATCAATATCTTGAGTGACCAAGGAGCCATAGAATCCTTCATCCAAACCGATGCTGCCGTAAATCCAGGAAACAGCGGGGGCGCATTGGTTACATTAGAAGGAAAACTGATCGGAATTAATACTGCCATAGCAACACCTACGGGAGTATATGCAGGATATGCTTTTGCAATCCCTGTTGACATTGTAAAAAAAGTAGCCAATGATTTGATGAATTTTGGAACGGTTCAGAGAGGAATTCTCGGAATCAGTATTCGCGACATGAATAGCGCCCTTTCTAAAGAAATACATATTGACCGTGCCAATGGGGTTTATGTAGACAGCGTTTCAGCCACCGGAGCGGCAAAAGCTGCTGGTGTGAAAGCAAAAGATGTCATTATCCGCATAGATGATATTGAAACAAATACGGCCTCTAAATTACAAGAAATCATTTCGCGAAAACGTCCTGGAGAAAAAGTAAAAATTACTCTCATTCGAAATGGAAACGAAAAAAAAGAACTTATCGCCACACTCAAAAAAATGGAAGAAACCAGTTCTATCATTAAAACTAAAAGCACCAACTTACTTCGTGATTTAGGAGTCGAACTTGTCCCAATAACAAAAGAGGATCAAAATAAATATAAGATTAAAAACGGACTAAAAATCACCAAATTAAGCAATGGTAAATTAAAAAGAAATACGGACATAGAAGTTGGTTTTGTAATCACGGCGGTCAACAATAAAAAGGTAAGCACGGTACAATCTTTTATAGATGCCGTTGAGTCACAAAGCGGTGGTATTATGTTGGAAGGTAAATATCCAAACGATCCAAGTGTCTATTATTATGCTTTTGGACTTTAATAAATAATATAATATCTATTAAAAATAAATTATTAAAAATGACACAGGCTATCCCAATACAAGAACAAATGGATGCAAAAAAAGCACAATTATTATTCTATCAAATGTTGCTTATTCGCCAATTTGAAGAAAAATCGGCAGAAATGTATACCAAAACTAAAATCAGGGGATTTCTTCATTTGTATACTGGAGAAGAAGCGGTGGCCGTTGGCATAATGCAAGCATTAAACAAGGAGGATAATGTATTATGTACCTATCGAGAACACGGTCACGCCATAGCACGAGGAATTGATCCTGATGCTATCATGGCGGAGATGTATGGCAAGATGGAAGGTTGCAGTGGCGGTCGTGGCGGTTCCATGCATTTATTTGATGTATCTAAAAATTTTTATGGCGGAAATGCTATCGTTTGTGGTCATCTACCTATTGCGGTCGGAATGGCATTGGCCTCAAAAAAACAGAAAAAAAACAATATTACCTGCTGTTTTTTTGGAGAAGGAGCCGTAGCCGAAGGTGGATTTCATGAAGCCATGAACCTTGCTGCACTTTGGAAAGTCCCCGTTTTGTTTGTTTGTGAAAATAATTTATATGCGATGGGAACTGCCATTCGGTATTCTCATTCCGAAACTGATATTGAAAAAAAGGCTGCTGCATATGCCATAGAAGCCGCTACCGTAGACGGAATGAATTTGATGTCGGTAATGGATGGTGCCAACTCCGCCGTAGAAAAAGTGAGAAGTTGCGGAAAACCCTTTTTATTGGTTTGCAATACCTACCGTTTTAGAGCACATTCAATGTTTGATGCCGAATTATATCGAGACAAGAAGGAAGTGGAGGAATGGAAAAAAAGAGATCCTATTCCACAATTCAAGCATCTTATTTTACAAAAAAAATGGATTACGGAAAAAGAAATTGAAACCATGGAGCACAAGATTGCAAATAAAATTCAGCTTGCTGTCGATTTTGCGGAAGCAGGAACTTGGGAACCATTAGAAGAATTAACAAAATACCTATATAGCACACCTGAAGTTTAAATTAGATGACTTTCAAAAAACATTCCACTTGCCATGAACATTATTATGGTTCCAATCCGAAATAAATTAAAGTATTCCAATTATGAAAATGGTTCAAACAAATAGTACTTATCGAGAAGCTTTGAAACAAGGATTGCGGGAAGCATTGCAGAATGACGAACGTGTTTTTTTGATGGGAGAAGATGTAGGTCGTTATGGAGGTGCCTTCGCAGTAAGCAAAGGTTTATTACAGGAATTTGGTGAAGAACGTATCATGGATGTCCCTCTCTCAGAATCTGGTTTTGTAGGTGCCGGAATTGGAGCCGCCATAGCAGGAATGAAACCTATTGTAGAAGTTATGACTGTTAACTTTGGTTTACTGGCCCTGGATCAAATTGTAAATAACGCATCCACATTACGGCACATGTCCGGTGGTCAATTGAATGTCCCCGTGGTAATTAGGATGAGTTCAGGTATTGGAAGGCAATTGGGAGCCCAACATTCTCATAGCTGGGAACCCATTTTTGCACACATTCCCGGACTTATTATTCTATCTGTGGGTACGCATGAAGATGCCCGGAACATCCTTCGTAGTGCCCTTAAAAGTCAAGATCCTGTATTAATTTTTGAATATACAGCCATGCTGAATTTAGAAAAAGAAATACCATCTGAAATCCAAAACCTAGCTATCAATCAAGCAAAAGTAAGGCGACAGGGAAAGGATATTTCTATTATTACCTATGGGTCAGGTGTTTATAAATGTTTGGAGGCTGCAGATGAACTTGCCACAATGGGAATCGATGCCGAAGTGATTGATCTAAGGGTTTTACGTCCAATGGATGAAGCCACTTTCTTGACATCGGTTTCTAAAACGCATCGGGCAATTATTGTGGAAGAAGCTTGGCGTTCCATTAGTGTTTCTTCTGAGATTAGTTCTCGAATGATGGAAAAAGCTTTTTACGATTTAGATGCGCCTGTAGAGCGTTTATGTGGAATTGAAGTACCTATTCCTTATCCTTCACATTTGGAGGAGGCAGCCATACCACAAGTAAATGACATTGTTAATAAAGTAAAAAAAATGATGGGCCATGATTGAATTTCTAATGCCCAGTTTGGGCGCTGATATGGAAGACGGAACTCTTGTCGAATGGAAGAAAAAACCAGGAGATTGGGTAAACCGTGGGGACATTATTGCAGAAGTGGAAACTCAAAAAGGACTCATTGAAATTGAAATTTTTGATGAAGGAACAATCTCAGAGTTACTGATCAATGAAGGAGAAAAGGTACCTGTTGGAACTGTAATGGCACTCCTAAATCCAAGTGGTGAAGCCTTAGGAACAACAAAAGAAAAGATTTTAAATAAAAAAACAATCGAATTACAACCTACAGAAGAGAAAATAACAGAACCCAAATATTTTGAAAAAGAAGAAAATCTACATATAAAAGCATCTCCTTTGGCTCGTAGAATTGCCCAAGAAAATCATATTGATCTTTCAAAAATAAAAGGGACAGGGCCAGAAAATGCAATTACCAAAGAAGATGTAGAAAAGGCTATAGAAACTGTCCATAATAAAGAAACTTTTGCTGAAACCAAAAAAACAGAATTCCCGGTTGAATCTATCCGAGCTGCTGTTGCCTCAGCCATGAGTAAATCAAACAAAGAAATACCGCATTATTATTTAGAAAAAAGGATAGATCTGACAAAAGCATTGTCTTGGTTACAAGAATACAATACACGTCAAGAAGTAAAAAAACGATTGCTTCCCGTTGTTTTATTTATTAAAGCCACTGCAAACGCTCTGAAAGAATTTCCGGATCTTAATGCATTTTGGGACAACGGTTTACAACTAAAAAAAGATATTAATATAGGTTTTGTAATTTCATTACGAAAAGGGGGCATTATCGTCCCAGCCATTCATCAAGCCGATTTAAAAAGTTGTGATGCCATAATGGATACACTAAATGATATTATTCCGAGAGCCAAAGAATTGAAATTACGCAGTTCGGAATTGAGTGATTCGACCCTAAATATAACTAATATTGGAGAAGGTGGTGCCGATTCCGTATTCGGAATAATCTATCCACCACAAGTTGCCATAGTTGGCTTCGGGAGTATTTCTGAACAGCCATTTACCGATAACGGAATGATTGGTATTCGCCCCATGGTAAATGTAACATTGGCCGGTGATCATCGCGCTACAGATGGCTTGACCGGAAGTCGGTTTCTGACTTCATTAAGCAAACAATTACAAAATCCAGAATCATTATGAAAGAAGATGCTATTAAAAATAAAATCTTTGAATTACTTAAAAAGATTGCTCCCGATACAGAACCTTCGGAATTAAAACCCGAAGACAACATTCGGGAGACACTCAATATTGATTCTTTTGACACCTTACAATTTGTTGTTGCTTTGAGTGAAAATTTTAGCATTGAAATTCCGGAACAAGACTATGGAAAAATCACCAATTTAAAAGACTTGTTATCGTATATAAACAATAAAATAGCGGTACAACATAAAAAATAATTCTACAATTAAATAAAGGTAAAAAAATATGAATTGGCATTTACTTTCCATTACTGAAGTGACTGAGTTGTTAAAAACAACTGTATCAGGTATCGACGAAAATGAAGCTTCGGAAAGATTAAACTTGGTCGGAAAAAATGAAATTGTTCATAAAAAAAAGTACACTGTTTTACGGATGTTGATTCATCAATTGACCAATTTCATGATCATTATTCTAATCGTCGTAGCCATTATTTCGGGATTTATTGGCGATATAACCGATACTATAATTATAATAGCAATTATCATCATTAATGCTATAATTGGTTTTGTACAAGAGTATCGCGCCGAAAAAGCAATGGAAGCGTTAAAAAAAATCATCCCTAGCTATTCTAAAGTAATTCGCAATGGACATACCGTAGAGATTCCAACCGTTGATTTAGTTCCGGGTGATTTGGTTCTTTTGGAAGCCGGAAACCGAATACCTGCCGATGTCCGTTTTATTGAAACCCATCAACTAAAAGTAGATGAATCAATGCTTACAGGGGAATCTCATCATGTTGAAAAAACAACAACAGTTCTGCCTAAGGGAGAATATGCTTTGGGAGACCGTATTAATTTGGGATTCAAAGGCACCTTCATCACAAATGGTCGTGGTACCGCTTATGTTACAAGTACAGGAAAAGAAACCGAATTAGGCCAAATCGCCGAGATGATTCAAATACAAGAAACTCTTACCCCATTACAAATTAGATTGGAGGCATTTGGTAAAAGACTTTCTGTTGTGATTTTACTAATTTGTACTATCCTTTTTATTATTGGATGGCTAAGAGGCGAGAACCCAATTACAATGTTGCTGACATCCATATCGCTGGCCGTGGCGGCCATTCCCGAAGCTATGCCTGCATTAATAACTATTGCACTTGCCTTTGGTGCCAAAAAACTGGTAAAAAGCAATACACTTATTCGAAAACTTCCAGCCGTAGAAACCTTAGGTTCTGTGACTTATATCTGTACAGATAAAACAGGAACGCTTACTCAAAATAAAATGACAGTAAAGGAAATTATTGAAATTCCGAATACTACTTTAAAAACCCACATCCACTTACAAGATCCCTTACTCTATTCGATGGCATTAAATAATGATGTTTCCCAAAAAAAGAAAGGAAAATGGTTGGGCGATGCCACAGAAATTGCCTTAGTCGAATATGCTTCAAACCACCATATTGAAAAAAATGAATTAGAGAAAACATTGCCACGAGTAGCTGAATTTCCATTCGATGCTTCCAGGAAATGCATGACCACTTTGCATCAAACGGGAAAAAACATTCTTGTTATTACCAAAGGTGCTGTTGATGAATTATTGGACAAATTAATTGAAAATCAAAAAAAAGATCGTTTAGCATTAGAAAGTAAAGCAGACGAATTGGCTAAAAAAGGATACCGTGTACTTGGTTTTGCCATAAAAGAAATAGAAAATTTTTCCAAGGACACTAAAATGGAAAATATTGAATCAAATCTTACTTTGATTGGTTTGGTAGGAATAATTGATCCCCCAAGAGAAGAAGCCTTACAAGCTATTACAGAATGTAAGGAAGCTGGAATAATTCCAGTTTTAATAACGGGAGATCATAAACTTACTGCAAAAGCCATTGCAGAAGAATTGGGGATTATCTCATCCGAGGATGATATAGTGTTAACCGGTTTAAAACTGGAAAACCTTACGGAAAAAGAATTTACTGCCATTGTAGAAAATGTTCGTGTATATGCACGTGTAAATCCGGAACAAAAATTAAAAATCATTAATGCGCTGCAAGCTAAAGGCCAATTTGTTGCCATGACCGGTGATGGTGCCAATGATGCTCCGGCTCTTAAAAAAGCAAATATTGGTATTGCCATGGGGATCAACGGCACTGAAGTTACAAAAGAAGCTGCAGATATGATTCTTTTGGATGATAATTTTGCGACAATCACCATAGCAATTAAACACGGACGGAAAATTTTTGATAATATTTTAAAATTTATCAAGTATACAATGACCAGTAATTTTGGAGAAATAATAGCCATTTTTTTTGCACCTTTTTTTAATTTACCTTTTCCTTTAGTAGCCATTCATTTACTTTGGATTAATTTGGTCACTGATGGATTGCCGGGATTAGCATTGGCATCAGAACCAGCCGAATCAAACATAATGAAACTTCCTCCCAAGGATCCTAAAAAAAATATCTTTGCCGGCAAAATGGCCATCCATATATTATGGGTAGGATTTTTAATGGGAATGGTAACTCTTGGGCTACAAGCTTGGGCTATTCTTACGGATAGACATTGGCAAACAATGGCTTTTACAGTACTTTGCTTCAGTCAAATGGGACATGTGCTGGCAGTACGTTCCAAACAGGAATCCCTATTTAAAATTGGGCTATTTTCAAATTTACCGTTATTGGCTGCTTTACTGCTAACGATCGTTTTACAACTATTATTAATTTATGTTCCTTTTCTCAATATTATTTTTAAAACACAGCCTCTTACTTTATTTGAATTATGCATAACGATACTTGCTTCATCAATTGTTTTTTGGGCAGTAGAAATAGAAAAATGGATTATCCGACACTATTCAAACAAGTAGTATTTATCTAATAACTAAGGCCATAAAGCGAATTCTTTGAAAAAAATATTGTAAATTAGTATGTAAATTATGACACCAAAATAATTGCTTATTTTTTCCTTTTTGATAATCAATATTTATCATTTACCTAAATAAAAAAAACATTTTTAAATATAAAAAAAATGAAAGGATCATATAAAATTGGGGAAATTGCCGGTATTGGCATATATATGCATTGGTCATTTTCTTTGCTGATAGCTTACATTATTTTTATCAATTACAAATCCGGAAATTCTCCAATACAAATTGCTTGGACGGTATTATTCATTCTGTCTATTTTCGCAACAGTGGTACTGCATGAATTGGGGCATGCCATTGCCGCGAAAAATTTTAATATCAAAACCAAAGACATCACTTTATTGCCTATTGGCGGAATAGCAAGATTAGAAAGTCTCCCAGAAAAACCAAAAGAGGAATTAATTGTTGCCATAGCCGGTCCATTAGTAAATGTAACATTGGCAATCCTTACAGGGTTCTTTATCAATTTTCCGGATAATCCGGAAGAATTAACACTTCAACTCTCGAAAGGTATAAATGCCCATACTTTTTTTCTTAATTTCTATCTTGTAAATATATTTTTGGCGATTTTTAATATGCTTCCGGCATTTCCTATGGATGGCGGAAGAGTGCTACGAGCATTACTGGGATTTAAATATGAAAAACATATCGCTACCAGAATTGCCGCTCGAATAGGACAATTTTTAGCATTAGGATTTATGATATTGGGCTTTTTTGTCAATCCATTTCTAATATTTATTGGAATATTTGTCATAATGGGTGCCCAAATGGAAGCCGAATATACCCAATCAAAATTTGTTTTGAAAGGATTTAGAGTCAGAGATGTTCTCATGAAACAATATCAAACCATAGATGCGGACGAACCTTTAAAAACAGCTGTAACATTATTACTCGATAGTCAATCTAAAAACTTTTTAATAACAAAAGATAATGAAGCAATAGGTACTCTTAACCGTGATCAAATTATCATGGGACTTTCGGCAAATGGGGAAGATGTTCCCATTCACACTGTTATGAATAGAAATTTAATTTTTCTGGACGCCGACTCGCAATTGGAAAATGTATTCGAGCTTGTATACAAAAACAAAACAAATTTATTATTGGTAATGGAAAATAATGAATTAGTGGGAACTTTAGATACCGAAAACCTCGTGGAGTTTCTTTTGATAAAAGAAGTAAAATCAAAAAAAGCCTATGCCAAATAATACCGACAAAACGGCAAACAATAAAAAGGTCTTTTTAGTGCATAGTGGCAATGACTATTTTTCCCGTTTAGAGCAAATAATTCTAAGTACACAATATGAAATCCATATTCAGTTCTATATATTTAAATATGATGTCACAGGGAAAAAAATTATTGATGCGCTAAAAAATGCGGCTGAACGAGGGGTAAAAGTATATATCCTTTTGGATGCTTTTGGATCCCTTTCCTTTCCTAAAGAAATAGTTGAAGAACTTCATGTAATAGGAATTCATTTTCGTTTTTTCTCCCCTTTCTTTTCAAAAAACTCCTTTTATATTGGTAGACGATTGCATCATAAAATAGTAGTTTCTGATGCTCAACTGGTTCTCATCGGCGGTATTAACATCGCTAAGAAATACCATGGAACCATAAAAAAAGAACCTTGGTTAGATTATGCCGTATTGGTTCAGGATGAAACCATTGCTAAAATGTTACAATTAGTTTGCAGAAACTTGTTTTATAAAAACAGACATCCTCTGCGACATAAATTGATATCCGTTTTTTATACGCCAGATGAAAATACCGTAAGAATTACTCAAAATGATTGGTTAAAAAGAAAAAACGAAATTTATAAAGCGTATTTGAATGCCTTCAGCAAAGCCAAAGATGAAATCATCATTGTAGGCAGCTATTTCCTTCCAGGGAAAAGGCTAACTAACGCGCTGAAAAAAGCCGCAAAAAACAAAGTAACAGTAAAACTGATTCTTTCTGGAGTTTCTGATATAAAACTCGCTCAAAGGGCAACAAATCATATTTATGCCAAACTATTGAGAAGCAATATTGAGCTTTACGAATATAATAAAACTGTGCTTCATGGAAAAGCCGCAATTGTAGATGGAAATTGGACAACAATTGGTTCTTTTAACCTCAATAACTTAAGTGCTTTTGGAAGTCTTGAAATGAATGTGGAAATTAAATCGACCCAATTTACAAATATTTGTAAATCACATATCAGTACAATCCTATCACAATGTCAAAAGGTAACTCTTTCTTCCATAAAAAAAAGAAATACGGTCTATTCTAATTTTATTAATTGGATAGCTTATTGGATAGCAAGATTTCTCCTTAATTTGGTTACCTACTTCCCACACAAACGTTTCAAAATACAATATTAGATTAAACATTTAAATTTCCTTTTATTTTAAAGTAACACTAATGTTAATCCAATTAATTTGCTTTTAAAACTTATAAATAAATATTTTTTCGTAAATTTAATACACGTTATCTACCTGATTTAAAACAGATTGAAAACATCTAAGTTGTTTAATTTTATTTTTAAGACATTCTAATAATGGAGCCGACTAAGAAATATAAAAGAAAAAAAGAGGAATGGATTACAAAGGATTTGAAGAGTAAGATTCCGAAACTAAACAAGAAAACAATTTATGTTCCTAAACGGAATGAATTGAATTTTTAATTTGTTTATAAACGATTTTGTTGGTTATGCCAACTTCGGAGCAGTGAGTCACTGTTCTGCAATTGAATGCTTTTTCAAGCACTGGGTTTAAAAGGCTCTCCGCAGAGCTCCGAACCTTTTAAACCCGTATTCCTAATTGGAGTGAGGACTTTTGCCCTCACTCCATTAACGATTCAAATATCATGGATTTTGCGCACTACAAAGATTCATTTACTAAGGAAGCCATAAATGCTGGATATCCACAACAGGATATAAAACGTTGTTTAGCATACGCTAAAAAAATCTATTCTAATGATGTTCCTATAATCTATAACTCTTCACATCTATCAGAACTGGTGGGCTATAAAAAAGAATACATCCAAAAAGCAGCACGTTATTCCTCCTATTTCTATAGAAATTTTCAGATTCTTAAAAAAAATGGCAAAAAAAGAGCTATATCAGAGCCCCTACCAAGTTTAATGGAAATCCAACATTGGATTCTCAAAAACATTCTTTACAAAATTCCTGTAAGTCCGTTTGCCAAAGCCTATAAACCTAATGTAAACCTTTTGGAAAACCTAAGATTTCACAAAAACCAACCTAAAGTCTTTACCATTGATTTAGAAAATTTTTTCCCTTCTATCACTATTGAACAAATCGAGAAAATTTTTAATAAATTGGGCTATTCAGATGCAGTTTCTAAATTACTGACCCAATTGTGCACTCTTGAAAATTCTATACCACAGGGCGCTCCTACTAGTCCATACCTTTCTAATCTAATTTTTAAAGAAGCCGATAATACGATATCAGAGTATTGCAAAAAAAATAAAATTCGCTATACTCGTTACGCCGATGATTTGAGTTTTTCAGGAGATTTTGATGAGATAAAACTGATGGATAAAATATCGGCCACTCTTAAAAAAATAAATCTAAAAATAAATCATGACAAAACGAAACTCATGACACCCAATACAAGACAAATTGTTACTGGTATTGTCGTGAATGAAAAACCACAAGTGGTTTTCCATAAACGAAATGAGTTACGACAAGCCATGTATTATATAAAGAAATTTGGTTTAGAGGAACACCAAGAATACAAAGAAATAGATCAGAACCATTACTTAGAACATCTCTTGGGTAAAATTAATTTTGTATTACAAATAAACCCAAAAGACCTCGAATTTATAGGATACAAATCTTTTTTGTTGGAATTGAAGAAAAAACAAGATTCAAAAATACATAAAACTATACAGATGAGATATAATAATCCTAATAGTCTTATTTTATAAAAAAATAGTCTTAAAAAAATATTTATGCTATAATTTATAGCGCTCCACAGGTTTTAGCATAACCCTTGATCCTTTACTACTTTGTTCGGGCTAAATTTATCATATTTTTTCTAAAAAAGATATAAAACAAAAAACCCCGTTCGTTAGAACAGGGTTTTTAAAGAAAGGCGACGACATACTCTCCCACATAACTGCAGTACCATCTGCGCAGGCGGGCTTAACT
>JALRGT010000170.1 GCA_023259675.1 Flavobacterium sp.
TTTTTTCTGTTCAAAGTTTGAAATTTTAAAATTTTTAATATTTTTATTAAAAAAAATTTTTGGCATTGGTTCAAATGTCAAAACACCAATTTTTAATCTAAATTTATCACTAAATTTTTTAGCTAAATTAAATAATTTTCTATGTCCTAAATGAACACCATCAAAATTACCAATTAAAATTATAGATTTTTTATGACTTTTATTTATATTAAAGTTTTTATAAACTTTCATTAATCTACCACTTTAATTGACTTTGAGTAAAATTACATATTGCTTCATAATTTTTTGAAACAACATCAAGACCTTTATTTTCAATTTCTTTTTTATGAACTCCATTAATAATTAATAATGAGTCATAATTTAATAAATTAGCGCCCTTTATATCTGTGTTCAAGTTATCTCCTATACAAAGAACTTTTTTATTTTTGTTATCAATTGATTGATTGTAAACTTCAGGATATGGTTTGCCAAAGTATGTGACTTTGCCCCCCATTTTTTCAAAAACCATTGCAACTGAACCTGCACATAATTCTCTTTTATTTCCTTTGTCTACAATTAAATCTGGATTTGTGCATACCATTTGTTTATTGATATTTTTTTCAAACAAATCTTTGTAATAATTTAAATCTTTATCATAT
>JALRGT010000171.1 GCA_023259675.1 Flavobacterium sp.
AATTCTGGTGGTAATGCTTTTCTTAGTTCAACGAACACTCCTTAGAATTGCTGATGCTAGTGGTGTAGATATTCGTCCTGCTGCGAAACCAAAACGCACACCTTTATGGCTCGCTTTTGTTCAAAATCAATTTTTAGTTTTACTTAGTGTTATATTACTGCTTCTTAGCAGTGCCTATTTTGCTTACGGATATTTTATGCAGGTTGGTGTAGACCAAGGATATATGCCTGTTCAACCTATTCATTATTCACATAAAATCCACGCAGGGGCAAATCAAATAGACTGTAAATATTGTCATTCTTCAGCTAGAGTTTCAAAGCATTCAGGGATTCCTTCTTTAAATGTTTGTATGAACTGTCACCGGAATATTGTAGAATATAACGGAGAAGAGGATATTGAAAATGGATATACTAAAGATTTTTATACCAAAGAAATTAAGAAACTATACGCTGCAGTGGGTTGGGATGAAGAAAGCCAAAGCTACACAGGAAAGTCACAACCTGTTAAATGGGTAAGAATTCACAATCTCCCTGATTTTGTTTATTTCAATCATGCGCAGCATGTAGAAGTAGGACAAATTGAATGTCAAAAATGTCATGGTCCCGTTGAAGAAATGGAAATAATGTATCAGTTT
>JALRGT010000172.1 GCA_023259675.1 Flavobacterium sp.
AAAACCAGCCAAAGAGGGTTCATTACTTAAAATCTACGGTACCGTTCAAAAGGTTGGTAATACAAGTTGTGAAATGTATATGGAAGCCAGAGCTTTCAATGTTTATACACACGAAGAAGAAATTATTTTATCAACACATATCACCTTTGTGAGAATTGATGAAGATGGTAATCCAATACCTATAAGTGATAAAGTTAGAGAAGAATTTTTTAAGAAAAATAGGAATTGGGATTTTACTGTTCCTGAACAAGATATAATGGACTAATAAATTATTTATTGTATATTTGTTTTATAATGAAATGGAGGTTTGGCAGAGCGGTCGAATGCGGCAGTCTTGAAAACTGTTTTAGGTAACACTAACCGGGGTTCGAATCCCTGAGCCTCCGCACCACAGGAGGACGAAAGTCCTCTTTTTTTTTAGGAAGGTTACTCAAGAGGCCGAAGAGGACGGTTTGCTAAACCGTTAGGGTGTCATAGCCGCGAGGGTTCGAATCCCTCACCTTCCGCATTTTTCAACAACTATTATCATTAGAATTTTGTTCCTCACTCACAAGGTGTTCTCTCCACCATTTAGAAAACTTATGGTTTGGTAATTTTTCGGTAATAGTTTCACCAACGATAAAAAAAAGTG
>JALRGT010000173.1 GCA_023259675.1 Flavobacterium sp.
AATTCTTATTTTATTCAATCCTCCTGTACGCTCTTCAAGAACAAGGTAATTGGCGAAAATTTCAATATCTTCCAATAAAACATCTTCACGATGGCCGATAATCTCTACCCAATTTTCGGCCGAAGTTGCTGTTTCAGGCGTTTTCATCAGTTTAAAATTCTCCGCATCATCTTTGTTAGTCAGGATATAAAAACTATCCTGATAATGATTAATACTATACTCAATTCCTCTTTTTCTTTTCTGAAAAACCTTAAATTTCCCATCAGGATTATCCGCGTTTAAAATACGATATTCAGAAGTTAAAGTGCTCCCGGATTCGATTGCCAGATATTTTCTGGACTTGGATTTACTAATATCAACATTAAAAGTATCGTCTTTTTCAAAATAAACCAGAACATCTTCTTGCTGTTTCGTCCCTAATTTATGTTTAAAAATAGAATCCGAACGCAGGGTTACTTCGTCCTGTTTTGAATAAAAAATTGTTTTATTGTCATTAGCCCAGACAGCCGATCCTGTTACCTTTTCGATTTTATCTTCCAGAATTTCATTCGTTTCTAAATTCTTAACCTGAATCGTGTAAATTCTTCTCCCAATTACATCGGTACTAAATAAAGCCAACTTGTTATCCG
>JALRGT010000174.1 GCA_023259675.1 Flavobacterium sp.
CTAATGTGGTTTTACCCAGTCCGGGAGGACCGTGAAAAAGAGTATGGTCTAAAGCGTCACCACGCTGTCTAGCCGCCTGCACAAAAACTTTTAGATTATCTAAAATGGCTTCCTGACCTGCAAAATCATCAAAACTTAAAGGACGTAATGCTCGGTCTATGTCTTGTTCTTCAGGAGAGAATTGGTCGTCAGTCGGATCTAGATATTCATTCATTAACTCAAAGATACTCTTTCTTTAGCATTTAAGTAATCCTTAGCATAGTAGATCCCAAAACAGTTTATATAAAAAAACCCAACTCTAAAAGCTGGGTTTTGATTTAAATTCAATAATCTTTTACCTAGTGTTGTAGTTCTTCTTCCCCTTTTTTAAGTGGGATGTGCTGAGGCACAAAATCTTCCTCATGTCCAGGTTTTGAGTAATCATAGGCCCAGCGGTGTACATGGGGGATTTCGCCCTCCCAGTTCCCGTGGAAATGCTCTATAGGAGCCGTCCATTCAAGTGTATTAGATCTCCATGGGTTTTGCTCTGTTTCTTTACCATAGAACATACTATGAATAAAGTTATATAAAAATACAAGTTGCGCTGCTCCAGCGATAAGGGCAAAAACGGTAATCAATACATTAATAT
>JALRGT010000175.1 GCA_023259675.1 Flavobacterium sp.
AGCAGGAAAAACCACAATTTTCAGAATTCTGACTACTGTTTTACTAGCCAATGAAGGCAATGCAACCGTTGCAGGATTCGATGTAATTAAAGATTACAAGTCTATTCGTAAACACATTGGTTATATGCCCGGCAAATTTTCCCTGTATCAGGATTTGACTATTGCTGAAAACCTGAACTTTTTTGCGACTATTTTTGGAACTACTCTCGAAGAAAACTACGATTTAATCAAAGAAATTTATGTTCAGATTGAACCCTTCAAAAACCGAAGAGCGGGTGCTTTGTCAGGTGGAATGAAACAAAAACTGGCTTTGTGCTGTGCCTTGATTCATAAACCGAAAGTATTATTTCTGGACGAACCCACAACAGGTGTCGACCCCGTTTCGAGAAAAGAATTTTGGGAGATGTTAAAAAGACTGCAAAAAAAAGGAATTACAATATTAGTTTCAACTCCTTATATGGATGAAGCTGCCCTTTGCGACAGGATTGCACTCATTCAAAAAGGGCAAATTTTAAAAATAGACAGCCCTGAGAATATTGTTGCCACTTATGACAAAAAAATATTCAACGTCCGAACCAAAAATATGCATCAATTGATTCTGGATTTAAAAATTTTTCCAAGCCAATA
>JALRGT010000176.1 GCA_023259675.1 Flavobacterium sp.
GTAAATTAGGGTCGATGATTTTTTCTCCATAAACAATTGGGTAACCATCTGTTTCACAAATTTCAACTTTGTCGCATCCTGCTTTTTCAAGGCTTAGTTTTACAGCTTCGGATGTATCGATGACATCTTGCGAATAAGCAGAGTCAGCACTTACCGAAGGAATTTTTAATAATTCGATTAATTCGTTTATAAAACGTTCTTTGTTTTCTTGTATATAAGTCTTTATATTTTCCATTTATGAAACACTGTTTTAGCGGTTTCAAAAGTACAAAAAACAGAATTATAAATTTTTTAAAATTTTTGCTTTGAATATTCGAAACTATCCTTATATTTGCACCCACAATTGAGCGGATATGGCGAAATTGGTAGACGTGCCAGACTTAGGATCTGGTGCCGCAAGGCGTGTAGGTTCGAGTCCTATTATCCGCACAGAAGCTCCTCAATCGAGGAGCTTTTTTTATGCCTTAAATTTTTTATACTGCTTTTTTTAAAGATGTAAGTGGCTGAAATAAAATTCGTTTCTGAGTTTTGTAGATGTTTTTTTGTTTATTTTTAAAATTCTTTTAGTATAAATATCTACATCTTTGTAAATATGAATTACCTAAAAAATATTCCTGTTTCTAGAG
>JALRGT010000177.1 GCA_023259675.1 Flavobacterium sp.
GTACAAATTCGTACTTCGGGTGATGCTTTGTACCCAACAGATTTGGCTCCATGGTCCAAATATTTAACCGGCAAACAAGGTCAGGCTCCCGCACCTTATTATGACCCATTGGAATGGATGATTAGCGAAGCACACAAACGCGGTCTGGAATTTCACGCTTGGTTCAATCCGTATCGTGCTACGATGGATTTGAACACTGCTTCTTTAAGCCGAAACCATGATGTAATCAAACATCCGGAATGGATGATAAAATATGGTGACAAATATTATTACAACCCTGCTCTTCCTGAAGTTCAGGAACATTTAATTAAAGTAGTTGAAGAAGTAGTCAGCAAATATGATGTAGATGCAGTCCATTTTGATGATTATTTTTATCCTTATAGAATTAATGGTGTAGAATTCAACGATACAGCTTCGTATAAAAAATACGGAAAAGGTATGAGTCGTGAAGATTTTCGCCGTAATAATGTAAATACTTATTTAAAAAACACCTATGCTGCTATCAAACAATTAAAACCTTGGGTACAATTTGGTATTAGTCCGTTTGGAGTTTGGAGAAACAAATCGGCGGACCCAAGAGGTTCAGACACTCAGGCGGGACAAACGAATTATGATGATTTATACG
>JALRGT010000178.1 GCA_023259675.1 Flavobacterium sp.
ATATCTATAGGAAGCCTAACTCATAGTGTTAAGGCAATTGACTTTAAACTTGAAATTTAACGAACAAATTTTGAAAGGTCTGGTTTAAAATAATTTGGCCCTTTCATTACTTTGCCAAATTCATTATAGATAGGTTTGCCATTTTCATCTAATTTACTCATATTTGAATTCTGAACCTCTTCAAAACACTTATCTAAATCAATTCCAAAAGCATGACCAGCACCATAAGTAACATATAAAATGTCTGTTAAAGCATCAGCAACCTCTAATAAATCCTTTTTTTCCATGGCATCTTTTAATTCAGTTAATTCCTCTTTAATCAAGTCATATCTTAGATTATTAATTTTTTCAGAACTGAATGAAGGTTGATTTTTTACTTCTTGACCAAAAGTTTTCATAAAAATTCCAACTTTATCAAAATTTGTCATTTTGCTCCTATTCGTTTTTTAAAATATAATGTATATCTTTTATAATTAATTTTTTAACTATTTATCTATGAAATTAAGAAAAGAATTTGACAGTATAGGAAGTATAAATGTTCCAGCAGATAAATATTGGGGAGCATCGACCCAACGATCAAATAAATTTTTCAACATAGGTAAAATCCTAGTAAATATTTC
>JALRGT010000179.1 GCA_023259675.1 Flavobacterium sp.
ACCTCCAGTATTCCGATTCACCTTCTGGCAGAGAGCCGTTCCGCTGATTTTAAGAATTGTTTTTGTGGCACTCATTTTTTCAATCCAGCGCGCTATTTAAGATTGCTTGAAATTATTCCAATATCAGAAACTCAAAAAGAGGTTGTAGATTTTTTTATGGAATTTGGGAAAGTGACCCTAGGAAAGCAAACGGTATTGTGCAAAGACACTCCTGCTTTTATTGGAAACAGAATTGGAGTTATGTCGGGTACAGAAATGACCTTGCTTACAGAAAAATACAATTTTAAAATCGAGGAGGTTGATGCCTTGACAGGAGGATTAATTGGTCGTCCTAATACGGCCACCTTTCGTTTACAGGATTTAGTAGGCTTGGATACTGGAGACCATGTGAGCCGTTTTGTGAGTGAAAATGTAAAAGGAGATCAATATATCGAACAGCTTAAAAAGCGTCCCGAGCCTAAATTTGTCAAGTTTCTTTTAGAGAATAAATTTTTGGGTAATAAAACAGGGAAAGGGTTTTATGAAAAAACCACTCAAAAAGACGATGCAGGTAAAACCATTATAAATGCGCTCGATCTTAACACCTTGACTTATGCGCCTGCCGTTC
>JALRGT010000017.1 GCA_023259675.1 Flavobacterium sp.
AACAAAGAGGTTATTTTAAGTGGAGGTGCAATAAATTCACCTCAGCTACTTATGCTTTCAGGGATTGGCCCAGCTCAACATTTAAATGATAAAGGAATTAACGTTGTCCATAACTTAGAAGGTGTAGGTAAAAACTTACAAGATCATTTAGAAACTTATGTACAGCAAGAGTGTAAAACTAAAGATACTTTGTATTCATATGTTAATAAGCTTAATATGATTAGAATTGGTATTCAGTGGTTTTTAATGATTATGAAAAAGGCTTGGCTTATGCCAAAGCAGTCCATAAACCTATTATGCTTGATTTTACGGGCTATGCCTGTGTGAATTGCAGAAAAATGGAGAATAATGTTTGGTCTGACACCAAAATATTGCCGATACTCAAGAATCAGGTTGTTCTAATCTCATTATATGTGGATGATAAAAGAGATTTACCCAAAGAAGAACAATTTACTTCAAAAACTACAGGATCATCGATTGAAACGGTAGGCGATAAATGGACCGATTTTATGATTTCAAAATACAAAACCAATACACAACCGTTATATGTTTTAACTGATTTGGAAGGGAATAGTTTAAATCAACAACAACCAACGATAAGTTATGTAAGTGTTTCAGAATATGAAACTTGGTTACAAAAAGGAATTGCTCAGTTTAAGTAATTTGTTGAGGTCTGGTTTAAAAAGCTAACATAATATCTGATTAAAAAAATCCTGCTCCTTCGGCAGGATTTTTTTTTGGGTGAGGGATAGCAGCAGTCCGCCGCAGCGGAGCGTATAGCCCGACAGCAGTATAGAAAGGGGCTGTTTGTACGCAACCAATTGGAAGTCCCTTTTTATACTGGTGGCACCTCCTAAATGTTAAAATGTTTTCTATAAAAAAAAACACTCTAAAGACGAATCCTTAGAGTGTTTGTTATTTTAAGTTAAACTAGATTTATAGGTATTCTCCGTGTTGAGAGATATCTAAACCTAATTCTTCTTTATCTTCAGTTACTCTCAATGGAGTGATTTTATTTACAATGAAGAACAATGCATAAGATACTGTAAAAGCAAAAACAGATACAATGATCAATGCAGTCAATTGGTGTAAGAAAAGAGTCGTCTCACCAAAGATAAGACCTTGATCTGTAACGGCAGGGTTTATGGCGCTAGATGCAAATACACCTGTTAACAACATTCCGGTCATACCTCCAACTCCATGACAAGCAAATACGTCTAAAGCATCATCAATTTTACCTTTAGGGAATTTACTAACCACAATATTACTAACTAAACTACTGAAAAGTCCGATGAAAATAGCGTGTGGAATACTAACAAATCCTGCAGCTGGTGTAATAGCAACTAAACCAACAACGGCACCAATACAAGCCCCCATTGCAGAAACTTTATGTCCTAAAATTTTATCGTAGAAAACCCATCCCATTCCTGCAGCAGCTGCAGCAACAGTAGTAGTTCCCAATGCTTGAACGGCTAAAGCATTGGCTCCAAGAGAAGAACCTGCATTGAATCCGAACCAACCGAACCATAATAAACCAGTACCTAATAATACATAAGTAATACGAGCTGGATTTACTTTTTGAATTTTTCTTTTACCTAAAAACATAGCACCTGCTAGAGCCGCCCAACCAGCACTCATGTGAACTACTGTTCCTCCAGCAAAGTCCAATACTCCCATTTTGAAGAAGTAACCATCAGAATGCCATGTCATATGGCATAAAGGAGAATATACAAAAATGATAAACAATACCATAAATAACATGTAAGCCCAAAAACGAATTCTTTCGGCAAAAGCACCAGTGATTAAAGCTGGAGTAATAATGGCGAATTTTGCTTGAAACAAAGCAAATAACATAAATGGAATTGTTCCCCAAGCCGTAGTTACGCCTACATTTTGAAACATGAAAAATTCAGTCGGGTCACCAATAACTCCTCCGTAAGAAGTACCGAATGACAAGCTAAATCCAATAATTACCCAAAGAATAGTAACTATAATCATTGCCATAAAACTTTGAAGCATAGTACTGATTACATTTTTTTTGCCAACCATTCCTCCGTAGAAAAAACCTAATCCAGGAGTCATTAATAAAACAAGTGCAGTGGCAACAATCATCCACGCAGTATCTCCAGTGTCAAAAGTTGCAGCTACCGCAGGTAGAGGGTTTTCTGATAAAATAGAATTAGAAAATAGGGATATTACCAAGAGTAGGATCAATATCACACTTAAAATAATTTTTCTCATGTTTATTCGTTTAAAATTTTTCCAAAAATAGCAAATGTTTTGACAACCCTATAAAAATCATGGGTTAAAATTATATTGTGAAGTTTTTTTTGTTTTACCCCCTATGAAAAAGGGGTATAAGTGCTAAATTTGCATTTATACCCCTTTTTTTTAAGGATGTGTCAAAATGTAGTTCTGTTTTTTAGATATCATTAAATTGATACTGTAAGACTTTTAGTTTAAATCGATCGTTTTTTCGATATAATCAGAGCTCAACAAGTAAAGTGCTCCCATATATTTTATTTTAAAGGATATCAAATCACCAATTTTGTATTTATTTTTTGAATTGGAAATGTCAACCACAAGCATGTCTGAACTGGCATCTACGATTGATATGTTAGAATCTTCGGGCTCTAGGTATTGTGGTTGCATATCCAATAGTCCAATATCTAGAATCGCTCTTAAAGAGGTGCCTCCAAAATCCTCTGTATCGCTTATGGAAAAAGTGTTTCCAGCAACATTTTCTCCCATTTCACCCGTAGGAACATCTGGCTTTTCAGTAATTTCTATAATTTCAGTGTATAATTTAAAGACATCGTTATGCATGCCGGTGATGGTATCACCGGTAAATAAATCTTTTCCAAAAAATAAAGCTTCACCAATTCTAAAATGATTTACCGCCATAGGACGGGCATTTTTTAAAATCAACGGAACCGCTACTGATGTTCCGCCAGAAACCCAAGGGATATGTATATTGAATTTGGCTTCGATTAGTTGTTTGTATAAACTCAATTGAATCAATTTATCCTGTGTGGGCATAACTCCACTCAAACAATTAAGATTGGTGCCAATTCCTCGAATCTCAATATTTGGCAAATTGATAAGATTGCCATAAAATTCAACCAACTCTTCGCCCATGACTCCTTCACGCAAATCACCCATCTCAATCATAATGATGATTTTATGGATTTTATTTTGTTTTTTTGCTTCTTTAGAAAGCAATTGAATGGTATAAGTTTCCGTGTTGAAACTCACATCAGCATAACGAACAATGCTTTCAATACTCCGTTTGGCAGGAGGTTTGATATAAACCGTTTGTATGGTGGGATCTAATGATTTTATTTTTTTTAGATTACTAATTCTGGAATCATGTAATTCTCTTGCTCCCAATGCAATAATTTCTTTGAGATAGATTTCATTTCCGCACAATAGTTTTGTGACAACACCCCATTGAATGTTGCGCGCTTGGAATATTGCATCAAGGAATTTGTAATTCTGTTCTAATTTTTTTCGGTATAATTTTATAAAGGCCATTATTCTATAATTTTGCGTGGAATTGTTTTCGAAATTTGAGTTAATAATTCATAATTCAGTTGGTTGCTAAAATCACTGAAAGAGGCTACTGAAATGGTAAGATTATTTTGTGTGCCAATGAGTACTACCTCATCATTTTTTTTTAAGTGGTCAATATTGGTTACATCTATAATAATCATATTCATATTTACTGTACCTACTACAACACATCGTTGTCCATGTATTAAAACTCTCCCTTGATTACTCAAAGAACGACTATAACCATGAGAATAACCTATGGGTACTATCGCTATTTTCATTTTTTGTTCGGCTAGAAAACTGGTTCCATAACCAATAAAGTTTCCGATGGCGACATTTTTAAGGCTCATTATTTTACTTTTCCAAGTAATGACTCTGTTTAGAGGATCTGTTTTTATTTTTTTAGCATTTAAAAAATGTACTAAAACTTCTGTACTTGGCCACAAGCCATATTGCATAATTCCAATTCGAACCATATCCATTCTGGTTTGCGGAAACATCATGGATGCGGCGGAACAAGCGGTATGTTTGATTTCTGGTTTTAGGTCATTTTTGCAAAAGTGCTGGTATGCTTCCTCGAATCGTTTGATTTGCTTGTCTACTCGATAATAGTTGGCTATACTTTCGGCACCGGCATAATGGGTACATAACCCTTTAAAAACAAGGTGTTCTTTTTCTTTTTTTAAAGATTTAATCAAATGGTTTAACTCGTTATTATCAAAACCGGTACGGTTCATGCCCGTTTCTATTTCAATATGAATTAGGGCTTTCGTTAGAAGCTTTTTGGCTACTTTGATTGCTTTATTTAATCTGGTTTTGTCGAAAACAAAGAATTCGATATTATTTTTAATTACCCATTCCATGTCTTCATCCTGAACCAATCCCATCACTAAAACAGTTACTTTGTTTTCTAGTGTGGCATGAACCAGTTTAGCTTCTTCTACATCAAAAACAGAGAAGTGGTTGATGCCGAATCGATAGGCCATCGTAACAAATTCCGGAATACCATGTCCGTAAGCATTACCTTTTACCACAGAAGAAATTTTCACTTTTTTCCCAAATGTTTTTTTTAGGAAATCAATATTCTTTTGATAAGCGTATGGATTAAGTTCTATGATTGAATTAGTGTGCATCCGTTATTTCTTTACTTATTTGGTGAAAAACAGCTATTCCAGTGGGAATTATAGAATCTGGAAAATCATAATCAGGATTGTGAAGGGCAGGGGTATTTAGCCCTGAACCGATTCCGAACATAGCTCCCGGAAATTGTTCTGTAAACAGACCAAAATCTTCTCCCCAAGTAAAAGGAGTTTCCTTTTCCAATACATCCATTTTCTTGTTTTTTGCCGCTTTTCTAATGTGGTTTACAGCGCTTTCATCATTCTGATTGGCATGAAAACTTTGCGTCCATTTTATTGTACAATCCAGCAGAAAAGTATCAGCAATAGTTTGGGCTTTATTTTGAAGTAGGGCTTTAATCTTTCTTAACTGAGCATTATTGTTGCATCTCACCGTAAAATGAATTTCTCCCGCTCCGGCAGAAACGCCATACGCCTTTTTTCCCATTTTAATATAAATGGGGGTAACCACGCAATAATCGTCTTTTGAAAGGTCAGATTGAATCATTTTATCAAATTCAGTGCTGATGGAAGCGATTGCCAAAGTGGGATTGATTCCTTTTTCGGGTTCTGCGGCATGTGCCGTTTTACCGTTCAGTTGAATAATGATACTATCCACGGCACAAGTAAAAGTATTGTTTTTTACCACAATTTGATTTTCTTGAAAACGGGGAAGATTATGTAAGGCAAAAACATAATCAGGATGTATGGTTTTGAATTTAGGATCCGCGATGATGTTTGGTGCTCCACGTCCATTTTCTTCGGCGGGTTGAAACAATAAAATCACTGTTCCTGTTTCGGGTCTATTATGGTACAATTCTATTGCCAATCCACATAAAATGGTGGCATGTCCATCATGTCCGCATTTGTGGGAAATGCCTTTGTAAACCGATTTATGTTCGAAAGTATTAATTTCGTCAATCGGTAAAGCATCTAATTCAGCTCTGAACAAAACGGTTTCCCCTTCCTTTTTACCTTTATAAATAGCAATGACTCCGGTCGTCCCAACTTCTGTAATCAATTCATCAGGGGGATATTTCTTTAAAAAAGAGGAAATTCTTCCAGCAGTTTGAAATTCTTTTCCGGAGAGTTCCGGATGTTTATGAATTTCTTTCCGAAGTTTAACCAATGCTTCTATATTTGGATTTAAAATTTCCATTTCGAATTATTTGATGAGACGCATTTCTAGGTATTTATTTGTAAATCCGAGTTTTTCATATAGTTTTTTGGCTGGATTATCAGGTTCTACATGAAGTGCTATGTTTCCTTCGGCAATGGATATGGCTTTTTCCATCAATTGTTTTCCGTAACCTTTTCCACGTTGGCTGTTGTCTACAGCGATATATACCAAAATATTTTCCGGAATAAAATCTTTCATTCCCGTGTTGTTCAATATTACGACACCAACAATTTTATTTTCGTCTAAACCTACAACAATGTTTCCCCCTTTTTGAGGATTCATTACATAGGCAATACATTTTAGAATGTCCTCAATATGATCGCCATATTCCTCTAGATGGGTATATAGAAATTCAGCAATGATTTGATTGGTATGTATTTTGTCTTCTCCTGTACTATGATTAATTTGTTTGAATTCCATTTTGTTTTTCATTAATTGTATTATGATAAAGTGATATGATAACGAACAGAAGAAGTGAAATACTTATTCCATAAATGTTAGCATCTATATGTTCGGGTAATTTAATCCCAAAAGGTAATTTATTTTTGGTAATAATTAGTAAAATGGTGGTGCTTCCGCCAAAAAGCATACTCCAAAAGGCAGCGGTGGGATGGCTTTTTTTCCAGAACAGAGCTCCCAAAACAGGAATAAATAATCCAGAGACCATAAAGGCATAGGAGTAGAGCATCAACTCTAACACGTTTTGCATTTGTGATGCCAATAAAATGGAAAATACACCAATAGCCAACGTTACGATTTGGGAAAGTTGCAATTCTTTTTTGTGGCTTAGTTCTCGCTTAGAAAATTTAGCAATAATATCAGTAACTATATTTCCAGAAGCGGCCATCAAGCAACTATCGGCGGTAGAAAGTATAGCCGAAAAATAGGAGGAAAGCATTAACCCCATTAATCCAACCGGAAGTATGGTGGCCAATAAAATGGGTAATCCCATTTCGCTATCCATACTGGCGGCATTTGCAATTCCGTCAAACATTCCTTTGTTTGCCGCTACTTTGGCCAATAAACCAAGAATTACACCCATAAAAGCCATAATTGGCCATTCAAAAACTCCAGCAATTAGCCACGCTTTTTTAGCTTCTTTTTCGCCTTTACTGGCATAGATCCGTTGGTATAATGTCATTCCCACAAACCAAATTGGGATAATGGTGATAGACCAGTTTAATATCTGATACCATTTGACATTGGTTAACGATAAATATTCGGGTGCCAATGTTGTTCGTATGGCATCATAACCACCCACGGCATTGTAAGCCATAGGAATTCCAATAAATACCAATCCGCAAATCAGTACAAGCCATTGAACGGTGTCAGTGTAAATTACGGCTTTCAAACCTCCAATAGCCGTGTAAATTACGGCAATTGCTCCCATAACAATCAAGGCAGTCTGTAGATTTAGACCGTCTATGGTTGCCGAAGCTAGTTTGGCTCCTGCCAATACTTGAGAACTCGTAAATCCGATATATCCTATTGCCGAAATAATTCCGGCCAATAAAGCTACTCGAGCAGAATAGAAATAATTAAATATTTGTGGAAATGTGAAAAATTTATGTTTATGACCTAATTCACTTACTTTTGGAATTAAAAAAACAGCACTTAACCAAGCTCCAATCACTCCTGTGAAAAGCATCCAAGAACCCGATATTCCCATGGTAAAACCAAGTCCTCCCAAGCCAATTGAAAATCCTCCTCCAACATCAGTAGCCACAACCGACAATCCAATGTGCCAACTACTCATATTTCGTCCACTTACATAAAAGTCTTCTGCAGTTTTGTTTTTGTTAAAAAAATAGAGGCCAATGCCAAGCATAGCCAACATGTAGACAACAAAGATTATATAATCTATTAGATGCATTTTTAGTTTTTCAGATTAATAAATAGCCTGTAAACGGAAATTTTTTCCAAAGGCATAAGATGCAGTTTCCTGCAAAAAAAGAATGATTTTTTAAGATGATTTCAAGAATTTGAAATCGGAAACGGGTAACCTGAATTATTGACAATAAATCGTTTTTTTACCCTTAAAACCAAATAAATATTAGCAAATATAAGAAATCGGAACTAAAAACCATCTTTATTTCAAATAAAAGGTCAATTGGTGATGAGTTTTGAGTCAAAATTTACCGAAACAATATGTTTATTTTAAATAATAAATTTATACAGAATTGTCGGTTTTTGGTATTAACTATTGTCATATAATTAATACAATAAAATAGTTTTGTATATGAAATTTAACTATTTTTAAAAAATATACCACGGTTATAACAAAGAATGCAATTAGATAGCATTTTTTAATTAAGCAATTTTAGAGATTGCATCAATTTTAAAAAAAACATAAGATGAAAGATATAGCTACAATTAAATGGGGAATAATAGGTTTGGGAAATATAGCCCATCAATTTGCAAAAGAATTGGCATTGGTGGAAGGGGCTGAGTTGGTCGCTGTGGCATCACGAGATATTGATAAAGCGGTTGTTTTTTCAGAAATGTATCAATGCAAAAAGGCGTACGGAAATTATGATGCCATTTGTGCAGATGAGGATATTGACATAATATATATAGCAACACCACATGATTCTCATGCAAAGTTGACACTAAAAGTATTAGAAAATAATAAACATGTCCTTTGCGAGAAACCATTAGCTTTAAATTATACCGATGCAGATAAAATGATTGCGGCTTCCCAGAAGCACAATAAATTTTTTATGGAGGCTTTTTGGACCCGTTTCAATCCTTCCTTTAGAGAAGCTTTTAAAAAAATTAAAAATGGAGAAATAGGAGAGGTGCACTATATCAATGCCGATTTTGCTTTTAGTCTAGAAGAACTGGAGGGTAACCGGATGTTAGATATAAAATTAGGGGGAGGTTCTCTGATGGATATTGGAGTTTACCCCTTGTTTTTGGCTTACGTAATTTTAGGAATTCCTGATAAAATAAGTGCCCAGTCAAACTTTCATAAATCGGGAGCCGATTTACAAACGGCAATGATTTTACAGTATAAAAATGCACAAGCGATTTTACATTCCAGTTTTATAAATACCTCCGAAATGAAAGCAACCATAAGCGGTTCTGAAGGGAGAATTGAAATTAATCCAATGTGGTACATGGCAAAATCGTATACAGTCATAAAAGACGATAAAGAGAAGAATTTTCCCTTGCCAACAATTGGGATGGGCTATACGTATGAAATTGAAGAATGTCACCGTTGTATTCTAAAAAACAAAATAGAAAGTTCCCTTTGGACACACCAGAACAGTTTAGATCTTATAAAAATAGTGGATGAAGTACGAAATCAAGTAGGCTTGCATTTTCCTTCCTAAAGCTAAAGAGAGCTATTGAAAAATATTAATTTAATAAATGATGTGTCATAACATCTAAATAACCCTCTTTTTATATGTTGATAAAAGTATTCGGAAGTGCCGTTTTTGGAGTGGAAGCGACAACAATAACTGTTGAAGTAAATATTGATAAAGGGATTGGGTACCATCTGGTGGGTTTACCGGATAATGCCATCAAGGAAAGTAGTTATAGAATTGCCGCTGCACTTAAAAATAATGGTTATGCCATGCCCGGCAAAAAAATAACCATCAATATGGCTCCCGCCGATTTACGAAAAGAAGGTTCTGCATATGATTTGACCTTAACATTGGGGATTTTAGTTGCCTCAGGGCAAATAAAAGCCGATGAAATTAATCAGTATATTATCATGGGAGAACTTTCTTTAGATGGAAGTTTACAACCCATTCGTGGTGCTTTGCCTATTGCCATAAAAGCGAAAGAAGAAGGTTTTAAAGGTTTTTTTCTTCCAAAACAAAATGTAAAAGAAGCAGCAATTGTTGCTGGATTAGACGTTTATGGTGTTGAGAACGTACAGGAAGTCATTGATTTTTTGGAAGGAAAAGGAAATTTAGAACCAACAACTATTGACACTAGAGCCGAATTTTATAAAGATTTAGATTTTCCCGAGTTTGATTTTTCGGATGTGAAAGGTCAAGAAAGTATTAAGCGTTGTATGGAAATTGCCGCAGCAGGTGGACACAATATTATTTTGATTGGTCCGCCGGGTGCAGGAAAAACCATGTTGGCTAAGCGATTGCCTAGTATTTTACCGCCAATGACTTTGCGAGAAGCATTAGAAACCACAAAAATACATAGTGTTGCCGGAAAATTAAAAGAAGTAGGTTTGATGAATCAACGACCGTTTCGAAGTCCACACCATACAATTTCGAATGTCGCATTGGTAGGAGGAGGGAGTTACCCACAACCCGGTGAAATTTCGATGGCACATAATGGCGTTTTGTTTTTGGATGAATTACCCGAGTTTAAAAGAGATGTTCTTGAAGTGATGCGTCAACCATTGGAAGATAGGGAAGTGACGATTTCTAGAGCCAAGTTTACCGTTACTTATCCATCTTCGTTTATGTTGGTGGCGAGTATGAATCCGAGTCCGAGTGGTTTTTTTAATGATCCTGATTCTCCACAAACTTCCTCTCCACATGAAATGCAACGGTATTTGAGTAAAATATCAGGACCTTTATTGGATAGAATCGACATTCATATCGAAGTAACTCCGGTACCGTTTGAAAAACTGTCCGATGATAGAAAAGCGGAGAGCAGTGTTGCTATTCGAAAAAGAGTCACCGCAGCAAGAGAAGTGCAATCAGCACGATTTGAGCAAATGGAAAATATCCATTACAATGCGCAAATGAACACCAAGCACATTAGGGAATATTGTGCGCTAGATGATGCTTCAAAATTACTTTTAAAAACTGCAATGGAACGATTGAATCTTTCAGCGCGAGCCTACGATCGTATTTTGAAGGTAGCACGAACAATCGCCGACTTAGAAGCAGCACCTACAGTAGTTTCATCCCATATTGCCGAAGCCATTCAATATAGAAGTTTGGATCGTGATGGATGGTTGGGGTGATTTAGAGTTATTTGAATTGGAATGGGCACGGATTGCAAATCCGCGCTATCGGGTATAACCATCACTTTGCAATTTTACAATTACGGAAGGCTGAATATCTTATGATTCTCTTGAAATCGTAAAAGTGTGTTTTAATTGAAGGTTAAAGGTTTTTATTATAAGTTTCATTTTTACGGCTTTTTTGTAATTAAATGTTTAATCTATAACAAAGAAAATTAATATAAATTAGATTTTGTATTAAAAACAGAAGTAAATTTCAATTTGTAATGAAATTGATATAAAATGAATAAATAAAATTACCAGATATTTATGAAAGCCATTTTCTGACTTTTTTGGCTTATTGTTTCCTATAAAAAAAGAAATTGATACCGTATATTTGAGCCAAATCATTAACAAATTTCAAAGGTTTCCATCAAGAGATAAAGACTATTTTATTTAAAATTAAAAAACATGAAAAAAGAAAAGATTAAATGGGGAATTATAGGTTTGGGTACTATTGCCCATCAGTTTGCCAAAGATTTAATGCTGGTAGAGGAGGCAGAACTTGTTGCCGTGGCTTCTAGAAATCTTGAAAAAGCGCAAGAATTTGCCGAAATGTATGATTGCAATAATGCCTATGACTCTTATGATGCCATTATTAATGATGCCAATGTTGACATATTATATATTGCAACTCCACATCATTCCCATGCAGCCCTAACTATAAAATCGTTGCAGAATAAAAAGCATGTTCTTTGCGAAAAACCCATAGCGCTAAATTTTAATGACGCGCTGCAAATGATTCAAGCGTCGAAAGAAAATAGTACATTTTTTATGGAAGCTTTTTGGACAAGATTTAACCCTTCTTTTCGAGAAGCTTTTTCCAAAATTAAAAATGGAGAAATAGGAGAAGTGAAATACATTAATGCCGATTTTGCATTTTGTGCCAATCTCGAAGGTATTGGTAACAGAAATACGGACCTAAAATTAGGTGGAGGAGCACTGTTGGATATTGGTGTGTATCCTTTGTTTCTTTGTTATATTGTGTTGGGAATTCCAAATGAAATATTGGCAAAGTCAAATTTTCACAAAACAGGAGCTGACATGCAAACCTCAATGATTTTGCAATACGAAAATGCACAAGCCATTTTGCATTCTAGTTTTGTGTCAACATCCAACATAAAAGCAACAATAAATGGAACGAAAGGAAGAATTAATTTAAACACGCTTTGGCATCAAACACAATCTTATACTTTGACCATAGATGAACAAGATGAAGAGGTTTTACTGCCAACAAAAGGCAAAGGATTTACATACGAAATCGAGGAGTGCCATCATTGCATTAAAGAAAACCGAATTGAAAGTGAACTTTGGTCTCATCAAAATAGTCTAGAACTAATAAAAATGGTTGACGAAGTTAGAAACCAAATAGGATTAATATATCCTTCATAAAAAATAGGAGTAAAGCAGAAATGTGATAATTTATTACAAATGTTCTGACTAAACGATTTATTTGTTGAATTGTGTTCTATATTTATAAAATCAAATAAACCAGTATGTTAGTCAAAGTTTTTGGGAGTGCTGTTTTTGGGGTTGAAGCCACAACTATTACCGTCGAAGTAAATATTGATAAGGGAATTGGCTATCATTTGGTAGGTCTGCCAGACAATGCTATCCAAGGAGAGCAGTTATCGAATTGCAGCCGCACTCAAAAATAACGGCTATTCGATGCCGGGCAAGAAAATTACCATCAATATGGCTCCTGCCGATTTGCGGAAAGAAGGCTCTGCTTATGATTTGACTCTTGCAATAGGAATTCTTGTGGCTTCCGCCCAAATAAAAGCGGATGAAATTGACAAGTATGTAATTATGGGAGAACTTTCGCTCGACGGAGGTTTGCAACCCATTCTCGGCGCTTTGCTCATTGCCATAAAAGCAAAAGAGGAAGGTTTCAAAGGTTTTATTCAATCAGAATTTAAAAACTGATTATTATTTTGTTTCTGCAAAAGAAATTTCAGAATTAAACATTGATAGTTTAAATATTTTAAAGCAAGAAAATTATCATTTACTCAATAAAAACACTTAAACATTCAATTAATTATTTGTATTTAAGATTAAATGTTGAAAAAGTTTTGTTTGAAAAATACGACATAAATACATCAAAATATGATATGTTAAGTAATATTATTTTTGAATCATTTAAAGGAAATAACCCCATTAATATTAAACATTGTATTTTCTTTACATCAAGAAAAACTTTACTAAATGAGTTTAATCATTTTGAGGGAAATCTTAATATTTTTCAGCCTGCTATTGATATATCTGATACAGCTTTAGAAAAAGGAAAAAATCAATTATGGAATATTTAGAAAATTTACATACTTTTTAGGACAGTGTCTATCGAATTTTCAATGTGTTTAAACTTCATTTTTCTTTAGACATCTTCCTCGAGGTTCATCACCTTCATGAAGCACAATTTCTGAATGCAGGAACTGTGCGGCGGCGGCCGAATCATTTACTTTGGTAGCAGAACGTTGTAGCATTTCTACTTCAAATTCTTTTAAAACACTTTCTCTTACTCCAGTTTTTCTCCATGGTGATGAAGGTCTGCATTCTTTTGCGATACCCCGAGCCAGTGCGAGAGCATCCAGCAACGCTTGATTTGCTCCCTGTCCTTTAAATGGACTCATGGGGTGAGCCGCATCCCCAATCAGAGTCACTTGTCCACCTTTCTCCAATAATTCTGGTTGAAGTAATTCTCTATCGTAAACAGGATATCCAGAAATTTGAGCTTCTTGTGTCGCCGCTAAAATTTGCGGAATGGGAGTGTGCCACTGAGTTCTAAGGCAAGCTTCTTCCTTAAGCGCTTGAGGCCCTTGAGCACTTAACGCCTTAGCCTCTTCTTCTGGCATTGGAAAACTCAATTGCCACATCACCGAGTCTGATGTGTAAGGCATTATGTAAATTCTCTCATTACCATTGGCGGTTTGAAATACCGTGGCCGAGTCCAGTAAAGAACTATTCATTTCTTTGAGATTCTCTAAAGGACATATGCCTAATATCACAATACAGCCTAAATAACGTAAAGGACTAATATCCTCCCTAATCAATAACCTACGCACTGTACTCCGAATACCATCGGCACCAACCACAAGATCTGCCTTGGCGCTTTTCATCTCGCCGTTTACTTCAAAGCTTAAAGTAACACTATTATCTTCAGATTCCTTGAAGTTAACCAACTGATGTCCCCATTGTACAATATCATGCCCGCCGAGTTGTTCCAGTAATGCTAAGCGCAAAGATTGCCGAGCGATATGTATATTGGTACGTTTCGTAGATGTTTTGGTATCGTCCCGTACCCACTTTCTAATTCCCCATTCCCCAATTACTTTTCCTTCGGTAGTATGGACTAGATGTCTTGTTGAAGTGACCCCATCTTCCAATGAGAAAATCCCCAATCCCTCGATTGCTTTACTGGCTTGTTGCAAAGTGAGTCCATAGCCTTGTGATCTAGCATCGAAGTTGTTATCGCGTTCATAAAGGGTAAAAGGGATTCCACGGTGCAAACAGGCAACCGCTAAAGCGACTCCTCCAATACCACCACCAATAATGGCAATTTGTGGATAGTTTTCTTTATCGGCTGTAGGTGGAAAAGTAGCAGGTACCAATCCGGATCCGTTACAGTTTGAGCAAGTGTGTTGGTGCCCCTTTGGACGAACAGGAGCTGCCCCATCGCCATTTGTTTTTTCAAATTGATCGAGTTCCATCTGGTAACGAAGGCGTGCTTTCTTGGTAAGTCCTCGGCTTTTTTTGCCACGTCCCTGACATTCTTCACAACTTCTCCAACTTGTGGCTGTATTTTCTCCTTTTTTCAATTTTTTTCAATTAATTTGATTTCGACTTCCCATTAGAAACAAATGACTTAGCCATACAATTGATACTGCGCCTTTTAATAATTCCCTATACTTCGTTACAATTTAACGTTTGAAATTTATATTTTTCAGTGTTTCTACGTTTGTGAAAGTTGCGCAAATTTAAGCCAAAAGAGTACTAGTAAAGAAAAACTCTTGAATTTTTAAGTTAAATCCAAAATGTAAACTGTTTTTTATCTTACATTTTTAAGTGGTGCTGTTTAGCACTTTGGATAGAGGTGGTTGGTTGGGGTAGTTTAGAAGTGCCATTAGCATTGGGATGGGCATGGATTGTAAAACCCCTATTAGGAGTTTTTATTTAAGGGCAGTTGGAGTGGAATTATGTTGTTCGTACTTGATTTTTCAACACAATCTTGTCCTCTTGACGAAGGAAAGATCACATCAAGTTTCTTTACGTTTTTTGACATATTTTGCTTAATCACTGTTGCAGGCACAGATAAATATCTGCGCCAACGTTTGTGCAATCGAGCGATCGGGTTCTTAAGTGTCCCTATTTTTTTACTTGTCAATTAATCTTTTGAAAAAGGACTGTTTTATCTTTCAATGAAATTTTTTTCACCTCATAACCATATTCAAGCAATTCCTTTTTATAATTCAAGAAGGAATGGTCTATTGCAATTCCTGTAATATTCTTAATTTCATCAAAAGATAATTTTAATGATTGTCCACCATTTTTCTTGATATGTTTCCACAAGGGATTATATTTACTCATGATTCAAGAGTTGTCTTACAATGACCGCCAACGTTCCCTTGCTACTAGTGGTTTGGGACTAAATTAAGCCATATTTTCGGATTAGCCAAATTCTCACAAATACAAACCAATTTTTAAATTAAGCCAATTACCCAAATCACTAGTAACAAGTGTTATGGTGTGTTGCGACACGTATGTTGAGCACGAATGATTTGTCATTCCAATTATCGATTCCAATTTCGGTAAACTTTTCCGCCTTCCGATTTCCGTTCCAAAATGTTTTTGCTTTTGAACTTCAAACTTCATTTAATTAATAATTGGTGGAGGTGGTACACGAAACATTTTATCAACTTCACTTAATTCAATTTTTTTATTCGTTTGAGTGAATTTATGTAAATTCTTAATCTCTTCCAATGATTTCCCAAAAAGCAAAAATTTATGTAACCCATTATATTCATGAATCATTAGTTTTTTGGATTGTTTGCCATTCTTTAGAATAAAAGCATAAGTTTCTCCATCTTCACCTGAACGATTTGCAAATTCTTCGTCCTTTGGAAAACTTATAGTATCTAGTGTGTTTTGAATTTTTTCTTTTTCCTCGCTACTTAAGATTGTAAAGGAAGTTTGTTCCTCAAGCGGATAGGTATTGATATAATAAAGCGTATCAGAAGAATTAAACTTCAAATAATAGGATTCATGAATGTTCCATTTATAAAAAGTAAAATCGTGTTTCTTTTTCGGAGATTGACAACCCGAAAAAGCTATTATTAAAATTATTATTAATATTCTCATTTTCATCGATTTTCTATAATGGTCACTAATGGTTCACGGTCAGTTCGGTTTCCGTTTCATTATTGTTTTTCACGTTATATTTTTCGATTAAAACAACCTGCTTCTCGTCAACGGAGCTATACACCATAACTACTTTATACACGCATAAAACAAACCAGTTTTGTTCTAAAGTGGCATGTTATGCGCAAGTTTCTGTTAGCATTCTTGCGTTTTATTTTATTCGTATTTCACAAATATATAAATAATTATTTACAAATTAGTAAGTTGATTTTTATGGAATTACTTTTCGCTAGAGTTTTTGGAGGGTTTTGGTGGAGAAATTTATTTTGAAAAAAGTTTGGTTTTTCGGGGCACCGATTACTTCACTTTATTCATAATTTCAAAGGAGTTCAGTGAACTTCGTTTGAAATGAAAAACCTTGTGAGGGCTAGCTTTTAGCCCTCACAAGGTTGAAGTGTCCCGAAGCCTCGGGAGCGGGAGCGGACGTTCTTTAAAAACGAAATTCTCCTGTTCCTAAAAAGGAAGGTATTTACTTAGATAAAATTATCTGTTTGAACGCCTGTCATTGTTTTGACTAGGGCGTCTTGGGCCAAAACTATTACTGCTTCTGGTTGTGTTATCGGTTTTTGGTTTTCTGGGAGTGGAGTTGCGTTGCGGTCTTCCTTGTCCTTGTTTAATCGGTTCGGTGGAGGCATTTGGATCCGGCTCAAAACCTTTGATGTTTTCTTTTGGTAATTTTAAGCCAACCAATTTTTCGATGTCGCGTAAAAAAACGGTTTCGTCCGGGCTAAATAAAGAAATAGCTTCTCCACTGGCTCCAGCTCTTCCTGTTCTACCGATACGATGCACGTAATCTTCGGGAATATTGGGCAATTCAAAATTAACCACATGCGGTAATAATGGAATATCCAAACCACGAGCGGCAATATCTGTAGCGACCAAAGCGGTTAGGCTTCCGTTTTTGAAGCCGGCCAAAGCTTTGGTTCTGGCACCTTGCCCTTTGTTTCCATGAATGGCTGCTGCTTTAATACCAGCACCAATCATGCTTTCAGTCAGTTTGTTGGCGCCTTGTTTGGTACGGGTAAAGACCAAAATCTGTTGCCAGTTTCCTTCGGTAATCAATTTGATGATTAACTCTGTTTTTTTCTCTTTGGCAACCGGATATATCTTTTGGATAATGGCATCCACAGTGGTGTTTTCGGGTGTAGCTTCTACTTGAACGGGTTTGTGCAAAATACCCATTGCCAACTTTTTGATGTCTTTGGAAAAGGTGGCAGAGAACATCAAGTTTTGTCTTTTTGAAGGTAAAACTTTCAAAACACGTTCAATATCGCGTAGGAAACCCATGTCTAACATACGGTCTGCTTCATCTAATACCAAGATTTCAACTTTAGAAAGTGATATTAAACCTTGATTTTGCAAATCGATTAATCGACCTGGAGTGGCAACTAAAATATCTAAACCTTGGCGCAATTGAGCCACTTGTGGGTTTTGGTTCACGCCACCAAAAATTACGGCAGAGCGTAAATCCAAAAAGGCACTGTATTCTTTAATGTTCGCTAATATTTGCGCAGCTAGTTCCCGTGTTGGAGTTAATATTAAGGCACGAATAGGTCTGTGGCTTAAGTGTTTTCCTTGCGATAATAATTCTAATATGGGAAGTGTAAAACCGGCTGTTTTTCCTGTTCCTGTTTGTGCAGATGCCAATACATCTTTACCTTCTAAAATGGGTGGAATTGCTTTTTGTTGTATTGGAGAAGGAGTTGTGTATCCTTTTTTGCTGATGGCTTTTAATAAAGCATCAGATAAACCTAATGAGTTAAATGACATATATTCTGTTTATGAAGCAAACACTATTGTTAAGCTTACTTCTTTAAGTAGGCGCAAAGATACCGCTAATTTTGCCGATGTGCTTTTTATGGCTTGATTTTGTTTAAATAAAAGACTTTATTTCAGCTGTCACAAAAAATAATAATGTTATTTCCTATAATGGAACTATTCCTTTTTGAAGTTGGGTTAACCATGAAATGTTGAAATAAAAACAAAACAAACAGTAGGTATTCACCAATTTAGTATTGTTATCTTATTTCATCAAAAGTGTTTCCTTGTTTGATATCACCTGTTTTATAGCCCTTAAGGAACCAATATTTTCTTTGTTCAGAAGTGCCGTGAGTGAAAGATTCCGGAACCACATGACCTTGCATTCGGGATTGTATGGCATCATCCCCAACGGCTTGTGCAGCACTTAAGGCTTCGTCAATATCATCAATATCTAAATATTTCTGATTGTATTTTGTCCAAACTCCCGCATAAAAATCGGCTTGTAATTCAAGGGCTACCGATAATTTATTGGCTTCGGCTTGACTTTTTCCTTCTTGCATTTGTCGCATTTTTGCCGAAGTCCCCAAAAGGGTTTGTACATGGTGTCCCACTTCGTGGGCAATGACATAAGCTATGGCAAAATCACCGCCTTTAGCTCCAAATTTGGTTTGTAATTCTTTGAAGAAATCCAAGTCCATATATACTTTTTGATCTCCTGGGCAATAAAAAGGCCCCGAAGCAGAAGAAGCTCCCCCACAAGCAGTTTCAACAGCTCCAGTAAATAAAACCATACCGGGTTCTGTATATTGCATGTTGTTTTCGGTAAATATTTTTTTCCAGATGTCTTCGGTGTCAGCAAAGACTGTTTTGGGAAAAGCGCCCAGTTCAATTTCTTCTTGAGTTAGTTCTCGCTGTTCTGTTGGCACACTTTGACCCTGATTCATTTGTTCTAAGATAGGGGTAATCATTTGCGCATTTTCACCTCCAAACACATTGAGCAATAAAATTATAAGTCCTATAATTCCTCCACCTATTATTTTCTTTCCACTAGAAGACATTCCTCTTCTGTCTTCTACATTATCGCTTTGTCTTCTTCCTTTCCATTTCATATTAAAACTATTTTAAGTCGGTATATAGTAAAATAAAAAAATTAAATCAACAATTGTAAGGGATTGTTATTTATCCATTTGTAAAGTACTTGTTCTATGTCTTTTTTTACAATAGGTTTTGAAATATATTCATTCATTCCAATTTCAAGACATTTACTTTTTTCTTCTTTTTCCGTCCCCGCGGTTATGGCAATAATGGGAACTTTTTTTCCTAATTCTAGATTCCGAATTGATTTTGTCGCTTCATAACCATTCATTACAGGCATTTGGATATCCATAAAAATAATTTCCGGAAGTATAGTTTCGAATTGATTTATGGCTTCTTGACCATTTTGTATTTCAAAAAGAGTTGCTTCAGGAATTATTTTTTTTATAATTGTTTTCAGTAATAACATGTTGATTGCGTTATCTTCAACCAGCATAATCTTGGTGGTGCTGGCATTTTCAAAATTAGCCAACTTTTCATAATTTGGAAAGTTGTCACTTGGTAAAACTTCAAGTAAGCTTTCATTCGATGTTTTTAAATCGATATCAAAATAAAAAACACTTCCGACATCAATTTTACTTTTTACTTTTAATTTACTGCCCATCAAGCCCAAAAGCTTGTTGGAAATTGTAAGTCCTAAACCGGTTCCGCCAAATTTTTTAGTGGTAGAACTATCTTCTTGTGAGAAGGCTTTAAATATTTTTTCCTTGTTTTTTTTCTTTATACCAATTCCGGAATCAGAGACGGCAAAACGAATTCTATTATTAGAATCCCCTAATTCTTCTTTCAATGAGACTTCTAGTTTAACAAAACCCTCTTCAGTAAATTTTACCGCATTTGTCAATAGGTTGACTATAATTTGTTTTAAACGGACAGTGTCTATCCAACAATATTTTGGAATATTAGAATCGATTATTAGTTCTAAATGTAGCTTTTTTTGATTTGATTCAAAAGAAATTAAATTGATAATCTGATTCAATAATTCTTTGAGTTCAGAATTTTCAATATGTAAATAAAGTTTACCTGCTTCTATTTTAGAAAAATCGAGAATATCGTTTACAATTTCCAATAGGGAATGGGCAGATTGATTAACGGTAAGCATGTGTTTTTTCTGAATTTCATCAAGTTCCGTTTTAATCAATAAATCGCTAAAGCCAATAATTCCATTGAGAGGTGTTCTGATTTCATGGCTCATATTAGCTAAAAATTCGGACTTAGCTTTATTTGATGCTTCGGCTAACTCTCTTCCTTTTACCGCTTTTTCGGCTTCTTTTCTTTTTGTAATATCAATGTAAATGCCTTCAATGAAACTAATTTTTCCCTCTTTAATGATGACATCAGCAAATTCTTCTACCCAAACAATCTCATTCTTCTTATTAATAATTCTATAGATGGAATGGATTTGTTTACCATTATTTATTGCTCTTCCTTGAGACAAAAGGACCTCATTTTTATCTTTTGGATGAATTAAATCGATAAAATTCAAGGTGTTACTTAAAAAGTCAGTTTTTGAATAACCAGTCAATTTTTCAATTTCATCACTTAGGTATATTTTAGAAGAATTCTCGTCGTATTTTGATAAATAAACGGTTCCTGGAATATTATTAGCCAATAATTTAAATTTTTCTTCACTTTCATATATTGCAGTTTCATCAATAATTCGGTTAATCGAAGAACCTATATTTCCGGCTAGTGTTTTTAAAATATTTATTTCATCTTCAGACCATATTCTTTCATCAATTGTGTCATCGAAAATCAGAATTCCATGTAATTCATTTTTAATAAATACGGGAAAAGCAATAATTGAGGTCACTCCAATTTCGAGCAACTTCTTTTTGAGAGATTCAACAGCTATGTTTTGAGTGACAGCAGAATAAATTTTATTTTCGAATATACAATCCATTATTTCTTGAAAATAGTCACAGGGTATATTTTGAAGTTTAATATTATTTTCAACTAAGGTTAAATGGTTTTTTATCCAACGGTATTTTTGACTAATTGTGTTTGAATTGGAGTCATACAGAAAATAGGAAGAACGATGTGATTTAGTTGCATTCCCCATAATCGTGAGGATTTTGTTAAAAATATCGTTGATGTCATTACTATTGATGAACTTTTCAGTACATAAAGTCATGGCAGATAATAATTCACTTTTGTAAGCCAAATTTCTTTCTGTTTCCAGTCGCATTTGAGATTCAATGGCAATTGCGATACTGTCTGATACAGATCGTGCAAAATTAATATCCTCATGATCCCATTTCATCATATGTTCTGAAGATTCAAAACAGATAATCCCTTTTAGTTTACCATTGATAAATATTGGTGTGTCTAAAAGGGAGATTATTTTATTTTCAGGAATATGATTTACGCATAACTCTTTGGTCATTTCGTTTGAATACACATCCGAGGCAACAATTTGAAATTTACTCTCAATATTGGAAAAGTAAGTTGGAAATTGATTTTTAGATAATTCTAATCCTTTTTCGTATTTATTGCTTTTTGAGTCATATAAATAATAGCATTTTATTTTTTCGGGGAAATATTCCCAATAGCTAACCCTATTGATGCCAATGGTGTTTGCCGTAACTTCTAAAATATTCTTTAAAATGCTATCAAAGTCTTCAAAACTGGAAAAACTTTTGGTAGTAAAACTCTTTAAAGTACTATTGTATTTAATGATTTTTGCTTGTCGTGCTATTCGCTCCTCTTCTATATTTTTTAAAAATGTAATATCTCGTGCAATGATAGAATAACCAGTGATATTTCTTTTTTCATCTCTATTGATCGATACTTTTTGAGAAAGCCAGATTTCATTTCCGTCTTTTTTATTTACAATTGGGAATTCCAATAAGGGAAAATTTTCCATTTCAGGGCTCGATTTTTTATAAAAATCCAACACGGTTCTTAGGTAATCTTTTCGGATTAAATCACCAAAATCGGTTTCATATAATTCATGTATAGTGTAACCGGTAATTTTTTCGGAATTCTTGTTTATAAAGATATATTTGCCCTGCTTATCCAATTCAAAAATGATATCTGTAGCAGATTCTACAAGATTTTCATAGGATTTTTGAATATTTATTTGCTCGGTAATATCCTGTCCAATTTGTATGTATTGGTCGTTGGCATATTTTTGACAGGTCCACTGGATGTATTTATACTGATTGTTTTTACATTTTAATTTTCGGGTATACACACTGCCAACTGATGTATTAAGATCAAGTTTGTTTTGGTTAATGGTCTCATCATTAGTCCTTTTTTTGAAACGGTTACCCATCACTTCTTTTATATCATATCCTAAAATGGGCAGTATGGTTTCGCTACAAAAAGTAACATCTCCATTTGTATTGCATACCAGAGTTAAAGCATTTCCGTTATTTACGATTGTATTGGTAAAATTAAACTTGTCTCTTATATTCAAGGAAGACATATGTCTAACATAATTAATACATAGTATGATTAAAGAATAATTGAATAATCTAAATATTACGGGTTGTGGGACTAATTCAAGAAAGTAAAGAGTCGTTAAATAGAAATAAACCAAAACGGTAAAATACCAAAATAATCGAATTGGTTTTAATACGGAATAGGACGTTAAATAAATAACTGTAAAAGCTATTATTGGAATGCTATCGTCTGAACTGTAAATTAAATTTTTGCAAACATAGGCAAAACTTAATATAAAGATTATTTTAATTAGATGCTGAAGGTTGCCAAAAAACCACGAAGATTTTTTACTTATAAAGTAAATTAGAATAAAAAAGCTGCCCAGTATAAAATTTTGAATAAGCAAACTTTTGGGTCTAAGATTAAAAATTTCAAAAGTCGCTTCTAATATTATAATGATTATTCCTGTAAATAATAAATAGATTTGGTATTCTTCGTTTTTAATATCTTTTTCTGAATGTTTTTTGAAAGCATTGTTGTTTATTTCAGATTTGGTGCTATAAAAATTATAAATTAACAGAAAAAGTGTAACGATTAAAAAAGCTATTATAATCTTGATAACATTTGTATTGATATTTAAGCTACTTAATACAAACAGACTAATTGTGTCTCTAAGATTGTAATTCAAGTTTAAAAAAAACGGCAATAAAAAACTATAGTAGAGTTCCATAAAGTTATACTTATGTATAAAAAGATGCGTTTGTGGTAATTTTATCTTATAAAGATGGAAAAGTAATAAATTATTTTTTTATTTATTGATTCTCCAAGCTTTTATAGTTAAATTATTAGATATCGTTTTTATTAAAATGTAGCTAATTTACTTTGTTATTTATTTAAAGTCTTTATTTACAGGATGTAACATTTTGTTAGTTTTTTTCTATTATTCAAAACCAATAATTGATTCGTAAATAGAATAGTACATAGAATACATAAAAGGGAAAGTAAAAAACAGTCCAATGAAGCATCCTATCATTCCAGCTATAGAGAATAGAAATCCCATTGCCATAAGTCCAAACAGAATCATCGGTTGTTTTGAAACAATGATGCAGCTTGATTTAATGGCTGAAATTGCTTTCAAATCACTGAAAATAATAAGAGGAATAGTTAATAAGGTAAAAATGGTGATCGCAATTGAAATCAGGATGCTTAACAATTGAAAGCCTGAATAGTCTATTAGTGTTGTCGAAATAACATTTAATATCGAAATTATAAAAGTAGCTCCAAAAAGTTCTTTGAAATAGGGAGTTTTATAAAATTTAAAAGCGGTTGAAACATGAAACTCTTCATCCATTTTTGCAGAATGAACCATATTTATTAACCCGGCAAAAAATGGGCTGGTAAAAGAAGAAAATAAAATATTAAACGCTAAGTTAGCAATGATGAAATCAGAAGAAGTACTTAAGACTTTTAAATTTTCTGGTTTGAGTACATCCATTAGTTTTGGTATACCGTAAATTGAAATTAATATTACGGCAAATACAACCATTAATATTACGGTAAAAACTAACAGCATTGATCCTGCGTACAAAGCAATTTTTTTATAATTTTCAAATGCATTATTGAAAACGGTTCCAAAATCTAGTTTAAATCCTTTTATTTTAATCTCTTCCACTTTGTCTGTTATTGACATGATTCTGTTACTTTTAATTTATAATTTACTATATACTTCTTCAAAAGGAACTCTAAAACGCTCCCCGTAAATACCATTTTCTTCCCGAATACCACAACCAATAATCATGTTTATTTCGGCAGAAGAAGGCAAGTCTAATATTTTTTTGATTCTGGATGAATCAAAACCTTCCATGGGACAGGTGTCATAGTTTATGGCCGCCATACCCAACATGAAGTTTTGAGCAGCAAGAGCAGCGCTTTTTTGCGCAACAATTCGCATATCACTTCGTCGGGTTTCTTTATAAGTGGGCTTGAATAATCCGATGACTTGAAAAAACAAGTATTTAAGTGTTCCTAAAATTCCAATAAAATCAATATAGAGTGTGGGAACAATTTTTTGATAATAGTTTAAAGCAAATAGTTCTCTCTTAGAATATTCGGATTCCGGTTTATCACCAAATTTAGATTTTAAATGGTTCACGTTAGATTGGATTCTTTTTTTCCACAAATCTTTTCTAGCCACAACAATTACCATTTGATTCGCTGTTTTGGCTGCATTTTGAAAAAAACTGGCCGCTGTGATTCTGGATAAAACTTCTGGAGAGACAACATGATAAAATTCCCAAAGTTGCATGTTACTGCTTGTGGGAGCCAATGTTGCCAACCGAATGCATTCTTTAACTTTGTTTTCGTCGATAGGTTCTTTTTTGAAAACACGTACGGAGCGTCTGTATTCTATCGCTTCACTTACTGATTTTTCTTTTGTGATGTCCATTTTAAATTGTCTTATTGGTTTCTTGATTAACTATTAAAGAAGAATTTTTCAAGTTACTAAAATTTGTAATTTTAAACAAGATTCCAAATTACATCATTGGGAACCGGAGCAATTATAGTTAGTAATTCCTTGGATACAGGATGAATAAAAGCTAATTTTCGAGCATGCAAATGAATGCCTCCATCCGGATTACTTCGGTTAAATCCATATTTTAAATCGCCTTTTATGGGAGAGCCAATAGCGGAGAGTTGTGTCCTAATTTGATGGTGTCTGCCGGTATGTAAGTTAATTTCTAAAGCAAAATAATTGTTTAGTTCCTTGATGATTTTATAATCTAAACTGGCTATTTTACTATCTGGAACTTCTTTTAAATGTGCCTTTGAAGTGTTGTTTTTTTCATTTCTTTTCAGAAAATGAATGAGTTTGTCTTCCGGTTTAGGCGGTTTGTTTTTTACTATTGCCCAATACGTTTTTTGGGTTTCCCTATTTTTAAATAATTCATTCAATCGAGTCAATGCCTTACTGGTTCGGGCAAAAACGACGATTCCGGTTGTAGGCCTGTCTAAGCGATGTACCACACCTAGGTAAACTTCACCCGGTTTGTTGTATTTTTCTTTGATATATTCTTTTACCACTTCGCTAAGCGGTTTGTCTCCAGTTTTATCTCCTTGAACAATATCACCCACGCGTTTATTGACCACAATGATGTGATTGTCTTCGTGAAGAATTTGTAGATTGTTCTTATTGGATAGTTCTTTCATTGTTTATTTTGAGATATAAATCGCAGTTTTGTAATTCTCTTCGGTTAATTCCAATTGGTCTTTGTAGGCTTTTGGAATTTCACTTTCTGATTTTTTCAATGTTATCAAAATTATTTTTTTATTGGTTTTGAAAACCGAATCAAATTGGCTGGCTTCTTTGATAAGTTGCGCTTTTCCATTGGTGTAAAACTGCCCCGAATAATTTTTCTCTTTCCAATAGTAAATTGGAATTTCTTCATTGTTGGTTTTAGCTTTTAACTTCTCTAAAATATATTTATCCGAATTCATCTTGTAATCAATTTTTCCTGTGGCAAAAACAGCAAAATAGAATATGAATACAACAATTGGAAAAAATGCAGCAACTCGAAACAGTGTTTTTTTACTTTTAAAATCATCCCACCAATATACCATCAGAAACATGATTGGAACTGTAATCGGAAGCATATAAGTATGCAAGATGTTTTTGGAAAGGGAAAAGAATATAGGGGTCCAAAACAACCACATTACTAAAAAAGAAACCCAACTATTTTTCATAATTGTTTTTCTGTTTTTCCATAATTTATAGGCTACAATTTGTATCCAAGGAAATCCAAAAGCTAACATGAATGCCCAAATCATTCCGATAGGTTGTGTTTTTGGTTTTCCGTATAAATCGCCTTTCCATCCCGATTCGACAAAGCGTTTGTAGTGTTCACCAACAATAAAATAATCAAGGAACCCAGGGGCTTTTTGTTCTGCTAAATAATACCAAGGCACTGCAATTATTGCCATAATAAGAATGCCAACAAGAATTGAAAATTTTGAAAAAACTTCCTTAAATCTGTTGAGGTCAAGGATACACCATAAAAAGATAGGGGGTAGGGTAAGCATTAATACCAATGGTCCTTTGGCAAGTAAACCAAGGCCCATAAAAACAGAAAAAAGATAATTCCAATAGGTTTTTTCAGGACTGTTCATCGTTTTCCAAAATGCAATCATAACCATGGATGTACAAAACGCAAAAGCGGTATCTGTAGAAACGACACCGGTATGAATAAGGAATTCAGGCATTGTCAGTAAAATAAAACCCGGTAAATAGAAAGATGCGCCTGTTTTTTTGACAATTTTCCCTGTGACAATAAGTATCAGTACATTTAGAAGATAAGAAGGAAAACGGGCTGCAAATTCATTGATTCCAAAAACAAAATAACTTAGGGCAGACAACCAAGTAGACATAGGAGGTTTTGCCATAAAAGGTACTCCGTAATCAATTTGGGGAACAATCCATTGTTTGGTTTCCCACATGATTCGAGCTATTTCTGCATATCTGGCTTCGGTTTTATCCAATAGCGGAATATCTGCAATTAATAAAAGGCGGAAAAGAAGGAGTAGAATTACTGAGAGGTATAGAATAAAGGAATTGTTTTGTAGTTTTTCTTTAATCATTTTACTGTTGGGTATTAATATTTATAGGTAAGCCGCACCATTTTTTTTATACGCTTTGTTTATGGCGTACAAATCAAGCCAAAGTTTAAAAAAATAGGTAGGTTTTACTTTTGAATTTCCTTTTTCAATCCATGATTTTAAAGGAACTTCATACATTTTAAGGATTGCTTTTTCTTTACCAAAGAGTTGAATCATTCTAAAAAAAAGTTCAACATCAAAGAGCCATTTTGAAATGAAAGGTTTTCTGAATAATTGTATTGAAATGTCTTTTGTAAATACCTTACAGCCGCATTGTGTGTCGTAAACTTTTAAATCAAGTATGTTGGAAATAAAAGTGGCTATAATTCGACCTATTAAAAAACGACTGTTTTCTCGGATAATTGTAGAACCAATTTTTCTTATTCTGGAACCAAAGCAAAACACAATTTCATCTTTCAAATAGTTAGAAATAGCCATAAACTCTTCTAAAGTTGTCGCTAAATCAGCATCTAAATAACCGATGTTTTGATATTCGAAATTTTCGTTACAATAATTAATTCCAGCTCTAACTGCTTCTGCTTTTCCAACGTTTTTGTTTAGGGAAACAATATGTATTTGGTCGTCATGCTTTTGTTTTAATGCCTGAAGTGTATCAATGGTATTGTCTGTAGAGCCGTCATTAACAAAGCAAATCGTCGTTAATTTATAGTTTTCTAAAAAAGTGGAATATTCTTCAGTTGAAATCCCAAATTCTTCATTGTAACAAGGAATAACAATACAAGTTGTTGGTATATTGGGCATATCTTTATTTATTTTGAATAATATTAAATCTGTTTTTTGAATTAATATTGTTCATTCTCATTGGGGAAGTCTTTGGTTTTTACGTCGCTAACATATTGACCTATCGCAGTTGTCATTCCTTCATATAAATTCATATATCGGCGCAAAAATCTAGGGCTAAATTCATTATTCATTCCCAGCATGTCATGAATGACCAGAACTTGGCCGTCAACGCCACCGCCAGCTCCAATTCCTATAACGGGGATTGAAATGCTTTTGGCCACTTTTTCAGCTAAATGAGCTGGAATTTTTTCCAGAACCAATGCGAAACAACCTAGGTTTTCTAATAATTTGGCATCTTTCATTAATTTTTCCGCTTCTTGTTCTTCTTTGGCACGAACCGTATACGTTCCAAATTTATAGATAGATTGCGGTGTTAATCCTAAATGTCCCATAACAGGGATTCCGGCATTCAATATTTTTTTGATGGATTCTTTGATTTCTTTTCCTCCTTCTAATTTTACGGCATGAGCACCACTTTCTTTCATAATTCGGATAGCCGAACGCAATGCTTCTTTTGGATCGGATTGATAACTTCCAAAAGGTAAATCAACTACAATCAAAGCACGTTCTACTGCTCTAACTACTGAGGAGGCGTGGTAGATCATTTGATCTAAAGTGATTGGCAACGTCGTTTCGTGTCCTGCCATTACATTTGAAGCAGAATCACCTACAAGAATAACATCTACACCAGCTGTATCGACAATTTTAGCCATGGTATAATCATAGGCTGTTAACATCGAAATTTTTTCATTATTGGTTTTCATGTCAATCAATGACTTTGTGGTAATCCTTTTGTAATCTTTTTTTGCTGTAGACATTTAATGCTGCTTTTTGTCACCAATTCAGGTGATGTATTATATTTTGTAAAAGTAGTAAAAACAAATTCTTTTGAAACAAAAAAATAGATTCGAAATAGCACGAAATCACTATTGATAATTTTAAAGAAATAATTAATTAATGTTCTTTGCTTTTAAAATTTAAAAATAAGTTGAAAGAGGAGTATTTTTGAAATTTACGTTTTATATATTGGAATTATATTGAATTCTTCGGCTTCTTTTTCTTTTAGCAAAAAATCTTTTATGGCCATAAGCATGGCTTTATTGGATGTAAAAAGTTCTCTGTTGAAATTGATAATGGTTGTTATGTCAATATTTTCAACCATAGTTTGTTGTGCATCAGTATAAAAATCATTTAACGCTTTGGAATAATTGGTTTCAATTGTTTTAAAAACTTCTTGAAAATTATCGAAATCGGCAGTTTTATTCAACGTCAAAAAAGCATTAAATTCAAGATACAAGGCTTCGGTTTCTTCTTTATTATGGATAAAAAAATGGTATTTAATATCTTTCGAAGAATGACTTAAATTTGAAATATTACTTCCGATGTCTTTTATACTTTTTACAGAATGCATAGCACTTCTAACTGCCGAGATTAATTGATTGATTTCAGAGAATTGTTCTGTTTGTAAAATCGGTCTCAATTTTAAATAAAATGCTTGAATTTCACCTTGAAGTTGTTTTAGATAATCATATTTCTCTTCGTTTGTTTTACTGTTGAATTTCGTTTTCTCATTGATTTTTTTAAATTCTATTTGATCTCTTAGAAAATGGGTGTTAATCTTAAATAATTCAAGATTGTATATCATGGAATTATGAATAAAATATTTGGTTTCCCTTCTAAATAAATCCAATGCCGTAATAGGCTCTGCAATAGAGGCATGCTTTATAAATGAAGTAATCAGATCTTCAGCGTTTTTAAAAAACTGTCCCAAGAAACGGGTAAATAGATCAAGAAAGGGTAAGAATAATATAATAGCAAATAAATTAATTAAACTTGAAAAAATAACCAAACCAATAAGAGTGTCTTTGATGTTTAAAACATTGGTTATTAAAGACAAAATAGGATGCAATAAAATAAATCCAAAAAGTGTAATAAATATATTAAACAGCACATTTCCCAAAACGATTCTTTTTTTGGAAGAATTACCGTCTATGGCTCCTAATATTATTTTAATTGTAGTTCCCGTTTGAGAACCCAAAATAAGAGCTGCAGCTATTGGAAAATTAATTGCTCCTACATGTAAGGCGCTAAGCGTTAGTGCCATTGTTACGGAACTCGACTGTACCATTAAAGTAATAATAAAGCCTATAAGTAAAAAAAGGGCTAACGACATCTCAGCGTATTTTGAGAAATCAAAGAGCGTAACCTGGGTCTCCATTGCTGTTTTCATAAAGGATAGCCCTATAAATAATAGGCCAAATCCGAAAAGAAAAAAGGAAATATATTTAATGGTTTTTAGGTTACTGAATAAAATCAACAGTATTCTGCCCAAACCAACAACTGGATAGGCGACGACTTCAATATTAAATTTAAACCCAAGCGTTGCCACAACCCAACTATCAAGTGTGGTACCTAGATTTGCCCCAAGAATAATGGCCATGGCATTTCTCATCGTAAATACGCCAGCACCTACAAAGGCCAAAACCATAAAAGAAACCATTGAGCTACTTTGTAAAATTCCGGTAACAATTGCACCACCTGTTGCAGCGCCAACTTTGTTCTTGGTAATTCTTTGTAAAAATAGTTTGAAGTTCCTGCCGGAAAGATTTTTTATAGATTCTTCAATCAGATACATGGCAAAAAGAAATAAACCAATGCCCGCAAGAAGTTTAAAGATAGAATTGATGATTTCCATAATTAAAAGTATATACTTAAAGATACTTAAAATAATAGTATTTTCTCAATAAAATAAGTCTAAAACCGTCAGGTGTTTTTCTATTTAAATTATTTCCCCAGGACATAATTTCTATGCGAAAAAATTTCAATAAAGCAGAAAATGAAAAATCTCAGAGAATTAAAAAGATTTTTTAATTCGGTCTAAATCACGTTTAGTATCTTGTTCTTTAAGGGATTCACGTTTATCATACGTTTTCTTCCCTTTGCAAAGACCAATTTCTAGTTTAGCCATTCCTTTTTCATTGGTAAAAAGACGTAAAGGGACAATAGTAAGTCCTTTGGCTTGTACACTTCTAGCCAAACTCTTTAATTCTCGTTTGTTCAATAAAAGTTTTCTTTCGCTTCTGGCTTTATGATTGAATTGATTCCCAAAAGAATATTCTTCTATGTAGGTATTAATGGCAAAAAGTTCGTTATTGCTAAATTCACAAAAACTTTCGGTAATATTTGCCTTTCCTAAACGAATGGATTTAATCTCGGTTCCTGCCAAAACAATTCCAGCAGTAAATTTTTCGATTATTTCATAATCAAATCGAGCTCTTTTATTTAATATGTTGACCGTTTTTAGCATAGGATTGCAAATGTAGGAACAAAACAACGAATCGGCAATATAATTTATTAAATTGATTTAAATTTGCACTATGGAAAAATCACAGACAAAAGATCCGCTTCATGGAATAACTTTACAAGCTATCCTTGAAAAACTAGTTCATTATTATGGTTTTGATACTTTGGGGGAATTAATAAAAATTAAATGTTTTAATGAAAACCCAAGTATAAAATCAAGTTTGACTTTTTTAAGAAAAACCGAATGGGCAAGAAAAAAGGTTGAAGAATTGTATATAAAAACGTTACCTAAGTTAGATAATTAGATTACAGTTTATAAGAAACCATCACACCTCCACGATACGGAAACCATTCGCCGCTTTTGTTGTAGTTTTTAGCTCCATCATAGCGCTCTCCGGTGCTGATATGATACCCTTTATAAAATCCTTGATGCCATCCGCCACCTAAAAAGCAATCTAGCATAAATTTTTCATTGAGCTTTACTTGGTATCCAATTGTTGCTCCAGCTAAATACCCAATTCCTTTTTCGTATAGGTCAGTGTTTATGTAATTCCATTTTTGAAAATTAAATTTAGTGCCTCCAATATGGATTCCAGTATAAAATCCATTATAGTTATCTTTAAAATGATATCTGTATTCAGCAGTGAAGGTGTAAAATTGTCTCGGGTTACCTTTGATTGATTTCCAAGGAGAGGCCAAAACATCAAATTGCAACGTTGATTTATTTCCGATACTCGTTTCGATTCCAACATTTGGTATGGTCAGTAAAGTGGTAAATGCGTTTACTTTGACATAAGTTTGGCTGTATGATTGAAAAGTAAATAAAAGAATAGTTAGAATAAGAAATTTTTTCATCTTTGAATTTTTTTGTTGCTTAATCAGTAGCGTAATTTTTGGCGAATTTAAAATAAAAAAATTAAGAATAATTATACATTTTCTATAAAAACTAAATATATAGGGATAAAAAAAAATGAGAGACTTATTTGCCTCTCATTTTAAATGAATTATTTTATTTTTAATACAATTGTGAAATTGTTTTAAAGAAGTTGGGTTTAGTGACCTCCGCCTTCTGTTTCAATGTGAAAAACGCCTTGTTTTTTTAGTATTTTAGGACAATAGAAACCATAAAAAGCTAAATAAGCAAAGCCAATTAACGGAATAACATAGGAGAAATGAGTCCAAGAAATTCCCATGATACCTTCAGGATGCATTATGTCAAAATCACAAATACTTCCTTGAAGTAAAGGAATAACACCACCACCAAGAATCATCATAATCAAGAAAGAAGAAGCTTTTCCGGTATTTTTACCCAACCCGGCAATAGCTAAATCAAAGATAGATGGCCACATGATAGATAAAAATAATCCTCCAGAGATAAAAAAGAATTTAGCGATTTCTTTATCAGGATAAACAAGTCCAATGAACATCATTAATAAGCCTGAAATTCCAAAAAGCATCAATGTTTTACCAGCATTTTTTCCTCCAATGAAGCTCACAAAAATGAAAATCAATATCCAGATAGGGTAGACATAAAAGGCAGAAACATTGTGCTCAGCAAAAATATTTGCTCCGATGATAACTCCAAAGGCCAAAGCAGGAACAATAAACTTAAGTACTCTATTAATAAGATTGGATGTGTCAAAAACATTGACTCCTCCGTTCCAACGGCCAATCATTAAACTGCCCCAATATAGTGCTATAAAAGGAGGAATGGCATCTTCTAAAATATTTCCGAATTCAGCCGTTTTAAGTAATGCCGGTAAATTACTGATAATTGTTACTTCGGTACCAACATAAATAAAAATGGCTAGCATTCCCAAATACAATTGAGGGTAATCCAGAATGCTAAAGTTTTTATGACCTGCTTCAATTTTAGCTTCTTCCTGTTTTACAGGATCTTCAATTTTTGAGATAAGCATAAAAATAGCCACTAAAACAAAGGCAATTCCTAGGATGATAAAAGGCAATTTAATGTCTTCTAAAGAAAGTTCCGATCTTTTATTATCTCCCATTCCAAACAATGCAATCCCCAATAAAATAGCACCAATTGTTGTTCCGAAAGAGTTTACACCTCCGGCCAATGTCAAACGGTGCGCTCCGGTTGCAGGGCTTCCCATTTTGATAGCTAGTGGATTGGCGACAATTTGTTGGATGGAGAAACCCAAACCAACAGTAAACAAGGCCATTAAAAAGAATGTGAAACTTTCCATCGTTGCAGCGGGCACGAATAAAAAAGAACCAATTGCAGAAACGATTAATCCGGCAGCGAGTGTTTTTTTATATCCAAATTTTTGTAAAACATCTGATTTCAAGGAAACAAGAAAGAAAATGATAGACCCCACAAAATAGGCAGCATAAAAAGCCCAGGCAACTAATTGGGACTGTACTTGAGATAACGTAAATACTTTTTTAAATACAGGGATTAATATGTCATTGGCTGAACCAACAAAACCCCAAAAGAAGAATACTGTTACGAGGGAAATGAATTGTCCCCATTTGGTTTGTAAATTTTCTGAACTCATACTTTAAAATTGGTTTTTAGATTTTAGTTTGTTTTTAGTGAAAGTGCGTAAAAGTATTTGTTATATTATTATAAAAAAAAATAATTAACACAATTTTTTATCATAATATCAACAAAATCGATTTTAAACTTAAATAAATGTGTTTTTTACACATAATAATCAAGAAATATTTAATTTTTTTTACTGTTTTTAGATTGTTTTAAATTTGGTTTCGTCTGTAAAATTTATATTATTCTCATCAAATGCGATACCTTAAAAAAAATTACAAACATAGGGTACTGAATTATAAAGTGATTTACTTATTGCATAAGGGACAAATTGAATACTTTACATTTGTTTTAAATTTCATAAAAATTACAACTCCGGAATTAAATCTAAACCATTATTTTTTGGTGCCTTTGCAATTTTTTTTAATAGCTTGAAATAGGGAAGGTGAAGTATAATTGCTTATTCAAGAATTCGGCTTTTAACATCTTTGCTGTAATTTCTTCCGATAGGTAAAGTAAAATTCATGATTTGTATTCTGTTTCCTTCAATGAATTTAATTTTATTCAAAGCAATAGTATAGGATTTATGGATACGGGCAAATTGGTCTTCTGGTAATTCTTCAGATAAAGAGGTTAGGGTTCTATGTGTAATATACGTTTTATCTGCTGTAACCACTTTAATGTATTCTTTCATTCCCTCAATAAAAAGGATGTCGTCTATGATTATTTTTACCATCTTTTTATCAACTTTTAGGAATATATGAGGTTCTACTCTAAAGTTTTCAATTTTGATACTGCTTTTTGCATTAATTTCAGTCAAAATTTTATTGATACACTTTATAAAACGTGGTAAAGGAATTGGTTTCACCAAGTAATCTAAAACATCCAAATCATAACTTTCGGCAGCAAACTCCCTAAAAGCGGTAGTAATGACAATTTTAAGCTTATTTTTATTCTCAATCAATTTGATAAGTTCAAAGCCAGTCATCATTGGCATATTGATGTCCAAAAAAACAACATCAACTGGATTATTATTGATATAATCTAAGCCGACAATTGAATTGGTAAATGTAGAGACGATTTCAAAATCAGGAAAATTACTAAAATAATTCTGCATGACTTTTATTGCTAACGGTTCGTCGTCAATTAAAACACATTTAATTTTCATTTTTGAAGTGGTATTTGTAGGTTAACAACGTAGTAATTAAACTTAATTTTATGTTCCAATTTATAATTGTCTTTGAAAATTAATTTCAATCTTTTCCTTGTATTTATTAATCCTATTCCTTTATTAGGGGTTAGTTTTGGTGAATTTGTAAAATTATTGATTATTACAAAATCCAATATTTTATCATTGATAATTTGAAAATTAATTCGAATGTTTAGATTTTTATTATTGTAACCTCCATGTTTAAATGCGTTTTCTAAAAGCGTAATTAGTAAAAGCGGAGGAACTTTAATGTCATCGATGTTTGAATTAATATTTACGCTAACTTCTGTATTTTCAAATCGCAGTTTTTCAATTTCGATATAATTTTGAATATAATTTATTTCGTTAATCAACGAGGCATAATTATCCTTTTCAATTCCATAAAGTACATATTCCATTAATTTAGATAGCTTGAGAATTACATTGGGAACCTTGTCGGATTTTTCTAAAGAAAGGGCGTATAAATTATTTAAGGTATTAAAGAAAAAATGGGGCTGAATCTGATTTTTTAAATATTTTAACTTAATTTTAAATTGTTCTTCCCTTAGAATTCTATTTCGCTCTCTCTCTTTAAGCCATATCAAAGTCAGGTAGATGGAAGAGGCCATAGCAAGAACATATAATTCACCAATACATACTGCAATAATATGATTAATTTCAAATGGCTTGTATTCTCTATTGGCCTCAGGCCAAATATTATTGGATATCAAATAGTAAGTAAGGCCCGTTTTTAGTAAATAAACAAAAAATAGACTAAGCAATAGTAATGTTACATAGCTGACATATTTTTCTTTTAAGACATAACGAGGGACTAAATAAAATAAATTTAAATACACCAACGGGATGTGAATAGAAAATTCAATTAAGTTGGAGTTAAATGAATAGGTATAATCATTAAAGTAGGCGCCCCAACGAAGAAAATTCAGGATAAAATAAATAGTCCAAAACCAGAAATGATATTTAAATTTTATATCAAATTTTATATCTTTTATTTTACTCATTTTAAAAAGGGCATGGTATTAAATTAATAACAAATTTCAATATTTGTTTGAAATTCGATAGCTAATATAGGTTCTTTTATAATAAAACACATAAAAACAATTAAAAAACAATTAATAATTGAGTTCGCTAAACCTGTCATAGATAGATTTATGTCGTTCGTTTAAAAAATAGGACTGTTGGTTTAATTTATTTTTTTAAGGTTTATTATCAATATAAATTTACCTCAATAACTAACAAAATCTTTTAAATATGAAAAAAATTATTATGATCTTTATGATGGTTTTTACTGTTCAAGGATTACTTGCACAGTCAAAAATTATTAAAGGTTCGGTGTCAGATGCCTCTGGATCTCCATTACCTGGAGTGTCTATAGCAGTAAAAGGAGAATCAAAAGGAAGTGTTACCGATTTTGACGGTAATTTTACAATTGAAACTCAAAAAGGAAAAACTTTAATATTTTCTTATTTAGGTTTTGAAACCCAAAACATTATAGTAGGGGATTCAAATAGTTTAAATGTGCAACTTAAAGATGCTGCATCGACTGCTCTTACAGAAGTGGTCGTAACTTCTCTTGGAATCAAGAAAACAAGAAAATCGTTAACGTATTCAGCCCAAGAATTAAAAGGGGAAGAATTGACTCGTGTTAAAGATGCTAACATTATCAATACGATAGCGGGTAAAATTTCGGGTGTTGCGGTTACTAAAAGTGCTGGTGGTACCGGTGGATCTACAAAAGTGGTTATTCGTGGAAATTCTTCTGTAAGTAACAATCAGCCATTATACGTAATTGATGGTATTCCATTATTTAACGGAACGTCAGGTCAGCCAAATAATGCTTTTGGTGATACTGCAGGAGGAAACCGTGATGGAGGAGACGTAGTGTCTTTAATAAATCCTGATGATTATGATGGAATGACTGTTCTTAAAGGTGCTGCTGCTTCTGTATTATATGGTAGTCAAGGTGCTAATGGGGTTATTTTATTATCATCAAAAAAAGCCAAAGAAGGCAAGTCTACATTAAAAGCTAGTTCAGTTACCACATTTGAATCGGTGGCTTATCTACCTAAATTTCAAAATGAATATGTAGCGGTAGCAGGTGGTGAAGAAACTTGGGGTGCAAAAGGTGCTTCCAAAGATCATGTTAAAGATTTTTTTCAAACAGGGAATACACAAATTACATCGTTGGCATTTTCTTCTGCCACAGAAACTAATTCTACCACATTGTCTTATGCAAATACCACAGGTAAAGGCATTATTCCAGGAAGTGGCTTGAAGAAAAATAATTTTGGTATTAGACAGGCTGCAAAATTCTTTAATGATAAATTAAACGTTGCCGCAAATGCTAATTATACTTCTCAAACTGTGAATAACAGACCTGTGAGCGGATTTTATTTCAACCCATTGACAGGAGTTTATTTGATGCCAAGGGGAAATGATTTTAATGAGTATAAAAACAACTTTGAAGTTTTTAATGTCGAAAGAAATTTAATGGCTCAAAATTGGATGACCGATAGAGATATCATGCAAAATCCATATTGGGGTATCAACAGAAATAAATCAGAAGATACAAACCAATTTTTCAATGGATCTATCGCTTTAGAATATAAAGCTAATGATTGGTTGTCCATTGCTTCAAGATACAGTTATAACCGTGCAGAAAGCGGTTTTGATAAAAAAATATATGCTACAACACAAGGTACTTTATCTCATACAAACGGAAGGTATATCAATGTTAATACCTTAAGTACACAGCGTTATGCGGATTTAATTGCTACCATAAACACTGATATTAATGACAAATTTAGTTTTAATGCTAATATTGGTACAAGTATTACAAATACAATTGGAAATCAAGCAACTACTTTAGATTCCGGTATTGGAGCAGGATTGCAATTAGCCAATTATTTCACCTTAGGGAATTTTGTAAATAATTCAGGAAACTTGCAAACTTTAGGTTCTTCTAAAGAAGTACAATCTGTTTTTGCAGCGACTACTTTTGGATACAAGGATATGTTGTTTTTAGATCTTGCAGGTAGAAATGATTGGTCTTCTACTTTGGTAAACACCAATAATTCAGGATTTTTCTATCCATCTGTGGGTGTTACTGCAATTATTAGCCAAATGACTACTTTACCAGAATTTATTAATTATGGAAAAGTTCGTGCCACTTATGCACAAGTAGGTAATGATGTTTTCTCATTCGTAACATCTCCTACAAATAGTTATACAACTGAAGGTTTCAAAAAACCATTGGTTGGTCCAAGACCTGGTGAATCATTAAAACCAGAATTAAAATCAGAATTTGAAATTGGTACCGAATGGAGAATGTTTGGAAGCCGAATTGGATTTGAAGTTTCCTATTACAAATCAGAAACTAAAAATCAATATTTGCAAGTTCCTGCTCCTCCAACCAACCCATTTGGATATTTGAATTACGGTTTCAATGCAGGAAGTATTCAGAATCAAGGTATAGAGCTTGTAATGACAGCTAAAATCGTTAAATCAGATAAATTTTCGTGGGATTCTGCTTTAAACTACTCCAAAAATAAAAATATCGTAAAAGAGATTCCTTCTGAATTAGGAGGGAGAATAAACTTAACTGATCCAGGGGTAAATAATTACAGATATGCTTTGATTGAAGGAAGACCTTTTGGAGTAATCGAAGGAGTGAACATCAAGAAAGACGCAGAAGGACGTGTGATGTTGAATGATGACGGTACAATTCAAAAAACTGGATTTGAAGAAATCGGTAATTCTAATCCGGATTATATGCTAGGTTTTTCTAATTCCTTCAAATATGGTTCATTCTTTGGAAATATACTTATTGACGCAAGATTTGGTGGGGAAGTTATGAGTTTGACAGAAGCCACCAATGATGAGTTTGGAGTTTCAAAAGTAACTGGAGATGCAAGAAATGCCGGTGGAGTAACTATCAATGCGGTTTATCCAGATGGGTCAGCATATGTTGGAAAATATCCTACTGAAAGCTATTACAAACAAACAGGAGGTAGAGCAGGAGCAACAGGAGAATATATTTATGATGCTACGAATATAAGTTTAAGAGAAGTATCTGTTGGGTATACTTTTAATACTGAAAAACTACCTTTTTTACAATCAGCAAGTTTGTCATTAATTGCCAGAAACTTGGGTCTTATCTACAAAAAGGCTCCTTTTGACCCAAATATTTCATTGAGTACTGGTGAAGGTTTGCAAGGTATTGACGTATATGGAATGCCATCTACAAGAAGTATTGGTCTTAATTTAAATGTAACTTTCTAATAAAAAAATCATGAAATTAAAAACTATAAAAACAACAGCTATTTGTATGTCTTTACTCGCTGCAGTAAGTTGTACGGATAATTTTGAAGAAATAAACACAAATCCAAACGGGATTACCACCAAATTACTGGAACAAGATTTTAATCATATCAAAGGATTATTCGGTCCGATGTTAAATAATATTTTAGTTCTTACACCAGAATGGAAATACCAAGTTCAACAAGGCTTGCAGGCTGATATTTGGTCAGGATATATGGCTACAGGTACTGCCTTTAGAGGGGGAACAAACAATACTACTTATGATCTTGTTGATGGATGGAATGGATTTGCTTGGGGGGCTGCATATGGAGATGTAATGTCTAATGCCTATGAAATAGAGCAAAAAGCCAAAGGTAAATACGATCAATTTTACGCTATTTCCTTGATTGTTAAAGTGGAAGGAATGCATAGAGTTACAGACACTTATGGCCCTATTGTTTACTCTAAATTTGGAACAACCGACCCAGTTATTGAATATGATTCTCAAGAGGATGTGTACCAGTTAATGTTTGATGAACTCGATATTGCAGTCGCAGAGCTAACAAAAAGAGTAGACGCAGAGGAAGCATCGACTTTTGTGACAACGGATATAACTGCTTATAAAGGGGATTATAAAAAATGGATAAAATTTGCCAATTCTCTTCGTTTAAGATTGGCTATGCGAATCGTTAAAAAAGTTCCAGCTTTAGCAAAATCTGAAGCAGAGAAAGCAATCGCACAAAAATTTGGGGTAATGACTTCCAATGATGATATTTTTAAAATAGTTTCCCCGGTATATACCAACCCAATTGCAACAATTAGTGGAGCTTGGGGAGATGTTCGTATGTCGGCGGATATGGAATCAATCATGGGAGGATATAACGACCCTAGATTAGCCATTTTCTTTAATCCATCAGTACAGTTTCCAGGAGAATTTAAAGGAGTTCGTACAGGAATTGAAATTGCTGCCAAAGCAGACCATGTTGATTTTTCAGCCATTGGACCAATTGTAAACTCTAAAGAAATGGTATTGATGAATACTGCTGAAGTTTATTTTTTAAGAGCTGAAGGTGCATTAAGAGGATGGAATATGGGAGGAACGGCACAAGATTTTTATGAGTCAGGAATTTCAAGCTCATTTAGTCAACTTGCTGTATCTGGATCGGCAACCTATATTGCTGATAATGTAAAAACAGCGAAAGCATATGTTGACCCTAACTTTACGGTAAATAATGCAGCAGCGGTAAACAATGTGACGGTTGCATGGGATGCTGCAGCGGGAAATGAAGTGAAATTACAAAAAATCATTACTCAAAAATGGATTGCAAATTTCCCAGAAGGTCAAGAGGCTTGGTCTGATTATAGAAGAACGGGTTATCCAAAATTATTTCCGGTATTAAAAAATACCAGTGGAGGTAAAATTGACTCTAATTTAGGAGTACGAAGAATAAATTTTGTTCAATCTGAAAAAGATGGAAACCCTGGAGGTGTTGCTACCGGAGTTGCAAAACTAGGAGGTTTGGATACTGGTGGTACTAGACTTTGGTGGGACACTACTGACGCCAATTTCTAAAAAAAAACAAAGATTAAAGAATATAAGTTTTGGTTAGTAAATGGTATAAGTAATGCAAATTGCTTATACCATTTCAAAAACAAAGAGATAATTACTATAAAAAGAAAAAAATGAAAAGTGCTTTAGAAATCAAACCTGACATTAGCTATAAAAGTGCTGGAAAATTTGAAGAAACTAGATTCGAAAAAATTCATAATGAAATCTTCAAAAATTCTTCAGAAGCTTCAATAATTGTGGCGCAAGAAATCGCTCAATTGATTAGATCTAAACAAGAAAAGAATAAAACTTGTGTACTAGGTTTGGCAACAGGTTCTTCTCCTATAAAAGTTTATGAGGAATTAGTTAGAATGCACAAAGAGGAGGGTTTAAGTTTTAGTAATGTTATCACTTTTAATTTGGATGAATACTATCCAATGAACAAAGAGAACAAACAAAGCTATCATTATTTCATGCATCAGCATCTTTTTAATCATATAGATATACACCCTGAAAACATACATATTCCTGATGGGGCTGTAGCTTTAAGGGAATTAAATCAATATTGTATTGACTATGAAATGAATATAAAAAATGCAGGAGGATTAGATTTTCAATTATTGGGAATTGGTAGAACGGGACATGTTGGCTTCAATGAACCGGGTTCACATATTAATTCAGGCACACGTATTATTACCTTAGACCATATAACAAGAGTTGATGCTTCTTCTGATTTTAATGGAATAGATAATGTTCCTAAAAGGGCCATTACAATGGGAGTTTCAACAATTCTTAGATCTAAAAGAATTGTATTGATGGCATGGGGACAAAATAAGGCAGCGGTAATTAAAAGAACGATTCAAGGAGAGATTAGTCCTGAGGTTCCTGCAACTTTTTTACAAAAACATTCTAACGCTACTTTCGTTTTAGATCAATCGGCAGCTTCCGAATTAACTCGATTTGAAACACCATGGTTGGTTGGAGAATGTATCTGGACCCATGAATTAAAAAGCAAGGCAATTGTTTGGTTATGTCAAAAGACAAATCAATCCATTCTAAAATTAACAGACCGAGATTATAACAATAATGGGATGTCTGATCTTTTGGCTCAGGAAGGTTCTGCATATGATTTGAATATTAATATGTTTAATTTGTTGCAACATACTATTACAGGTTGGCCCGGAGGAAAACCCAATACCGATGATTCTCATCGTCCTGAAAGAGCCAATCCAGCAAAGAAGCGAGTTATTCTTTTTAGTCCGCATCCGGATGATGATGTGATTTCTATGGGAGGAACATTTTCTAAATTAATCAAGCAAGGTCATGATGTTCATGTAGTGTATCAAACGTCTGGCAATATTGCCGTTACCGATGATGAGGCTTTAAAATTTGCTGAGGTTTGTAATGATTTTGTTGGGGATGATAGCTGCAAAATAAATTTTAAAAAGTCAATAGATTTCTTGAAAAATAAGAATGAGAATGAAATTGATTCGTTGGAAGTCAGAAAATTAAAAGGTTTAATTAGAAGAAGAGAATCTTATGCAGCGATACGTTACATTGGATTAAAAGATGAAAATGTTCATTTTTTAGATTTACCTTTTTATGAAACAGGACAAGTTAAGAAAAATCCAATTGGTCAAGAAGATATAGCTATTGTTGTAAATATTATTTCAAAAATAAAACCACATCAAGTATTTGCAGCAGGTGATTTGGCTGATCCACATGGTACTCACGAAGTTTGTTTGAATGCCATTTTTGCAGCATTAAAACAATTAAAAGAGAAACCTTATATGAAAGATTGTTGGTTGTGGTTATACCGAGGAGCTTGGCATGAATGGGATATTCATGAAATTGACATGGCAGTGCCATTAAGCCCGGATGAAGTATTATTAAAGCGTCATGCAATTTTATACCATCAATCCCAAAAAGACAGAGTGATGTTTCAAGGAAATGATTCCCGTGAATTTTGGGTAAGAGCCGAAGACAGGAACAAAAGCACAGCAAAGTTATATGATGATTTAGGTTTAGCAGAATATGAAGCTATTGAAGCCTTTAAACGATTTGATTATTAAACCACAATTTTAAGGATTTATTTACCCATGAAATATTTTTTGATTTTTATATTTTCAGTTAATTTTTCTATTGCTCAATTCAAGGTTGAGTCATTAGATTTAATGCCTTGGCCACAACAATTGAGTTTGTCTGAAGGAGTTTTTGTTTTAAGTAAAAATTTCAAAGTAAATATTATTGGGAATCCAAACAATAGAATTTTTGTAGGTGCAAATAATTTTTTAAGACGTTTAGATGGTCGCACCGGATTGTTTTTTGATCAAGGAATTATTTCAAAATTAAATGAATTTCCAGATGCTCAACTTCAAATAAATTGTGTCCAATCAGGTAATATAGGTCTTTATGAAGATGAAAGTTACCAATTAGATATTCAAGACAATAAAATTATTATTAATGCCACGAGTGATTTAGGTGCCATACATGCATTGGAAACAGTATTGCAACTGTTACAAAACAAAAACAACTCATTTTGTTTTCCTACAGTTGTAATTTCTGATTTTCCTCGTTTTACTTGGAGAGGTTTAATGATAGATGTTGCAAGACATTTTCAGCCTTTAGATGTTATAAAAAGAAATTTAGACGCTATGGCCGCAATGAAAATGAATGTGTTTCATTGGCATTTGGTAGATGATCAAGGATGGAGAATTGAAATAAAAAAGCATCCAAAATTAACGGAATTAGCTTCTGATGGATTGTATTATTCGCAAGAGGAAATAAAAAGTATAGTAAAATATGCAGATGACAGAGGAATTTTAGTTATACCTGAAATTGATGTTCCTGGACACGCTACTGCTATATTAACGGCATATCCAGAAATTGGCAGTAAAATGATTCCGTTGACCGGAATTTCTGAAAAAGCGGTAAATGCTTTTGGTTTTCAAACGTATACACTTGAAAGAAACGCAGGGATATATAGACCAACATTAGACCCAACCAATCCTAAAACGTATCAACTTTTAGGTGAAATTTTTGATGAGGTTTGTCCTTTGTTCACTGGTGAATATTTTCATATAGGAGGAGATGAAAATGAAGGCAAGGACTGGGATGAAAACTTAAAAATTCAAGATTTCAAAAAGAAAAATAAAATTGAAACCAATCATGATTTACAAACCTATTTCACAATGAAATTGATTCCATTGCTTAAAAAACATGGTAAACAATTGATGGGATGGGAAGAAATATTGACAAAGAATATGTCAAAAGAGGCCATTATTCATTCCTGGAAAGGAGTAAACGAAGGTATTCCTGCAGGAGAGTCATTACTCCATGCAGTGAAAAAGGGTTATAAAACGGTCTTGTCAAATGGTTATTATTTAGATTTAATGCAAAGTGTTGACAGTCATTATTTGAACGATCCATTACCGGAAAATCTAGCATTAACCGAAACAGAAAAAGCTAAAATCTTAGGAGGAGAAGCCACTATGTGGACGGAATTGGCTACGCCAACAACGATAGATTCCAGAATTTGGCCAAGAGCAGCGGCTATTGCTGAGCGATTATGGTCTAATAAAAATGTATCTGATTTGAAATCAATGCACAAACGTTTAAATACCGTTTCATATAGACTTGAAGAACTAGGAATTACGCATATAAGAAATAAAGGAGTATTACTTCGAAATATTAGTAATAATCAAAATATTGAGGACTTGAATGATTTTTCAAATGTTTGTGAACCTTTGAAGGGATATACAAGAAATATAAATGGTACTGAATATAGTATGAGTTCTCCTTTTACCCTTTTTGCTGATGCCTGTGTTCCAGACGCAAAAGATGCGGTTGCTTTTTCAGAAGTTGTAAGTGATTATTTGAAGGATAAAAGTGATTCAAATAAAGCTGAAATTTTGCTCTACCTGAATAAATGGATACGACTGAATGACCGACTGAATGTCTTAAGTTTTAATGCGCCTTTGGTAAAACCGCTTTTGCCATTATCGAAAAACTTAAGTGATGCTTCAAAATTATTAGTACTTTATATAGAGAACAAACAAGCAGTTGATAGTAATAAGCTGAATCAATTAATCGAAGCTTGCAATTCAAAAGAAAATGCCGATGTTGAGTTGGCGGTCTACCCTAGTTTTAAAAAATTAATTTAAAAGATTAAGGATAAGTATATTGGTTAAAAATTTAAATAAGACTTATTGATATACTATGTTTAAATAGTAATTTGTTTATTTCATGTTTTATGCTTTGAACCTGGTATTTATTGCCAGGTTTTTTTATATGAATAGAACTAATAATTATAATTTTATTAAACAATTTAGCTGAATTTTTTTGTACTTTTGCAAAAATTTTTATAAAAAAATATTCATGTTAACAGTTAATAATTTATCAGTTCAGTTTGGCAAACGAATTTTATTTGACGAAGTAAATACCACTTTCACTCATGGTAATATTTACGGAGTTATTGGAGCAAACGGAGCTGGAAAATCTACTTTTCTTAAAATAATTTCAGGGGATATGGATCCTACTTCAGGACATGTCCATTTAGAGCCTGGAAAACGTATGTCGGTTTTAAACCAAAACCACAATATGTTTGATGAGCATACCGTTTTGGAAACCGTAATTATGGGAAACAAAAATTTGTATGCCATCAAAAAAGAAATGGATGAACTCTATTTAGATTATAATGACGCCAATGCAGATAGAATAGGGGAATTACAGGTTCAATTCGAAGAAATGAATGGTTGGAATGCCGATTCAGACGCGGCATCGATGCTTTCTAATCTTGGAATTACAGAAGACAATCATTATACATTGATGGCTGATTTGGAAGGAAAAATAAAAGTACGTGTGCTTTTGGCACAAGCACTTTTTGGAAATCCGGACTTACTGATTATGGATGAGCCGACCAATGATTTGGATTTTGAAACGATTGCTTGGTTAGAGAATTTCTTGGCAAATTATGAAAACACCGTAATTGTAGTTTCTCACGACAGACACTTTTTGGACTCGGTTTGTACTCATATTTCTGATATTGATTTTAGTAAAATTAACCATTATTCAGGAAATTATACTTTTTGGTATGAATCTAGCCAATTAGCGGCGAAACAAAGAGCGCAACAAAACAAGAAAGCCGAAGAAAAGAAACAAGAATTAGAAGAGTTTATTCGTCGTTTTTCTGCGAATGTGGCTAAATCGAAACAGGCTACTTCCCGTAAAAAAATGATTTCTAAATTAAATATTTCAGAGATTAAACCTTCAAGTCGTCGTTATCCTGCCATTATTTTCGATCAGGATCGCGAAGCTGGAGATCAAATTTTAAACGTAGAAAATCTAAGTGCTTCTATAGATGGAGAAATTTTGTTTAAAGGCGTAGATTTGAATATGGCCAAAGGAGATAAAATAGTGCTTTTTTCTAAAGATTCTCGCGCAACAACAGCCTTTTACGAAATTTTAAATAACAATCAAAAAGCGGACGAAGGGACTTTTGATTGGGGAATCACGACCAATCAAGCGTATTTACCGGTAGAGAATCATTCCTTTTTTGAAAATGATTTAACATTAGTGGATTGGTTGCGTCAATATGCAAAAACGGAGGAAGAGCGTGATGAAGTATTTATTAGAGGTTTTCTAGGTAAAATGATTTTCTCTGGAGAAGAAGCTTTAAAAACAAGTAGAGTTTTATCAGGAGGAGAAAAAGTACGTTGTATGTTATCAAGAATGATGATGGAACGCGCCAATATATTAATGCTTGATGAACCAACAAACCACTTGGATTTGGAGTCCATTACGGCTTTCAATAATTCATTGAAAAACTTTAAAGGATCTGTGATATTTACAACGCATGATCATGAGTTTGCACAAACTGTCGGTAACCGTGTGGTGGAATTAACTCCAAAAGGAGCAATTGATCGTTACATGACTTTTGATGAGTATCTAGACGATGAAAAAGTACAAGAATTAAGAACAAAAATGTATTCTTAAAAAGGTGTATTTATAAATATAGAAAGCTCTGAGTATAACTTGGAGCTTTTTTTTGGGGAAAAAATGAAGTTTTTTGTATTTATTTTGAAACGAATCCTCTTGAATTTCAGTCCTTAAAAAGTTGAAAATTTATTCTATCTTTAGAAATATTAAATGATAAATTTGAATTTGTATATTTGCATGACCAAACACTACACTTTACTATGACTCAAAAAGTATTGCTCAATTCCAAGGAAGTCAATATCATTCTACATCGTTTGGCTTGTCAGCTAATTGAAAAACATCTCGATTTTAAAGATACTATTTTAGTTGGGATTCAACCTAGAGGGACTTTTCTGGCAGAGCGACTTAAAGATTTGTTGGAAAAGGAATATAAAACTCCAGAAATAAAACTCGGATATCTAGATATTACGTTTTTTAGAGATGATTTTCGTAGAACCGATAAACCTTTAGAAGCGAATAAAACCAAGATTAATTTTATTGTTGAAAATAAAAAAGTCATTTTTATTGATGATGTTTTGTTTACCGGTAGAAGTATTCGGTCTGCGTTGACAGCAATACAATCTTTTGGCAGACCTTCAGAGATTGAATTGTTAGTTCTAATTGATAGACGTTTCAGTCGTAATTTACCTATCCAGCCCGATTATCGAGGAAGGCAAGTTGATGCCATAAACAATGAAAAAGTAAAAGTAAGTTGGGTAGAGAATGATGGGGAAGATGTAGTTTATTTAATTACAAATTAAATCAAAGCAATAATAGTTCTCCATAAATAATAATAATCGTAAAAGAATGAAAGAGTTAAGCGTAAATCATTTATTAGGTATCAAATACATCAATGAGAATGATATAAACCTTATTTTTGAAACAGCCGACCATTTTAAAGAAGTTATCAATCGACCAATAAAAAAAGTACCTTCTTTACGAGATATTACTATTGCCAATATTTTCTTCGAAAACAGTACCCGTACCAAATTATCTTTTGAATTGGCCCAAAAAAGATTATCTGCAGATGTCATTAGTTTTTCGGCAGCCCAATCTTCTGTTAAAAAAGGGGAAACATTAATCGATACGGTAAACAATATTCTTTCCATGAAAGTAGATATGGTGGTTATGCGTCATTCAACTCCGGGAGCAGCTTATTTTTTGTCAAAAAATGTGAAAGCCAGTATCATTAATGCAGGTGATGGAGCACATGAACATCCTACACAGGCATTATTGGATAGTTATTCCATTAGAGAAAAACTAGGAGACGTTGCTGGTAAAAAAGTGGTTATAGTTGGAGACATATTACATTCTAGAGTCGCTTTATCAAATATATATGCTTTGCAAATGCAGGGAGCCGAAGTTAAAGTTTGTGGTCCCAAAACATTAATTCCAAAACATATTGAATCTCTTGGTGTAAAAGTGGAAACCAATTTAAGAAAAGCGTTAGAATGGTGTGATGTAGCCAATATGTTACGTGTTCAAAACGAAAGGATGGATGTGAATTATTTCCCTTCCACAAGAGAATATACCCAACAATACGGATTAGATAAAACACTATTGGACTCATTGGGCAAAGAAATTGTAATCATGCACCCTGGACCCATTAATAGGGGAGTGGAGATAACCAGTGAAGTAGCCGATTCACATCAATCTGTAATTTTGAATCAAGTAGAAAATGGTGTTGCCATCAGAATGGCAGTTATTTATCTTTTGGCTTCAAAAATTCAATAATTAAAAAAATGGTGGTAACTTAGCTATATAGTAACCTCGAAAAGCTAAAAAAATGAAAGTTGATCAAAAAGACCATACAATTACTATAAAAGATACTCAAGGTGATCTTACTTCTTTTTTGATGAAAGTGACGCATCAATATAAAACTTATGAGAATCATAACTTAATTATCGATCTTTTACAATATAACGATTTACCTGTGGATGATATAAAATCGTTTTTGCCTTTATCCAAACAACATAGAAAATCAAAAAAATCATTTATAATTGTTACCTCTGATTTTGACTATAATGCAGTTCCAGAAAAATTAGCGGTGGTGCCTTCATTATTAGAGGCTCATGATATTATTGAAATGGAAGAAATTGAAAGAGATTTAGGGTTTTAAAGTGCTAAGTTTATTCAATTTTATTAAATACAGGCTCTTTATATAATAGAATTGTTTTTTAATGCGTTTTAATAATTATATTTTTGGGCTTTGAATTATTGATTAAACATTCAGTTTTTAATTCTAAACGAACCTAAACTTAAAACTAAAAATTGAAATTAACGATACTTGGCTGTTATGCCGCAACTCCCAGAACGTTTACAAATCCTACTTCACAGATTTTAGAAATTAAAAACAGACTCTTTCTTATTGATTGTGGGGAAGGAACTCAAGTTCAACTTCGCAAGAACAAAATCAAATTTTCTAAGATTAACCATGTTTTTATATCCCATTTACATGGAGATCATTTTTTTGGATTAATTGGCTTGGTTTCCACTTTTACTTTGCTCAATAGAACAACGGATTTGAATATTTATGGTCCTAAAGGAATTAAGGAAATAATCAAATTGCAACTGAAATTAGGAAATTCTTGGCCCAATTACGGATTGTTTTTTCATGAGTTGGAATCAACTGAGAGTGAAGTGATTTTTGAAGACGAAAAGGTTTTGGTAAAGACCATACCTTTGAAACATCGAATTTATACTAATGGCTTTTTATTTCAAGAAAAATTAGATAAAAGAAAATTGAATGTCGATGCTGTTCAAAATTATGAAATAGAAGAGTGTTATTTTCAAAATATAAAAAATGGAAAAGATATTACTTTAGATGATGGGAGGATCATTGAAAATTCCAAATTGACATTTGACCCTGTATCCCCAAAGAGTTATGCTTTTTGTTCCGATACCATTTATAACGAGAATATGATTTCGGTTATTAAAGAAGTGGATGTTCTGTATCATGAAGCCACTTTTTTACAATCAGAAGAAAATTTAGCGCATAAAACGATGCATTCAACAGCCAAAGAAGCGGCGATAATCGCTTTAAAAGCAAATGTGAAACAGTTAATTTTGGGACATTATTCTACTCGTTATGAGAATATAGAAATGTTTAAAGAAGAAGCCGAAATGATCTTTCCAGAGGTGTTATTAACCGATGATGGAAAAAGTTTCGATTTATAAATAATTTTGTGAGAGTAAATTTAAGTATAGATATATAATGAAAGATTTAAGCAACTACCGTAAATCGTATGAAAAGAGCGAGTTATTAGAATCTAATATTCCCGAAGACCCAATTAACCTTTTTAATAGATGGTTTCATGAAGTAGAAGAGTTTGGAGGAAATGAAGAAGTTAATGCCATGACTGTATCTACAATAGGATTAGATGGATATCCTAAATCTCGTGTTGTATTATTGAAAAAGTTTAATGAGGAAGGATTTATTTTTTATACTAATTATAATTCAGAAAAGGGTAAAGCTTTAGAGCATAATCCTAAGGTATGTATATCTTTTTTTTGGCATACCATGGAACGTCAGGTTATTATAAAAGGAATTGCAAAGAAAACGGATGATCAGCTTTCGGATAGTTATTTTGATTCCAGACCAGAGAGAAGTAAATTAAGTGCCGTTGTTTCTAATCAAAGTGAAGTAGTTCCTTCCAGAACTTTTTTGGAAGAAAATCTAAAACAACTAGAAGAAGATTATGATGGAATTGTAATTCCGAGACCAAAACATTGGGGTGGTTTTTTAGTTGCTCCAATCGAAGTTGAGTTTTGGCAAGGAAGAGCTAATCGTTTACATGATAGAATTCGTTATACTTATCAAGATGATTATTCCTGGAAAATAGAAAGATTATCTCCATGATGTAGTAAAAATCTTTATTATATATTAAAAAAGTGCATTTCGTCGATTAAATTAGTATTTAATCGAATAAATTGGTAGTTTTGAGTAATGATTTAAAACACATTACACAATATTAAAGGAGTTTGCCCCACAATCTACTTTAAACTTAAACTACTAGCTTATGAAAACAAATTTACTCGGTATAGCATTACTTTTTACAGTAGTTTTTGCAATGAATTCATGTTCTTCTGATGCTACAGAAACATCATCAGATACTTTAGCTAAAAAAGAAATTGTTGAAAATTATGTATATAGTACAGATGAATTAGAAACAATGAAATTGATAAATGAATATAGAGTTAGTATTGGATTAAATACTCTAGAAAAAATAAATCATATCTCATTTAAATCTGAAGAACATAACAATTATATGATTGTCAATAATGTTGTAAATCATAATGATTTTGTTGCACGTTCAGAAAATATTATAAATGCATTAGGTGCTAAAACTGTTGGAGAGAATATAGCTTATAATTTTAGTTCGCCAAAAGCGGCTGTACAAGCTTGGTTAAACAGTCCAACCCATAAAGAAAATATTGAAGGTGATTATACAAATTTTGGTATTGCAATTCGAGTTAATCCTACAACTGGAAAAAAATATTACACTAATATCTTTGCTAAAATTTAAAATATAGTTGGCCCATAATTGAAAAAAAAGGTTGTCTTTCCCCCAAAAGACAGCCTTTTTTTTATTTATTATAATGTCATAAAACTATATTACTGTTCTTTTAAACAGTATTTATTTTATCCAAATTAGGTATTTAATTCCTCCTTTATAATCGACTTCCAGTAGTTTTCTAATTTTCATCATAAAGTTACTCTGGAAATTCATTTTTTATTTTTACTACTTTCATACCTAGAGATATTTTAATCACCCATCAAAGTTGTTTTTATTAAAATAAAGACTACAATTTATTAAAAATTGTGTATTTAATCGATTTTATTGTGCGTTTAAACGATAAATAGGCTAAATTTAAGCCATAGAATGAAACAAATAACAATTATACAATTATACAATCAAATAACAATTATACAATATTAAAGGAGTTTGCCCCACAATCTACTTTAAACTTAAACTACTAACTTATGAAAACAAATTTACTCGGTTTAGTATTACTTTTTTCAGTAGTTTTTGCGATGAACTCTTGTTCCTCTGATACTTCAGAAACATCATCTGATACATTAACTAAAACTCAAGTTGTCGAAGATTATACTTATAGTGTGGATGAATTAGAAACAATGAAATTGATAAATGAATATAGAGTTAGTATTGGATTAAATGCTTTAGAAAAAATAAATCATATCTCATTTAAATCTGAGGAACATGACAATTATATGATTGTCAATAATGTTGTAAATCATGATGATTTTGTTGCGCGTTCAGAAAATATTATAAACACGTTAGGAGCAAAAACGGTTGGTGAAAATATAGCTTATAACTTTAGTTCGCCAAAAGCAGCTGTACAAGCGTGGTTAAACAGTCCAACCCATAAAGAAAATATAGAAGGTGATTATACAAATTTTGGTATTGCAATTCGAGTTAATCCTACAACTGGAAAAAAATATTACACTAATATCTTTGCTAGAATATAAATTGATTTAATTGTTAACCTTAAAATAGTTAATTATGAAAAATGCTAAAAAAATGATATTCAGAATGAATAAATATCTATGGAAGATGATTACTAGGTAGTTGGTAGTGTCTCACTAACTGTGTAAGTTGAAAAGTTATTCTGAAAAATATTTGAGCTCCTTTAAAAAGCTCAAAAA
>JALRGT010000180.1 GCA_023259675.1 Flavobacterium sp.
AATCTTAATGAAATTAAAAAAAGATTAAGTGGATGGCAACTTGAGAGTTTTGAAGAGTCATACAATCACAAAATAAAAAATGGAATATCTTTATTTAAAAAAAATTTATTAAATGAGTAAATCTTCAGTTGTAATAATTATTTATATAGTTGGCTTAATTTTTGGAGCATTAGTGCTAGATTTATGGAGTGCTGAAACAAGTCCAAAATCTTTACTTGGGATTTTATGGACTGCTTTATTTTTAATAGGGTTATTTTATTCAGAAAAATATGAAAAAAAATAAAACTAAATTAGTATTAACTTTCATTTTTTCATTTATATTTTCTAAACACGTTTGCTCAGAAATAATAATTTTAAGTGGTTGTGATAGCAAGCAAGATGGTTTTTTAAAAAACGAGTATATCTTGGATCTTAATAAATCAATCATGACACGAAACTACGTTTATAACCAAAAAACTTATGAAAAATACAAAGTAACAGATTTAAGCGTTAAGAAAGAAAATAGTTTGACTAGATTTATTTATACTGAACAGGAAAAAATATTAACTGACAAAATTGGCTATCCGCAGTTTTATACACAACTTTTATTTGAAAAAAATAATCCAAT
>JALRGT010000181.1 GCA_023259675.1 Flavobacterium sp.
ATGCTTCCAACTCCGGGTAAAACACCAAACACAAAAGCAGTGATAAAAATAAAAACTATAACATTGGTCATGAAATTCCTTATGTACAAATGTATGAAATGTTTTGGGACACAGTAAAACAACCAATTACTCATCTTTAAAATATTTTTCTAATTTACCTTGTTCGTTTTGATGTTTTTCATAGTCAGGCATGGGAGTCTTTACTTGTGTGATATTAGGCCATTGATTGCTAAACTTGGTGTTAAGTTCTAACCATTTACCGTTTTCGTCTAAGCTTTCTGGAATGATCGCTTCTTCAGGGCATTCGGGCTCACACACTCCACAGTCGATGCACTCATCGGGATTTATCACAAGCATGTTTTCACCTTCATAAAAACAGTCCACCGGACAAACACCAACACAACTTGTGTGTTTGCACATTATACATTTATCATTCACAAGGTACGTCATTTTTCTATTCCATAGTCTTTCTTCATTTCGTTAAATTGTTTTGATGATATTGTCTTATCTAATACATCCAAATCTGTCTGTTTGGCATTCGGAAACATAGTTTGTAATTCTTTCATCTTAGATTTTTCTGATGATTTTGTTTTCTTAGGATACAT
>JALRGT010000182.1 GCA_023259675.1 Flavobacterium sp.
TGTATTTTTTCCTTCCCCAACCCTAAAGGGAGGGAAAAAACAGAGCGATTACTCTTCTCATTTTCACACAGTCCTAAACCCTCACGAAAAATAGAATACTATAGTGTTAAGACATTATACTGTTCTTTTTTGCATTGCCCAAAAAAGAACCAAAAAAGTCTAGCCCAGTACTGTTCGCTGACCCCAAATTTTTTCTATGCCTAATTATTTAGTTATGAGATGTGAGGTGTGAGGTGACAAAAGATTGAAGATATTCTTTTTAACCATATAAGTCATATAAGTTTTCTTAACTATGAAAAGTGTTATTCTTTATTTCAGAACAGATAAGTTTAATAAGCTAAAGCTTATTTGTTATCAATACTATAATTAATACTCTCAGTAGGAAGATACAGTTGTGGGTTGTGTTTTTCCCTTCCCCAACCCTAAAGGGAGGGAAAGAACAGAGCGATTATTGTTCTCATTTTCACACAGTCCTAAACCCTCACGAAAGTAGAATACTATAGTACTAAGACATTATGCTGTTCTTTTTTGCATTGCCCAAAAAAGAACCAAAAAAGTCTAGCCCAGTACTGTGCGCTGACCCCAAATTTTTTCTATGCCTAAT
>JALRGT010000183.1 GCA_023259675.1 Flavobacterium sp.
ATTATTGATGATATTGGTGTTGGAGAAAGATTTATTGAAGACTATAAAAAACAACATAAGATTAAGAATTACAAAACAATTTAAATATTAATAAATTTAATCCTGAGATTTTTTATCTTGGGATTTTTTTATTATATTTGTACATAAAATAAAGATAAATATAATAAATAACATAGAGGATTATGAGTAAAATAATAATGACATTTGAGGCATATCAAACATATAGTGACTATGGAAAAACTTCAATTCAAATGCCAATGGAACTTGAAAAAGATCTTAATCTAAAAGTAAAACATTTAATGCCAACATTTGACAATAAATGGATTTCATCAGTTGAGGATGTTTCAGATGATAAAAAAGGAATTAAGTTTGAAATAAAAACTTCAACCGGAGACACTTTACATGCATTTAAAATTGGTAGATTTCTTGGAAATTGGGAGTGGTACTTAAACAAGAAAAAGAAGTCAGAAAATGAAATAAAGACATATTTCATGGAAACTACAATTTCACCTCTTGAAAGATGGACATTAAACTTTAAAGGATTTGATAGTACATATCATTTTGCAGATGATTCAAGGTCTTACAATTCTGGATTAGCCCAT
>JALRGT010000184.1 GCA_023259675.1 Flavobacterium sp.
ATCTTTTGTACAGCCTAATAAATTCATCATTTCAGCTGATACTTTAAATTGCTTATTTTCTGTTTTATTTATTATGTTCAAAAATAATTTTTCAAGTATATCAATTCTAACAAAAAAATTTGATAGTAAGTTGCCGGCAACAAACAATTTATCAAATGATGATAAAAATATTTTAGATATAGATGAAAGTAAATTTGTTAGTGCGATGAATCATTTAGAACTTCATAATTATGTTAGACAAATTGTAAAGTTAGCATCTGATGTAAATAAGTATGTTAATGATGAGGAGCCATGGAATACAAAAAAAAATTCTAATGAACGTATTGCAAATATACTTTATGTTGTAATTGAGAGTTTGAAAAAAATATTTATTTTATTGCATCCTATCATGCCAGAAAAGTCTGAAAATTTTTTAAAATGTTTGTCAATAAAAAAAGAAGATATAACATTAGTTAATTTTAATAAGAAATTAGAGATTGGTTTAGAAATTACATCACCAGGAATTTTATTTAAAAAAATATTATAATGCTTATAGATTCTCATTGTCACTTGACATACGAACCAATGGTCAGTGATATTCAAAATGTTTTGGATTTATGCG
>JALRGT010000185.1 GCA_023259675.1 Flavobacterium sp.
CCTAAAATAAAAGGTGTGAAAGAAATTATGTATCCTGGTCAAAATAAATTTAAACGATTTAAAGAAAATTCAAAAAAAGAGATTAATATTCCTGAAATTATAAAAAAAGATTTAGAAATCTTATTAAAATAAACAAATTAAAACCATATTATTGATTTAAATCATTGTTCTTTTAATAAAAAATTATATTTATTAGAAAAAGATTTAAATAAATCTAGTCAGCTTATTGAAGAATTAAAAAAAATTGACATAAATATTCAAGCAATTTCATTAAAAGAATTTGAGGACAATTTGATTTTTGATGGAATATTAAATTGCACACAAGTAGGTCATGAACATTCGCCAGGCAATATTCTTAAAAATTATAATTTAAAAAACGTAAAATGGATTTTTGATGCTATTTACGTGCCAGCTGAAACAGAATTTATTAAACAAGCTAAAATAGCTGGAGTAAAAACGATTAGCGGAATAGATTTATTTATATTTCAAGGTATTGAAGGTTTTATATTATTTTCTAATCAAGAAAGTTTAAGAGAAAATTTATATAAAAATATTGAAAAGATTAGAGAATTTTATTTTAAAAAATTAATCTAAACCTTAT
>JALRGT010000186.1 GCA_023259675.1 Flavobacterium sp.
TAATAAAAGAATACGTCAACCCTAAAGCGGCTCCTATTATGCCTGCCAACACGATAACTTTCCATTGGGATAATAAGTAGGCGTACCACTCTCTTCCCTTTTCTAGTAATTCTTTTAACGATATTTCGTCATTTTGTATTTCCATTAATACTATATTTTAATAAATAACAGCTAATTATTTCTGCTTATCGTTGACTGTCCATCAAACACTAACCGTCTTTTGTACCACTCCTACGCCGCCCTTCTATTTTTAAACTAGAAAATCGCGGCATGAATTTCAGCCTTGGCCGAAGGGAGTGACCCCCGAGTCGAATGCGCAGCACAAGCGGCTGGGGTCGCGATAGGGAAATACATCCGATGATTTTCAGGATAAAAATAGTCAGGCAGTGATTTTTTTGTTTCTTTTTTGATCAAGCAAAAAAGAAAATATATCCTTCAAAAAACCACTTAATATTCACTACTCACGATTCACAACTCAAAACCCTTCATACCACACTTCTCGATACAATTTTATAAAAACGCTATCGCTATTTTATAAAATCACTCGAAGTGACGAAAACCGACAACTCACATCTCACAACCCCGCTATCTCAATATCG
>JALRGT010000187.1 GCA_023259675.1 Flavobacterium sp.
AACATTCCAGCAAGTTTGCCGTAAGTAGCAATACCCATAATTGCTTTAATGGATAGATTTGCGTTACGAGCTAAGTGACCAGCAAAATCATCAGTACATAATTGGTTTCCTGGATCGAAACCTTTATCAACTAAATAGTTAGCCCATGTGGTTAAATTAGATATTCTTATTGTATTTTATTTTCCATTGCTTTACAGCATTTATTATAGAATTGCAATACTCTTCTTGAGTTAAATTTCGATTGTTTGGATGATAGGCATACAACAATATGTAATCTTTATTACTATAGGTGTAAAGTGAAAATGTCTAGTGTTTACAGGGAATTCCCGAGGAATTCTTCCTTTTTAGTTACCCTATTTTCAGCAAAAAATGGCTAAAATTGAATAGGGTAACTAATAGGGTAACTGTTCTTTTAAAAACTATGTGTTTTTTGACACATGGTATAAATTGAAAAAGCCTTTAAATACTGGGATTTAAAGGCTTTTTGATTTTTAAAGTTTCTTTTGAAACTTCATCTGGCGGAGAAAGAGGGATTCGAACCCCCGGACCTGTTACAGTCAACAGTTTTCAAGACTGCCGCATTCGACCGCTC
>JALRGT010000188.1 GCA_023259675.1 Flavobacterium sp.
ACTGAAGGAGATAAAAAATTTAACACTTTTAAAAATTGGGACAAAGATCATTTACAACACTCAGAATATGTGGCTTTATTTCCAAATGTAATGATTGGTTTGCATATAGATCATTTCTATATTTTTTGGTTAGAGCCTCTTGCAACAAATAAAACCAAAGAACATATGAATATGTACTATGTTGGTAATGAAAGTGCTAATGGTGATGAACTTAAAGAACTTAGAAAACAAAATTCTAAATTTTGGAAAGATGTAATGCTTGAAGATATAAGTGCAATTGAAGGAATGCAAGAAGGCAGAGGTTCACCAGTATATAATGGTGGAAATTTTTCGCCTGTAATGGATGCACCAACACATCAGTTTCATAAATGGGTAGCAAGTAATTTATCTAAATGAAAATTATTTTAATAATGGGTTTACCAGGTTCTGGTAAAACAACTTTGGCTAATGAATTAGCACCAATGTTAAATGCTAAAAGATTAAATGCAGATGAAGTTAGAAAGGAAGCAAATGATTGGGATTTTTCAGAGGAAGGTAGAAAAAGACAATCTAAAAGAATGGCAGATTTTGCTTTAAAATTAAAAGAA
>JALRGT010000189.1 GCA_023259675.1 Flavobacterium sp.
ACACAGGCCTTCAGCACCTTTGACCCAAAGTGGGACGTACGCGTACAGGCCTAAACCTCAGGGAGATCCATCCGGATGTGCGGCAGCCGTGTTCGGTATGACAGTGATGGTGGTGATGTTAAGACGATGACGGTATGATAGTGATGGTGGTGATGTTGAGATGATGACGGGTGACAGGAAGATAGCGTTCGGTCTGGAAACAGCGTTCGGTCTGGAAGGCGGGCGGAGAAGGACCATAAGGGACTGTCAGAAGTTACTCTTATACCTCTTTTTTTTTTTTTTTTTTTTTTTTTTTTTTTTTTTTTTTTTTAATTAGAGTAACAACATTCATAGCCACTTACAGATTCATCATCGCGGCCAACTCTGCAAGGTTATCATCAACAGCTGGGTCTTCGTCAGGGGAGCATAATCCTTTATAACGCCTGTCCAACTCGGCATCCATGTTGTTCCGCAAATCCATTTTGTTTACTGACTTGTTGCGAAGTAGCCTTTCTTGGGCAATTTCCTTGTTCGTAGCAATGCGGGCCAGTTGTGCAGGAGTCAAAACATCTGAGTTTCGTCCAGCGGTTTGTTGCTGTGCTGCCACT
>JALRGT010000018.1 GCA_023259675.1 Flavobacterium sp.
AAAAGGTTTTAATGATATAGCGTTATTGGGAACGATTTGGAACAGTTCAAATCCAATTAAAAACTTCAAATTATGTCAGCAAATCGTCCTTTTGTTTTAAGTATTGCAGGTTTTGATCCATCGGGTGGTGCGGGAGTTCTCGCAGATGTAAAAACATTCGAACAACATCAGGTATATGGCTTTGCCGTTACTACCGGAAACACCATTCAAACTGAGAATGATTTCTATACCATGAAATGGACTGACATTGATTTTGTCTTGACTTCCTTGAAAAAGCTATTTGAAAACTATGACATAAAAGCGGTAAAAATCGGAATCGTTCCTTCATTGGATTATTTGGAAAAAATTGTTTTTTCTATAAAAAGGCTTTCGCCCAAAACAAAAATAGTCTGGGATACGGTTTTAAAATCGACTACTGAATTCGATTTTATGAACATCGAAAACCAAACTGTTTTAATCGAAATATTGAGAGAACTTGATCTGATAACGCCCAATTACAATGAAATTTTACAATTGGATTCCGTAGAAAAAAATGCGGTTCAAATTGCACAGAAACTGTCAAAATATTGTGCAGTTTATCTAAAAGGAGGCCACAATCCAGAAGAAAAAGGGGTTGACTATTTACATACCGAAACAGCTATTTTCAAGCTTTTGCCAAACCAAAATAGGATTTACGAAAAACATGGCTCCGGTTGTGTGCTGTCCTCGGCTCTAGCCGCAAATTTAGCCCTCGAAAAAGACTTAAAAACTGCTTGCGATGAGGCCAAAAAATATACCGAAAACCTCTTAACCTCTAACCCTTCCAAACTAGGATATCATTATGTATAATAAATTACAATACATTTCTCAGGGAAATACTGTCGATGAACAATTGAAAAACATCCAGAAAGCTTTGGACAATGGTTGTTCTTGGATTCAATTGCGATTCAAAACCAAAAACGAAATGAATCTGTTCAACTTGGCCGAATCGGTTAAAATAATGTGCGACGAATATATGGCAGATTACATTATAAACGACAATGTATATCTGAGCAAAAAAATGGATGCCGACGGGGTTCATTTGGGTTTAACCGACATGAACATCAGAGAAGCCAGAACCATTTTAGGATCCACAAAAATTATTGGAGGTACAGCGAATACTTTTGAAGATGTACTTCAAAGATCTGTCGAAAATTGTGATTATATTGGTTTAGGTCCTTTTCAATTTACAACAACCAAGGAAAAATTAAGTCCGATTTTAGGGCTTGAGGGTTACTGTTCCATCATCGAACAAATGAAAAAACACGATATAACAACACCCATTTATGCCATTGGAGGCATTACACTGGAAAATGTAGAAAACCTAATGGGAACAGGTATTTACGGCATTGCAGTATCAGGCTTAATTACACAAAGCGAAAACCCATCAGAACTTATTACGCAACTTAACAACAACTTATATGTCAGCATTTAACATAGGAGATAAAACCTTTGCATCCCGTTTATTTTTGGGAACAGGGAAATTTGGTTCCAACCAACAAATGGAAGACGCTATTTTGGCTTCTGCCAGCGAATTAGTAACCGTCGCACTTAAACGTATCGATTTAGAAACAGAAACGGATGCTATTTTATCACATCTTAAACATACACATATCCATTTGTTACCAAACACTTCCGGAGCTCGAAATGCCAAAGAAGCTATTTTCGCAGCACAATTGGCACGAGAAGCCTTAGAAACCAATTGGTTGAAACTGGAAATTCACCCCGACCCAAAATACCTAATGCCCGATGCTATTGAGACTTTAAAAGCCACCGAAGAACTGGCCAAACTAGGATTTATTATTTTACCCTACATCCATGCCGATCCGGTTTTATGCAAACGTCTGGAAGATGTGGGGACTGCAGCGGTTATGCCTCTAGGCTCTCCAATTGGCACCAATAAAGGCTTAAAAACCATCGATTTTCTGGAAATCATTATCGAACAAAGCAAAGTTCCAGTAATTATTGATGCCGGAATTGGCGCTCCATCCGATGCTGCCAAAGCAATGGAAATGGGTGCCGATGCGGTTTTAGTAAACACAGCGATATCTGTGGCCGGAAATCCAAAACTAATGGCCGAAGCTTTTAAAGAAGCCGTCATTGCCGGTCGAAAAGCCTATGAAGCCAAACTGGGACAGCAATACAAAAATGCAGTTGCTTCCAGTCCGCTGACTGCTTTTTTATATGAATAATCCTCTCCCCAACCCTCTCCAAAGGAAAGGGAGACGGAATAGAAATACTTTGTGTTCCATAAAATAGCAAATACAGAACTTTGCGAACTTAGCGAAATCTTTGTGCCCTTTGCGGTTAACTTTTCGTTCTAAAAATAAAACAATGACAACATTTAAATCGGTTTTTGAACAATACGACTGGGAAACCATTAAAACTAAAATTTACGGCACCACTGCCCTAGATGTACAGCGTTCTTTGGCCCAAACCAAACGGAATCTCGATGATTTTTTGGTATTAATTTCTCCTGCTGCCCAACCTTATTTGGAACAAATGGCGCAGTTGAGTCATGAATTGACCAAGAAAAGATTTGGTAAAACAATCCAGATGTATGCACCGTTGTATTTGAGTAATGAATGCCAAAACATCTGCACCTATTGTGGATTTAGTCTGGACAACAAAATCAAACGCAAAACATTGACTGATTCCGAAATAAAACTGGAAGCCGAGGCGCTCAAAAAAGCAGGATTCGATCATGTTTTATTGGTGACCGGTGAAGCCAATCATACCGTAAATATCAATTATTTCCTGAATGCCATTGATCAAATAAAAGAACAATTCTCTATTATTTCAGTGGAAGTACAACCGCTTTCGACTGAAGAATACAAACAATTGCATCAAGCTGGAGTCTATTCAGTTTTGGTTTATCAGGAAACTTACCATAAAGAAGTCTATAAACAATACCATACGAAGGGCAAGAAGTCCAATTTTGATTTCCGTTTGGAAACACCGGATAGAGTTGGCTCAGCCGGAATCCATAAAATTGGGTTAGGGGTTTTACTGGGATTGGAAGATTGGCGTACCGACAGTTTCTTCAATGCCTTGCATTTGGATTACCTGCAAAAAACCTATTGGCAAACCAAATACACGGTTTCTTTCCCACGATTACGCCCTGCAGAAGGAGTCATAAAACCCAACTTTATCATGGATGACAAAGATTTAACCCAACTCATTTGTGCGTATCGTTTGTGGAATGAAGATGTGGAGATTTCGCTTTCCACTCGTGAGAATGAAAAATTTCGGGACAACATTATTCCATTAGGCATCACCAGTATGAGTGCCGGTTCTAAAACGAATCCGGGCGGTTATGTGGTAGACCCGCAATCTTTGGAACAATTTGAAATCAGTGACGAGCGCTCTTCATTTGAAATTGCCTCCATCATTGCTAAAAGTGGCTACGAACCCGTTTGGAAAGATTGGGATAAGAGTTACACAATATAGATTAACTTTTTAGGATAGAAAAATGAGTGTCATACAAGAATTTTTACGTTACAATCGCCAAACCATGCTTCCCGAAATTGGAGATTCCGGACAGGAAAAACTGAAAAAAGCCAAGGTTTTAGTGATTGGCGCGGGCGGTTTGGGCTGTCCCATTTTACAATACATCGCTACGGCAGGAGTTGGAACCATTGGCATCGTTGATTTTGACAAAGTAGAAATACACAATTTGCATCGCCAAATATTATATACAGAAAAAGACCTTAAACAATCCAAAGCGATTAGGGCCAAATCGGTTTTAGAAACGTTAAACCCGTTAATCAAGATTGAGGCTTTTGAAGAAAAATTAACGGCTGAAAACGCTACGCAAATTATCTCCGATTTTGACATCATCGTAGACGGTTGTGACAATTTTGCTACCCGATATTTAGTCAACGATATTTGTGTTGCTTTAGGGAAATCATTGGTTTACGGAAGCATTTTGGGTTTTGAAGGACAAATTGCCGTTTTTAATCATCAAGGCAGTAAAAATTTACGCGATTTATTTCCGGAACCACCAAATCCCAAAGACGTGCCCAACTGTAACTTGAATGGTGTTCTGGGAACATTACCCGGAATGATAGGCACTATGATGGCACATGAAACCTTGAAATTAATACTGGAATTACCAACTCTTGAGAACGAATTGGTTTTATTTAACACCACCGATTGGCGCTTTACCAAATTGAAGTTTTAAGAATTATTGCCTTTTAAGATTTCCATAAATTCATCCCGATCAATTTCCCTACAACCTAAACTTTCCAAATGGGGATTATAAACTTGGCAATCCAGTAATTTATAATTCTCATTTTTCAATCGGTTTACCAAAGCGATAAAAGCCACTTTGGAAGCATTGGACACTTTAGAAAACATGCTTTCCCCACAGAAAACATGTCCTAAATCTACGCCGTAAAGTCCGCCAACCAATTCCTCGTCCTGCCAAACCTCAACTGATTTAGCTATTCCTAATTCATGTAATTTAAAATAAGCCTCAATCATATCGTTTGTAATCCAAGTTCCGTTTTGACCGTCCCGCTTTATCTTTTGACAATGGGAGATGACTTCCCTAAAATTTTGATTGAAAGTAACTTTAAAAATATTCCTATTGAGAATATTGCGCATGCTTTTGGAAACAACCAATTCGTCTAAAAACAAAACCATTCTGGGATCAGGTGACCACCAAGTAATTGGTTCTCCGTCTTCAAACCAAGGAAAAATGCCGCTTTTGTAAGCCAATTGCAAACGTTCCGGAGACAAATCGCCCCCCAAAGCAATAATTCCAGAGGAATGCGTTTGAGAAATCGGCGGAAAAAATAAAGCCTCAGTTAGATAATACATCCCTTTTTAAACTAAAATATAAAACAAACGGTTAATTTTGGTAATCTAATTGCTTTTAAAACCAATTAGCGTTTTTAAATAAAATCATCAGAATGAAAAACAGCGTAATTGCATTCCTTTTTACACTAATAATGCTACAAATGTATGGACAAAAAATGGATACCCTAACCCCATCCAAAAAAGTGTCCTACAAAGCTTTCCTCCTTCCAACAGTTCTAATTTCAGGTGGAACCCTATTATTAAATTCAAGACTAAACACGGATTTACAAGAAAACTTCAACACTTTTTTTGGTGAAAATTTCCACACTTATGCCGACAATATTTTACTTTTTGCACCAATAGCACAAATATACGCTGGAAAATACTTTGGATTTAAATCTAAAAATGATTTTTCACAACAGACTAAAAACATCGCTATTGCAAACACGGCTACCCTAATCATTGTAGACATTCTAAAACATAGCATTAAAGAAAAAAGACCTGATTTATCGGATAATTTAAGCTTTCCTTCAGGCCACACGGCTATTGTATTTACTAACGCAGCCCTTTTGTACCAGGAATACAAAGATTCTAATAGTTGGTACGCAAGCAGTGGTTTTGTATTTGCGACTGCTACAGGAATTCTTCGTATTGCCAATAACAAACATTATACCTCTGATGTACTGACGGGCGCCGGAATTGGACTGGCTTCCGGTATTTTAGTTTCGCACTGGAATCCTTTTCAATCTTTGAAATTGGGTAAAAACAAAAAAACATCGGCAATCCTTTATCCACAATTGGGCAACCAAACAGGACTTGGATTATTAGCCACATTTTAAATGAGTTCCAAAAAAAAGCCTTGAGTTCATCAAGGCTTTCAGTAATTTATATTTTATTAAAACGGTAAATCATCCGGTTCATCTTCGTTAAGATTGGTTGCTGGAGCAAAAGCCTGAGCAGCTGGCATAGGTGCAGGAGCAGCAGGAGCTTCGGCAGCTACTTTCTCAATTCTCCATCCTTGAATACTGTTAAAAAAACGTGTTTCGCCTTGTGGATTAACCCACTCTCTACCTCTTAAATTAATAGAAACTTTTACTGGCTCTCCTACAGCATAGTTGTTTAACAAATCACATTTATCTTGAGTAAACTCAATCATAATGTGTTGAGGATATTGTTCATCAGTCGTAACAACTAATTCTCTCTTTTTAAATGAGGCACTCACTTGTTGTTCTGGATTAACAACTCTAATTTTTCCTGTAACTTCCATCTTCGCTATTTTAATTGTTATTTAGTTTTTTTACTCGCAAGTTGTACTTCCCGTAAAGAATGAACATCAATAGTATTCAAGATTTTTTTAGTTTCTTAATCGACTTTATTTTAAACGTTTAAGTTTAAAACTATTCATACCCAAAAACACCTTTTTACAAATATACTAACTTCTTCTTTTTGACAAGGGGTCAAAGATACCTAATTTTCAAAAAAGTATTAACGCTAAAAAAGAATAAATTCTAAAATATTCCTTTATATATTTCGTTATATTTATACCTCAAACATTCATATATGCAGTTTTCCGAAAGAAGAAATACCGGTCGTTGGATTATCATCTTTGCCTCCTTTTTAATCATCTCTTTAATTCTCTGGAACACCTACACTTTTTTTCAAATCTTTAAAAACGAAGAAAGGCTCAAAATGAATTTATGGGCAAATGCCCAAAAAACGCTCATCAATGCCGGAGAGAATACCGATGTTGAACTTCCATTGCAAATCTTTAGCAACAATACGTCCATTCCCATTATTTTAACCGAGAATGACAGTATCATCAATGCCGTGAACATCGATGAGGAAATCATAAAAGACAGCCATAAAGCCGTTGATTTTTTAAATAAATTAAAAAATGAAAACGACCCCATTGTCATTGAATATGCGCCGAATAAATTCCAAAAATTATACTATGGAAATTCGGCTTTACTCAACAAACTCAAATATTATCCCATTGCATTATTGCTTATTATAGTGCTTTTTAGTGCCTTGGTCTACAACTTTTACAGAAGTACCAAAATGGCAACCCAAAATAAACTTTGGGCTGGAATGGCCAAAGAAACCGCACACCAAATCGGCACTCCCCTTTCTTCTTTGATAGGTTGGGTCGAAATTCTGAAAGCAGATAACGTAGATGAATCAATCACCAAAGAAATTGAAAATGACATCCAACGATTGCAAACCATCACGGATCGTTTTTCTAAAATTGGTTCGATACCGATACTGGAAAACAAAGATATCGTTTCCGAAACCAAACAAGCTTTCGACTATCTTCAATCCCGATTTTCTAAACAAGTGGAGTTTACGTTTGCAAGTACCGACTCTCCCGTTTATGTTCCATTAAACCCAACCTTACACAGTTGGACCATTGAAAATTTAGTCAAAAATGCCATTGATGCCATGAAGGGCAAAGGCAAGCTCCTTTTACAAATAGAAGAAGATCCTGAATTTGTAAAAATAAATGTTTCCGATACCGGTGGAGGAATTCAAAAAAATGATTTCAAAAATGTGTTTGAACCTGGTTTTACAACCAAAAAAAGAGGTTGGGGACTGGGTCTTTCGCTAACCAAAAGAATTGTGGAGGAATACCACAAAGGAAAAATTAAAGTTTTGCAATCGGAAATTGGCAAAGGAACGACGATGCAGTTGGTTTTTAAAAAGGCACTTTAACTCGTCGGTGATAATTTTTCGTCAGTTCGAGTAATTCGCCGCGGCGAATTGTATCGAGAACAAGAAAAATTTTACTTATGATAGAAAAAAGTGTTTTAATTAAAAGGCACGCTATTCCAAATGACCTTGGTAAACATAGTTTTCCTTCCCATTTTTGACTTAGCCAAATATTGATTCACAAATTGAAGGTGTTCTTCTGCTTGAGCCAAAGTCTCATTGATTCCTCTTTTTACCGAATTTAAATTGGAGGCATTTTCACTCCCGATAGTACCAACACTATAAATCGCATCTTGACATTTTAGCAATTGATCCCTTGGAATTTGAATCATCTTTTTAATTTCAGTATCGGAAAGAGTCGGTTTGAATTTTCTATTTCGGTAATAGATAAAATCATTCAACAATACAATGGCCTGATTGAAATCTTCCACAATGGCGTTCATTTTATCAATATTGGCACTTTGTCTTAAATAAGCTAAGTTTTTCTTTTTAATATCCAATCGCTCGGCAATTAAATCATTTTTAACGCCATTTTGCTCCATCCTTTTTATGGTTTCGAATAATTTATCCGACTCCGATAAGGCAAGATAACGTGTGATCTCATTTTCGAAATCAAAATATTTCTTGGTTTTATCCACTTGAACTCTGCCGTCATAGAATTCCTGATTGCTGATGGGATAATTCAAAAATTGCCACATATAATCAAAAGGCATGTGCGACGCAATACTGCTATTGGGCGTCACCTTAAAAAAGGCATTGTTTAACTTTTTGACAAAAACGCCATTATTTACTGATCCAGCGCCCCAAGTCGGGTCAAAAACAAACCATTTTCCCTCAATTTTGGCAGCACACCAAGCATGGGATAATCGATCCATTTTTCCGTTTTGTTTGGTATATCCCTGGATAATATAGGCTTGCAACCCAATTTGATTCGCAATTTGATTGAAGACCTCAGCATAATGAATACAAACGCCTTTATGGGTCTTTAAGGTTTTGTCTATTTTTTCTTGTGACGTTTCAGTCGAATTCGTCGTAAACCTATTTTCAACATCATAGCGGATATTACTGCTCGTCCAAAAATACACGGCACGTATTTTGGCGGTCTCGGTTTTAAAATGAGAAGTAATATATTTAGCAATTCCTTCAGTAGACGTGGTGGAACTGAGAGGAATCTGCCCCATTTGGCGGTCTACCAAAGTATAATCGTTGGTTTTACTTTGACCAAAAAGCAGAAAAGAAAAAAGGAAAGAAAATAGTAAAAAAGAACTTTTCATAGGATAAAATTATACTACAAAAAAACGCATTTAACAGATGAATATTGTTTTGAATCTGTTAAATGCGAACTTCTATTACAGATGACTTTGAATGCTTTGTGCCAAAGCTTCAAACTCTTCTTTAGTTAAAGAAACTTTATTTTGAAAACGCATTTCATCCATTTCATTCAAAGGAATCAGATGAACATGTGCGTGTGGTACTTCTAGACCAACCACTGCCATTCCGATTCTTTTACACGGAACCGTTTTTTCTAGGGCGATGGCAATTTTTCGGGAGAAATGCATCAAACCCAAATAATGGGCTTCATCCATTTCAAAAATCTTGTCGACTTCAAATTTAGGAATACAAAGCGTATGCCCTTTGGCATTTGGATTTACATCCAAAAAAGCCAAATAATTCTCATCCTCGGCCACTTTATAACATGGAATTTCTCCGTTTACAATTTTGGTAAAAATAGTTGACATTGTTGAAAAGGTTAAATGTTTAATTGGGTAATCGGTTAATTGTTTATTTATTTAATTAACTGATTGCCTTTTTAGTCTCTGGAAATCTCTAAAATCTCGAACTTCAACACACCGTTAGGCACGGTAATTTCGGCCACTTCACCAATTGATTTTCCCAACAATCCTTTTCCTATCGGAGAAGTAACAGATATTTTTCCTGTTTTTAAATCGGCTTCACTTTCGGCCACCAATGTGTATTTCATTTCCATACCATTGGCTTGATTCTTAATTTTCACATTCGACAAAACCAGAACTTTGGTCAAATCAAGATGCGTTTCGTCAATCAATCGGGCATTGGCATGCACTTCCTCTAGTTTAGCGATTCTCATCTCTAACATCCCTTGCGCCTCTTTGGCGGCATCGTATTCTGCATTTTCAGACAAATCACCTTTATCTCTGGCATCGGCTATATCTTGCGACGCTTTTGGACGCATCACTGTTTTTAAGTAATCTAATTCTTCTCTTAATTTTTTTAATCCTTCTGCGGTGTAATAAGATACTGTGCTCATAACTTCATTGTTTATATAAAATAGAAAAAATCCCATCAGGACGGGATTTCTTTCCACAAAGATAATATATTTTTATTGTCTATAATTATATGTTAATCATATAATATTTCAAATGTAAATAAATTAAATTTGTTTCACTAATACTTTCAGCATTTAAAAACATGAAAAAATACATCCTGATTTTTCTGATACCGATATTCTTTTTTTCCTGTTCAGACAATGGTTTCAATAATAAAAACCCCTACTTACCCAATTATAGTTTTTCGGTATTATTCAACCTGAATTTACCCGCCTATTCTAATCTTAAATATGTGAGCAATGCCATCTATTATTCTGGGGCTGATGTTGGACCTAGAGGCATTTATGTTTTCAATACTGGTAGTGGTTATAACGCATTTGATGCCGCTTGCCCCAACCAACCCATCAGTAGCTGCTCGACAATGACGCTCAATGGAATCAACGTGGTTTGTCCTTGTGATGACGAAGAATACAGTTTGTTTACCGGTCAGGGAAAATTACAATATCCCCTAAAACAATATCGGGTTGAAGTCATTGGAAACTCGATTCGGGTGTATAATTAAAAGCTTAATCCTTTAGACACCAATTTTGCGAGGGATTGAATCGCTGTTTTTTAATGACAGAGTGAATAGCTGTTTGAAATTATCAATCCCCGTTTTTAATATCCATAGATTTTGCCCTCAAGGCTTCAATCGAATCATAAACCCAAGCTTTGTATTCATCCGATTTTACAAATGGTACATTTGCTTCTTCGGCAGCGAGAATCACATCTTTGGGATGGGCACCAAGTTTCAAACCAGAGTACATGTAAGCCACCGCAGAAGCTCTGGGTCCCATTCGACAAGAAATTAAAGTGGGTCTTGGAAGTGAGTCTAGCGCTTTCATCTGTTGTTCAGCCAGATCAAGATTCAATGTCATCGGTGGATCACTAATTATGTTGATAGAATTGGGAGTTGATTCCTGAACTTGTTGAAATGACATCCCATTTTTCATTTTAGCAAATTCTTCCCCAGTAAGGCAAAGCCAAGATTCACAGCCACTTTGCTTAAAGTATGCCGTTGGATTCGTAATTGGCCCCACATTGTAGCGCAGATCGTCAGGTAATTCAAATTTTTTTATCATACGAAGTTTATTAATTTATACTGGTTCAAACTTAAGTTACTGTGGTTCGTGTATGGATAACCTTTTTGCATAATCACTAACGTTTCGCCCTTGATATGGCTGTAAATTCGTAACAGCTCAATTTTTCTGCTTTGCAGAAAATATGATGGGAAACGATAATTCCACTAGATTCCAGCTAGCTCAAAATGGCTGTTATAGCTAGTTGTCAATGCGCCTTTATAACTATTCGGTATGTTGTCCGCCACCAAGTTCTTTAATTTTTCCTTCGATTTGTTTGTTGTAATCTTCTATTTGTGACTTGTATTTGTCTGTGTCCTCCGAAATTGCTCTATAGAGTAATTCATAACTTTTTATTCTAAGTTCACAATATTCTTTTAAATGACTGTTTCTTGTTCTGAATTCAAGAGGCAAATCTAAGTCCTTGAAACTGTCAATCAGTTTTATGTTTTCCTTCCAGTAGTAAATTCCTCTATCTTTAATTTCGTTAAGTATTTCCTCTTTTGGGGTGTTTTCTGGTTGATTATACACTGCCAAAGCCATTTTCTCCATATACATAAATTCTTTCATCTGTGTATCATATTCCCCCAAATCATTTGGAATTATGTTATAAACAGCAAAAGAAGAAGTAAGGGTTAAAACCGCTAATAATCCTATTGTTGACAATTTTAATTTTTGCTCTTCGGGTTTTTTTAAACTTGGAATAAAAGCATAGCCAATAATAAGTCCACCAAGTAAACCACCAATGTGTGCCGCATTATCAATACCGCCTTTAAGTCCATTGATTAAATTGTACCCAACGAAAACTGTTATACTTGTCAATAAGGCTTTCCGTGCTGTTTTTTCGATTAAATTAGTTGTCAACATGGCTAGAAAAACACCATACATACCAAATATTGCACCTGATGCACCAGCACTAATTGTTAGGTCGTGCCACCATAAACTTGCAACACTAGCAGTAACGCCAGTTAACAAGTACGCGGAAATAAATCTAGTTTTGCCTAAATGTGGTTCTAATAAAACACCGATATAGAGTAGGGCATACATATTCATTAAAAGGTGGAAAATACCGATATGTAAAAAACAATTTGTAATTAGTCGCCACCACTCACCTTCCAACGTCATTGGTCGGAAGTTTGCACCCCAATTCAATAAACTTTCATTGTCCGGTAACATTATATTTACGCCCCGAACTGCCATTAAAATGAAAATTAAAATATTCAAGTCTAACAGAATTGGTGTAATAAAATATCCTTTTGTAGGTTTGAAAATGGAAAAGAAATCTTTGATTTGTTCTGTCGTGGTAGCAGGAGGCAACTTTAAAAAATCTTCTTCTTGCGAAGTAAGTTCTTCGTTTATTTCTTTATATTTTGTATCAAGTTCTTCTTTAGTTAAGGTTAGTTTTAGTTCTTCAAAACTGGCTATGAAATTGGAAACATTCTTTTTGTTTTTACCCCAGTCCATCATTTCGTTTCCTGTCGATGCACTTTGAAGATTTGCAATACCGTTTTCTATTGTGATTTTAATTTCTGCGTTCCAAGAAAACATTCCGTTATCGGTATAGGCAATAAGTCCGTTGTCGCTTAGATAAGAGACTTTCCAATCCATTTTTGTTGCTGTTTCGTTTGCAAGAACAAGAAATTGCTGTTGTGTTAAGTCGTTAAGAGGTAAGTCCTCAGTATGTTTTGGTGTAAATCCTACTGCCATATTTTATTATTTGTCTTTTAGTTGTTGTGTTGTCCTACAATTGGCTATAACTTGCAGATAGGCCCGATAAAATCACACCTATTTATCTTTTCAAATATAAAGTATTTTTTTCTTACAAATAACACGAATAACCAATAAGCGCAAAGGAATCAACTTGGTTAGTCCTTGTGACGACGAAGAATACAATTCATTTACCGGTCAGGGAAAATTACAATATCCCCTAAAACAATATCGGGTTGAAGTCATTGGAAACTCGATTCGGGTGTGTAATTAAATGCTTAATCCGGATAAAAGCTGTTACTAGAGGTACTAATTCTAGTATTTTCGTTTAGGAGCACTTCTTGTATGTGGTCTAACATAAGTTCCATCTTTTCTATAATATCCTTTTACATTAACTGTTTTACTTGAACTTGGAGTTGAGTAATTTGATGATGAACTAGATCTTGAAGTTGATAAGGAATTTGAGCGTGAAGAATAATAGCTTGATTCTTTATAATTAGGATTATATGTCCATCCAACATAATTACCATATTTGATTTTCCTATATTTTCTATACTTTTTCCCCTTTATGTACATTCCATGACCTGATGGAATATTACAAACTAATGAACTCCCATCACTTTGCGTAGAATAAACAGGTGTATTACCATTTACGGTTACATAATAATAATTTGTAATGCACGATTGCATAGAGAATACCAATAAAAGCAAAACAATATTTTTTTTCATATTCTTGAAATTTTATTCTCAATAATTTTAACCTTTTGAAGGTTTTGAGTAACATTAGTATTGTTGACAAATTTTGACTGCTTGGCGATGTAGTGAATTAAGTAAGCCTAAGCTTTCGGTCAAAGACTATTTTACAGGCATAAAACGATTTTTCCATTAAGCCTATTGCTCAAGTCCGTTGTATTAGCTGATAGGCCTTATTTTTTATGTGTTTATGAAATCTAATAATTCTTCCCATTCACTATTTAGTAAACTAAAATCTACAAGATTTAATATAGAAGAAAAATAATTAATTAATTCTGGATTTTTAACTATTCCTAATTCATTATAAATCGATTCTAATATTTGTTCCACATCATCTTTGTTGCATAAATGGGATACTCGGTTACTATTTAATTCTTGAGTTGAAAATATTCGGTAGTGATTAAATAGATTAGGTAACGTGACGTCATCAAATATTTTACTTCGAGTAATTTTTAAATTCTCATCTAGGTTCTTTATTCTACTTTCCAATTGACCAGTGACTCTTTTGCTAATATCTTCGTCTTCATTCATCAATCTTAATTTTTCTACTCTTATAATATTTATTGAATTTGAAATAGCAGTAACGACTTCTGTTGATGTTTTACTAATACTTTGATCAGAGCATTCTTTAGAAATTAACTGTTCAAGTTTTGAATTATCTAATAAAATTGTACCCTCAATTGTGTATGATTTCCAAATAAAAACTGGTATGCCTAATTTTCTAATAAGCTCATTTTTTAGCTTTTCTTTCTGAACATCAGTCATAAAATCAGCATCAATTATTATTGAGCATTTTTCCCAAATAGATTGATTAGAACCTAAACTTTGAAAAAATTCTTTATAATGGATTATTTTACTTAATAAATTATCTAGACCTCCAAACGACCAAAAAACACATTCTTTATCGATTCTTCTAACATCAATTAGTTTTTGGATATATTCTGAATCATCAACACCTTCAACAAAAATTATCTTATCAGCTTCTAAAGCATTTAATATATCAAGAGATGTTTCACTTCCTATTTGATTGATTATTTTGGAATGATGAGAAGATTCTATTCCAATTTTTCTTTGAGGAAGTTTGATTTTACCGATAGGTTCAATTATTGTTGGAGTAGAAGAAGACACTTCCTCACCAATGAAAAATAAATTATTTGGATTAGCACTTCTAATCAGGGATTCATTATGTGTTGTTAGAAATACTTGGACGTCACTAATTTTCAAAAAGCTTAAAAGTCTTTTTTGAATATCTCTATGAATGTGACTATCTGGTTCATCAAGCAAGATAATATTTAATTCTTTTTTTGATTCGTATAGATGAAGTAAGATTTCAATTATTTGAATTGTACCACTACCTAATAGCGAAATATTTCTTAAGCCTGTATTTTTAATATTGACTTCTATTGAAATATAAATGTCTCTAGATTTATCTCCATTAATATTAAAATCAATACAGTTAGTTTCGTTGTAAAGAATTCTTGATAAACTATTTTTAAAGTCTGCAAAATCATCACCTTTGGACAGATTAAAGAGCCTATTTCTAAAATACATTGAAGATTCTCTAATCTTAATACCTTCTTTTATTTTTGGAGCTATAGCAAATTCTTCAAACGCTGGTATTGTAGCTACGGGTGTAGAAAAATAACAACCAATACATAGAGGTAGGTTTCTAAAAATTGTATTGAATGATCTGAAATTAAAGCTATCATGATTATCTAAATATACATTGTAATTGTTACCATTTGCTTCATTCATTACAAAACCAATGTTTATCTGTGTTGTAGGATTTACATAGATTGTTGCTGATAATCTAATTGCAGAACTACTATTTAAATTATAGAAAATATCTCTATATCCAAAACTTCTTACAGAATTTATTTGTCTATAATCAATATAATTTTGACCTTTCTTTCCAAATCTATAATCTCCAGAATATATTCCTAAATTAGTGTCACTTCTTCTTGCTTTGATTATTAGATGACTGAATATTTCATTCCATAACGAAATAGCTTCAAGTATTGTAGTTTTACCACTATTATTTACTCCTGTTAAAATATTTGTATTACTATCAGTTTTTATTTTAAATTTTCGATAACCTCTAAAATTATCAATATTAAATTCTTTTAAATACATATTTCGTTGTTTTTTTTAAAATAAGACATAACGTTATGCCACTTTGAGATGGCTGGAAATTCGTAACCGCTCAGTTTTCGGCTTAACAAAAAACTTGATGCGAAACGGCGATTCCACTAAACTCCAGCTATATCAAAATGGCTGTTGGCAGATGTTTTTTTTAACTTATCCACGTTCTCCAAGAATCAATGATTTTCCATTTGCCATTTATTTTCTTTAAATATAAAGCTTTTCCGCTTCCGCAAAGTCCTCCACAATAATACCCTAACTCAACATACGCTTTATTTTTATCTAATGAAAATATTGGAATATTCATTTCGTAAAATCTATAAAGCTCACCTTTTTTTCGTTTTTTCAATTCTAATTCATGAGTAGTCGAGTTTATTTTGCTTATTATATCATTGCTAATTCTAATTGTCTGCGGATTTAAATTTTGTTCCATTAACGTTAAAGAATCTTTTGTAGAAAAAAATATTTCGTCATTAATTTTTCTGTCAATTAAATTATGCAATGAAACATTATTAAATGGAATTGGAATAGTGATTATTCCGTCTTTTCTTTTTTCTGGAATAGCAATATTAAGTTTCACTAAATCAACACAAAACATTTTAGATTCTTTTTCAGTTATTAATACATTTAAACTGTCTTGAATTATTATAGTTTCTACAATTTCATTTATATCTTTAATATTTGAAGCATACAATTCATTCTCTTTACTTTTATGTTTGCAGTTAACTAAAAGAGTGAAAATTACAATAAGTAAAAGTGTGTTTTTCATAGAACATTATTGGTTATCTTCAATTTACATTTCGTTTATTCAAAATCTCTGCTAACTTGTATATAAGTCTGACAAAATCAGACCTATCACCCCAAATTTGGGTCGCTTTGTCTGACAAACATCCCTATTTATCTTTCCCAAATATAATGTAATTTTTTCTTACAAATAATACGAATGACCGATAAACCCAAAATAATCAACGAGTATGACTCAATTCTATAAATTTCTGTAGGGTCTTTATTTGACAAAACCCAACACCCAAAAACACATTTCGCTATTAAAAAGAACACATATCTTTGTACATTTGCGCTTTGGATTTAACAACAACCATAATGTACGAAAAAACGTTTCCCAATAAAAGATTCAAGCATACCTTAGAATTCCTGAACAAACACATCAACACCACTGAAACCGTATTGGATTTAGGCGTTGAAAATCCGTTTTCGAAAATCATGAAAGCCGAAGGTTTTCAAGTGACCAACACCACGGGAGAAGATTTAGACCTAGACCAATCGGTATTTTCTAAAGAAAAAAAGGATGTGGTGACTGCCTTTGAAATTTTCGAACATTTATTGAATCCGTTTACCATTTTAAGCGAAATTAAATCGGACAAATTATTCATTTCTATTCCGCTGCGTTTATGGTTTTCTCCGGCGTACCGAAGCAAAACCGATATGTGGGACCGCCATTACCATGAATTTGAAGATTGGCAACTGGACTGGCTGCTGGAAAAAACGGGATGGAAAATCATCGACCGTCAAAAATGGACCAATCCGGTGAAAAAATTCGGTATTCGTCCGCTCTTGCGACGTTTCACCAATCGTTATTATATTGTTTACGCAGAAAAAATAAAATAAACAGCTTGGTCAAAGTGCTACACTTTGCCTAAGTTTTGAAAACAACCCATGAAATATTACATCGTTATTCCGGCTCACAATGAGGAAGCATTCATTGCTTTGACTTTGCAATCGCTGATTTCACAAACGGTTTTACCTAAAAAAGTAGTCATTGTCAATGATAATTCTACCGACAAAACAGAAGAGATTGTGCTGGCTTTCGCCAAAGAGCATCCGTTTATCAGTTTGGTCAATAAAACTTCGAGTGCGATTCATCTTCCGGGGAGCAAGGTAATTCAGGCGTTCCAAAAAGGATTGGAAACCTTGGACGAAGATTATGACGTGATCGTAAAACTGGATTCTGATTTGATTTTGCCCGACAATTATTTTGAAACCATAACCCAACATTTTCAATCGGATGACAAAATCGGAATGGCAGGCGGGTTTTGTTATATTGAAAAAAATGGCGACTGGGTTCTGGAAAACCTAACCGACAAAGATCACATTCGTGGTGCGCTAAAGGCCTACCGAAAAGAAACTTTCAAACAAATTGGCGGTTTAAAACCACAAATGGGTTGGGATACCGTTGACGAATTGTTGTGTAAATTCTACGGTTGGAAAATCGTTACCGATTCGAGCTTGAAGGTTAAACACCTGAAACCTACGGGAGCCAACTACAACAAAACGGCGCGATACAAACAAGGAGAAGCCTTTTATACACTGGGTTATGGTTTTTGGATTACGGCAATTGCTTCGGCAAAATTGTCCTTTATGAAAAAGAAACCGTTCTTGTTTTTGGATTACATCAAAGGGTTTTGGAAAGCCAAATCGGCAAAAACACCGCTGATGGTTACACCGGAACAGGCGAAATTTATTCAGAACTATCGTTTGCAAAAAATGAAAGAGAAGCTTTTCTAAGGAAAAACCCATAATTCATTACGCCTAACTCATAACTATTTTCGTATTTTAGCCCATATTTGTAAAAACATGATGCTCATTAGATATTTATCTCAAATTGGCCAATACTTTTTGATGATCAAGGAAATTTTCAACAAACAAACCAAATGGTCTGTGATGCGAAATCTGATCTTCAAAGAAATTGACGACCTCATCATCGATTCCCTCGGAATTGTTGCCTTTATTTCGTTTTTCGTAGGTGGTGTGGTTTCGATACAGACGGCACTGAATTTAACCAATCCCTTGATTCCGAAATACCTGATTGGTTTTGCGACACGACAATCAGTCATATTAGAATTTGCGCCTACTTTTATTTCGATCATTATGGCCGGAAAAATGGGTTCTTTTATTACGTCAAGTATTGGTACCATGCGCGTTACCGAGCAAATTGATGCTTTGGAAGTGATGGGTGTCAACTCCTTAAATTATCTTGTTTTCCCTAAAATGATTGCCTTGTTACTGTATCCATTCGTAATTGGAATCAGTATGTTTCTTGGAGTTTTGGGTGGATGGATGGCTGCCGTTTATGGTGGTTTTACTTCAAGTGCCGAATTTATAAACGGAGCACAACTTGAATTTATTCCGTTTCACATCACGTATGCGTTTATCAAAACATTAATATTTGCCATCTTGTTGGCAACGATTCCTTCTTTTCATGGGTATTACATGAAAGGTGGTGCTCTCGAAGTGGGTAAAGCCAGTACAATTTCCTTTGTTTGGACTTCCGTTTCAATCATTCTTTTCAATTATATACTAACGCAGTTGTTACTCGGTTCATGATAGAAATAAAAAACATAGAGAAATCTTTTGGCGATAGCAAAGTACTTAAAGGTATTTCGACCATTTTTGAAGCCGGAAAAACCAACTTAATAATTGGACAAAGTGGTTCCGGAAAAACGGTATTATTGAAAAGCCTTTTAGGCATTCATTCGCCAGATTCAGGAACGATTTCTTTTGATGGCAGGATTTATTCTGAATTAAATGCCGATGAAAAAAGAGAATTGCGTACCGAAATAGGTATGGTTTTTCAAGGAAGTGCTTTATTCGATTCGATGACAGTGGAAGAAAACGTGGGTTTCCCTTTGCGAATGTTTACCAATGAAAGCAAAGCAGAAATCAAAGAACGCGTTGATTTTGTTCTGGAAAGAGTCAATCTGGTTAACGCACACCATAAATTACCTTCAGAAATTTCAGGAGGGATGCAAAAGCGTGTGGCCATTGCCCGTGCTATCGTTAACAATCCAAAATACTTATTTTGCGACGAACCCAATTCTGGTTTAGACCCGAACACCGCTATATTAATTGACAACCTCATCCAGGAAATCACTGAGGAATACAATATCACTACGGTCATTAACACCCATGATATGAACTCGGTAATGGAAATTGGAGATAAAATTTTATTCCTGAAAAATGGCGTAAAAGCCTGGGAAGGCACAAAGGAAGAAATTTTCAGAACCGATAACGAAGCGGTTGTCGATTTTGTGTATTCTTCAGAATTGTTCAAAAAAGTTCGCGAAGCGTATTTGAAAGGATAGTTTTTTAAATTCCAAATAATCAAAATCCCAAATTCCAATTTACTGTAAAGTTGGAATTTGGGTTTTTTTAATTAGCGTTTTTTATCAATTCCACCTCGGCATTCGGATTAAAGAGATAGGTTTTTCCGGTATGGATTTCCAAACATTCGAAACGCTTGGTACGAACAGCTATCTTCTTAAAAACTTTACCATTTTTTATTCTGAAAACGCTCCCGTACGGAATTTCGAAAACATAGTTTTTATCGTTTTGCGGGTCGAATTGTTTCAATGCCAAAGACAACGTAGTATCGGTATCACTACTGGCCGATGGATTCCTGAAATGACGCGCCAATAAAGGCAAAAGATGATTGGGGAAAATTTCAGGGCGAATAAACGGAATCATCATCCGTTGAAAAGAATGCTTCCACTCGTTCCCATGCGGTTTAATTTGGCGACCGTATTTTTCAAAAGCCACCAGATGGGAAATCTCGTGAATCAAAGTGATCAAAAACCGGTATTTATTCAAACTGGCATTTACCGTAATTTCATGTTTCCCACTCAAACCACGACGATAATCACCATGACGCGTTTGCCGTTCGTTCACAATTTTCAGATGCACCTGATTCGTTACGATTAACTCGAAAACGGGTTTCACGGCATGTTCCGGTAAATATTTGGCTAAGGTATCGCTCAAAATAATTATGAGTTATAAATTATAAATTATGAGTTATGAGTTATGGGTTATGGGTTAGTAGATGAAACTTGCAACACTTTTCCATTAAAATACTTATTTCCTGTCAACGTAAAATCGTAAATATAATTAGCCATTTCGACGGCAGTAATAGGTGCTTGATATCCCGGAAATGCTTCTTCCAACATTTCGGTTTGTACGGCCCCAAGAGCCAACACATTAAATGCAATACCTCGTTCTTTGTACTCTTCGGCCAATAATTCCGATAACGTAATCACGGCTCCTTTACTGGAGCTATAAGCCGCCAATCCTGCAAACTTTAGGCTTCCTTGGATTCCGCCCATTGAACTAATGGTAACCACATGGCTCCCTTTTTGTAAAAAAGGTAAAACTACTTGCGTCAAATTGGCCACTCCAAAAACATTCACTTTATAGACATTTTCAAAATCGGCTTGGGTTAAGGTTTCAAAAGGTTTGCAAACCAAACTCCCGGCATTATGCACCAAAGCATCTACTTTTTTCCAAGTGGTTTTTATAAAATCCTGTACTTTTTCTAATTCGGCTTCATCAGACAAATCAACTGAAAGACAACTGATATTTTGATGTTCAATAAGCGTTTGTGGTGTTTTTCTGGAAATGGCTAAAACCTGATGACCGGCATTGGCAAAAAGCAAGGCCAATTCATATCCTATTCCCCTACTCGTTCCTGTGATAATTATGTTTTTCATATCGCAAAAATAAACAAAAACATATAAATGATTACTTCATTTGAATTTCTTGGGTAGACGTATTTGCCATTTGACTGACTGCAGGAAGCAATTCTTGGATAAATGAAGTCATATGCGAAATATCCATCGCTTTAAACTCATCTGAAACATGATGGTAGTATTCGAAATTTTCAAAATCAAAAGTACTTATCGATTGACAAGGCTTCTTGAAAACCTTGAAAAAAGAATAATTATCGGAACGGTAAAACAACTGGAATTCGGCTTCTTTTGGCAAAAACCCAATGGTATTTTTTCCGGTATATGTATTAATTTTTTGTGCCATATTCGATTTATCGAATCCGGTAATATAGGCCAAATAATCTCTCTTCATAGGCACTCCAATCATTTCGATATTTAATTGAGAGTATAAATTAAATTTCTGTGCTTGTAATTTTTTGGCCAAATGTTTTGAACCTAACAATCCTTTTTCTTCACCGGCAAAAAACACCACCAGAATACTTCGTTTATTCGTTTTGGTTTCACTGAAAAATTTGGCCATTTCAGCCACTGCAGTCACTCCGGAAGCATCATCATTGGCACCATTATTTACAAAATCGGCATTTGCCTCTTTTTTATTAAGTCCGATATGATCGAAATGGGCGCTCAGAATTAGAAATTCATTTTTTAACACGGGGTCGTTTCCTTCGACAAAACCTACAACATTATACGCTACTTCTTCCTTAAACGTTGACAACGTGTCTCTATAAGTTGCAAAATACGGTTTTACTTTATTTGCTTTTAAAAACTGTTCCAAAAAACCGGCAGCTTTTTCCATTCCTTTGGTTCCGGTTTCCCGTCCTTCCATTTCATCCGAAGAAAGCGTTTGTAAAAAGGAAGCAACCTCATCTGAATCAACTTTATACGAAATGGTAATCTCATTCCCCAATGATTCAATAGTAGCTTGGGCAGTAACATCAGCAATAAAACTTTGGCTAAAAAACAGAACTGAAACGAGTGAAAATATTTTTTTCATAATAGAATAAAATTGAAATGGTTGCACCATGATTTATTGTTTGACATATTTTTTAAACACTTTATATCCTTGAAAAAATGCTAAAGTCAAGAAAAAAAGCGGAATGATTACCGGCATAATGTACTTGGAAAAACTGCTCGTATTAACCGCAATGGCATTCAATAAAAACACTAAAGTAATCATTCCGGACAAAGTCCCCAAACTTGTTCCGAAAACGTAAAAATACCTATTCTTTTTCTCGGTTGTGATGTAATTGCCATTTATCAAATACAAATTCCATCCCGTCCAAAAAGGAAGCTGTAAAAAGTTTAAACTACTTAAAAGCAACCCGATCAGAAAAGGAGAATAAAGAATGTATTTTTCTAAATAGTTATGTCCGGAAACCGTTTGGTTCGAATAGGAATAAAAAGAATAGGCCAAAAACAGTAAAAAGAAAAACCCGAATACATCGATTGCTTTCATTAGCTTCTTGTTACTCACTAACTTATTGGCAAAAATCAACGTAACATAAACCACCAAAACCTCTATAAAAACAACTCCCAACAAATAGTACAATAGTTTTTCAATTCCCCATTTATCGTATATTTCATAGCCAACAACATTCAAATACCCGAGCGGAACTGAGCCGATATAACTTACCAAAAAACCAACCAAACTATTTTTTAGAACACCCATTTTTTTTAGAAATTCACAATTTTACTGCTTTGTTTTAAATGCATACGGTATTCCTTCATCCCTTCTTTATGGGACAAATAGGGACTGCCTTTTTTATTGTTGGCGATACTGATTTCGTACATATAGGTAATGTGTCTGAATAATTCTTTCCACGCAAAAAATAGAGAATGTTCGGGATCGTAAATATGCGTGGGTTCACTTGCAGCTCCGTTTAATTCAACGATTGAAAAATTTCCCCCTCGTTCTAAATCTTCCAATGAATGGTACATCACATCCAACCTTCCGAAATAGAATCCCGGAATTTTCAGGCACATGTCATTGATGGTTTCGGTTAATCTTGGAGTAATCCAGTGACTGCAATCTATAAATTTAGCACCACGGGCATGATTTCCATAAGGCACTAAATTGAGTTTTTCTCCCTTTGGCAAAATATTCAATAATTTTATTCCGTGTTCTTTTTCCAATGTTTGATATTGCAATTCATAACGAGGATTTTTCTGGATTAATTGTGCAATTGTAGAAATACCATCTCCTGTAACAATTACAAATTCCTTGGAAACAATTCCGGTAATTCTCCCTTTTTGTTCATCTGGATAACGCACATAAAAAATACCCACTTCGTGTTGATATGGAATCAAATCTTGTATTAAAAAATCGAAATCCGCTTTTTGATGATAGGCTTTTAAGTCCTCGACAGAATTGATTTTCTTGACCCCAGAACCTCTTAAACCAATGTCCGGCTTTGCAATGAAAGGATACTTTAATTCTAAATCCTCAATTACGCAAACGACATCTTCAAATGAAAGACCTTCTGAAACCAGTCCGGTCTTAGGGTAATAGTGTTTTGGAATCAAGTCATAAATCGCTTTTTTGGATTCCATTATAAAGCCTCCATTTTTTATCGTGGGATTGGAGGCATTGAAGAAAAAAAGGCTTTTAGCCCGAATGGAATAATACCCCCACAGAAAATAAACGGGAATATAAACAATTTGGAAAGGCCAATATTCCCAATTTGCAATCTTATGTAAAATCAATTTGTTTCTTCTGTTCACTTTCAATCGAATCAATTTTTTATTTTTAAACTTTTATGAACGAGGTCATCGAATCTTTTTGCGCCACCAAGTCATGATGCATTATAATTACTTTATTTTTTTCGAAAATTGACTGGGTAATACTCACCGTTTTCATTTCCTGATTCCGATTGATAACCAATCCATTTTCTTGATTTCCCTCCTCTGCGTACCGATGAAACTGAAACATTTCGGTTTCGGAAATTTCGGGTGTTACATCCAAAAAAGTGTAAAACCAATTCGCTCGTTTCTCTCGGACAGATTGCGGATATAAAGTTGATGAGGACCAAATATGGTTTTTATTCCCGTCCATAACGATGGTTTCTTTCTCCATCCCATTCCACCGCAATTGAAAAAGACTTTCATTTTGATACAAAACCAAAGTAAAAGGCTCAATGTTATCCAAATTAATTTCGTCCCAAAAATCTCTTGGTGATTCACTTCCAATCATTTCCAGAACAATCAATCCTCTACTTTTTCTGTACGGCAATTTAACAATATGCTTTTCATTGGCACCATTCAACAACACCAAAATGGTTCCATTATCATCCACCACATACCAGGTTCCTCCAGCTTTGGGGTCTTTGGGATAAATGACGTTTTTGCCCTTTACGATATAATTTTTGGGAGGGATTGCATTCGGTCGAATTACCTTTTCATCCCGATTGGATGTAATGACAATTTTATCGACTGTTTTTACAAAAGTTACTGTGCACATTGATTTCTATATTCGATTGTGGAACGGGCAATTCCAAATTTTTCATTGACATTAATCGATTCATATTGCAAAAGAGCTACTTTTATTAATGCTTGGTGATGAATGCAATGCTCTAAATTATAAAGCAATTCCCTGAAATAGTTACTCTCTATTCGGAGTTCTTCTCCATCAATAATTTGCTGTAATTCTAATTTTTTATTTTCTTTTTCCAAAGAATTTTGAACTTCCCGAATCTGATTAATGGCAAAATCGGTGTCGGTTTGAACTTGTTTATTTCTTGGCCTTTTGTCATAATTTACAATCCCCGAATCATAATTAATTTCCAAACACTGAAACATTTCAATAACATGTCTAGTATGTTCCCCAATGGTAGAATTACTCAATGAAGTACAAGGCTTGGCATAATCTGAATTTGGTATTTGAAGAAGCAAATGAACCAATTCATTCAAACTGGAATTTATCGAAGGTATTAGCATATTAGAATTTTAATTTCAATAAATTAAACACTTTACTTTTATTTTGATATACCAAAGTAGCACAACAAGAAAAAACAACTAGCGCCATTATAAATAGCGTTCCTCCATCGTTTTGCACTTCAATCCCTAAAACAGTAAGATGGGAAGCAATTGCTCCCGTCATTACCCCTAGCCCTATTAGAGCTCCAATATAAGAAGTCCTTGGAATTAAAATCAAAATGGCAGCCGTTAATTCGGCAATACCTGTGGCGATTCTTCCAAAAGGTTCCATACCCAAAGTAGAAAAAATATAAACGCTTTCTTCGGATGCCGTAAATTTAAAAAACAAAGTTTGTGAAAAAATTACTGCCACAACAATACGCAATAACCAAGTTACAGTTTGTGATTTCATGATTTCTGATTTTTTATAGTTAGACTATTTTTCCTTTAATGCTTTTGCGGCGGCCACCAACAAATCATTTGAAATTCGGTGTTTATAATCGGGAGCGATAAATTCAAACTCGATTTCGCCCTTTAAATTTACAATAAAAACAGATGGAACCGGCAAGAAAGTAGTATTTACACCCTCTGAACCTTTGGCTATAACACTCTCATAATTTTTAGGTGCTTCAAAAGCAATCCCTACTGATTGAGCCAATTCTCCTTTACTGTCAGACAATAAAAGATAGTTCACTTTGTCTTTTTCCTCTGTCACTTTTAGATTCTTTGGAGCGTCGGGACTTATGGCAATAATTTGGTAACCCAGTTCCAATAATTCAGCTTCCGCTTCTCCTAATGCTGCCAAATGCAGATTACAATACGGACACCAACCACCGCGATAAAAAACTAAAATGGTTCTTTTTTCTTTAAATAATTTGGATAAACGCACCTCTTCATTGTCTATCGATTTTAGATTTACATCCGGTATTTTTTCACCTATTAGTAATGGTGAAATATCTGTCGCCGTTTTCGGCAAAATCTGTTGCCCATTTACCAACGAACCAATCACTAAGAATGCCATGCAAAATATAGTTTTCATAATTTTCTATTTATTTTTCAGTAAAGTTACTGCCCTCAATATTTAAACATTGTCGGCTAGTTTACATTACAGCTGATTTATGTTATTTATGATAATCTCTTTTCGATTATAGACTAAAATTCCGTTGGTTTCCATTTCGTTGAGTAATTGAGTCGCCGTTTGTCTTGAAGTACAAATAATTTGTGCAATATCATTTTGAGTCAGATAATTTTCAATGACCACTTTATTGTCTGTTCTACTTCCTTCTTTCTCCGCCCAATCTTTTAGAAACTGAAACAATCGGGTTCGCGCATCTTTAGAAATTAAATTGGAATAACTATTTTTAATGCGCTTCATCTTTAAACCCACAAATTTGGTATAAGACAAAGCCAGACTTGGATTTCGCAATAATAAATCTTCAAAATCAGACAACAGAAAACTACAAATCACCACATCATCCGAAAGTACTTTAGCGTATTCATTGGATTGATTGTCTGTTTCTAAAGTTAGTTCCCCAAACAAATCGCCTTTTTGAATAATATCTTTTATGGTTTCGTTGCCTTCTTCGTCTACTGCAACAATTTTGATATTTCCTTTTTTGAGCAAAAAGATTCTAGGCACTTCCGAAGAAGAAAAATAGATAATTTCTCCTTTATTGGCTTTTTTAAACCCCGTGATGATGCACAATTGTTTTATTTGCGAAAAACTCAAAGTACGAAACAATTTATGATCGCGTAGATACCAATATTTTAAATCTTCATACATATAAGAAAAGTCTTTGGGTAAATGTAGTATTTTTTTGAATTAAAAAACTAAGAAACCAAAGATCTAGAAATCACAATTCGTTGAATTTCTGAAGTCCCTTCATAAATTTGGGTAATTTTTGCATCGCGCATCATACGCTCCACATGATATTCGGCGACATAGCCATTTCCTCCATGAATCTGTACGGCCTCGATTGTCGTGTCCATCGCAGTTTGGGATGCAAACAATTTAGCCATTGCACTAGATTGTGAAATATCTTTTCCTTCTTCTTTTTCTATAGCCGCCTTGTAACATAACATTTTGGCCGCCATGATTTGAGTTGCCATATCGGCCAATTTAAAAGCAATCGCCTGATGTTTGATAATTTCTTTTCCAAATGTTTTACGCACTTGAGCATATTTTAAAGCCAATTCATAGGCGCCTGTAGCAATTCCTAAAGCTTGCGATGCGATTCCGATGCGCCCTCCGTTGAGAACTTCCATCGCAAAATGGAATCCGAACCCATCTGCACCAATTCTATTTTCTTTGGGTACTTTTACGTCATTAAACTGTAAAGAATGGGTATCGGAACCTCGTATCCCCATTTTTTTTTCCTTGGGTCCCACAACAAAACCACCCCATTCTTTTTCTACTATAAAAGCATTGATTCCGTTATGTCCTTTTCCCAGATCGGTTTGCGCCATTACAATATACACGGATGCCGAAGAACCGTTGGTAATCCAATTTTTGGTTCCATTCAACACATAATAATCTCCTTTATCTATAGCCGTCGTTTTTTGGGAAGTGGCATCGGAGCCAGCCTCGGGTTCCGACAAACAAAACGCTCCCAGAATTTCTCCTTTGGCAAGCGGCACCAAATACTTCATTTTTTGTTCCTCATTGCAATATTTCTCCATTCCGGAACACACTAAGGAATTATTCACCGACATAATTACCGCTGCAGAGGCATCCACTTTGGCAATTTCGGTCATCGCCAACACATAGGAAAGACAATCCAAACCGGAACCGCCATATTTGGGTTCGACCATCATTCCTAAAAAGCCCAGTTCTGCCATTTTCTTTACCTGCTCTACAGGGAATTTGGAAAACTCATCTCTTTCTATAACATCCGGCAACAATTCGTTTTGAGCAAAATCTCTAGCGGCTTGTTGAATCATCAACTGTTCTTCGGTTAAATTAAAATCCATAATGATTCTCTATTTTAATTAAAATCAACTTTGTAAAACCTTGTTTAGATATGATAAAGTTTTATTTCAAATATTCTTGATACAATTATTGAAAATTGTATTTGTGTTATCTAAATTTACTTACTTTTATTTTAAAAACCAGCAAACTTTTTTTTATTTTAAAAATACCACAACTGACCTCTCCGAATTATTCATGGAAAAAGATTTATATAATGTAATTGGCGTCATGTCCGGAACTTCATTGGACGGAATTGATTTAGCCCATATTGAATTTAAGATTAAAGATAACCAATGGTCTTTTACAATTCTAGAATGTGACACCGTTGGATACAGTTCCGATTGGATTTTAAAACTAAAAAATGCCGTTGATTTTTCGGATACCGAACTGAAAATTTTAAATCAAGAATACACCAAATTGCTTGGAACCATTATTTCTGAATTCATTTCAAAACATCAAATAACGAATTTAGATGCAGTATGTTCTCATGGCCATACCATTTTACACCAACCGCAAAACGGATTCACGTTGCAAATTGGCAATTTACCCGAAATCGCAACGCTCACCCAACAAACCGTAGTTTGTGATTTTAGGGTACAGGATGTACAACTGGGAGGTCAAGGCGCCCCGTTGGTTCCCATTGGCGACCAAATTTTATTTTCAGAATATGATTACTGCTTGAATTTAGGTGGTTTTTCTAATATTTCTTTTGAAGAAAATGGCAATCGGATTGCTTTTGATATTTCGCCAGTGAATACGGTATTGAATTTTTATTCGAATCAATTAGGAAGAGATTACGATGATAAAGGACAAATCTCCAAAACGGGAAAACGCCATAAACACTTGTTGGAAGAACTGAACAGTTTGGATTTTTATCAAAAAAAACACCCCAAATCACTCGGATTTGAATTTGTAAAGGAAATTATCTTGCCCATTATAGAAAGCTATCCCATTTCTACAGAAGACAAATTGAGAACTTTTACCGAACACATTGCCATACAAACCGCTTTGGCGTTAAACGGAAGCAAAAAAAATCTATTGATAACCGGCGGTGGCGCCTACAATGATTTTCTTATCGAACGGATTCAACATTATCTTCCAAATTCAAAAATCATCATTCCTTCAAAAAAGATTTTAGAATTTAAAGAAGCATTGATTTTTGCCTTGCTGGGCGTTTTAAAATTACGCAATGAAATTAACGTTTTGAGTTCGGTTACAGGAGCAACAAAAGACCACAGTTCCGGAATTATTTATAAAAAATAGTCGCTTTTGATTATAATTATTTAGCAAATAGCTTTTTCATTAGAAATCAAATTTTAGAAAAACAATGCTGACTTTCCTGAAACCACCTAAAACATTTATAAAAAAGTTACTTCAATCTTAAATCGGAATTGTAACTCTATTTAATTACTTTTGTTTCGCGTTAAATCGGAACAAATAACAATATTTATAATACATTAGCGTTCCATTACTAAATAAAATTTGTATGAGTATATTGCTTCAAACAGACACTTTATCTGTTGCACAAGAAAGTTTAGCCGAAACGGTTCCCGTTGAAAAAACCTTATCCATTATTGAATTATTAACTACCGGAGGATTAGCCGGTCAGATTATCATGACGGCCTTATTCCTAATGTTCTTTGTAGCATTATATCTTTATTTTGAGCGCTTGATGGCTATTAAATCGGCCTCAAAAATTGACCCGAATTTCATGAACCAGATTCGCGACAATATCAGAAACGGCCGCATCGACAATGCTAAAATGGCTTGCGCGCACTCGCTTTCGCCAGTTGCACGACTAATTGAGAAAGGAATTTCAAGAATTGGAAAGCCTTTGGATGACATCAATACAGCCATTGAAAATGCAGGAAAATTAGAAATATATAAACTGGAAAAAAACGTAAGTATGTTGGCCACCATTTCTGGAGCCGGTCCTATGACTGGGTTTCTTGGAACGGTTGTTGGTATGATTCAGGCTTTCCACAAAATGGCCAGTTCTGGCGGACAAATTGAAGTAGGAGCCCTTTCTGAAGGGATTTATACAGCCATGACCACCACCGTTGTTGGATTGGTTGTTGGAATCATTGCCTATGTAGGCTACAATCATTTAGTGGTAAAAACAGATAAAATTGTACACCAAATGGAAGCCAATGCCGTAGACTTTTTGGACTTATTAAACGACCCAGCTTAGTATGAATTTAAGAGGAAGAAATAAAGTTAGCCCCGAATTTAACATGTCGTCCATGACTGACATTGTTTTTCTGTTATTGATTTTTTTCATGCTGACTTCCACAATGGTCACCACAAACGCCTTGGACTTGATCTTACCAAAAGCAAAAGGAAAAACAGACAGCAACAAAAACATTGCGGTAAGCATCAATAAAAAAATGGAATTTTTCATTGATAAAGAACCTGTTTCAGAAACAGATATCGAATCAAAATTGATTTCTTTATTTGCAGCCGATAAGTCAAAATCCCTGATTTTAAGAGCTGAAGAAGGAGTTCCTATTGAAAAAGCAGTACAAATATTGGATATCGCCAATAGAAATCAAATTAAAGTTGTTCTGGCCGTAAGACCAAAATAATTAAAATTGACTTTCAAAAAACAGACCTATTCTACATGAAATATTTAGAAACAGAAGAAGAAAAAAAATCATTTGCTATCACAACTATTCTATTTGTGATCATGTTTTTTCTTTTCTTTTATTTAGGTTTAACCTATTTAGACCCTCCGCCTGAAAATGGTATTGCCATCAATTTTGGAACAACCGAATTCGGACAAGGAGATAAACAACCCACGGAAGCCATTCGGTCTGCGCCAAAAGCGACCGCTGTGAAACAAGCAAAATCGAGTCCTGAGGATGTTTTATCTCAAGACATAGAAGAAGCGGTGGTCATGAAACAATCTAAAAAAACGCAACCGAATAAACAAATTGCCGAGGAAGAAGTAAAACCGAAACCGAAAGCAAATCCACAACCTTCCAAAAGTACTTCTGACGCTTTATCGAGTTTAATTAACGGACCTAAATCTGACGGAAAAGCCAAAGGAGGAGAAGGTAATGATTCCCAAGCCGGAGACAAAGGAAGTTTAAGCGGTGACCCATACGCCAACAGCTATTACGGTTCCGGAAGCGGAAACGGCACTGGATGGGGATTAAACGGAAGAAAGATTAGCAGCCGAGGAAAAGAAATCCAAAAATGTAATGAAACAGGAACTGTAGTGGTTCAAATTACCGTAAACCAAAACGGAAATGTGATTGCCGCCAAATACACGAAAGGAACAACTAATACCAATCCATGCCTCATAGAACCAGCTTTGGCTACTGCAAGAAAATACAAATGGCAAGCCGATGCCAATGCACCCGAAACACAAATTGGCTTCATCACCGTTAATTTCAAATTAGGCGAATAAAATCGATTTTGAAAATTATCGAGTTGTTCAAAAATATTTCCATCAAAAATGAACTATCAAGAAACTACCGAATGGATGTTTAAGCAACTTCCGATGTACCAACTTCAGGGAGCATCCGCTTATAAAAAAGACCTAACCAACATCTATTTACTGGAAGATCATCTTGGTAATCCCCATCAAAATTTAAAATGCATTCATGTAGCTGGCACCAACGGCAAAGGTTCTACCTCGCATATGTTGGCATCTGTTCTTCAAGAATCGGGGTATAAGGTCGGACTATATACTTCTCCACATCTCAAAGATTTTAGGGAACGTATAAAAATTAACGGTCTGGAAATTCCTGAAAACGAAGTTTGTGATTTCATCAATTCCAACAAAGATTTTTTTGAAACCAACGAGATCAGTTTTTTTGAAATGACCGTTGGACTTGCTTTTGACTATTTCGCCAAAGAAAAAGTAGACGTTGCCATTATAGAAGTAGGAATGGGTGGTCGACTTGATGCTACTAATATCATTACGCCACTTGTTTCCGTAATCACGAATATTGCACTGGATCACACCCAATTTTTAGGCAACACCATGGAAGCTATTGCAATCGAAAAAGCCGGAATTATCAAACCAAACATTCCAGTCATCATTGGAGAATATACACCAAAAACAAAACCTGTTTTTTTGGCTAAAGCCAATGAAAATCATTCTGAAATCTATTTTGCTTCTGATTTAATTACAGAAAATCCTCCCTCCGATTTATTGGGAGAATATCAAATTCACAATAAGAAAACGGTATTACAAACACTTCAACTTTTAAACCAACAAAACGAATTTGTTATCTCTCCTGCAAACATCAAAAATGGCTTATTACATGTGGTAAAAAACACAGGACTCCTTGGACGATGGCAACAATTAGGCGAATTCCCAAAAATAATTTGTGATACCGCCCACAACAAAAATGGGTTGGAAATTGTACTCGACCAAATTCAAAAAGAACAATTTGAAAATTTGCATATCGTTTTAGGAGTGGTAAACGATAAAGATTTAGATGAAATCTTGCCTTTATTTCCAAAAAATGCTTTTTACTATTTTTGCAAACCCAATATCCCTAGAGGTTTAGATGCTAAAATCCTTCAAGAAAAAGCAAAGAGACACGGTCTTAACGGAAACACTTATAGTTCTGTAAACGAAGCTTTCGTTTCAGCAAAGAAAAACTCCACAAAAAACGATTTCATTTACATTGGCGGTAGCACCTTTGTAGTTGCGGAAACACTGGTAATCTAAAAATTTATCATCGAATCTTAAAAAAAATCAATTTCTGTTAACATTTTGATTTTTAATGTTTTAAATTTAACATGCTTTTTTAAAATTTAACCATTAAATACAAAATTTATCATGAAAAAAAACAGAAATTTAGTATTTGGACCGTTATTATTTTTAACTCTCCTGATAGGCCTGAATATTCAAGCCCAAGAAGAATCCGACGCTGTATATATTACAGTGACAACCTTACACCGCAATCTAAGTAATCCCGACAGAACAGAATGGGCAAAAGTAGAACAGGAATATTTTGATAAAGTTACCAGTAAAAACGATTTGATAATTGGTTCTGACATCCTGACTCACTATTACACCGGAAATAGCACGGAAATCTTGCACGTTTATGCCTATAGAACATGGGAAGATATTGAAAAATCGGCCGCAATTACGGAGGATTTAATCAATAAAGCTTGGCCAGTCGAAAATGATAAAAAAGCCTTTTTCGAGAAATACAAAAGTTTTTATGACTCAATGCACTCTGATGAAATCTATCAATCTGTACTCCAACCCATGATGCCAACCAATCCTTCCAAAGAACCTATGCTGGTTTATATAAAAAAATCACAAATGGCAACCAAGAAACTAGGTGAAGCGCTCAAAGAATACAACGAAAAAGTAACCTTTAAGAATCCCTATATAAAAGCCTATTATCCTCAACGTCATTCATGGGGATCCGACAGCAGAGATTTTGTTGAAGCCTTTTTTTATGACTCTTTAGCCGATTTGGAAAAATCAAACGATACAGAAGAGGAATTAATAGAAGCTGCTTGGCCCATAGAAGCAAACAGAAAACTATTTTTGGAAGATTTAAAGAAATCATTTACCGGAATTCATGGGGATTATCTTTATTTAAACATGCCTTCATTATCCAAATAACAAACATTTACCGCCCACATAAAACATCATTTATTCAAAATAAATGATGTTTTTATGTTTTACTCAAACCACCAACAAATTAAAAGCCAATAAGATATCCATTAACCCAAAAAAACATTTAAAAAAATCACTTATAAATTTTGCACAAACGAAAAACTAGTCTATATTTGCACTCGCAATCAGGGCGATTAGCTCAGCTGGTTCAGAGCACCTCGTTTACACCGAGGGGGTCGGGGGTTCGAACCCCTCATCGCCCACCATTTTTTTATAAACCTCCAAAATCAAATGATTTTGGAGGTTTTTTTTGGTTCGAAAATTATTCTAATTTTATTCTAAATCTGATCAACCCCTAAATTCACTTGAATTGTTGATTCTAACACCTTAAGCTCTACAAAGAAAAATAGGCCATGAAATTCTAATCGTTTTGCGAGCTACTATGTAACAAATTAAGTAAAAAACTACATGTACAAAATCAGTACAGATTTTAGCATTGAAAATAACTAATAAAGCTCAAGAAATATGAACTAATCACAATGGCTCGTTTTTGTTTTAATCATGCAAATTATTCATAGAATATCTACTTGTAAATTTTATATTACTAATCCAGTCAACTTTTTTTAGGACAACTTAGTTCTAAAAATAGTCAGATATACAGCTATTATTGCTATCCTCTAAATTTGCTAGGATCAAACCATTCGAATAGCCTAAGGCCATTCTAGCAATAAGGCGCACGTTCTACATTTATAATTAGTTGTTATTGGTCAATTGAAAGTAGAAAAAAAAAACGTCTTTTGACCGTTCTTTCCATTTCGAACAAAACATGAAATCATTTTCATTCAATAATATAATCTCTTGTATCTACTTCTGATAGCCTAAAATAGCCATAAGCAAAATTTTTAGCATTGGTTTGATTTACAATATTACCCCTTACCCCAGCTGGTGTGGTTTGAAATGGACTGCCTCCGTTACCAGATGCTAAGGATAACTTTTTGAAATAATCAAAATACCCTTTCGAAATTCCATTTAATTTTATGTTTATCACATCTCCAGGTTTTAAATCTTTGTTTGCATAAAATACCGGTGTCCGGTTGCCTTGGGTGTTTTCATCATTTTCAACTTGAAATTCAGGGAATGCTACTCGAGGTGTTACAAAACTATGAAGGTAGTAATTATCCTGAGCACCATTGTCTTGGAAATAATAAGTGATTTCGACCTCGTCACCTCCAAATCCTCCTTTGTTATTTTGATCAATAGTATCTTCAATAGTTGGGGCATTAATTAATGTTTCTGTAGCTGTATAGGTTTGCCCGTTTAGTGCAATTGTCAATGTATATGTTTCTCCAATAACGGGTTCAAAATTAGTGCAGATATATTCTCCGGTGTTTGGAGTTTCTATAAAATTAAAAGTAGTATTAGCCGCATTGGTCACAATAATGGTCGCTCCTGAAACTGTTGGAAATTCAGTACTATAATACCCTGTTGTGGTAGATAATTTAATCGTTTGTTCGTTACCTTTAGTGTTTTTTACCCAATCAATCGATCCGTCTATAACCAATTGAGGTACTGCTGTATCTAAATCGACATTAATAACCTCTTCGCATGCTGTTAAAAACAAAACCATTGTTACGATTATGATTTTTTTAAATATTTTCATTATATATACTTTTTAAAATTTAAAATTGTAGGTTACACTGGGAATAATTCCAAATATTGAAGTCCTTCTTACTTCACTTTCTCCTGCAGTTGGGTTTTGTCCAAAAGTATAGGAGGCTGCATTACTTCTATTATACACATTATAAATGCTAAAAACCCATTCGCCTTGCCAACCTTTTATCTTATCTGGTTTTGGAACATAAGTTGCCGATAAATCTAAATGGTGATATGCCGAAAGAGAGTCTTCATTTCTTGAACCATAATTGGCGACAGTCATTCCTTGGTACAGATATTTACCATTTGGAAAAGTGGCTGCTTTGCCCGTCTGATAGGTAAAAATCCCTCCAAAAGTCCATTTTGGGGTAAAATCATAAGCAGCAGTAACGGATATATTATGCAGTTTGTCATAACTCGCCCTATACCATTCACCATCGTTGATTCCGGGTTCATTTGCATTTCTGCCAGGAGTTCTTTGTTCAGCTCTGGAAAGTGTATAAGAAATCCAACCTGTTAATTTTCCGGTATTTTTTTTAGCCAATAGTTCTAAACCGTACGAACGCGCTTCACCGTTTAAAAGCACTCTTTCTATGGCATCATTGGCAATTAATTCTGCACCATCAATATAATCTGCTTTGTTCTTTATTTTTTTATAAAATGTTTCTACTTCTATTGAATATTTATCGGCTGCAAAATTTTGAAAATAGCCTAATGCTACCTGATCTAAAATTTCGGGTTTTAGATATTGGTCGCTGGGTGCCCAAATATCAAGCGGTGAAGCAGATGCTGTATTGGAAATTAAATGAATGTATTGACTCATCCGGTTATAACTTGCCTTGACAGATTGATTGTCGTTTAATGAATAGGCTACTGCAAATCGAGGTTCCAGGTTATTAAAGCTTACTATTTTTTTGTTTTTTCCATATTTAATTGTTCCCGTTGGAGTAGCTTCTTCATAAATTTGAAAATCGGGATTGAAAACAACTGCATGATTATTAGCATACGTATTTATTTCTTCCTCACCTAATCTATGAAAGTCACTGTATCGAAGTCCGTAGTTGAAAGATAATTTTTCAGATAGTTTCTGTTCGGCACTAATGTATAGGGCATTTTCGAAAGCATATTTCTTGGCAATTTGCTCCGGATTAATACTTGAAGTTGTACCAAAAGGACTGATTGTACCAGGATTGAATTGGTAGTAAATGGAATTTAAGCCATAATTTAAGACCAGATTATTCGAAATATAGTGTTTAAAGTCATATTTGAAATTATAATTTTTCACATCTGATTTCCAGTCAATACCCACAGAATTTATTTTTAATCCATAGTTATAATCACTATAAATGGCAGATGCATTAGAAAATATTTTATCTGAAAATATATGGTTCCATCTGGTATTAAATAACTTATTACCATAGATGTTTATAAAGCTTTTATTAAGATTGATATTGTCATTACCAAAATATCCTGATAGAAAAATGTTGTTTTTGTCATTTAATTTATAATTAAGCTTGGCATTAATATCATAAAAATAGGCAGAGTTTGGCTCGTCTGCCAGTTTCATCAACAAATGTGCATAAGAACCTCTGGCTGCTACTACAAAGGAACCTTTTTCTTTTACGATTGGACCTTCAACCAACAATCTGCTGGATACAGCTCCAATTCCTCCAGTTACGTGGTATTCTTTATTGTTTCCTTCTTTTTGGTAAATATCTAAAACCGAAGATACCCGGCCTCCATAATTAGCGGGAATACCTCCTTTGTATAATTTTAAATCTTTAATAACATCGGAATTGAAAACCGAAAAAAATCCAAACACATGAGAGGTATTATACACTACTGCTTCATCTAATAGCACCAAATTCCCATCCACAGAACCACCTCGCACATTAAATCCTGACGCACCTTCCTGTGCATTGGTTACTCCAGGAAGTTGTAATATCGATTTCAGTACATCGACTTCACCCATAACTGCAGGCATTTTTTTGATAGTGGCAATGGAGAGTTTATTGGTACTCATTTCGGGTTTTCGAATATTGACTTTTGTTTTATTAGATTTAATAACCACTTCTTGTAATGCTTTACTATTTTCGAGCATCGTAAAATTCTTTTTTGAGTTTTCCGTTAAAGAAATACGCTCTTCAATAGTATCAAAACCCATATAACTAATAATAATGGTATAATCTCCTTTTGGCAATGTAATAGAATAAAAGCCGTAGGAGTTAGTAGTAATGGAAACATTTGCTTCTGGAATGAGAATGTTTACACCAATTAGCGTCTCGTTATTAGCCTTGTTAGCAATTGTTCCGCTTAATGTAACCTTTTGCTGCGAATATGCATTTAATACAATTGCAAAAAAGAATATTAAATAGATTTGGATTTTGTTTTTCATTTATAATACGTTTGAATTAATTGTTACAATTTTGGGCTAAACTATATTTTAAAAGAATTCCCATTTTTTGAATTATACCAAACGGATTATTTTTTATATCAAAATGTATTTTACAACGACTAAAAAAGTAACTGTAAGCTTTGATACTATTTTAAAACCTTATTTTTTTTGTATAAAAAGAAGACACTTTTGTATAAAATACTAATTGTTTCTTTTTTAAGTTTTTACATTTGTTTCACATATTTTTATAAACTATGAGTAAAACTTTACATAGAGAGTTAATGGATAAAAATGGGATGCTTCAGTTTTTTATTTCATCCAAATACAGGCTGCGTAGACACTTGATGATGATTCTTCTTATCAGTTTGACTTTGTATAACAGCGACCCAGAATATACTGAACCTACTGAAACTTTTAGCCGAATTATAGCCTTATTCATGTTTCTGATATTAGTTTATACCAATATGTATTTATTGGTTCCTAAATTTTTATTTAAAAATAAACACACAACTTATGGTCTATCTGTTTTAGTCATCATAGTTATATCTGTTATTATTCGCAGGTGCGGTGGATACTTTTTTGTACCTAGCGTGAGATTGGATCCAAATAAAGAGGATGTGGGTATTTTGCCGTTTTCCTTCATCATAATAATACTTATTTCTGCTTCGGCAGCGATTAAACTATTTCAACAATGGATGTTAGATGTGCAATTAATACACAAACTAAAACAAGCCAAAACAAATGCGGAATTGGAACAATTGAAAAATCAAATCAATCCGCATTTTCTTTTTAATATGTTAAACAATGCCAATGTACTTACCAAAAAAGATCCAGATAAGGCATCACAGGTTTTAATAAAATTGAGTGATTTACTTCGTTATCAATTGTATGACAGTACACGAGAAAAAGTTTTTTTAACTTCTGATATTCATTTTTTGGAAGATTTTTTAAATCTCGAAAAAGTAAGACGAGATAATTTTGATTTTTTGATATCCAAAGAAGGTAACTTGAGTGGTGTTCAAATACCACCTTTATTATTCATTTCGTTTGTAGAAAACGCCATAAAACACAATAATGATTCAGAAAAGTTATCTTATGTAAATTTATTTTTTGATGTTAGAAATAACGAACTTTTTTTCAAATGCATTAACTCAAAACCCATTCTAAAAGCTGTAAAATCTAGTTCAAGCGGTTTAGGATTGGTAAATATTAAACGTCGATTAGAATTGCTATTTCCATCTTCACATATTTTGGTAATCGAAGAAAATTCAGAAACATATTCTGTAATGCTAACTATAAAATTGTAATTATGAACTGTATTATAATAAATGATGAGCCAATAGTAAGACAGGCGATTAAAATTTTAATAGAGAAAACTCAAAATTTGGTATTGCTTAGTTCATTTAATAATGATGTTGATGCTTCAAAATTTATGCAGAATAATGTTGTTGATCTGATATTTCTTGATATTCAAATATCTGGAATTAATGGTGTTGAATTTGCCAAAACAATACCACAGGAAATATTTGTGATTTTTTATAATTCACTTTCCGTATTTGACGTTAAAAGTTCTGAAGTTCATGCGATTGATTATTTAGTTAAACCAATAAAATCAGAAAGATTTCAAAAAGGTGTCGCTAAAGCTGAAGTTTATTTTAGATTATTAAAAAAGGGCAATATAAATAAGATAAGGCAAATTACAGATGACTATTTTGTTATATAATAAATAAAAACAATTAAGGACTTAAATTTAAAATTATGAACTGTATTATAGTAGATGATGAACCATTGGCAAGAGAAGCTATCCAAATATTAATTGATCAAACGGATAATTTAGACTTAATTGGTTCTTTTAATAGCTCAAATGCAGCTACAAATTTCCTGGTGGATAATGCTGTCGATTTGATATTTCTTGATATTCAAATGCCGGGTATAAATGGTATTGATTTTGCCAAAACTATTCCACAAGAAACATTCGTAATTTTCACTACCGCATTTTCTGAATTTGCTACAGATAGTTATGAAGTGGATGCAATTGATTATTTAATAAAACCCGTAAAACTAGAGCGTTTCCAAAAAGCTGTTGATAAAGCCCAAACTTATTTCAAATTATTCAAAGCAGATTATGCCAATAATAATATTGAAAACATTGCCGACGATTATTTTTTTGTAAAAGCAGACCGTAAAATTTTTAAAATTTGCTTTAACGATATTCTTTTTATAGAAGGTTTAAAGGATTATGTCGTGATGCATACCGAAAATCAAAAAGTAATTACAGCTATGAATATTAAAACCATTCACGAACAATTGCCCAAAAATATGTTTGTGAGAGTTAGCAAATCGTATATTATCAATGCAAAAAAAATAGATTCGGTTGATAATAACACGGTTTATCTTGGCAAAAATGAAATCCCTATTGGGAACATTTATAGAGATTTCTTTTTTGATGAGTTTGTCACTAAAAAGATTTTGAGCAGATAGGTTTATTTAATTTCTCAGTATATAACTGCCGAAATCTACAGTTAAAAAAGATGTTTGTAAGTTATTTAAATTTTAATATTTGTTTAATAGATGAAAACTATATTTAACATGAGGTTTTAGAATAAAATAATTTATAAAATTCAAACAGTTTTCCTTTAAAATAGCAGTGCTTTTTCACTATAATACATCATTTCGGATTTGTACTAAACATTAACAATAATTATCTTTATTTTACTGTAATTTTCTTCAAATCCTGTAAAAAATGGTTCGTAAACAGGTTCGTAAGGACCACAAAAAAACTCCTTAAGAAATTAAGGAGTTTTTTTATTTTTATTTCATATCCGAAACTTTAGATTTTACATAAAATCTAAAGTTCGTTCTAGTGCCATACCGCGAGAACCTTTTATCAGCATCGTTGTATTTTCGACTGCCAAACCTTTAAAACTATCAGAAAAAGCATCAAATGTTTCATAAAAACTAAAATTAGCTTTATCTACTTTATTGGCATAAAAGGCTGCTCCGACAAAGAAACATTGTACCGAATCCTCCGTAATAAGAGAATCAATTAAAGCTTTATGCTCACTAAGACTTTCATTACCCAACTCGAACATATCTCCCAAAATCATTATTTTATTGGCACTTTCAAGCTGTAAAAAATTCTCGACTGCAACCGCCATACTACTCGGATTCGCATTATAAGCATCCAATATAATTTTATTGCTGCCTTTGGTCAAAAGTTGTGATCTATTATTTTCCGGTATATAAGACTCGATAGCTTCTTTTATTTTCTCCTCTTCAACATTAAAATATTTCCCTATCGTAATAGCGGCATTGATATTATTGGAATTATACAGCCCAATTAAATGCGATTTTATGGTTAAATTCGAAAAAGCAACTTCCACAAAAGGACTTGCCTTTACAGCAGTTATATTTACGTCAGCATTGGCTTTATTTATTCCGAAGGAGTAAAACTTCAACCTTTTTGCTTTTTCAACCTGAATCGGATCTTCTAAATTTATAAACGCCAACTTATCATTTTCTGAAAGGTACTCATACATTTCACTTTTCCCCTGTATAACTCCTTCCGTACCACCAAAACCCTCCAAATGAGCCTTCCCAAAATTGGTGATATAACCATAATCTGGCATTGCTAATTCACAAAGAAACTCAATTTCTTTTTTATGATTAGCTCCCATTTCCACAATTCCAACCTCGGTTTCTGTAGTAAACGAAAGCAATGTCAATGGCACCCCGATATGATTGTTTAGATTCCCTATCGTGGCTTTCGTTTTATATTTTTTGGAAAGCACTACATTGATAAGTTCTTTTGTAGTAGTCTTTCCATTACTTCCTGTTAATGCAACGATAGGCACCTTTAAATACTCTCTATGATACTTTGCTAACTGCTGCAAAGCAATCAAACTATCCTGAACCAAAATAGTTCTTTCATCAATAAAATAATCGCCATTCTCAATTATAACAAAGGAAGCACCCTTTTTAAGAGCTTCATCAGCAAATGTATTCGCATCAAACCGTTCTCCTTTAATAGCTACAAATAAAGAATTCGATTCAATTTTGCGGGTATCTATAGAAACCGACGAACATTTCAAAAACAAACTATGAATGTATTTAATATCCATTTAAAAACGATTTAAAAAAATAAAAGCCCTAATCAAAGGGCTTTTTATTACAATTTATATTTTAATTAATTTCTTGGGGATTTCCTTTTGTCAGATTTTGGACCAACTCTTGACATTGCACATCTAAATCCAATATAGTCTGTTGCCATATCTTGCGGGAAATACCTTCTTTGAGCCGGATCTAACCAATAGGCTCTATCTCTCCAAGAACCTCCTTTATAAACCCTTACTTCATCATTTATCAATGTGGTTCTTTTACTGGACTTATCATATTTTCGAACCATTTTACCTAAACTATCCGTTGAAACGTTATGTATAGGCGAATTATACATAATCATTTCCTCTTTCTGTTTTTCGGTATCATCCTCAGAAGATCCAAAATCGTAATATTTAGAAGACTGCTTATCTCCGTCTCTATAATTAATATTATCACTTTTGTCAAAATTCTGTCTTAAATAAGTCTCTTGTTCATCAACCGGAACTTGAGCAAGTTGCCCAGGAAAGCTTCTAACAATAACTTTACCGTTACTTAGCGTATCTCTTGACATATTTTCTAAAGTAACAATTTCAGCTTTCCCGTCTTTTCCAATCTTATTCTTAGTATATTGGTTTCCTCTGAAATAATTAAAATCATTAGCTTCATTGTCAATAATAGGTCGATAAACATCGGCAACCCATTCGGCTACATTACCAGCCATGTCATATAAACCAAAATCATTAGCCGGATATTTTTTTACTTCATTTGTTATATCAGCACCATCATCAGACCAACCTGCGATTCCACCGTAATCTCCATTCCCTTGTTTGAAATTTGCCAATTGATCTCCTCTTGTTTGTCTTTTTCCCGAACGTGTATAACTACCAGACCAAGGGTATTTCTTTTGCCCTTTGTAAATATTATATTCTCTTTGTCCAACATCTGCTGCAGCCGCATATTCCCATTCTGCTTCTGTAGGCAATCTGTATTCCGGTAAAAGTATTCCTGAAGAACGTTGTGCATATACATTTTTAGCTTCAACTACTTTTCCGTCCTTTCCTGCTTTTGGTTTTTTTCCTTTAGCCAAAACAATCTCTTCATTACCGCCATAAGTTTGCGTAGGTGCAATCAAATAGGTTTCGGTACTGAATGAACTTTCAGCTGTAACATCATTGGATTTTGCATTTTTCTTTACATATCCATTTTTTTCCAAAATAGCCTCGTTTACACGATCCGTTCTCCACTTACTAAATTCTACAGCCTGAATCCAATTAACACCAACAACTGGATAATTTGCATAAGCAGGATGTCTCAAATAATTATTGGTCATCGTCTCATTATAACCTAATCTATTTCTCCACACTAAAGTATCTGGAGAAGCTCCTTCATAAATGTGCTTGTAATTTTCTTCCGTCGGAGGAAAAACACTTTTCAACCAATCCAAATATTCTAAATACATAAAATTGGTAACTTCCGTTTCGTCCATATAAAAAGACTGCACGTGTTGTTGGGTAGGTGTATTATTCCAATCATGCATTACATCATCTTGAACTTTACCCATGGTAAACGTACCGCCTTCTACAAACACCAAACCTGGTCCAGCCACTTGTTTTTTAGCTGCATTTGATTTGTCTACATTCCATCCCGTTGCTCTTGAAGCACTTTTTGAACTTGATTTTTTACTACAACTAGTAAAACCCGCTATCATTATGACGGATAGCATCAATGTAAAGGTCTTTAATTTATTAACTTTCATACTCTTTTATGGTAAAAATTTAGGTGCCGCAATATAATAATTAACCCCCAACCTACAATACTCCTTTTTAAATTATTTACTACTACCTATTAATAAAAATAAATATAGTCAATAAACGCAAATTTAAACTATTTATTATTTACTTTAAATTTTTCACCAATACCTCTATGATAATCCTTTTCAATCTTAACAAAAAAACAACAATAAACCCTTACTATTTTTATAAAGCAACTACCTTCTAACTATAACAAACAAATTCTCAATTAAAAAAATAAAATACAAACAATAATAGCCTAAATTTAATGTTATTAGTATTTGAATTAGTAACTTTATTCTCAACTCTATTATAAAATCGAAAACTATAAATGAAAAACCAGCATTAATTCATCACCATTCAATTAACCATAATACTCTAAGTCCAAAAAAAAATAAAAACATTATACAAAAAATTGAAAGATTTGAAAAACTTGCAATCATTCAATAAAATCTTATATTTGTTTAACGAATATCCGTATTTAACATGAAAAAAATTATTTTATATACAATCTGTCTGCTTACAATTCAAATATCTAAAGCCCAAGACAGAGTTATCACCACAGCGGTTCCTTTTCTATTAGTATCCGCAGACGCCAGAGCGGCAGGAATGGCAGACATTGGCGTTGCCACATCCTCAGATGCATTTTCACAACAATGGAATCCTGCGAAATATGCATTTTCAGTTGACAAACAAGGTTTTTCTATAAGTTACACTCCTTATTTAACAGGCTTAGCCAATGATATTTCATTAGGACAAGTGACTTACTACAATAAAATCAGCGAACGAAGTGCCTTTGCGGGTAGTCTTCGCTATTTTGGTTTTGGAGACATCGAATTAAGAAAAACAGGAGAACCAGACGAACCAATACAAACAGTTTCTCCAAATGAATTAGCTTTAGACGGATCTTATTCTTTAAAATTAAGCGAAAAATTCTCCATGGCCGTAGCCGGTAGATACATTCGTTCTAATCTAAAAGTGGCTGACGGAAATAATGACGCCTCTTCCGCAAACTCATTTGCTGTTGATGTTGCCGGATTTTATCAATCAGAAGAAATAGCGTACAGTACGTTTAACGGACGATGGAGAGCTGGCTTTAACGTTCAAAACTTGGGACCCAAAATAAGCTATGACAATGATGAAATTAGCACCAATTTCTTGCCAGCAAATTTAAAACTAGGAACAGGATTCGATTTTATTTTAGATACCGACAATAAAATTGCCCTAAATCTGGAATTCAATAAATTATTAGTCCCAACCCCTGAATATGGCATTGATTTAAATGGGGATAATGTTATTGACAATGAAGACAATACTATTGCCACCGATAATTATCGCTCCATAGGCTGGGTTTCTGGTGTATTTAAATCATTGGGCGACGCCCCAGACGGTTTCAGCGAAGAACTAAAAGAAGTTACCTATGCCCTTGGCGCCGAATATTCTTATCAAGATGCATTTGCCATGCGTTTGGGTTATTTTCATGAAAACCCTATGAAAGGAGCTAGAAAATACTTTTCGATGGGCGCTGGCTTCAAATATAACGTAGTGAAAATCGATATTTCCTATTTGTTCTCTGCTTCAAAAGTTCCAAATCCTTTAGAAAACACCCTTAGATTTTCACTAACTTTTAATTTTGGCGACAAATACGAAGTGTATTAGACTAAGTTCGTTTTCATAACAGACATAAATCCAAATTTATCTTTACTATAAATTTGGATTTTTTTTACCCTAAAATCATGAAAAAGATTTCCATTACTTCACAATTTACCGTTTATGATTCCCTAGAGGAATTACCAATTGAAACACTTAATCTTTTTGAACAGGCCATTGCAACTAGAAAAAAAGCTTATGCACCTTATTCCAAATTTCGTGTGGGCGCAGCCATCCTTTTGGACAATGGAAAAATCATATTGGGTTCAAACCAAGAAAACGCAGCCTATCCTTCTGGACTTTGCGCAGAGCGAGTTGCCATTTTTCAAGCCAGCACTTTATATCCTGAAGCAAAAATTTTGAAATTAGTTATTTCTGCGGCTTCAGACACTCACACTACGACTTCTCCAATTCCACCATGCGGTGCTTGCCGACAATCGATAGCTGAATATGAAATAAAACAAAAAAGTCCAATCCAAATCTTTTTCGCTGGTGAAACCGGTGAAGTATATAAATCTGACACCATAAAAAACCTTCTCCCATTATTATTTAACAAAAACCTTTTGGAAAAAGACTAAAAATAAGCTTTATAATTTTAGTGCTAAGTTGGAATGTTCTATTTTTGCAACTCGCAAATTTGTGAAAGAAACCTATTTTGCGTCATCGGTACTAATTGATAAAACAATAAAAACTTTAGCAAAAGAACAATTGAAATGAAAGAAGTTACAAAAGAAGTATATTTAAAGTGGTATGAGGACATGCTCCTTTGGAGAAAGTTTGAAGACAAACTTGCAGCATTATACATACAACAAAAAATTAGAGGATTTCTACATTTATACAATGGTCAAGAAGCTGTGCTTGCAGGTGCCCTACACGCTATGGACTTGACAAAAGACAAAATGATTACTGCCTACAGAAATCACGTTCAACCAATAGGAATGGGAGTTGATCCAAGACGTATCATGGCTGAACTTATGGGTAAAGTTACCGGAACATCAAAAGGAATGGGTGGATCTATGCATATTTTCTCAAAAGAACACCGTTTTTATGGAGGTCACGGAATTGTCGGAGGTCAAATTCCTGTAGGTGCTGGTTTAGCTTTTGCCGATAAATATTTTGAAACCGGTGGAGTAACCATGACTTATTTTGGTGATGGTGCTGCCCGTCAAGGTTCATTACACGAAGCTTTCAACATGGCGATGTTATGGAAATTACCTGTTGTATTTATTGTAGAGAACAATGGATATGCAATGGGAACTTCAGTTGAAAGAACAGCTAACCATACTGATATTTGGAAACTAGGTTTAGGATATGAAATGCCTTGTGGACCAGTTGACGGAATGAATCCTGTAAAAGTTGCCGAAGCAATGACGGAAGCAATTGAAAGAGCCCGTCGTGGAGACGGACCAACTTTCCTTGAAATGAAAACTTACCGTTACAGAGGACATTCTATGTCTGATGCGCAATTGTACCGTTCTAAAGAAGAAATTGAAGAGTATAAAAAAATCGATCCTATTACTCAAGTTTTAGATGTAATAAAAGATCAAAAATATGCTACAACTGAAGAAATTGAAGTAATCGACCAAAGAGTAAAAGACTTAGTTGAAGAATGCGTAAAATTTGCTGAAGAATCACCATACCCAGAAATTCAACAATTATACGACGTAGTATACGAACAAGAAAATTATCCATTTATACCTCATAAATTATAATAAATTATGGCTATTAAAGTAACAATGCCTCGTTTGAGCGATACAATGACTGAAGGAACAGTGGCTTCTTGGCTTAAAAAAGTAGGTGATAAAGTGAATGAAGGAGATATCCTTGCTGAAATTGAAACCGACAAAGCTACTATGGAATTTGAATCTTTCAATGAAGGAACACTTTTACATATTGGAATTCCAGAAGGAGAAACAGCTCCTGTTGATTCTTTATTGGCAATTATAGGAAAAGAAGGAGAAGATATTTCTACTTTATTATCTGGAGATGCCCCTGCTGCAGCTCCAACAGAAGCAGTACCTGCAGTTGCGGTTGAAACAAAAAAAGAAGCAGCACCTGTAGCAGCAACAACATTACCAAAAGGAGTTGTAGTAGTAACTATGCCTCGTTTAAGTGATACCATGACGGAAGGTACAGTAGCAACTTGGTTGAAAAAAGTAGGTGATTCTGTAGCTGAAGGAGATATTCTTGCTGAAATTGAAACAGATAAAGCAACCATGGAATTCGAGTCTTTCAATGAAGGTACATTATTGTATATAGGAATCCAGGAAGGAAGTACTGCTCCAGTAGATAGTCTTTTAGCTATTATTGGACCTGCAGGAACTGATATTTCTGGAATTGCAGAAAACTACACCGTTGGTGGCGCTCCTCAGACTGCAACTCCTGACGAAGAAAAAGCAGCTCCTGCAACCAATGCAGCAGCACCTGTTGCTCAAGAAGCACCAGCAGACGGTCAACGTATTTTGGCTTCTCCATTAGCTAAAAAAATTGCCAGCGATAAAGGAATTCAATTAACTCAAGTTAAAGGTTCTGGAGAAAATGGACGTATCGTAAAAAGTGATATCGAAAACTTCTCTCCTGCTGCTGCGCCACAAACTGCTGCGCCGGCACCTGCAAAAGCTGAAGCTGCGGCTGCACCAAAATTATTTGTTCCTGCTGGAGAAGTGGTAACAGAGGAAATCAAAAATTCGCAAATGCGTAAAATCATCGCGAAACGTTTGGCGGAATCATTATTCACTGCACCTCATTACAACTTAGTTATTGAAGTAACTATGGATGATGCAATGAAATCGAGAGCAACTATCAATAGTGTACCAGATACAAAAGTATCTTTCAACGATATGGTAATTAAAGCTTGTGCTTTAGCCTTGAAAAAACATCCAAAAATAAATTCTCAGTGGAAAGAAGAGTCAATCATTATTAATCACCACGTAAATATTGGTGTTGCTGTAGCGGTTGAAGACGGATTGGTAGTTCCAGTATTGAAATTCACTGACGCAATGAGTTTATCTCAAATTGGCGCAAGTGTAAGAGACCTTGCTGGAAGAGCTAAAAACAAAAAGTTAGGACCACAAGAAATGGAAGGAAGTACTTTTACTGTTTCTAACCTTGGAATGTTTGGCATTACTGAATTTAACTCTATCATTAACCAACCGAACTCAGCTATTCTTTCAGTAGGAGCTATCGTTGAGAAACCAGTGGTTAAAAACGGACAAATCGTTGTAGGAAACACGATGATGTTATCTCTTGCTTGCGACCACCGTACTATAGATGGAGCAACTGGAGCTCAGTTCTTACAAACATTAAAACAATACATTGAAAACCCAGTGACTATGCTTGCATAATTACTGATTTTGTATAAAACTAAAATCCCGTTTTGAATTCAAAACGGGATTTTTTTATGCTTTATTTTTTTCTTCTATCCACTTCGACATGTACTTTGTACTTTTTAAAGTATGATGCTGCAGCAATTCTCCCATAAAATTAGTTAGACGATGTTGGTCTAAATTGCTCATTAGCGAAACAATTCTAGATTTAAATTCATCCACAAACAATTCTTTCAAGTAACATTTTTCAATGATTTTAATTCCATTTATTTGAGCTTGCATCCAAACATTTTGGTCTTGGTACAATTGCACCGCTTTTGCTACAAATAATTCCGGAATATCTTCTACAAAACCATTCCATTCTAAATCCCTATGCATTGATTCTGCTCCTATAGAAGTCGCAACACTTGGCGTTCCACATTGCATCGCTTCCAGTAATTTGCCTTTAATTCCAGCCCCAAAACGCAATGGAGCCAAAACTATCCGAGAATTTATCACCACTTCATTCGCATTCTCAGCGCGGCCTCGAATTAAAAAACCTTCTTTGATATTGTTTAATTGCAAGACTTTTTGAGAAGGATAAGCGCCATAAATATTCAAAACAGCTTCAGGTAATTGTTTTTTTATCAATGGCCAAATAGATTCTTTCAAATACTGAACGGCATTCCAATTCGGTTCGTGATAAAAATTACCAATAAAAATAAAATCGTTTCGTTCTTCAAATGAAGGTAATTCTGCTAAATCAAGAATTGTGTTTTTTTCTAACAAAAGTGGTAAATAATACAACAACCCTTTATCTATTCTGAAAGTAGACGTTAATAATTCGATTTCATATTCAGATATCATTAATGACAAATCACAGCGCAAAATACTCGCAATTTCACGCTTCGCTACTTCTTCAACTAATAAATCTTGAATTTGAAATTCACGATTTTCCTTAAACGCTTTTTGTCTGGCCAGTCTCAAACAATGCAAATCTTCAGTATCCAATATTCGTAAAGCATCAGGACAATTTTCGGCAACACGCCAGCCAAACTGTTCCTCCATCATAAATCGGTCAAATAAAACTACCAAAGGATTCAGCACTTTTATAAAGTCGTCAAAACTGGAATTATTTAAAGCGATAGTAACTTTTTCAACTCCAAATTCACCCAAATCAACCATAAAATCACTATCCTGAGCTGGACTAGCAAAAATAATTCGATATCCCTGATCTTGGAATAAAGATATTAACTGCATCATTCTTCCTCCTGCCGCAGAAGAATTGGGTTCAGGCCACACAAAACCAATTATTAAGAGTGATTGTATCACATTCATATCAACGTAAAATTTAAAACACAAAATAATACTAAAATTATCGGAATTCGTCATGTTCTAATAAAAATCACTAAATAAACAGTAATTTTGCGTAAAATTATAATAATATGTTAGGATTAAAATTAGCCACAGACCCGCGTTGGGTAAACATAGCAGAATCGAACATTGAAGAAATCTTGACAGACCATGCTTGGTGTGAACAAAAAGCAGCTTCTAATGCCATAAGTCTTATTACTCAAAACTCCGAGAAAGAAGAATTAGTTACTGCCTTAATGCTCATTGCTCAAGAAGAAATCGAACATTTTAAAATGGTTCATGACCTTATTAAAGAAAGAGGAATCACTTTTGGACGTGAACGTAAAGACAGCTACGTAAACGAACTTTTTAAATTCATGAAAAAAGACGGAAGTCGTAATGATGCATTATGCGAGAGATTGCTTTTTTCAGCCATGATTGAAGCCAGAAGTTGTGAACGTTTCAAAGTGCTTTCTGAAAACATAAAAGACCCTGAATTGGCTAAATTCTATCGTGATTTAATGATTAGCGAAGCGGGGCATTATACCACTTTTTTAGGTTTTGCTCGAAAATATGCAGACAATGTTGACGTCGACAAACGCTGGGCAGCATGGATTGAATATGAAACTTCCATTATCGTGAATTACGGAAAACAAGAAACCATTCATGGATAAAAAAAAGAGCCAATTCTAAAACGAATTGGCTCTTTACATTTATGAATAGACACAATCCCGCAAAGTGAATAATTTGAAAAGTTAAGGTTTCGTTTTTTACAATCTGAGTCTTTTTTCAAATATAAGAGTAAACTCAGATTAAAGGAAGGCAACGGATTGAACTTAGTGACACGTTTTGCTTCACTTCCACAAAAACAAAAAACCCCATCGTTAGAACGGGTTTAATAGAATCTGAAATAAATTCAGATTAAAGAAAGGCGACGAACCGAGCCGCAAGGCGAACACGGTGTACCC
>JALRGT010000190.1 GCA_023259675.1 Flavobacterium sp.
AAGATTATTGAGCTTCATAAAATTTCCAAGAAATTCAAAGACCGCGTAATCCTTGATAATTTCAGTTACGATTTTCAACGTGGTGAACGCATTGGAATTATTGGTAAAAATGGAACTGGAAAATCGACTTTCCTAAACCTGATGACCGGAACTTTAGCTTTAGACGCTGGCCGTGTTGTAAAAGGTGAAACCATCAAAATAGGTTATTATACGCAAAGCGGAATTAACCCAAAACCTGGACAACGTGTTATTGATATCATTAAAGAATACGGAGAATACATTCCTTTAACGAAAGGAAAGATCATTTCAGCTTCACAATTATTGGAACGTTTTCTATTTGATGCCAAAAAACAATACGATTATGTCGAAAAATTAAGTGGAGGTGAATTAAAACGTTTGTATTTATGTACGGTTTTAATTCAAAACCCTAACTTTTTAATTCTGGATGAGCCAACTAATGATTTAGACATTGTAACATTAAATGTATTAGAGAATTTCCTTTTGGATTATCCCGGATGTTTGTTGGTAGTTTCTCACGACCGCTATTTTATGGATAAAATTGTAGACCACTTATTTGTATTCAGA
>JALRGT010000191.1 GCA_023259675.1 Flavobacterium sp.
ATTAATGATAGTTTTAATTTATTTGTTTATTTTTTTATCTAACTATCTCAAACAAATTAAAATTGGTGACTCCGAACCTAATCCCAATGATTATTGGAAATATAGTTATGATATTTTAGATAAAAAAGAATTTAGCGAACCTATATCAATGAAAGATATTACCTATACACCTGCTAAAAAAAATAGTCTTGTAATTGCTAATCAAAAAAAATTTAAAGACAGATTAGTGCATTGTTATTGGGCTTTAGTAATAATTATTTTTTATCTTTTTTTATATATATTTGCTGGCCTTTTGGGCTAGTTATTTTCTTTTTAATTATTGACAAATTATTAGGTTTGATAATTTCATCTTATGAACTTAAAAAAAGTATTTTTTCTTATAATTAGTTTTATATTTTTATTTACTTTAGAGCTAAAAAGCGATCCGCTTGATCAATTTAAAGAAAAATTTAAATTAGATATAAAAAATTATAATAATATTGAAGTATTAAAATATAGTTATTTTGATAATAATAGAAAAAAAAATTGGGATTTAGCTGCAGAAGTTCATTTTCCAAAAGATACTATTAACAAAGTTCCTT
>JALRGT010000192.1 GCA_023259675.1 Flavobacterium sp.
ATTATCAATAGGTTCTAAATCCGGCAAACTAAAAACACGAATACTATTCGTTTCTCTTTCAGTAGTAACAGCTATATCTGTTTTTTTACCATTTATAACTAATCCGTAAGCGATATCCACATTATTGGGTCTTTTTAACGGAATTGATTTTTTCAAAATTTTTCCCTGAAAATCAAAAGCATACAAACCTCCATCGGTATCTTTATCTGTTCCTACAATGATGCTTTTTGAAACATCTGTTGGGTTTAACCAAATCGACGGATCATCAGTATCATGAGCTGTTTTTTGGGTAACAGTGACTGGTTTTATAGCATCTTTACGTACAGGAGCTAAAGAACTTCCACAGGAATTTAAGGTTAGTATTGCCATTGTTGCAGCAACGATAAATGTATTTTTCATATTTGTTTATTCTATAATAACAGAATAACAGGACATCAAAATGTCCTGTTATTAATTTCAATTCTTTGATTAGGACTAAAAGTCAAACTTCAATCCGAAGTTATAACGCCCTTGATAATATTCTAATTGTTGCGTATGAGATGTTTCTCCCTGATAGTAACGCAATGGCTGATTTGTGAT
>JALRGT010000193.1 GCA_023259675.1 Flavobacterium sp.
GTGCTCTTTGTGTGATGTATTGGTTACATCCCCAATAGTTCAAGTTGATAATCCAGATACCAGCTAAATAAGACAGAATTCCTGGGAAAGTAAGATATTTATCTATTTCCAACTGAGTAGAAGTAGCTGTTGGTCTAGGGATAATCATTTTGAAATGCTCAGGAGCTTTTTCCATCAAAACTTTGAATCCTGCAATAGCATCCTGACCTACTCCAAAGTATTGTCCAACAGTTGTTAAAGCAATATATGAAGTTACTAAACCTCCAATGATTAATACCGCAACCTGAATAACATCGGTATAAGCAACCACTTTCATACCTCCTAATGAGATAATCAAAGCGAAAATAGCCAGTCCTAACATGATAACATGAAGGTATTCCCCACCTGCTAATCCGTTAATAGCAACGGCTCCTAAGTATAAAATTGAAGTTAAGTTTACAAAAACATACAAAAACAACCAGAAAACAGCCATAATCAAAGCCGTAGTTTCGTTGTATCTCGTTTTTAAGAACTGCGGCATGGTGTAAATCTTGTTTTTCAAATAAACAGGAATAAACCAAATCGCAATAATGATTAAG
>JALRGT010000194.1 GCA_023259675.1 Flavobacterium sp.
AGCCAAGGTGCAAAAATATTTGATGAATTAATAAAAGAGGTAATTTTTGATATCACAAAAAAATTTTCCTTAAAAGTTATCCAGCAAACAAGTAAAGAAAATATTTATAATCTCAAAAAATTTTATGATGATAAAAATATTGAAAATCAAATTTTTGATTTTGAGAAAAAATTTCACCAAATAATTAATTTTTCTGATGTATGCATTACAAGAGCTGGAGCCTCATCGCTTGCAGAAATGTCGTTATTAAATAAACCTTTTATAGCAATACCACTTCCTTCAGCAAAAGATGATCACCAATTAGAAAATGCTAATTTTTATAAAAAAAAAGGATGTTGTTGGGTCTTAGATCAAAAAACACTTTCTCACGATAAATTATTAGAATTTCTTTTAAATTTATTGAATAATAAATCAGCATTAATTGATAAAAAATCAAATTTAAAAAAATTATTTTTAGGTGTTTGAAAATCTTTTACTTGTCCATCGTCACCTTCAAAAATAGGACATACTCCATTAATAGACATTCTACCATTAGGACAAATAAACTCTTGCATTAACATTTACCTTGTCTGTTATAT
>JALRGT010000195.1 GCA_023259675.1 Flavobacterium sp.
AAATAATTGGCCTGGCATTAACAGGAATACTAAGTCTGGGAACTTATGCACAGGAATTGGATGCCAATTTACAAATAAGACCTCGTTACGAATACCGAAACGGTTTTAAAAGCCCGATGTCAAACGGAGAAGATGCGACTTCATTTGTCTCACAGCGTTCCCGATTGAATTTCAATTTCAAACAGGAAAAATTAAAAGCCAAACTGACTTTACAGAATATTCGAAGCTGGGGCGATGTTGCTACCACAACCACAGCGGATGAAAATGGAGTAGCTGTTTTTGAAGCCTGGGCGCAATATGAATTTAGTCCCAATTGGTCTGCTCGTTTTGGTCGTCAGGTGATTTCCTATGACAATCAGCGTATTTTTGGAGAAATCGATTGGTTGCAACAAGGACAAAGCCATGATGCCGCCTTGTTTTCTTTCCATAAGGAAAAACATCAACTGGATTTAGGTTTCGCTATGAATGCCAATGCTGAAAATTTGGTTGCTCCTAAAACGCCTTATACCACTAATTATAAATCGATGCAATATGCCTGGTATCATACGCAATTTGGTAAAATAAGTAGCAGTTTTT
>JALRGT010000196.1 GCA_023259675.1 Flavobacterium sp.
GTCACCACCATAGGCCGCAACAACTTCATCCGGAACATCTTCTCTAGCTAGTTTTGCTATAGCTTGTGCAGCAGCTACCTTCATTTCTTCGTTTATGGTTTTTGCTTGTACATCTAATGCTCCTCTAAAAATATATGGAAAACCAATTAAGTTATTTACTTGGTTTGGATAATCTGATCTTCCTGTAGCTATAATTGCATCATCTCTCACTTCTAAAACTTTTTCTGGTCTTATTTCTGGTTCAGGATTTGCACATGCAAATATGATTGGATTTTTTGCCATTGATTTAATCATATCTTGAGTGATTGCTCCTGCAGCAGACAAGCCTAAAACCACATCAGCACCTTTGATAGCTTGTTCTAAAGTTCTATCTTTCGTATCAATTGCATGTTTAGAGTTCCACTGATCGACTCCTTCTCTTCCACGATAGATAACGCCTTTACGATCACACATCGTTACGTTTTCATTTGGTACCCCAGAATTTTTAAAAAGTTCAGTACATGCAATAGCTGATGCGCCTGCACCATTAACTACTATTTTTACATCCTTAATTGACTTGCCAGAAATATCTAAT
>JALRGT010000197.1 GCA_023259675.1 Flavobacterium sp.
CTTCTTTCATGGCTAATTTTCTAGCTTCTGATTCATATTGTACTAGTTTAGACGACTGAAATACTACATTATCAATTCGATTTACGCCCTGATTTACCAAACCTTCCATTAATTCATCGTATTTATTTAAATCTCTAACTGTGATTTCAATAGTTTGAGTTGCATTATAAGTCGTTTTCTTTTTTTCATAATCATATTGCGGATTTAGATTTACACGTTGTGTTCTAAAATCGGTTGGGGCAAAATTCATTTTTTTGATAAGCTTTAAAACCGCTTCAATTTTAGCATCATTTTCCTTTTTAACCTCTTTGGCTACATTTCCTCTGGTCTCAACTGAAACCGTAATTAAGGCTTCATCTGGAATAACTTTTACTTTTCCTTCACCTGAAACTGCTATTTGAGGAATTTGTTTTATTTCTTGTCCATAAGACAAAGTCATAAACATAACTGCTAGTACTACTATTGTTCTTTTCATTTTAATATCTTTTTTATATTTTCTAAATGATAGTCAAAAGTTGTGCCACTAAAGCTTCTTCAATTTTATTAAAATAAAAAGAATTACAATAG
>JALRGT010000198.1 GCA_023259675.1 Flavobacterium sp.
ATTTTTTCATTTTTAATTTATCTTTAGCCTTGTCTCCTGCTGTCGGCTTTTTAACGTAATAATTAAACGGACTGTCTGGCTTCTCTTCAGGTACTAAGCGAACTTTAATATGTGATTTTTTTGCCATTATATAATTTTTTTAATTTCTTTAATTATTTTTTTAATATTTTTAACTTTAGTATGAGCGTTTATATTGTTACTTTTATTATAGTCAACATTATACTCAGTCTCTAAAACTTTATTGGCACCTTTAATAGTTAAACCCTTATTTTTTAATAAATCCTTTAATTCATTCAATTTCTTTTCATCTTTAACGACTATAGAGACATTTTCATAAGTCTTATTAACCAAATCATTTAGATCAACTAATTTTCTTATATTTACTCGCTTTATTGAATTATCAGAGTTATTTTTTTCCTTTTGAAGTGTCAATATAAAGGAGTTAGATTCTTTTAATTTATCTCTATTTAAAATTAATAATTCAGAAAATAAAAATATTTCAAATTCACTTTTGTTGTCACTAAATTTAATTATAGCAAAAGCAGTTCCTTTTGCGCTTTTCTT
>JALRGT010000199.1 GCA_023259675.1 Flavobacterium sp.
TTCTTTCTTTAAAAGAATTAGATCTTGTTTTAATAAAATCTTGAGTTCCATTTAAAGCCTCAACTGCAGCTGCCTGGCTAATCGAGGATGGATTTGTAGTAGATTGAGATTGAATTTTTGCTATCGCTTTAATAATTTCTTTTGGACCCGCTGCATACCCTATTCGCCAACCTGTCATAGAGTAAGATTTACTAACTCCATTCATAGTTAATGTTCTGTCTTTAAGTTCTTTAATTTGTGCAATCGTAAAAAATTTAAAATTATCAAAAGTAATATGTTCATAGATATCGTCACTTAAAATATAAACATTTTTATTTTTTTTTAAAACTTCAGCTAATGCTTCAATTTCTTTTTTGGAGTAACAAGCTCCTGTTGGATTAGAAGGTGAGTTTAAAATAATCCACTTAGTTTTCTTTGTTATTGCTTTTTTTAATTTATTTGGAGTAAGTTTAAATCCTTCCTCTTCACTGCACTTAATAATTTTAGGTTTTCCTCCAGCTAATAAAACCATATCAGGATATGAAACCCAAAAAGGAGCAGGTATTATTACTTCATCCCCCT
>JALRGT010000019.1 GCA_023259675.1 Flavobacterium sp.
CGATACCTGCAGTAGCATCAACGATTGAAGTTCTTTTATCAGAAATGAAATCTTGAGAAACTACAGCATCTTCAGTATATCCTAAGATACCTTTCATGTTAGTTTCAGAAGCCTCTTTTAAAACTTTCATGATTTCTTCGTATGAAGTTTCTTTAGCTAATTTTACAGTTAAATCTACTGTAGAAACGTCAGCAGTAGGAACACGGAAAGCCATACCTGTTAATTTTCCATTCAACGATGGGATAACTTTACCTACAGCTTTAGCAGCACCAGTTGAAGATGGGATGATGTTGATGCGTGAACAGTTGTCATTAAAGCTTCAACAATCCCAAAATTATCATTAATAACTTTAGCCAATGGAGCTAAACAGTTTGTAGTACATGAAGCATTAGAAACGATCAAATCAGAAGCTTTTGCAGTTTCGTGGTTTACTCCCATAACAAACATTGGAGCATCAGCAGAAGGAGCAGAAATAATTACTTTTTTCGCACCACCTTTGATGTGCTCGTTTGCAGTTTCAACTGTAGTAAAGAAACCTGTACATTCAGCAACTACATCAACATCAACTTCATTCCATTTCAAATCAGCTGGATTTCTTTCAGCAGTGATACGAATGTTTTTTCCGTTTACGAATAATTTCCCTTCTTTTACTTCAACAGTTCCATTAAAACGTCCGTGAACTGAATCATATTTTAATAAGTAAGCCAAGTGATCTACATCTAATAAATCATTTATTGCAACTACTTCTACATTGTCTCTGTTGAAAGATTCTCTAAAAACAATTCTTCCAATACGTCCAAAACCGTTTATTCCTAATTTTACTTTTGACATTTTCTAATTATTTATTATTACTATTTAATTTACACTAAAAAACAATGCTAAAAAATTAACATTGTTTTTTCCTTTTTTTTATGTTGACATTATTTCTGAAACTCTCAATAATTCTCTGTCAATTTCAGATTTTGATTTAATTGCTTGTTCTAATGGTGTCAATACTACTTTGTCATTTTGCAAACCAACCATATAATTGGATTTCCCTTCCAACAAAGCTTCAACAGCTCTCACTCCAAGTCTACTGGCCAAAACCCTATCAAAACAAGAAGGTGAACCACCACGCTGCATATGTCCGAGTACGGATACACGCACATCATATTCCGGTAAATTAGCATCAACGTAATCTTTTAATTCGAATACACTTTTTCCAATTTTATCCCCTTCGGCAATTACCACAATACTGGAAGATTTTCCGGAAGCTTTACTTTTTTGTAGGGATTCCAATAATCGATCTAAACCTAAATCTTCTTCAGGAATCAAAATCTCCTCAGCTCCACCTGCAATCCCTGCATTTAAAGCGATATGACCTGCATCACGTCCCATAACCTCTACAAAAAACAATCGATTATGCGAACTAGCTGTATCTCTAATTTTATCGATACAATCTACCACTGTATTTAAAGCGGTATCATATCCTAACGTATGAGTAGTACCATAAATATCATTATCGATCGTACCTGGAATACCTATAATAGGGAATCCAAATTCTGTATTAAATACTAGACCTCCTGTAAAAGTTCCATCACCACCAATGACCACCAATGCATCAATTCCTTCTTTTAGAAGATGCGCATGGGCTTTTTTTCTACCTTCTGGGGTTTTAAACTCCATTGATCTGGCAGACTTTAATACAGTACCACCTTTATTTATAATATTATTTACACTTCTAGGTCCCATTTCTTCGAAGTCTCCTTCAATCATTCCTTGGTAACCTCTATAAATCCCAACACATCCAATATTATTATATGCACATGTTCTAACAACTGATCGAATAGCTGCATTCATTCCAGGGGAATCTCCTCCTGAGGTAAGAACGGCTATCTTTTTTATTTTATTTGGCATTATTTTAGTATTAAAGTGTAAATTTAAAAAACATAATGAACTTCTAACACTAAGTTTATACAATTTTAGTGAAAGTACTCAAATTCAAACGTTTTCGTTAATAAGTTTTACAAAATATAAAAAAAACAGGTTTTTTTTAACATTATATTGCTTATTTCACCATAAAAAACACACTTTATTCCGAAAACAAAAATTATAGAACTCACAATAATTTATTAAACAGCGAAACAGTAGTGTTTTAATTAATTTCATCTGGGATAATTGCTTCAAAAAATTTATCCCTTTTGGTAGATTCTGGTTTATTTTTCGACTGAAAATTAATATATTCCGGTGCTAAATTTGAATCTTGAAATTGATCATTTACTGTCCTTTCTTTTTCTAATTTATTTTTTTTAAAAATCTTGTTTACCAGTTCTTTAAATGTATCAAAATCAACTTCATAAGAAACCCCTATTCCTTGCGTATACCCAATTCCCTGACCGATATAGTTAATGTCATTTTCTTTATTAAACAAACGTAAATTAAGCGTCCCATCTTCATTTACTCGCAATAGCACTTCTAAATCACCTACCACGGCAGACTCGTTAATTCCCCCAAATGGGACCCCTAGCTTACCGTTTATAGTAATTCTTTCATTTACTTTTGACGAAATAGAAGCAACAAATCTACCATCGGTTTCTCTCCCAATTCTTCTGTCTGCCGAAATATAATTCAGATCCACTTTGAATTTATCGTCTTCCGATTTTATTATACCACCCAAAATACTAGAGGCTGTTTCAAACAAACTTCCAGAAAAGTCGGACTGACTCACTCCTTCCGGACTTAAAAAACCTCCCGAAGACAACAGATACAAGGCTTGAGTTTCCCTAACATCTTTATCATTCAATTTATACTGTATTTCTGATTTCAACACATTGCTCACCGTAGGGAACTCAATATTAAATTCGGGATCCGGATTAGCTAAATCTCCACGAACCCCAATAACCACTTCTACCGGAACTTTTTTATTAAAAGAGGAGTTTTCAAGTAGTACTGCAGGATTAGCAATAGTTCTGTAAACTGCTTCCAGATTTAATTGAGCTTTCATTGGATTCCCTTCCCAAGATATAGATCCCCCTTTTTTTACAGCAAACTTTTTATCAATTAAGCCTCCATATTTAAAATTATAAGTTCCTTCATAGGCTTGAAAATCCCCCCACATATTAAATTTTCCTAAGGTATTTATTTGAAAAAACAATGATCCAAAACCTTTTCCTTTCATACCGTGTCCTGAATTTCGATCTAAAATCACTTCTATTTCAGCATCTGGAGTTATATCAAGATCAAACTCTAATTCCAATCCTTTATAACTTCTGGAATTATCTACAATTCCTTTTTCTAAATTGTATTTCTCTTTTGGACTTAAAAAGTGTATAAATGGATTATCACTTACACTTCCTGTATCATTTATTGGGATTTTTATTGCCGAACCTTTTTCTGATTTTGCTTCCATTTTTATAAATAATCCATCAGTTGGCCCGGATATTGAAGCATTCCCATCAATAAAAGCAACTCCATAATAAGCCGAATCCTCTTTATCTTTAGTGTCAAGCACCAAAATCCTTTTGGACTGAACCGATAAATTAAATTTCCAATCTGAAAAATTGTCATGTTCTATACTTCCACTTAAAACCCCTTTGGTATCAAATTTTGAATCTTTAATCGTGTTATTTCTGAAAATAAATTTTTGTTCAACTAAATCAACTACTGACCTATTATTCAGTGTGTAATCAACATTTAGATATGGAATTGTTAGTCCTGTTTCTTCTAAAAAGAGACGTCCTTGAATTTGGGGCTTGGAAGCATTACCTGTAATAGTTGAGTTTCCTGTCACCAAACCTCTGATATTAGAAATAACTTCTCCTCCGAGTGAATTAAACAATCCTAAATTAAATCTATCAAACTTCAATTTCAAGTCAAAAACTGCTTTCTTATCAACAATGGTAAAATTCCCATCTGCATTAAAAGATTCCAAATTGCCTTTCTTCAAATAGGAATTAATCGTGAACTTTTCAAGACTTTCGTCTCCTTCAATATCAAATATTAAATTACCAAGATCCGTTTTGTTGATATTTAAATTTTCAATTTCCAATGAAGCAGTAGGTTTATAAACTGCATTGTTTTGTTTAAAATTCACTTCACCGTTTACATTTCCATCAAAAACAAATTTTTTATTTTCGGGTGTAATCTTATACAAATCAACATCTTTAAACGATAATTTTAAATCTTTATTCGTGTTGTCTTTAATTTTTCCTTTTAATGTCACCGCTTGACTCTCATGAGACAATATGATATCGTCTATACTAAAATTTTTAAACGATTTATCAAACACAATTTTATTATTTGACAAATCTTTTTCATTTAAAAACCATAAATAATCTTTAAATTTTATTTCAGATTTACTAATTCCAATCACATTATCATTATCCTTATTTATAGTATGATATAAGTTCAAATTAAAATAATCTTCCCCTTTAATTCCTCCTTTAAATTCTGATCTAAAAAACAAGGTGTCTTTCATAGTCACATTAATCAAACTAAAATCTCGAATTTTATAATATTTAGTTTTAATACTATCCAGTTCCAAATAAGCATTGTAAAGTGGATTTTTGTTGTCAATGGAAAGCCTTACATTATCAATTGTATTATTGGAAGCAATGATTTGAGGTGAAATAAAATTCAATTTAAACTCTTGAAGATCCGATTTTATATTTCCTTTTACGATTGTATTGGCAGCAATAGAAATTTCAGGATAGAACATTTCTATAATTTTGTTATAAATCGAAAAATTAAATTTTAAAAACTGTCCTTTATTTACTTTATTAGGTTTGAAATTGGTATAGAGACTTCCTAATGAATTCTTGACTAAATTACCCAATTGATTAAATTTAAATTTCCCAACAATCTCCCCTTCTACAATATCACGGGAATTTAATGTGATTGTACGTACCCTTTCTTCATCAAAACTGGAAGAAATAATAAAATCATCAAACTTATAAGTATCTTTTACATTTTGGTAGGATGTATTTTTAATATAGACATTCCCTTGTAAATTATCAATTGTATTTCCTACGACCTGAACGACAACATCCCCATTAAAGTTTGAAATAGTATCTTTTATAAATTTTAATCTATATAAATCAGCTTTTTCAACTTTAATATGAAAATCATAACGATTTTCTTTTTGACTTAAATCTAATAAACCGTCAAAATCCATTCTAAGATTTGGATCGTTTACTGCAATTTTGCCTTTATAATATGGTAATTTGAAATTTCCATTCAAAGCTATGTTATTGTAGGTATAACTTTTAAAATCAAATTTCATTACATTACCTTTTACAACGGTATTTAAATATTTTTCCGTAAACCCTTCACCATCCACATCTACATCCATAGAAACTTTACCCAAATCTGCACGACCCAGAAAAAAACCTAAATCAAAATCGTCCAAGACAACATTCCCTGCATAAGTCGCTTTATCGATAAAATCAATGTCGTTCATATTTAATACCGAACGAACATTGCCAATTTCTGTTGTCATCGAAAAATTGGCATCAACCATCGTTGCACTTACTTGAGTATTTCCTACAATGTCAAATTGCCCTAAAGTTTTCATTTCGACAGGCAACTTTTTCCCTAAAACATTCGGAAGTATAGCCACAAGGTTGTTATAACTACTGGAAACTTTGGTAAAATCCCCGTCCATATAAAATCTTTCATTGGCTTTACCAAAAAGATTTTTAAAAATAATTCTACCGTAAATCTTTGAGTTATTTGAACTGGTAAGTTTTAATTGACTAATCGTTAAATTATTTATAGGGCCTTTAAAATTAGCTCCAATAAAAAATTTCTGATTCCTGCCCAATTCTTTATAAAAAGATCGAATATCATTTGACGCCAATAGTGAAGGATATAATTTTAAATCGAAAACTACTTTATTATTAAAGTTTTTGAAGTCCTCAATTTTATAACTTAAAGTCAAATCTCCTTTTAATTTTGATTCTTTGGTCAAAATATCCAGATTTTCCAGTTTGATATTCTTTTTGGTATAACTGAATTTTGAGGTTAAATTCTTGACAAAAATTCCTCGATGATCCAAGAAGGACATCTTATCTATGTCAGTATTTATATTTGGCCCATAAATCCTGAATTTACTCAAAGAAATATTGAGTTTGGTAAAATCAACATCTTTAGGAATCACTCGATTTTCATCGGTCAAAATAAAATGGCTGTTTACTATATCAGCTTCATTGGCTTCTAGTAAAAAATGTTTCCCAGAGGGTTTTCCTGTTTCAAAAGCTTTAATAAATATATCTATATTACTTTCTTTTTCATTCTTATATGTCTTAATACTAAAAAACAATTCTTCTAATTTAATGCTCCCGAAAATCAAATCTCCTTCTAGTACTTTTTGTCCATCAAGTATATTGGTGCTAATTATTTTCGAAAATATCAATGTGTCTTTATGATGATCCAGTATCAAAACATTTTTTAATTTTACACCTCCAAAAATGGATATCCTGGCTTTTTCAATTGAAATATTAACATTGAAATCTTTTTTTAAAGTATTGGTAAAATATTGCGCCACTTTTGTCTGCACTATAGGCAAGGAAAGAACAATTCCCAGTACCAATAAAAGCAGGAGGAGCCCGAGCAACGAACGAAAAACTATTTTATAAATTTTTTTGATACTTTTTACTATTTTATTCTTTTTCTAAAAAACCTATTTTACTAGGCCAAACAAGAGTTCCTTTGCCAAAAATTCTTTAATTTTGGTTCCTCCGTAAAGTTCAACAAACGGATTGTCAAATATAATTCAAAATTTGTGCCTTTTTATGCAAAATCCTGAGGTTTTTATTCTTGCTATCGAAAGTTCTTGTGATGATACTGCAGCTGCCGTTTTACTTAACGATAAAGTATTGTCGAATGTTGTTGCTAATCAACTTATTCATAACCAATATGGGGGTGTAGTTCCCGAACTGGCATCTCGTGCACACCAACAAAATATTGTTCCCGTAATTGATGCTGCACTTCGAAAAGCCAATATAAAAAAAGAACAACTCTCGGCCATTGCTTTCACCCAAGGCCCTGGTTTAATGGGATCTTTGCTGGTAGGCAGTTCCTTCGCCAAATCAATGGCTTTGGCTTTAAAAATTCCGTTAATCGCCGTCAATCATATGCAGGCGCATATTTTAGCGCATTTTATAGAAGAAGAAAACTTCGACAAACCGGAATTTCCTTTTCTCGCCTTGACCATCAGTGGTGGACATACACAGATTGTTAGAGTCAATGACTTTTTCGACATGCAAATTATTGGCGAAACCACCGATGATGCCGTGGGTGAGGCTTTTGACAAAAGTGCCAAAATCCTTGGACTTCCTTATCCGGGCGGCCCCTTGGTAGATAAATATGCCCAATTAGGTAATCCAAAAGCTTTTCCTTTTACCAAACCCAAAGTTCCGGGATTAGACTTTAGTTTTTCAGGTTTAAAAACGGCTATTTTGTATTTTATCCAAAAGAAAAAACTGGAAAACCCCGATTTTATTACCGAAAACATCAACGATATCTGTGCTTCGATTCAGTATACGATTATAGAGATTTTAATGGACAAATTAAAATTGGCTGTCAAAGAAACCGGGATCAAACAAATTGCGATTGGTGGAGGTGTTTCTGCCAATTCCGGAATTAGACAAACCTTGAAAGAAGCCGAACAAAAATACGGTTGGAAAACCTTTGTTCCAAAATTTGAATATACCACCGATAATGCTGCAATGATTGGAATTGTAGGTTACCAAAAGTTTTTATCCCAAAATTTCGAAACTGCAGATGTAGTTTCAAAAGCACGAATACAATTCTAAATTATGCAATTATTCTATAATCCAACGATTGACGAAAATACCGAAAGCTTTACTTTTGATAAAGAAGAAAGCCGTCACATTATCAAAGTATTACGCAAAAAGGATTCCGATATACTATTTGTAACCAATGGACTGGGTTATTTATTTGAAACTGAAATTACTTTGGCCTCAGACAATAAATGCACCGTTAAAATCATTTCTTTCACGAAAGAAACGCCTAAAAAATTCCATTTGCATTTGGCTGTTGCTCCCACAAAAATGAATGACCGTTACGAATGGTTTCTGGAAAAAGCAACAGAAATTGGAATCAGTGAAATCACTCCAATCATCTGTGATCGTTCGGAACGAAAAGCAATCAATCGGGATAGATTTGAAAAAATCATTTTATCGGCAATGAAACAAGCCAATGAACTGTTTCTTCCTAAATTGAATGAAGCAATTTCATTAAAAGAATTTTTAAAGCAAAAAAACGAAGGACAACTATTTATTGCCCATTGTGAAGAAACGAATAAAAAAACCTTAAAATCAGCTTTAAAAGCCAATGAAGATGTTACGTTACTCATTGGGCCGGAAGGCGATTTTTCGGAAAAAGAAATTTATTTAGCTTTAGAAAACCAATTCATCCCAATAAGCCTTGGTAACACCAGGCTGAGAACAGAAACCGCTGCTGTGGTAGGCTGTCATAGTGTGGTGTTTATAAATGAAGTTTAATCTTTTTTATCTCATGAAAAGAGTTTATTCATTAGTATTGTTGTGTATATCACTGTCCTCTTATTCGCAAGAAATTGCCTTGTTAAAATACAATGGAGGTGGTGATTGGTACGCCAATCCGACAGCATTACCCAATTTAATTCGGTTTTGCAATACGAATATTAATACCGCAATACTTCCTAAACCCGTAACTGTGGAGCCTGGAAGTTCAAATATATTTTCCTATCCTTTCTTGCATATGACTGGACACGGAAATGTGGTTTTTAATGCTTCGGAAGTACTTAATTTACGTAACTACCTCACTTCTGGCGGGTTTATACATATCGATGATAATTACGGGATGGATCAGTACATTCGAAAAGAATTCAAGAAAATATTTCCGAATAATGAGTTAGTTGAAATTCCTGCCAACCATACTATTTTTCAAAAACCCTTTCTTTTACCCTCCGGATTACCTAAAATCCACGAACATGATGGAAAAAGGCCTCAGGCTTTTGGTGTATTTATAAAAAATAGACTGGTTTTACTTTATACGTTTGAATGTGACCTCGGTGACGGCTGGGAAGATGCCGAAGTACACAACGATCCGTTGGCAGTTAGGGAAAAAGCACTGAAAATGGGCGCCAATATCATCAACTATATTTTTACCAATTAACAGAGAATCTTGTGCAACTAAATCACGAAGAAAATCAATTCAAAAAAAAGAAATTCCCCATCACATTAGTTTGTGACCATATTTATTTTCAACAAAATATAGGTTCTCTTTTCCGAATTAGTGAAGCATTCGGAATTGAACAAATTATTTTTTTAGGCAAGGACATTCCATTAAACCCAAGAAAAATAAATAAAACTTCTCGAAGTACTCATTTACATATTCCCTATTCTGTAATTGAAGAAACCGATGCAATGATTGATTATTTATCACAAAATAAGTATGAAATTATTGCGTTGGAAATTGCATCGAACAGTAAGCCATTGAAAGAAATCGTCATTCCTCTCAACAAAAAAATAGCTTTACTGATTGGTAGCGAAATAAATGGTATTAGTGAAGTACTTTTATCTATTGCAAACCAAATTACTCATATCAACATGTATGGGGACAACAGCAGTATGAATGTGGTTCAGGCGGCTAGTATTGCCTTATATGAATTAACCAATAAAATGGAATAATTCCTGAATTATTTGAAGTTGGTTTACTAAAAAACAAATAATTACAAGAGAGTTTATTTATCTTTATAATCTAAAAACAAAGCAATGATTACATCAAAGACCATTTCCAATGGTATTCTTAGAGCCTTAACAATAATCGTTTTCAGTACTCTAATTTTGTGGTTTTTCTACCAAATTAACACTGTACTGATTTACTTGGTTCTGTCCTTAATTCTTACTTTGATAGGAAGACCCATTTTAAATTTCTACAAAAGACGTTTAAAATTCAATCATATATTCGCAACTATTGGCACCATGTTACTATTCGTTGCGATTATACTCGGATTTGTATTGATGTTTATCCCTTTAATTTCTTCTCAGGGAGAAAATTTGTCATTATTAAACACCGCTACAATTGAAAAAAACATTACTCAGTTAATTAATCAAATGAATTCCTTTTTAGAATTTCATCATATAGATTCTGTTGAAGTTCTAAAAGAAGCCAATATTACTTCTAAAATTAATTTTACCCTTGTACCTGAATTTTTAAATTCTCTTTTAGGAACAATCAGTAGTTTTGGAATTGGATTAGGATCTGTTTTATTCATCACTTTTTTCTTTCTAAAGGACAGAGTCTTATTTATGAAGGGTGCTCGTAAATTGATACCAGACAGTCATGAAGAGCAAATTTTAAATTCTTTAGACAAAATCAATAATTTACTATCTCGTTATTTCATTGGATTATTACTGCAATTGTCTGTTGTCTTTTTACTATATACTATTGTTTTACTGATATTTGGGATTCCAAATTTATTAATCATTGCATTTTTATGTGCAGTCTTAAATATTATACCTTACATCGGCCCTCTAATTGCGTCCATATTGGCAGCTATTTTAACTATGTTAAGTAACCTTGGAAGCGATTTCCAGACTGAGATTTTACCGACAACCATATATGTATTGGCTGGATTTTGGATTGTTCAAATCATAGACAATAACGTTTCTCAACCCATTATCTTTTCTAGAAGTGTTAGCTCGCATCCCTTAGAAATATTTCTGGTAATTTTAATTGCAGGTTTTATTTTTGGCGTTCTAGGAATGATTATTGCTGTTCCGGTTTATACCATCATAAAAGTTATCGGTAAAGAATTCTTTCCGGAGAACAAAATTATTAAACTGTTAACTAAAGATATCTAAACTTGGATTTAAGCATTCTTCAACCCGAAATTCAAGCATTTATTCAACAGCAAATCGGGAATTCAATTTCAAAACTGGCGCTTCAAAAAAATCCTTTTCCAGAAACGGAATGGATTAGCATTTTAAACCAAATTGAAGCCAAAACAAAAGCAAAAGATAAATTACCGACTTGGTTCAAAACCAATAACATAATTTATCCCAGTAAAATATCGGTAGAACAAACTTCTTCCGAGAAAACAGCACTTTATAAATCCTCTATTGTTTCAGGTGAATCATTGATTGATTTAACCGGAGGTTTTGGTGTAGATGACTATTATTTTGCCTCCAAAATAAAAAAGGTAGCACACTGCGAAATCAATCCGGAGCTTTCCAGTATTGTAAAACATAATTTAAATTGTTTACAGGTCAAAAACATCGATTGTTTTACCGGTGACAGCACCGAAATACTTTCTGAATTAAACACCAAATGGGATTGGATTTACATCGACCCTTCCCGAAGAAGCGACAGCAAAGGAAAAGTTTTTCTTTTGAAAGACTGTTTGCCCAACGTTCCCGAAAATTTAGATTTGTATTTTCAATACTCTGATTCAATCCTAATAAAAACAGCTCCGTTGCTGGACATCGCTGCCGGATTATCTGAACTAAATCAAGTAAAAACTATACATATTGTTGCCCTTGAGAATGAGGTTAAAGAATTATTATGGGAACTGCACAACGGATATTTAGGAAACATTACCATTAAAACCGTTAATATTACCAAAGATAAGACCGAACATTTTGATTTTACTTTAAATCAGGAATCCCAAATTCCGCATTATGGTTTGCCTCAAAATTATCTTTATGAACCCAATAGTGCTATCATGAAATCGGGAGGTTTTGATGAAGTGGGACTATTTTACCATTTAAACAAACTGCATAAGCACTCCCATATATATACTTCAACCGATTTAATTAGTTTTCCCGGAAGAATTTTTAAAATTGAAAAAAGCATTCCGTATTCTAAAACGGAGATGAAATTAGCTTTAGAAAATAAAAAAGCAAACATCACTACACGTAATTTTCCAGAATCAGTAGAGCATATTCGGAAGAAATGGAAAATAAAAGAAGGAGGAAGTGCCTATTGTTTTTTTACAACTGATGTAAATAATAATAAAATTGTTTTAATTTGCACCAAAACACAATAAAATGAGAACATTAATTATAGGAGCCTTTTTTTTAATAACTGTAAATTTATTTGCACAAGCACCTTGCGAATACACAACTAATGTAACAGACTCCATTGGATCATATAAAACTACCAATGATTATCTGATGTATGAGAAAGTATTTGCCGGTAATTCTAATTATATTTTTTATTCCTTGACTTTAACAGATGGATTACCTACAGTTAACGTAAACTTCATACAAAAAAGCAAAGATTTTTTGAAAGCGAATTGCTTTGATAAAAATTCTAGAATCTACCTACAACTGAATAATGGTAAAGTAATTACATTAATACATACTAATCAAGAAAATTGTGGTAGTCTGATACGTGACAATAATGGTTTTGACAATCGATTGATTACGGGAAATTTTATGTTTATGAAAGATAGTTTCGAAGAATTAAAAAAATCTCCCGTATCAATGATGCGAATTAAATATTTAACTGACACAGAGGATTATGTCCTTAAAAAAGAATTTCAATCGGAACTAGACGGAAAAACATACAAACCGGAAACTTATTTCATGGATTATATCCATTGCGTTGAACAATAGATTTAGTTACACTCCCATTTCGTATTCGAAACTTTATCTTCTAAAGCTGCTTTAAGATTATAATGCCACCATTCTGAATCGAAGGAATTAAAATATTCAGAAGTCATGATAGTTTTCAATAACTTTCTATTTTCAATAATTTCATTCGAAAGATTTTCAAATTGATGACTGGCTTCTATCCCGAAAAAGTCAAATGGAGTTCCCATATCTAATTCATTCCCGGCCCCATCAACTAATGTTATATCTACCGCTCCTCCTCGATTGTGAATGGAACCTTTGGCAGGATTGGCAACATATTCTGGATTTGGAACAATGGCCCACATTTTCTTTTGAATATCCAAAGGGCGGTAACAATCAAATAATTTTATTCTGAACCCTTTCTTCATGAATTCATTATTCGCATTAATTAGGGCTTTAACTGTCTTTAAACGTAAGAAACATTCGGGACAATCATAGACTTTAGCTTTTAAGAAATTATCCTCGGTTGCGTATTTCATGTCATATACAAAATCGGAACTGTATGTTTTTAAATTTACAAAAGTGGTATCATTGAGTTCTTTTGTACCTTTTGACAAACAATTCTCCTTTTTTATCTGAGCTTTAGCTAAAGATAAAAAGAGTAAAAAAAGAGTACATACAATTAATTTAGAATGAAAAACCATTGCTTATATTTTTTATAAAAATAGGACAATGAAAAGAATAATAAAACAAAAAAGCTGCCCAATTGGACAGCTTTTTGAAATTTTATTATTTACACTTGATTACCTTTTTAAAAATTCAGGAAGAATTGAAAAAGAATAATTATAAGTTTTATTAGCATAGTACATATAAGGTTCATGCGGTTTGGCTCCCCAACTTGTGTCTCCACCAAGTCCCATCATTTTATGGTCGATATGGACTTCTACAAAATCTTGCTCTTTCACATCGGCTGGGCTTCGTAAAAGTTTTTCCTTACCGGGGTCAAAATCACTTGTGCTGTTATGCAAAGCATTAAATTCAACGGGCGTTTCATTGGCATAAATACTAAGTCCTAAACCAGTTTGATTGGTAAGGCTAAACCATCTTGTATCAGTCTTATGTCCGTTTTCCTGAGGTCTTCCATAAGGAACATATTGATCGGCAACTTTTGACTCATAAAGCCCCACAAAGGATGCTGTATTTCTGTCAATATAATTTTCCCAAGGACCACGTCCAAAATAGTTCAAATTATTAAATTCTTTAGGCATTCTAAAAACCATCCCAATTCTTGGAATTTCGGGTAGATTGGTTTTACTGGCTTCAAATTTATAATTCACATCAATTTGACCATTCCCATAAATGGTATATTCCGTAGTTATTTTACCTTCAACGCTCGCTAATTTAAGTTGTGTACTTACTATTATTTCCGAATCGGATACTATTTTCGAATAAATATCTTGAATTGTTGCATCAGATATAGCATTTTTCCAAACTTCGCAGCGTACTGGCATTTTGTTTCCAAAATCATTATCCGTTGGAGCACGCCAAAAAGTAGGCAATAAAGACTCCGTAAGCAACTCATAGTTATTGAGTTGATATGATGTAATAGCTCCTATCTTTTTAGAGATGTTCACCGTGAAGTTTTCTCCAATAATAGCTATTCCTTCAGCATTCTCTTTTACCGACATTTTTGTAGACACAACGGGTTTAGCAGTCTGTTTCTCCATACTTGTTAAAGCAAATTGTTCCGAAGCTACAGTATGTCCGAATGGAATCATTTCAGTTTCACTGGCTTGTAAAGCATACATATTGATGAAATATTCCTTTCCTTTTTCAGCATTAAAGGGTTTTAAATCTAAAATGAATTCTTTTTGGGTTTGTGGAGCAACACCGCTAGGTATAAAAGTTCCCTTTTGCAGTACTTTTCCATTCTCCAGTAATTCCCAACGAATTAAATAACTATCTAAATCATTAAAAAACTGCTCGTTTGAAACACTCACTTTTCCATTAGCAATTCCTGCATCTACAAAGTTTATATTTTGATATACTTTCTTTACTTCAAATAATGCTGGATGAGGAGTATGATCTGGATCAATTAAACCATTAAAGCAAAAATTACCATCATTATACACACCTTCCGGTTCAAAATGACCACCATAACCCCAGAATTTGGTACCGCTGGCATCGTATTTTGTTAAACCTTGATCCATCCAGTCCCAAATAAAACCACCTTGAATTTGACTGTACTTGTGAACTAAATCCCAATATTCTTTAAAGTTTCCGCTACTATTACCCATAGCATGTGAATATTCACACCAGATAAATGGTCTTTCGGAATCTGTACCTACCCATTTTTCGACCCATTCGATAGATGCATACATGTTCCCAATAATATCAGTATGTTTTTCGGTTACGGTAGTCATTTTTTCTGCACGCTCGTAATGTATTGGACGATTTGTATTAAGTGCCTTAACCGCTTGATAGGCTGCTAAAAAATTAGGACCATCACCAGCTTCATTCCCCATACTCCAAACAATTATTGACGGATGATTTTTATCCCTTTTAACCATGTTAGTTACTCGCTCAACATGTGCCGCTTTCCATTCCGGTTTATTGGCTAATGTTTTATCAATATCATATCCCATTCCGTGTGATTCAATATTCGCTTCATCATATAGATATAAACCATATTCATCACATAGTTGATACCATAAGGGATCGTTTGGATAATGACAGGTACGCACTGCATTGATATTATTAAGCTTCATCATTTTGATATCTGCAAGCATATTTTTTTTATTCACTACGTGACCATATTCTGCATTATGTTCATGTCGATTCACTCCTTTTAACAGAATTGGTTTTCCATTAACCAGTAATTGACCGCCTTTAATTTCGGTAGTTCTAAATCCAATTTTGATTGAAGTTGCTTCAATAGTTTTTCCTGATTTATCACTTAAATTCAATAACAGAGTATACAAATAAGGACTTTCCGCCGACCATTTATTCACATTTGGAATTTCAGCAGTAAAAGAAACTTTATTAATCCCTAAAGCCTTGGAATTAAATACAGATTCATTAGACAAAACTTTAATTCCATTTGCATCTATAACTTGATAACTCAGTTTTAAATTAGAAACACTTTTCTTAGCTGAATTTTTTATTTCAGTTTCTAATTCAAATGTTCCATTTTGATAATTACTATCCAATAAAGCCTTTGCAGAAAAATCATTTATTTGTGTTTTGGCTCTTGCAAAAAGAAAAACGTCCCGTTGAATACCGGACAAGCGCCAAAAATCCTGATCTTCTAAATAACTTCCATCGGTAAATTGAAATACTTTAACAGCTAACTTATTCTCACCTTTTTTCAAATAAGGAGTAATATTAAATTCGGCCGGTAATTTAGAATCCTGATTATATCCAACTTTTTTCCCATTAATCCAAAGATAATATCCTGATTTTACTGCACCCAACTGAATGTATACTTCCCGATTCATCCATTTTTCATCAACCGAAAAATAAGTTATGTAGGTCCCAACAGAGTTATCTGATTCCTGAATAAAAGGAGGATTCGATTTAAAAGGGTATTTGATATTGGTATAATTCGGGAAACCATACCCATACATTTCCCAATTTCCCGGAACTGGAATTTCGTCCCATTTACTGGTATCAAAACCCAATTTATAAAACTCTGAATTATTGTCTGTTGACTTTTTTGAATAATGAAATTTCCACTTCCCATTCAAACACTTAATAAATTCTTCTTCTAAAGGATTATTGGTTAAAGCCTTTGCTGTACTGGAATACGAATAAAAAGTAGCACGTGCTTTTTCTCTGTTTTGTTGAAACATTTCTGGATTCTCCCAATCATTTTGGCTAACCACATTTTGGAAAATGCTAATAAATAGGATTACTAAAAGAATTTTTTTCATGTTTTAATTATTATATTGGATTAAATTATCACTTTATTGTAATACTTCGATTGCAAATATTGAATATTATAATTTAATATACAAACGTTTCTTATCTAGCCACCACCCTAAAGCCCAACATAGCATCATGAAAGCCAATGCCGTAAGTAAAGAACCAAACCCGCCAGGGAATATATTTTGAAAAAAGTTTTCACTTACCCATTCAAAAACATCTAAACCTGAACTCGTTGGAATCATCCTTAAAATGATATAGAACAACTCTGAAAATAAATAAATAAACAAAGGGTTTTTTCCAAAAATATCAAAAAAGCGAATACCAAAAGTTACTTTTTTCTTTTCGATAACATAAATTAAAATTGCCATTATTGACAAATCCAAACCAACGGTGTAAAGTACAAATGAACTGGTCCATAATTTTTTTGAAATTGGAAAAATCAAATCCCACCAAAGTGCCAATGAAGTTATGACAAAACCTATTACGAGTAACGTGCTAATTCCTTTATAGGTTTTTCCTTTTTTTTGTACAAAAATCCCTGCGATATAACCTGCAAGCACATTCACAATGGCTGGTAACGTACTTAAAATCCCTTCTGGGTCAAAAGGAATGCTATCGCGTTTGTAAATATGACCTACACCCAATACCGATAAATCGAACTTAGAAACTGCATTAGATGCCATTTCCAATTCACTTCCCGACACACCAAACACATATAAAATCCCCCAATAACCTAACAAAATAATCCCCGACAAAATAATGGCTATCTTTTCTGACAAATAGTAAAAAATAACTGAGGCGAAAAAATAACACAGAGCAATACGCTGCAATACTCCCATTATTCTTGTTTCACTTAATGGTTTTAGTTCCCATAAACCATCAATGTTTTGTTTAAAAAAAGGAAACCAATACATCAAATAGCCCAAAAGAAAAATAAGAAATGTTCTTTTTAATATTTTTTTCCAAACCAAAGCAGGAGGTGCAAATTTTAGTTTTCCCATCGAAAAACTCATCGCATTACCCATTGCAAAAAGAAAAGAAGGAAAAACCAAATCGGCAAGAGTAAATCCAAACCAGTTGGCGTGAACCAAATAAGGATATAAATTGGCACCTGTACCAGGAGTGTTTACAATAATCATTAAACAGATTGTTAACCCTCTAAATACATCAAGGGATAAAAATCGTTTTAGCTTCAAATTTAATAATTCTTCCATATTAATAATTTCTATTTTTTTTAATGGACATGCGGTTGATTAATAATTTTTCCCTAATAAAATATAAATAAGTACCGTAATGACACAAAGGAAAATTGACATCGGTTTAGTATACTTCCAGGCTTTCATTTCAACGATATGTAAATCTTCGTTATTGAATTCTTTATTGGAAGGATAAAAATAAGACACTCCGAACATGATGCCCAGATTCAATAAAAACTCAATCCCCCATAGGTGAACAAAATGGATATCAACTTTATAAACGAATGTTGTCAGGACATAAAACAAGAGCCCCGTAAACAAGGAAACTTTTGCAGCAACAGCAGAAATGTATTTGAGAAAAAATCCCGCTAACATTATTGTAGCAATTGGTATAAAAAAGATTCCGTTTAACTGTTGCAACAATTGATACAAACCATCAGGAGCATTGGCAACCATAGGTGCAACCAGAATTGCAAAAATAGCCAAAATAGTAGAGGTTAATTTCCCCACTAAAACCAATTTACTGTCACTTGATTTTTTTCCTAAATGTCTTTTGTAAATATCTATGCTAAAAATAGTTGCAGCACTATTGAGTACACTATTAAAAGTACTCAAAACAGCTCCCAAAATAACGGCAGCGAAAATCCCAACTAAACCAACCGGCAATACTTTTTTAATTAATTCGGGATAAATCATATCTTGATTGCCATACATTGAATCGCCAAAATAATAAAAGCCAATTACCCCTGGCAGGATAATAATAAGCGGAATTAATATTTTTAAAACACCGGTATACAATAATCCTTTTTGAGCTTCAACTAAATTTTTAGCACCCAAAGCACGTTGGATTATCGTTTGATTCATACTCCAAAAATACAGTTGATTAATAATCAAACCTGTAAAAAGCACTCCAAATGGCAAAACAGAATCTTTTGCTCCAATCACGTTAAATTTTTCGGGACTATTTAGAAAAACTTTACTTAAACCTTCAAGCGGATTTCCATCACCAATGCTTACCAAGGCAAATAATGGTATCGCCAAACCACCTATTAAAAGTCCGTATCCATTTATTGTATCCGATAAGGCTACCGCTTTTAAACCTCCAAAGATGGCATAAATAGAACCTAACACACCAATTGATACAACCGTAATCCATAATCCTTGCTCTTTGGATACTTCCAATACTTGTGAAACATTAAAAATACTTTCAATATTTAAAGCGCCTGTATAAAGAACAATAGGCAATAAAGTCACCACAAATGAAATCATTAAAAATAGTGCCACTAAAGTTCTAGTAGCACTGTCAAATCTTTTTTCTAAATATTGTGGTATTGTAGTCAACCCCATTTTCAGGTATTTGGGAACAAAATAAATCGCTGCAGCTACAAGGGCCAAAGCCGATGTCACTTCCCAAGCAATGATAATAAATCCATTTTTGTATGAAGAGCCATTCATCCCAATTAGGTGTTCTGTCGAAATATTGGTAAGCAACATCGAACCGGCGATTACAACACCTGTTAAGCTTCTTCCTCCAAGAAAATAGCCATCTTTTGATTCTAAATTTTCTTTTCTTAATTTATACCAGGAATAAAAAGCAACAAATGCCGTAAAGGCAACAAATGAAATAGCAGTATACATAATGGTTTTTGGTCTTAGATAGTTAAAATTGAAACTACCTTAATAGAAAGTAGTTTCAATCAAAATGAATAGGAAGTTTATTTTAGAACTTCAGTTTTTCTGGCAAATATTTAGCTACCAATTCTTTGTAGTAAGGTAATAAAGCTTTAACATCAGGCTTTACAGGTGCTTTGGTATATAAATCATATGGATTAAATTTTTTAACCCATTCAAATAGTTCAACATCTTTCTCATTCATCAAATGAGCGTAAGCATTCTCTCGGTGTTGTGAATAAAAGGAATGGTATCGAATCATGTACAAAGCAGGTTCCGGCAAATAATCTTTCATTATTTGGTATAGATATTCATCGTGCCCCCAACTCATTTTTACGTTATCCAATCCGCAATTTTCAGAATAAACACCAAATTTAGTATTGAATCGTTCATCTTTATAATCAGGGTTTTCTTTGAAAAATTCAGGGTAAACAATCTTATCTGAATAAGCACATCCAACCGGAAAAGTATCTCCAACAACAGCCCATTGTGGTTCTCCAAACAAACATAAAACTTTACCTAAATCATGTATAAATCCGGTAAGAACAAACCAGTCCGGATGCCCATCGGCACGAATAGCTTCAGAGGTTTGCAATAAATGTTGCGTTTGATCCAAATCAATATCCGGATCACTATCATCGACAAGTGTGTTTAAAAAATCAACCGCTTCCCAAATAGACAATTCTTTTTTATTAAACTGCAGAAACTCCTCTTCTTTACTACATACAAAATCATATGTTTGATAGGTATGATTCATTCTGTAAAACTCCTTAACGGTCTCCACTCTTTCCGAATCGACATAATTCCTAAACTCTTCCTTTTCTTTTATATTTTCTGTTGGATCCGGATAGCGTTGCAACAAATCATCTTCCCATTCATCTAAATTTTTCAACGGGTTATCTGTATCTAATGGTTTTTTCATGACATTAAAAATTTAAAATTAGAATACGAAATTACCATATCAAATAGATAACGAAATGGATTAATACATCAAAAACATGGATAAAACTTCAATTTGATGATGATTTATTTACAGAGACAAAACACTAGTAATAAACTAATTGATTAGCTTACTCGGCGGAAAACCGAATTGCTTTTTAAAACAGCGGCTAAAATATAACGGATCATTGAAACCTACCATATTGGTCACTTCAGAAACATTATACCGTTTTGTTTTTAGGAGTTCGGCCGATTTTTTTAAACGAATAGTTCTTATAAATTCATTCGGAGCTAAATCTGTCAATTCTTTTATTTTTCGATACAATTTAGAAGAACTCACGCCTAATTTATCACACAGAAATTCGGTCGATAAATCCAACTCACTTATGTTTTCATTAATCAAATTGGTTACTTTGGTCAAAAATTCTTCATCTATTGGTGAATGGGTAAGCAAACCTATTTTACTATCTACGTCACCAGAAAACTTAGCCATTAATTCTAATCGGGACCTAATAATATTTTCTATAACCGTTTTCAATAAAGACGGATCAAAGGGTTTAACCAAATACCCATCGGCTCCTATATCATATCCTTTTACCTTATCTTCATTTTCTGAAAGTGCCGTCAACAAAACAACAGGAATATGACTTATGAACTCGTCATTTTTCAATTCTTTACAAAATTCGAGTCCATCCATAACAGGCATCATTACATCAGCAACACATAATATCGGTTTAATTTGCCTGCAAATTTTTAATCCCTCTTCACCATTTTCTGCTTCGTACACTTTGTAATAATCCGATAGATAGTCCACTAAATATTTTCTGAGTTCGGAATTGTCTTCAACAACTACTATTTTTTGTTTCAATTCAGTGTTTTGAATTATTTTCTTTACCGATTTTTCATCATTATACAAGCTAGTCGTATTTTCTTTTATAACGTAATCAAATACTTCTTTGTCTTTATAAAATTCTCGTTCTATTGGGATTTCAACCATAAATACACTTCCTTTTCCCGGTGTACTGGTCACTTTTATGGAGCCTTTATGAAGTTCTACCAATGATTTCACCAAAGACAACCCTATACCTGACCCCGTATTGTGTTCCTTACTGTTTGTAACTTGATAAAAACGTTTGAAAATTTTCTGTTGGCTTTTTACAGGAATCCCAACCCCATTATCACTTACTTCAATTACTAAAACCCCATCGTTTCCATCTTTCAACCTGACAAACAAATCTACATAACCGAATTTATTCGTGAATTTTAAAGCGTTGGATAAAAGGTTATACAGAATCTTATCGTATTTGTCGGTATCAATCCAACCTACTACATTTTCATTTTCTGAAATGAAATTCAATCGAATGTTTTTATTGTAAGCCAGTTCTTTAAACGAATCAAAAATATTTTTAGAATAGGAAACAATATCTGTTTTTGAGACTTTCAATTTTAATTCTCCAGCCTGGGCTTTTCTAAAATCGAGTACTTGGTTGACTAAACTTAGTAATCTGTTGGCATTTTGATGAATCAAATTATACCTACTTTTTTGATATTCGGTAGCATTACCCTCTTCCATTAATTGTTTGGCAGGTCCTAAAATAAGTGTTAAAGGAGTTCTCAACTCATGAGAAATATTGGTAAAAAAACGCAGTTTTTCATTGTTTAATTTAATATCATGTTCTCTATTTACTTTCTCCGTAAGCAATTCTTGCTTCAATTTGATACGATCTTTTATTTCTCTTCTAACAAAATAAAATATAAATGCTAATACTACTATATATAGTAAAAATGCCAATGGAGTTAACCAAAAAGGAGACAAAACCTTTATTTTATAAGAAACTACCTTGCTCCAAGTTCCGTCGCTATTGCTTGATTTTATATTAAATACATAATTTCCCGGATAAAGATTCGTGTATTGTACGATTCGAGAACTACTATTCGTCGTTATCCAGTTCTTATCAAACCCTTCCAACATATACTGAAATTTGTTCAATTTTTCATTGGCAAAAGAAGGAGCCGAAAACTGAAACGAAAAATTGCGGTTTTTGTAGTTCAGTTCTACCTCTTTACTGTAATTTAAATCTGCTGAAAGAGGAACTTGTCCATTGATTTCCATCCCCGGTAAGACCTCTTCATTCTGAATCTTGAATTCGGAAATAACCGGTTCTGGTGACCATTTGTTTTTTATCATGGTATGAGGCGAAAAATAGATAATACCATTTTTACCCCCTAAATAAATATTGGAATTATTAAAATTAAAAAAACCGCTGGAGCTAAATACATCCAACCTATTACCACTATTTACATGGTACACATTAATGTCTTTTAAATCTCCTTTTAATCGAGCAATACTATTATTATTGATGTTTAACCACAAATCTCCATTAACATCGGATAACATATCTGTAATCCATTTTCCAGAAAGTTCCTTTAGTTCAGTTATGGTTCTAAATTTATTTTTTGAAGGTTCATAAACACATAAGCCATAACGAGTGGATGCCCATATCGTACCTTTTTTGTCTATCATAACATCACTTACATTATCATCATATGGCACTCCATTTTCTTTTTTAGAAAGGGAATTATACGTTTCTATTTTGCCGGATGTAATGTTATATCGTACTATTCCCGTTTCTGTTGCAAGCCAAATATTATTTTTATTATCTTGTTCTATGGCATTGATTTGAAAGCCAGGCAATAATTTACCTTTGGAAACGTCAACTTCCAAGGTTTTTGTATTTAGTATAACAGCTCCTTCTCCAAATGAACCTACCATCATCGCTTGTGGTCCAATCTTGCAAAAAGCAAATAATGCCGCAGATTCAAAACCTAGTTTAATTTCTTTTGACGAATTTGTAACATAATTATACACCATTAAACTACCATTCCAAAGACCGCAATAAAAAATCTTTCCATCTTCTGAATAAATACTGGCAATATCCTTATCGTTATTAAATAATGGCACAAAACCTTTTGCATTAGAAACAAAAAGACCATTATGAATGGTTATAACAATTACTTTATCATCATACGTTTTTGCAAAGCCTCGTATACGTGGAGCTTGATTGCCTATATGACGAGAGATGTCTTTATTGAGCGTAAACTGATTTTCGTAAGGATCATATTTATCCAGTCCATCTTCCGTTCCTATCCATAGTACTCCCGATGCATCAAAATATAATGCTGATACCAAATTATCTACAATAGATGTATCTTCAGATAATATGGAATAATACCATTTAAAATCCCCTTTCTGAATATCTTCTAATTGCTTACACTCCAATAACCCTCCTAAGGTACCTACCCAATATTTACCATCCGGAGCTTGAGCCACAGACAAAAAATAAGGTCCTAAACTCCCCCTGATATCTTTGTTTGCAATGTATAAGTTTATAAATCGATCCTTTTTTTCATCTAATTTGTAGAGCCCTTGACGCGTTCCTACAAAAATATCTGACTTGTCATCTTCATAAATAAAGTTGACATATGGATTCTTTTCATTAGAATTAGGAACAAAGAGTGTATAATCATTGATTTTTATGACAGCTCCCTTTGTGTCCATCGTTATTTTTGCCACAGAACCTTTTTCATAACTACCAATCCAGATATTCCCTTTTTTATCTTCAAAAATTTCTTTTACATAATCAAAACCCTTGATTGAAATCTTTTCAAATCTGTTTTCCTTTAAAAAAAACATATAAAGCCCCTTCGTTTTAGTACCAACCCAAACTCTTTTAAATTTGTCTACATAAACGGATCGAATCTCTTCCTCGGGCAAACTATTGGGGTCTTCTTTTTTAGAAAAAAAAGTGGTAAAAACTTGGGTGTCCAACTTAAAAAGTGTCAAACCTTTTCTAGTGCCAATCCATAAGTTGTTTGATTCTTCATCCAGTTCCAATGCTGTTATATCATCATTGTATAATTTATTCGTCCCTGGTGAAGAACTCATATAGTTCTTAAATTGATAGCCATCAAAACGATTCAATCCGGAGAAAGTACCCAACCATAAAAAACCTTTTTTATCTTGAACGATATGTCTGACTGAATTATGCGACAGACCATTGTTATCGTTATAATGTTCAAATTTTATATTCTGAGAATAAGAAAAGTAAAAAGTGATTAAACAAAAAAGTAATATAAAAGGATTCCGTTTCATAAAATGGATTATATATGCAATTTAATATTTTTTAGACATAAAGTCAATCTTTATCCATCTAAGGATTTATTCGGTCTATACGGTTGGTTTTTAAGTTTATTTTAAAATGATTGGAAGGTTGACCGTTCATTGCTTTTAAAACTATTTTGCCCCATAATTCTAAACGGTTATCCTTGGAGTTTTCGAATTCTTTGCACAAAAACTGATACTGTTTCATTCTATGGGTACCTATCTCCAAAAAAGCCAGTTCATCCGCATTTCTTAATCTGTAAAAATCAAACACCATATCAAAGCCATTCCATTTTTGAAAGTCCTGAATAGCTAAACCTTGGGACACTAATTTTCTCTTAATTCCCTCAATGGTTTCCTTTTCTTTATCTCTAAAAAGCAAGTCTTCTCCCGAAGATTTCAAAACCGATTTTGAAAATTCAACAGGCCAATCGTCAGGCAAAAAACGAAGCCGGACTAATTCTTTTAAATGCCATTCGGTAAACTCTTTATACGTTTTAGTTTCAAGAATCGCTTTATTCCAAATTTTAGAATTATTTGTGTTTTTTAAATGTGCATATTCTTGTTCATAAAAAGGAAACAAACTATTGAACTTTTGAACCGAATCAACCACGACAGTTTCTACCTCAACCTCTGAAGCAGAATGTATCGTCAATATTTTATATCCTGGCATATACGCTGCCAAAGAGGGAGTTTGAATATTGAACAATGTATTGCCTTTGGTAGTGGTTCTTACTCCGGTATCATTGATATGCATGTGTCCTCCAAAATGAATTTGAATTCCGGCATCGGCAAAAACTTGGGCAACTTCTTCATTGGGAACTCTTTGCAGTTGCATTTTATTTTCACCTAAAAGCGATTTCAATTCCGGTGAAGCATCATCATTAAAATCGACCATCGGATAATGACTAAAAGCGATCAAAATTTTACCTTTTTGTTTGGCTGTTTCTGTAACTTTTTTCACCCAATCGATCAAAAGTTTTTTATACAAAAGCACATTGTTATACCCAATGCTAGCATTTGAAAAATCTTTTGGATTTTCCGGTAAACCGGATAATTTTTCATTTGGGACATAAGCATTGGCATCTATAGCCAAAAGCCAAATCCCTTTGACTGGCTCTACCAAATAACTCACATCAGGGAGCGATAAATTAGTATTTTTTAACGCATAAATTCTTTTGGATAAATTGGATTGCTGTAGTGCTTTATCAAAACTATACTCTTCGTAATCATAATCCGAAAAAGGAGTTTCCCAATATAAATCACTTTGCTTTGGAAAAAAACCAAAAGGTCCCATGATACTGGTCATCTCTTTGTAACCTGAATTCTTAATATCTTCCGTGATAATGGGTTTTAATTCTCCTTCTTTGGCGACTTGATTCGTTTTAAGACTGCTTATTACCTGTTCTTTTCCATCTTGACCCAAAAAATCGGTTTTGGTAGCATCCTGAGCGAAAGGCTTAACGACATCATGATTCCCTGTTGTAACAAAAAAAGACATTCCAAACTTAGTAGAATAAGTTTCTAATATATGCTTTAATCCTCGAAGATGAACCGGCTGACCATCATCACTAAAATCACCCGGTAATGCCACTATTTTTATTCCTCTTTTCGAAATATCATCTAACGCAGCAATAAAGGCAAAATAGTTTTCATTGAAAATTCGGGTCGAATGCAATTGCGAACCCATCGTTCTGATATTAGCATATTCCCCTGTTACTGGATTTGGAATTCCTTTATAATCGTTATCTTGAAATGTTCCGAAAATATCATTCAAATGTACATCGGCAATAAAAGCGATGCGGGTGTTTTTAAAATCCGGTTGTTGTACTGATTTACAGGAAATCAGCAGAAATAAAAGCGATATAAAAAAAAGCTTTTTTTGAAGTTGCATATATAAATTCTTGATTATTTTTTCATTGTCTGTTTAGGAAAGCTGTAACTCGATTTCCAACCTCCCAAATCAATTAAAATTTGGTCTAACATTACACCTGAGTCTACCATCCAAACTTTTAAAGTATGCTTTCCTGCCTTATTGACAATTTGTTTCACCGATTGCACACTGGCGTTTTTAAGCACATTTTGCATCCACTGTTCACTACGTCCAAAAGTTTGAAAATCGACCATTACTGGTGCCGCATCATCTATCGCAACAGCGCAGCGCACTCCTCGTCCGGCGTAGTCGGCATGTGTAGGAACCGCTTGCAATCTAATATCTGCCTCCCCGAAGTTAAAGGTATAAAAATCATATTCCAATACAGGGCTGTTTTGTTGTATTAATTTTAAATCAATTTCAGAACTGACACTTCTTGGCAAAGCCGTAATTACTTTTCCGGTATAACCAATGCCGTCAAAAACTTCCCAAAGCGCTTCTTTTCCAACTTTGTTTCGAGTGAAATTCTCCGCATTGATAGACACAAAACCTTTGTCTTCCACAAAACCGGTATAATTTTCCAACGCTGCAAATTTAGGATTGTAGACAGAAACTCCAATCGTAATCGTACTGTCGGTACCTATAAAATCTATCGCACTATTCACTTTGTAACTCGGCGGAATTAATTGAAAATCATGCCCTAAAGGCGCTTCCTTTTGATTCTCTCCTTTAGGTACTTTATCCCAATCAATACTCACCCACAAACGTTGTTCCAGTTTACCGTTTTTGCCATTCAACTTTCCTTGAATATCTGATATTTTTATCCAATCAGCTTTTGGAACCGCTTTCCAATCCACTTCCCCTTCCCCTTTAAGATAAACATCAACAAAATAATGATTGTCAGTGTAACTATTAAAAACAGGCAAAACATCGGCAAAACTATTTACAATATCATGATTCACTTCCATTTCATACCCTTCCAATGCCAAACCTAAAGTTGCTTTTTCTTTCGAACTAACCAACACATTAGCTGGTTTAGAAAACACTGGTAAAAATCTAGGTTGCATTGTCATGATATGATTCCACTTTCCATTTTGAAGATTTTCATTGTAATAATGCGTTTCTTTTTGAATGCGGTCATATGCATCGGCCGAAAGTTTTCCGTAATAATTAGAACTTAGTTTACCTTGCTTGGCTTCAAATTGATTTTTAAAATTATACAACCATTTTTTATTTATTTCTGAAGCTCCAATAATTGGATAATAAACCAGTTGATAAAAAGCATCCTTACGATTAGTTGAAATAGTTTTATACAAATTTTCAACTGCGTTTTCCAAAGTCTGATACGCATTAATTCTAGTATTTACCTCATCTCCATAATGAAATTGAGTCAGTTCGGTAGTTCGTGATTTGGAAACTGGTTCCACCTGACTCCAAGCCATAAACTCTGGACGTCTCATAAAAGCCAAACGGTTATTTTCGAACATCAAATCGGTAATCGTTGTTACTTGTTCTTTTCCAAATTCTCTAGCTGCCCAAGCATTCATGTGCTTTTTTACGGAATTACTTTTTTCGAAAACATCCATATTCCAAGCCATGTCCAAAAACAATTCTATGTTGTATTCGTGTGGCTTGATATCGCCACAATTCAGAATCCATAAATCACGGGATTGAAATTCGTAGGCTTTAGCCATTTCTTCCCACATCAAAACAGGATTAGTCGAATTTAACCATAAATAATCATGTGGACGCCCCCAATAGGACGTATGATAATATACTCCTGCTCCACCAGAACGTGTTTGCTCCGTAGGATTGCTAAACTGACGCATATAACCGTAATTATCATCTGTCCAAACCAGTGTAATATCTTCTGGAAGTTGTAATCCTTCTTGATAATATGTCAACACTTCTTTATACGGAATAAAAGCCTGTGGAATCGTGTTCGGATTTTTCTTTGTTTCCTTCTTTAAAATAGCTCTTTGATCTGAAATGATATTTTCTAATAATTTTACTTGTTGGTCTGTATCATCTTCACCTACAATCATAGGAGAATCATGTTCTCCGCGCATTCCGGTAGTATAAATATTTTCAAATTTGGCCGCTTCATTTACTCGTTTGCTGAATAAATTTTTAATCACTCCAGAATTGGTATCGTATCGATATTCACCCATCGTTTTATGATTCCACTCTGTATTGATGTTACTTAACATCGGTTCAGCATGTGAAGTTCCAATAACAATCGCATAATCATCGGCCACTAATTTATTTTTAGGGTAAGAATAAAAAGGCTTGGTACTCGAATGCATAGCTGGCCAAATAGTATTGGCTCGTAAACGCAATAAGAGTTCAAATACTTTAGCATACGTTTTAGGACCAATATCTCCAGTTTCGGGTTCGAAATTTAAAGCGGCCCAACGTTGCAATCCCCAATCTTCATCATTTAGAAAAACGCCTCTGTATTTTACCGACGGCCCTTGGGATACTTTATTTTCAATAGCAATCACAATCTCCGTTTGCTTCTCTGGAGTAACATCTGCCCACCATTCCCAAGGTGAAACCCCCATCATTCTAGAAATTTCCAGCAATCCATAAGCAGTTCCTCTCCTATCCGAACCTACAATAACCAAAGCTTGCTTCACTCCTTTAAATGGATTTTTTACGACTTGGATACTATAGGTTTCCCATTTATTTTTTAGAGATGAAACATCAATCTTGTTCGAAACAATAAGTTTATCAATCCAAATATTTTTTCCAATTGTCCCCGCCAATATAATATTTGGAGCCAAACTATTAGAAATCCTAATCGACTTACCGGTAATTTTCTCGACATCTCCAGCTACTATATTTGAAGAGATTTCAACTACTTTGGCATCCTTTTTATCAATAACAATGTGGCATGTTTCTGTTCCTTTTACAATGGAAAAGTCGGTTGTATTTTGAGCGTTTACAATACTAAATTGTAATACAATAAGGGTCAAAAAAATATTTAATTTGTTCATGGTTATTTTTTTATTCTTTCAAAAGTATTGTTATCAAAAGAAATCTTGTAATCTGATTTAAACAAGGTTGAAGGTATATAATAATCCGTTGAGATGACTTGCGCTCCGGAGGCTTTGGCTTTTTCGAACTGAGAATAGTCATTAATCCGTGCTTGTTTCGTGTCGGCATCAGCTCTGGTGCGAACGATATACCCTTTACCCACTAATTCTTTGATATAATCAAAATCTTTAATCGGGTCGTTTAGAATACGAAAGGCCGCTTCGGGATTTCCTTCTTTACTGTTTACAAATAGAATTCTATTTTTCAGCGAAAAATGATTTTCTAGATACCGATTGATTTTATCCTCATTTTCATCTAAAACAAAAAGAAAACGACCTTTAACTTCATTGAGTTTAGGCCAACCTTCTTTGAGTATCGCTTCCTCTAAAGTAGTAAAATCCCCCCTCACTAAATCGGGGGTAATAAGTTGATCCTTTGCAAACACACTTTTAATTTCAACATCAATACTATTTAAAGCGGCAGTTGTAAATGGCAAAGGTTTACGTAATCTTTTCAAGCGCTTATCTTTAGTGTTCATCAAGATGAAAATGGGTGTGTGATTCGGATTTTTATCCGACCATTTTTTTAAGACCATTAATGCGTCTTTAAATAACAAATAATGACTCCTAAAATCTACATCCTGAATATGGAACATTTTCAGTCCCGGTTTATTAAGTTTATTTTCTTCATCAAACACTTTAGATTCCTCTCCCATTTTCTTTACTATTTTCAATCCTTTAGGATTGGAATAATACCCTCCATTGGGATCATAAAAAACATCTAATTCTAAATTTCGCAACCCTAAATCTAATTGTTCTTCGAGTGAAATATGACTGTATTGCAAAGCCTTTGCTCTCAAGGAATCCTTTTTTAATAAATAATGAAACAAAGGTTTTTCAATAGCCATTTTATATGAATTATGACTACCAATAACCTGAATATCATTAAGCCGAGTACTATCATCTGACCAACTACAAACTAGTACACAACCTAACAATAATAGAACGGATTTATATTTTCGAATGTTTAAAACCATTGAAATTATTTATTCTTAATTACACTTTTTTTTAAATCCATTATTAAATTGTCCAATGCTAATGAATCCTCTGTTTTAAGGACCAACTGGTTTTGCAAGTTTTCAGTTAGTGTTATTTCTTCTGTTTTTTATTTCTGACATCATCAAAAACGAATGCCGGTCTAAATTCATAATCTACTCTAATATTAAGAATAGAACTCAATTCATTTTCAACAATTTACTTAACATCTATTTCTGTTAGCGTAAAATTAATTCCCAAAGGATTTTTAGCTATTTTACAAATTAACGGAAATTCCGGATTCTTTACTATCCACATTTCTGTTTCATCAATCTGTGCCACTACATGCCAGGTATCTACTTTTTTTCCATTTAATAGAATTGGATCTTTCTCTTCATTTTTATCCAAATCATAGGTGGTATTGTTGTAAATGAATTGGCTGTTTTTTAATAAATTTTGATAAGCAGCTTGTGAAATCATGAAGAAAGTTTCTGTTGGTTTCAAAACTATAACAGGAGCGGATTCTCCTTGATTAAAACTCAATTCGGTTCCGTTTTTAACCGCTTCTGGCATTATTCTAATACTGCTTTTCACCCCTCTGGTGTCCAAATCCAGTACTAAGGTATCGGAAACTATTTGGCTAGTTAGCGTTAATGTTCTGGTTTGTCCGTGCAACTTACAAATGTACTTCAAAACGGTGTTATTTTGGATTGTAGGTATCCCGTTTTGAGAAAACCCAACCTCATATAAGCTACAAAAAATGATGGTTATAAATATCTTTCTCATCTGTTTCTTATTTATTTGGTGGTAAAATAGTTGTTCCCCAAGCAGAAGGCTTAGCGTCCATTTCTAAAACAAGTTCCCCTCCATTAATGACATCTTCATGTAAAATCCAAGCTTTGTTATAGGCTTTCCCGTTCAATAAAGCCGATTTGATATACTTCTTTTTATCGCTCCGATTTTTGGCCGTAATCTTAAATGTTTTACCCTCCTCTAAATGCAAAACTGTTTCCTTTATTAATGGTGTATTCAACAAATAATACGGCTGGCCGGCATTGGGATATAATCCCATCATATGAAAGGCCAACCAAGATGACATCGCTCCTGAGTCGTCATTTCCGGGTAACCCATTACGGGATGTATTGAAATTTTCTTTAATAATCGCTCTAATTCGGTCACTACTCAAATACGGTTTCCCTATCCAATGATACATGGTTGGTGCTAAAAAAGAAGGCTCGTTTGATACGTCATATAACTTAGTATCAAAAAAAGTATTCAATCTCTTTTCGAAAGCTTTTGCTCCTCCGGACTTAGTAATCACTTCCGGGAGATCATGGGGAATACTCAAAGAATATTCCCAAGAAGTCCCTTCGTAAAAAAACACGCACCAATGACAAACGTACCAAGGTGACTCTGTAATAACTGGCGTATATTTAAAAGTTGGTTTTTGAATTTTCGATTCCCCAAAAACAACATTGTCTAACCAGTTTCCTTTAGCATCTTTAGGCATTATAAACCCTTTAGAACCATTATTTTCATAATCAGCTCTCCAAAGATTTTTCCAATTATCGGCTTGTTTTATATATCTATCATATGTATCCATATAGTTCAATCCTTTAGCTACGGTAGCTATATTATAGTCATTATAAGCATAATCTATGGTTCGGTTTCCGGCGCGATCAATACCATAAGGAATATATCCTAAATTTAAATATTCCGTTAATCCGCCTCTACCTTCTCTTTCATGATTTCCTCCTGGCGAAACCTCAGCATCTTTTAACATGGCTTTTAAAGCCAATTCGTAATTAATCCCTTTCAGCTTTTTCACAAAAGCATCGGCTAAAACCACCTCTGCATTCGAACCACCTTGGGTACGACCGTTATCATTTCCGCTTCTGCCATCCGGTAAATAGCCATCATGTTGGTATATATTCAACATTCCATTAATAATATCAAGTTGACGCTTAGAATCAATCAACGTTAATAATGGACTTGACGTTCTAAATGTGTCCCAAATACAATAGAAATCGTCATAATACGGTTCGTCATTAGTCCATAACGGATTTTCTCCTGTTCTGTCAACGGGCATCAACATGGTATGATACAAACCGGTGTAAAACATTTTTTTATAGTCTAATGGTGTGTCGTTAGAAATCGAGATTTTACTTAATAATTGCTCCCATTTGTTCTCCAAAGCTGTTAACACAGTATTAAAATCCCAATGTGGAATTTCGACCTGAATATTGTTTTTAGCTTTTAATTCGCTCAAAAAAGAAATTCCAATTTTGACATTTAGTTCCTGTTTCCCTTCTTTACCAAAAGAAAGCAAAGCTGCTGTTTTTTTACCCGAGTCAAATTGAGCCGATTGATTGGAATAGAATTTTCCGTCTTTCCATGTCACATATTTAGCGATGGGCTGATCGAAAGTTGCCCAAAAATAAACGGTATACGCCCGACCGTTATTCCATCCTCCCCTGATTCTACTATAACCTCTAACTTCCGTATCGGAAACAATCTCTATTTGGGAGCCTACAAATTGTTGTGACTCTCTGGAGTTGGGTACTGGATTTTCTCCCAAGAAAAACCCTGGATCAATTTTTAAATCTTTAGAAACATTTTTAGGGTAACTGATACGATAAAATGACACTTTTTCACCAGTTGTTATCTCGGTTTTAATTTGGTTTTCTTGAAAAACCGTTTCATAATATCCTAGTCTTACATTTTCTTCTGTTCTATGAGCCGTTTGATCTAATTTATCTAAAGCTCCCGAAAACGGCATGATTTGAATATTCCCATATTTAGGACCACCTCCCGTGCCGCTCACATGTACTTGACTAAACCCCGTTACTTCTTTTGGTACTGGCAACCAGCCACTATTTGGACTTACAGTACAATCAGGACTTGGTTTTACCATACCGAATGGGCATGAAGGACCAATAAAAACGCGGCCATCTCCTTCTGAACCAATCATTGGATCTATAAAACGGTGATTTTGTGCATTCAAACAAAAACACTGTAATAGCAGTGTTAAACAAACAAAAATTGAATTTTGTTTTTTTTTCATAATTTATTTTTTTTTTAAGGCTACGGTTATATTGCAATATTTTCTTGAAATATAAATTTACTTTGATATTATTTCTTTTTAGTAATACAATCACATTATCTAATTGATTAACTAATTTACTTGCTTTTCATATTTCCATGCACCTGTTAAGACTACAAAATGATTTTCAGGAATAATTTCCTTTTTATTCCAAACTATCTTTTGATATATCTATTATTATTTTGAAAAAACAGCTGCATTTAGTTATTAGAAATCGAAAACGGCCTACTTTCTTTGCCTATTCCCCATAATTTATTCGGTTCTTTTCCCATTTCAAAATGCAAAATCCCTCCTTTCATAATAGAAAAATGATTTAAATAACTTTTACCATATTCCACTCCGTTAAAACTCATTCTTTGGATATAATTACTCCCTGACGAAGCACCTTTTGCGTTAATAATCAATTCTTTTCCATTACCTAAAGCAAGTGTAATTTTATCAAAATGAGGTCCTGAAATCACATATTCCGCAACGGACGGAGTTACAGGATAAAACCCTAAAGCAGCAAAAACATACCAAGCCGACATTTGTCCTGCATCATCATTTCCGCTTAACCCTCCAACTGAATTACTGTACTCCGTTTTCATAATTTGGGTTACCAATTCTTGGGTTTTCCATGGCTGACCCGAATAATTATACAAGAACGGTATTTGGTGACCTGGTTCATTCCCATGCCAATACTGTTTAGCAATATGAAAACGATCCAAGTTAGCATTAAACCCATCTTCACCTCCCATTAAATTTATTAAACCATTTATATCCTGAGGAACGTACCATGTGTATTGATACGGAGTACCTTCAGTAATATACGGTTTTCTGATAAATTTGTCAAAATCTTCAGTAAAAGTTCCATCGGAAAATCGACCTCTTACACAGGAATCGTTTACGCTATAGACATTTTTATAATTCAAAGCTCTTTTTTTTAAAAGCCTAGCATTTAATGTATCTCCTTTTTGAGTTGCAATTTGCGAAAGTGCAAAATCGTCAAAAGCATATTCTAAAGTTCTAGAAACCTGCTCTCCTTTATGAAACGATTCTAATACTTCATCCTCCAATGGAACATATCCATAGTTTATATAAGAAGACAATGCACGACGACCTTTGCCATTCACATAATCCGTATAATTATCTGGGGTTTTAAATGCATTTTGCAATAAATAACCGTATTCTTTATCTGAAATATCAATGTTATTTTTCAGATAAGCATCTGCTATTGCTGCTATAGAATGATCGCCAATCATAGCTGAGGTATAACTATTCCAACAAGGGAAAATAGGCATCCAGCCACCTTGCTCAGCCATCGAAAATAGACTTTGCATCATTTGTCCATTCACTTTTGGAGTTAATAAATTAAATAATGGAAGGGATGACCTGTAGATATCCCACATAGAAAAATCAGTAAAATAATCTTCTTTTCCGCTATTCATAAATTGTTGCCCACCATTAAAGCTCACATAAGTACCATCAACATCATTAAATGTTCTGGGTTGCAAATAACTATGATACAAAGCAGTATAAAATTTTACTTTCTCATCTTTATTTGTCCCTTCTACTTTTACTTTGGAAAGCAATGTTTCCCAAGTTGCTTTTAAATTTTCTTTTGCCTGAGCAAAATCTAAATTGGTAGTTTCGGCTTCTAAATTTTTTCTAGCTTGTTCGATACTTGTAAATGAAGTTCCAATTTTCGCTTCAATAGTTTCTCCTTTTTCAATATTAAAAGAAAAGTAAGCACCAATGTTTTCTAGATTTGAAATCTGTGTATTTCCTTCAAGGATTTTTTCATTTTGATAAACTCCAAACTTTTTAGAACTTTTACTGAGTTGCACCACAAAATAACCGCTGAAACCTGCTTTATCACCCGAACCTTGATAAATTTTATGCACTGGATTATAGCCTACAATTTCCTTTTTATCGGCATTTATTTGAATAAAACCTTCTCCTTCGTCACTATTGGGATTCACAATTATGTGTGCTTCACCCGAGTTTTCAAATGTAAATTGAAACAAACCACAACGCTTAGTAGCTGTCATATTTACATCAATATGATGATCGGCTAGATTAACATTATAATTATATGGACTTGTTTTTTCAGTATCATGAGAAAAATGCGATGCTCTTTCGTCGGCCTGACATTTCAATGTTCCTGTTATGGGCATAATGGTCATACTCCCATAATCTTGCACACAAGACCCACTCAACCAATGACTTCCTCTAAATCCCGAAATCTTAGTATCGGTATAATAATAAGGTGCAATACATTTGGTTTCCGTTTCCTTAGTTTGCGGAGTCCAGTTAGTCATTCCAAAAGGAACCGTAACATAAGGTACTACCTGTGCATTATTTTCTTTTACATCTTCTCCGTGTTGCAGGGCACTAATTGTTGTAGAAGGAGCTGTACCAATTAAGGGATTAACCAAATCTATGTAATTAGTTCCTAATGGTTTTATTGAACATGATAAAATAAATAATAAAACAAGGAAGGCTATCAAACTAAATCTAAATAAACGGTATAAATTCATTTTTATCTCTTTGTGTTTTCTGATAATTGTTTTTTTTCTTAAAACAAACGTATTTTATCAGAAAAGTTTATTGATAAGCTAATTATTAGATTATAGAATCTGTTGTTTAAAAGATCCAAACATTCTAAAAAACTACTCCGTATAATCTGAAATAAACCAAACAATTATAGACTTCTTTTTTTAATTCTTTTTTTAACAGTTGAATTTCTTTTGATTCAAAAAAAATTCAACTATTGAAACAAGTAAAAATTATCTATCCTCGTTTAATTAAAGCAAATAAGGTATCAGAGTTAGAATTCAAATACTTTTTAAATAAGAAAGGAGAAGAAGACCATAGCTTCTTCTCCTTTCAAGGGTAATTAAATAACCAAATTTAACTAACAAAAAATACTAAATTAACTAGTTTGTATATTCCGGATTTTGCGTAAGAGGAACTTGATTAAAATCAATTTCATTTTGAGGAATCGGTCTTAACATATGATACGGTTTTAAAGCATTGTTTAAAGCTACGTGAGGATTGTATAATTTTGCGCGCTCCACTAGCTTATTTGTTCTCTTTAAATCCATCCATCTATTAGCCTCACCTGCAAGCTCTCTAGCTCTTTCATCAAGAATAAAATCAATATTTGCTTGTCCTGGAAGAACTGGTACTGTGATACCCGCTCTTGCACGTAAAGTTGTAAGACGTTGTGCAGCAGTAATTGTATTTGAAGCTTTTACATACGCTTCAGCAGCAATTAAATAAGCCTCACCACTTCTCATTATTACCATATCTCTTTGACCTTGTGATTGTTGATCTCCATAAGCAAAAGGAATTGTAGGGTCATCAAATTTTCTAAAAATAGGATAGTGAACTCCTGTAGTTCCATCACTGATTAGATATTGATCAGGGTTAATTACTTTATATGGTTTTGTATTAATAACAGTTTGAGATAAAGCCACTTTAGGAAAATAAATAGCTGTATCACCTACAACTCTATTTACATCAACACCATTCACTTTAACGGTGAAATTTTGATCTGCATATAAAACTCTTTTAAAAGTTGCATCAGCTCTTTGATCGTTATCTGCAAATAATGAATAGAAAAACGGAGTAGGCATTGCTCCTAAACCTTTAACTGTACGTTTTAAACCTGGATAATTATAGAATTCGAATTTATATAATTGATGTCTTGAATTTCCCCATCCACGTGAAACTGCATCACTACCAAACAAATAAGAGAAAATAACCTCTGAATTTTTTTGATTAGTAATACTAGTCAAAGAATTAAATGAACCTACTAATGCATGATTTGCAATCACTTCATCTGCCAATGTAGCAGCTTGAGTAAAATCAGCTGGAGTACCAAAAGATTTGTATCCTCTAGTTAACAATACTCTTGATGTAAAGTGTTTTACAGCATCTTTAGTAACTCTACCATATACAGTTGTAGTTGCTGGAACGCCATCTAAAGCCTCTTGCAAATCTGCTAGAATTTGTTTGTAAACATTTTCTTCAGTATCTCTAACAAAATTTCTTTCTGGTGTTATAACTTGTTTTAAAACCAAAGGAACACCTCCAAAGTTTTCTACTAATTGAAAATAAGACAATGCTCTAAAGAATTTTACTTCGGCTAATCCTACTTTTTTAGCCTCTGCAGTTACCCCTTGGATTTTATCAGCGTTATCAATTGCAGTATTAGCAGCAGCAATGATACTGTATTGATTTGTCCAATACACCTGAACAGGCCAGTTTCTTGAGGTAAAATTCACATAATCATTATTTACATCTGTTCCAGAAACTACACCTTCTCTAGTTACGATATCAGTACCTACATCCTCAAGGACATAATACATATCTGAAGCATATTTAGTAGTAGTTTCTCTAGCTTTTAGATACACCGCCGATACTAATTGATCGAAGGTCTGTGGGTATTTTTCAGATGTTTCAATTGATACAGAATTCTTATTTTCTTCATCAAGATAAGATTCACAACTGGCACTTAATATTCCTACTGATAGGAACGTAAGCATTAATTTATTATTAAAATATTTTTTCATTTTTCTTTAAATTTAGATTTACAACTTAAAAGTTTACGTTAATACCTGCCATATAAGTACGAGACATAAATGCAGCACCCCAAGCATTTCTTCCAGCATTTTCTGGATCCCAACCATCATATTTAGTGAAAACAAATGGATTTTGAACAGTAGAGTAAATTCTTAAGCTACTAATTTTCAACTTGTCTAAAAATGCAGAAGGTACAGTATAACCTAAAGTAACAAAACCAACTTTAGTAAATGATACATCTTTATACTTCACTAAATTACCAAATCTACCACCATTTCCTGGTTGATAATATGCATTAGTAGCATTCTCAGGTGTCCAATAATCAACTTTAGCAGCATTAAATAATCTTGCAGGTTCTCCATCATAAGGGAAAACTGTATTATTGTGGAAACTACTTGACACTGTGCTACCTTGGCTTGTAGAAACTAAAAAGGTGAAATCAAAGTTTTTGAAATTCATTGTACTGGTTACAGCACCCGTCCATTTAGGAGCAACTTGACCAATAACCTGTCTATCATCTTCAGAGATTTTACCGTCATCATTAACATCTTTAACTTTAACTTGTCCTGGGTACTGACTGAATGCTGCTGCCTCTGTAGCTTCATCCAATTGCCAAATACCATCAAAAACATAATCATAAATTGCACCTACAGGTTGACCCGGAGTAATAATCATGTTAATTCCTGAATTATTATCAAAAAGTCTTTCTACGTTACCATACAATTTTTTAACGGTATTCTTATTACTAGAAAAATTAAAATTAGTTGTCCATTTAAAATCTCCTTTATCAATATTTGTTGTATTCAAACCAATCTCAATACCTTTATTAATAGACTCTCCAACATTGTCTAATACTGTACTAAATCCTGTCATAGTAGGTATTTGGGTATCTAAGATTAGATTTGTGTTTTTTCTGTTATACACATCAATAGAACCATTGATTTTGTTGCTCAAAAATCCAAAATCGAAACCTAAGTTCACCTCCGCAGTTCTTTCCCAAGTAAGGTTTTTATTTGCTAGACGCCCTATGGATGCAGTTGAATATGGAGTACCACCCAAGTTAACTGCTCCTAGATCTAATAAAGCTTGAGTATCTAATGGATTTATACCCCCGTTATTACCCGTTTCACCATAACTAAGTCTCAATTTAGCATTGCTGAATGTTGTTTGAGTTTTCATAAAATCCTCATCAATCATTTTCCATCCAAAAGCAGCAGATGGAAAAAATGCCCATTTATTTCCTGCAGCTAAAACTGATGAACCATCATAACGAGCCGTTGCAGTAAATAAATATTTATCATTCAAAGTATAATTTACCCTTCCTGTATAAGACTCTAAAGTTTGTTTTGTCAAATCACTTGTAGGTTTACTAACCTCTAAACCACCTTCTAAATTGTAGAAAGAAAAATCATCAGTAGAAAAATTTCTAACTTGGTTAAAATACCCTTCGTTACGTTCCATAAATCTTGACACTACTCCAGTAGCAGTAAGCGAATGGATTCCTTTTTCAAACTTATAATTAATAATATTATCCCAAGAATATGATAAGTAGTTAAAATTATTAACCTGAGCTCTTCTTAAAGCTGGTTGACCAACAACGTCTTTTGAGTACAAACCTCTCCATTCTCCGTATCTTGAATATTTGATATTAGGGGAGAATTTTGTAGTTAATGTTAAACCTGTTGCAGGTTTAATTTCTAAAGCGATATCTCCAAGATATTGAAGAAATTTAGTTTCTTTAGTTTGATAATCTGGTTCAAATAAAGGATTGGTAATTTGAGTTTCTTTTTCTGTTGGGAAGAATTTCAAAGTTCCATCTGCATTGTAAGGTCTTCCAATTGGTTTTAAACGGTACGAACTTCTAAAACCTTCATAACTTCCTGCATTTTGAATAGCATTTGTAATATAGTTACTAATACTCAAATTAATCCATTTATTCAAGTCACTTTTTAAACTTCCTCTAATATTGAATCTTTCAAAAGATTCCCCTCCAAGAGTTCCTTCATCTTTAGTATAACCTAAGCCAGCAGCATAAACTGTTTTTTCAGTTCCTCCGCTAAGGTTTAATGTATGATTGGTTTGCATCCCTTTTTTAAGTATCAAATCTTGCCAATTAGTATTTACACCATCAGCTACATTTTGCAATTCTTCTGTTGATAAATAATCCGCTACAACCACATCACCTCTTCTATATCCTAATTGACCAGCTGCAAATTTATTTCCAACTACTACATCTTTCATGTATTCAATATAGCCAGGTCCATCTTGCATGGTTGGTAAATTATAAGCTTCTTTAAATCCAATATAATTGGAATAATTCACTTTTAAAGCACCACTTTTACCACTTTTAGTTTCAATCAAAACAACACCATTACTACCTCTAGAACCGTAAATTGCAGTAGCCGATGCATCTTTTAAGATATCCATTCTGCTAATATCAGCAGGATTCAAAAATGAAATATCATCTAAGAATATTCCGTCCACAATAAACAATGGATTACGACCTGGCGTAAAACCTCCGTTATCTGCTGTTTTATTTTTAGAAATAGTACTAGAACCACGCACACGGATATTAAATCCACCTCCACCTGGTTTGTTGTCTGTACGTTGAATAACAACACCAGCAGTTTGACCTTGAAGAGCAGAGATTGCATCTACTTTGTTAGCTTGTTCAATTTGTTTAGCACTAACAGTAGAAACAGATCCTGTTAAATCATTTTTCTTAACAGTTCCGTAACCAATAACAACAACCTCGTCTAATTGAGCACTGTCTTCTTTCATTGTTACATTTAAGGCAGCTCCACCTTTATAAGCAACCTCAACACTTTGATATCCCAAATAAGAGAATACCAGTACGTCTCCAACCTTAGCATTGATTTGATATTTTCCATCAAAATCAGTTGAAGCACTTTCCTTCGAATTCTTAACATTAACATTAACTCCTGGAATAGAAAGTTTATTAACATCTGTTACAACACCTGACACAACTTTACTTTGTGCCGCCGAATTAATTGTAAAGCCTACAAAAAAGGCTAGTAATAAAATTTTAAGTTTTTCCATATTTATTTAATTTTGATTAATTAGTTTAGCTAAATTACTGTTAAAGAGCTTGTAAGGAATGGACATCTTGCTCAGATATATGGACGTCTTCATTAAACCCAATGATAACGTGGCTTTTGAAGACAAATAACATCTGTTTCCATGCTATTTTTATCTTAAAAATGCCATCTCACAAACGCTTCCATGGCTGCATAATGAGATAATCCTAATTGATGATATAAATCTGCAGTCTCTCTATTTCTATCTTCGGCACGTTGCCAAAATTCTCTACTATCTGCCCCCTGAAATACGACTCCATCTTTTTGGGATTGGTGTTTAAAAATTCCTTTTCTCTTTTCTAACACCTGATCTGGACTCATTGGTATGGCCATTTCAATTTCATCTATTCCCCATTCTTGCCAAGCACCTCTGTACAACCAAACCCAACAGTCCTCCATATACTTTTTGGATTTCAATTTTTTAACCGATTCAAAAATGGCATCTAAACACACCTTGTGCGTTCCATGGGGATCGGCCAAATCTCCTGCTGCATAAATTTGATGTGGTTTTATTTTTTCAATAAGATCCATCGTAATTTGAATGTCGGCTTCTCCTATTGGTTTTTTCTCTATTGTACCTGTTTCATAAAAGGGAAGTTCCATAAAATGAATCTGACTTTCCGGTAAACCAACATAATAACAAGTAGACTGGGCTTCCCCTTTTCGAATCAAACCTTTAATATTTCTTACTTCGGGAATATCAATCTCACTGTTTTTTTTGTTTTTAAGAAAGTTGACTGCTTTTTTATAAATATTTTCAGCTTCAGCATTTTGAATTCCAAATTTATCATTGTAATCACACACGAAACTGGCAAATCGCAAAGCTTCATCATCGGCCACGGCAATATTTCCAGAGGTTTGATAGCCTATGTGTACTTCATGCCCTTGCTCGTGTAAACGCTTGAAAGTTCCCCCCATACTGATAATATCATCATCTGGATGCGGACTAAAAATAAGCACCCTCTTTTTGGCCGGTTCAGCTCTCTCAGGGCGATTACTGTCATCGGCATTCGGTTTCCCCCCTGGCCATCCAGTAATGGTATTTTGCAGTTTATTGAAAATTTTAATATTGATATCATAGGCCGGACCGGAGTCTGCCAATAAATCACTCATCCCGTTTTCGATATAATCGGCATCGGTCAACATCAAAATGGGTTTCTTTAAATACAAGGCCAAACCTAAAACCGCTTTTCTAATAAGAGTATCGGTCCAATTTATTTTTTCTACCAGCCAAGGGGTATCGATACGTGTTAACTTGGAAGCCGCCGATTTGTCTAAAACAAATGTGGCATTGTTATGCTCCTGTAAAAAAGAAGCAGGAACTTGATTGGTAACCGGTCCCTCGACAGACGCTTTAATAATATTTGATTTCCCTTCTCCCCAAGCCATAAGTATAACTCGTTTGGCTTCCATAATCTTTTTTACCCCTAACGTAATTGCCGTTCTTGGGGTATTATTAAGACCTGAAAAGTCTTTACTTGCTGCTACACGTGTAATATGATCCAAAGCAACCAAACGTGTTTTTGAGTTTTGAAGCGAACCCGATTCATTGAATCCGATATGCCCGTTTCCTCCAATTCCTAAAATTTGCAAATCAATCCCTCCTACTGCCTCAATCTTAGCTTCATAATTACTACAGTAATCACCAATACCTTCTTTGGATAAAGTACCATTTGGTATATGAATGTTCTCCGGTAATATATCCACATGATTGAACAATAATTCCTTCATAAATCGCACGTAGCTATTTATGGAGTCCGGCTCCATTGGATAGTATTCATCTAAATTAAAAGACACTACATTCTTAAAACTCAACCCTTCTTCTTTATGCAACCGCACTAATTCAGCGTACAATCCTTTCGGACTTGAACCTGTTGCCAATCCCAATATACAAGGTTGTTTTTGGGCTTGTTTTACTCGAATTAAATCCGCTATTTCTTTGGCTACCGATTTAGAGGCTGCCGCTGAATTTTCGTAAACTACGGTACCTATGTTTTCAAATCGTTTTTCAAAACTAGTTGCCTTATCTATACCACTTTTTAACATCGCTTTTATTTTTATTTTTTTGATTATATATTTGTTCTGCTATTAAATGAATAATTTTCTTATTCAAAACCCTTCACTACCATAAATCCTTTTTACGCAGCATTTAATTTGCGTGATTATAAACTCGTTTTAATTATAATCTACTTAATCTTCCAGCTCCTTAATATCCCCAATTTGTTTATTATCTAAGTGCATCATGAAAATTTGCATTAGTTAAATCAATAAAAATCAGGACTGTTACACCATTCGATTTCCCATTTTTCTATCAAATCTCTTTCTTTTGATTCATCAAATGGTATATTATTTATAATTGATTTTTTATATGCCTGCAAAAACATTTGCCATCTTGGCCAATAGAACTTTGTATACATGCCGTGCCAAGATTTAGACGCATAATCATTTAAATGTCCTTCGCCGCCCCAAAGAGTCACTAACATTTTTGCGTTTTTTAAATAGAGTTTTGATTCGGCAGTTGTATTGCCATAATTCCATGCCGAGGTTAACCAATAATTCAAATCATTAATTGGCTGCCCTACAAGCATCGCATCTATATCGGAAGAGGTTTGCGCAATACTTTTAAATAATTCATCTGCCTTTTCTATGTCTTTAGATTGGTACGCACTAACACAATCCACCAAAAGTTCGTCTATACAAAGTGAATAATATTGCCTATAAACATCGATTAAATCATAATAATACAGGCTTTTTTTATCGAAGTTTTTAGATTCTTTTGTCAAAAGGTCCAATGCTTGTCTTAGCTTCTCTTTATCACCCGGATTTCCTTTGAATTCTGTTATTTTTAATGTTGGTCTTTTAAAAAACAAATAGGCTCCAGCTCTACTGTCCCACCAACGGGTTTCCCAGTATTTAGTACTATAAACCGATTCGATTAATAATTCCCAAGCTTGAAATACGGCGTCCGAAGGCGCTACCTGATATCGTGCTGTTAAATATTTTTTAAGCCAATCGCCAACCGGCTCTTTTCCTTTTGTCCATGGGAGATCGTAGAGGTATTCATAAACGATGGAGTTATTGTTCAATCCTTCGGGCATAACACCATAACCAACCAGATTCCCTTTATTGGGATTCTCCAACAAACTCGTTAGCTCATTTTTGTAAAAATTCAAATCTCCATAAACCGGATTGGAGCCACCGTAATTATGCACATAACCGTAGGTCCATTGTTTTCCATAAAAAGCTTCTTGGTTTTCCCAAACCTTATAGCGGTCATTGGCAAAATCTTGAATAATTATCCTATCATTAGGCACTTTACTCAAAAAGGCTTTTGCTGCTTCTTTTGTCCAAAATTCTTTATCGTGACCAAAAAGCCAACCTTGCATAACCCAAGTAGCACCGGGAGCAGCTTCATCGATGGTTTCAAATAAAGCACTTCCGTAATCAGACAGTTCGTCATATTTATGTTCCTGAGAAACTGGCGGTGTAATTTCATTAAAGGAATCGGCCAAATAAAAATCCGCCTTTCCATATAATTCAGTATAAATTGCGATAAATCGTTTTCCAATTTCTTTAAACAAAGGATCTTTTGGATCTAACAAATAAGTGCTTTCAAAACCACCTCCAGACCAAGAACTTAATTCACTTATTTTTGAATTTGGATGTTGCTGCGCAAATACTTTAGGCACATAACCACTGAATGCAGGAACAACAGGATGCATTCCTAAGGCTTTCATTTTTGTCAAAATATTTTTCTGAATCTTTACCTTTTTATCAATCCATTCCTGAGGCAAAGGTCCTTGATGACTGTTGATGTTCCCCATTCTTTGCCAAGGCAAAAAAGCCGGACCGGCAAAATGTGCCGCTAATTGACTATCGGTCAATCCATATTCTTTCCATAATTGCTGCCAAACTGCCTCTTGTCCTTCCATGGCGGTAGGCATGTTTATTCCATGAAGAGCCATCCAGTCTATTTCCTGTGCCCATCTTCCCCAATCCCACCACGGAGTCGTATAACCATAAGTGCAGACATTTAAATATTTTCTATATTCAAAAGGTGTCGATTCCTTTTTAGCATACTTCGGCCATTTCTTTGGTAAATTAATGCTATTGCCTTCCCAACTTACTAAAACAGCTCCAATATCCTTAAGAAAATGATAAGCAGCATAGCAAAGTACAGTATTTGAAGTTCCTTTAATTCTTACTTTATTCGAAGTTGACTCAACTTCAAACCAATCTTCATTATTTTCCTTATTTTCGATAAGTTGCAAATTGAACTCATTGGCTCGTTTACCGATAAGTTTTTCAAGAACTTCCGAAGCACTTTTTGTGTCTATATTATTTTTAGAATACCCATTGGGTATTAAAAAAAACAATAGCATCAAAAATGGAATAGCATTTTTAAACGATTTATGGACTTTTTTATCCAAGTACTTTTTTATCATAAGAGAACAGCATTTATATTTTACTATAATATTCAAACAAGCCTTTTTTTACTCTTAAAAAAGGCCAGTTATTAGAAGTTAAAATTATAAATATAGCCGTTAACCTAAATGGACGGATTAATCAAAACCATAGACATATTACTCTCTATTCAGTATATACCGTATTTAACAATCTACATCAATGGATCATTTAACAAAACGGTATTGGCTTCATACTAAAGCCAAAAGGAGCAACAACAGATTGAATTCCATAAATTTTTAAATTAAAAATCATGAAATAATGATAAAAATGGGGGATGTTACAATAAAATAGGAAAGCTAAAAGTAAATTTAAGGAAGATAAAAAGGTTGCTGCATTTACAACTAATTCAATATTTTTTGAAAAGTCTAAAGTTTCAAACTTAATGCATTTTGAATTTGACACACTGGCAACCAAAAACAAAAAACCCCTTGAAAATCAAGGGGTTTCGTGGTGAACGCAGAAGGATTCGAACCTTCGACCGCCTGCTTAGAAGGCAGGTGCTCTATCCAGCTGAGCTATGCGTCCATTTGTTTTTAAACTTATGGAAAAGTTTTGTCGGGGTGGCAGGATTCGAACCTGCGGCCTCCTGCTCCCAAAGCAGGCGCGATAACCGAGCTACGCTACACCCCGAAAAGCAAATTATTAAGCGGAGAGACAGGGACTCGAACCCTGGCGACGATTACTCGTCGACAGATTAGCAATCTGCTCCATTACCGCTCTGGCACCTCTCCATGCTCAAAGGAACGTGTCCTCTTTTGCGGTTGCAAATGTAACACATCATCCCATTACTCACAACTATTTTAGCGCTTTTTTTTCATGTTTTTAAACATTTAAATTAAAACACTTCACTATCAAACATATAGCCAAAAATAAAAATTATAAAAAAACCAAATTAATATAATACTGAAATCAAAATCAAAAATTATCCAAAAAAGTTTAAATTTGCTAGACTAACCAATACCAAGCGTCGGTCATGAATAAAAAAGTTGTCATAGTTTCTGCTGTCAGAACACCTATAGGGAGTTTCATGGGAGGATTATCTACCGTTCCTGCAACCAAGTTAGGCTCCGTAGCCATAAAAGGCGCTTTAGACAGAATAAAATTAGATCCTAATCTAGTAGACGAAGTCTTCATGGGAAATGTGGTTCAGGCGGGCTTAGGACAAGCACCTGCCCGTCAAGCAGCAATTTATGCCGGTTTACCGGACACCGTCCCTTGTACAACCGTAAATAAAGTATGCGCCTCCGGAATGAAATCAATACAATTGGGTGCTCAAGCAATACAATGCGGAGACGCTGAAATTATAGTTGCCGGCGGAATGGAAAACATGAGTTTAATTCCACATTATATGCACTTAAGGACCGGAACTAAATTTGGCCCTGCAACAATGATAGACGGAATGCAAAAGGACGGCCTAACTGATGCATACGACAATAATTCCATGGGAGCTTGTGCAGATCTTTGTGCATTAGAATACAATATCTCCAGAGAAGAACAAGATGCATTTGCCATTCAATCATATAGTCGTAGTGCCAAAGCTTGGGAAACAGGAAAATTTGATGATGAGGTAATTCCTGTATCCGTTCCACAAAGAAAAGGAGACGCCATAATCATAACAAAAGATGAAGAATTCATCAACGTGAAATTAGACCGGATTCCAACTCTAAATGCCGCTTTTACAAAAGAAGGAACCGTTACTGCCGCAAATGCGTCTACCATAAATGATGGTGCCGCTGCATTGGTTTTAATGAGTGAAGATAAAGCATTGGAATTAGGACTAAAGCCATTAGCCTACATAAAAGGATATGCAGATGCCGCCCAAGAACCCAAATGGTTCACCACAAGTCCGGCCAAAGCACTACCAAAAGCACTTGACAAAGCAGGAATCAAAATAAATGATGTCGATTTTTTTGAATTCAACGAAGCTTTTTCGGTTGTAGGATTAGCCAATGCTAAAATACTAGGACTATCAGATGAAAAAATAAATATTAACGGCGGAGCTGTCTCCTTAGGACATCCATTAGGATGCTCAGGGGCACGAATTATCGTTACACTTATCAATGTATTAAAACAAAATAACGGTAAAATAGGCGCAGCCGCAATATGCAATGGCGGTGGCGGTGCCTCTGCAATCGTTATTGAATTAGCGTAAAAACAATTAATCACTTCGAATTATAAAAATGAAAAAACTCAATTTATAATTCATAACCCAAAAATCAACCTAAATGTTTGGAATTTGTAATCTTGCTATAATACCACTTCGTTTTGAACCAAGTGATAAAAGTGAAATCGTTTCTCAAGTTTTGTTTGGAGAACATTTTGAAATTTTAGAGCAAGACAAACAGTGGTTCCGTATTAAATTGCAATATGATAATTATGAAGGCTGGGTAGATTCTAAGCAATTACAAATCATTTCAGAAGCCAGTTTCAATCAATTATCAAAAGATGCCATTATCCTTAATGGTGATTTAATAGAATACATTACCACCCCAAACAATTCTTTATTACCAATACCGCTAGGTGCTTCCCTATCGTTCCTAAACCACGATGAAATCAACACCAATCATTTCATTTTTGAAGGAATCAAAATAACGGGTATAAAAGCAAAAAAAGAATTAATAAACACTGCCTTCCTATTTTTAAATGCTCCTTATCTATGGGGCGGAAAAACACCGTTTGGGATTGATTGCTCCGGTTTCACTCAAATGGTTTATAAACTTAATGGGTATAAATTATTAAGAGACGCCTCCCAACAAGCAACACAAGGGGAACCACTAAGTTTTATTGAGGAAAGTGAACCTGGGGATTTAGCCTTTTTTGATAATGAAGAAGGCAACATCATACACGTTGGCATTATCATGGAAAACAATTACATCATTCATGCCAGTGGAAAAGTAAGAATTGACCGCTTGGATCATTTAGGAATCTACAACCCAGAAACCAACAGACACACCCATAAATTAAGGGTAATTAAAAAAATTATATAAAAAAAAACCTATCTAGAAATAATCCTAAACAGGTTTTTTATTAAATTATAATCGAATTACATTTTTTCTTTTAAAGCTTTTGCTTTATCGGTCATTTCCAAAGCTCTATACACACTTAACAAAGTAGTCTTAACTTCACTATTGGAAGGATCCAATTCAGTTGCTTTCTCTAAATAAGGTAAGGCTTCCTTAAACAATACTTCTCTTTGTTTTTTAAGAATTTCATAACGCTTGTTATCTTTATCAGAAGTACCTAATTTATTAATCTCTTCAACAATTATCTTATCTTTATCTAATTTAATAATTGCTAAATTAAGATACGCGTTTATATAGTCTGGCTTAATTGCAATCGCTCTTAAATAATATTTTTCAGCTGCAGCTAAGTCACCAGCATTAGAACTAATCACACCCAAATTAAAAACCAATCCTTCATCGTTTGGATTTTTTTCCAAAACTTCCGAAATCAATGCTTTATATTTATCAAAATCTTTAGTATCTAAATATAAATTAGCTTCCGTTAATATTAAAGAAGCATCATCAGGATTCGCTTTTCTGGCATCGGCAATCGCTGTTTTAGCCTCTTCCACTTTACCTTTTTGAACTAAAATCAAAGCCATATTTTTATATATCTCCCCTCTTTTAGATTCAACTTCTTCTGTTCTTGGATTCTCATGAGTGCCTAATTTAACCAGCTTATCTCTTTCTGCAGCGGTTTTAAAACTAACTTCTTCACTATTTACCTTACTAGTAGCCAAATAATTGGTTGCTTTTCCAGAGTAATTTATTTTTTTCAAAACATTATATAGTTCTAAAGCTTTATCATAATCTTTAGCACCTACATAAGTTGAAGCCGCATAATATAAATATATAGTGTCTTTTTTATCTAACAGATAAGCATCATATAATTTTTTTGCCCCTTCAGCTTGCTTCTCCGCTTTAGTATCTGCTATAGCCGAATTAATTAAGGTATTTTTAATCTTAATAATTGAAGTTGCTGCCTGTACGGAATAAGTCTTTTTCCCCGAAGCACTCTCAATGGCAATCAAATCTTGATAAGCACCAGCCGCTAAAGCTAAATTAGTATCTGTATCAATATTTTTATCAGCTAAAGCCAATAGAGCATTTCCTTTTATAAAGAAAAACTGCGCCTTTTGTTCTTCTGTCGCGTTAGTAATTAGAGGCTCCGCTCCTTGCAGAATAGTCAGTGCTTCTTGACTCTCCCCTTTTTTAAAAGCTTTCTCCGCAGCTTTTAATTCATTTTTTTGAGCAAAATTAGCTACCGATATCAATAATGCTGATGCAAGTATTACATATTTACTTTTCATAATTTTTGTTTTAAATTTATGTGCTAAAAATAGCAAGAAAATCAATTATTATTTATGATTTTTATCATAAATAATAATTGATTAAGATTATCTCATTTTTTAT
>JALRGT010000001.1 GCA_023259675.1 Flavobacterium sp.
GTGTTCTGTTACTTTCATTTTTCCTCCCCCAACCCCTCCAAAGGAGGGGAGCTCTGGGGTAATTTTAATTGAACAATATTTTTTCTTTATCAACTCCTCCCTTTTGGGGAGGCTGGGTGGAGATTAATCTGCTATATTAGGACTTAACCACTTCGTTGCTTTATCCGTTGAAACACTCCTACGTTTGGCATAATCAATCACTTGATCTTCTTTTATTTTTCCGAGTCCGAAATACCTACTCTCTGGATTTCCAAAATAATATCCAGAAACCGATGAAGCTGGCCACATCGCCATACTCTCGGTCAAAGTTACTCCTATTTCTTTTTCCACATTCAACAATTTCCAAATTGTTGGTTTTTCTAAATGGTCCGGACAAGCTGGATACCCTGGCGCTGGACGAATCCCTTTATAGGTTTCTTCAATTAATGCTTCTTTGGTTAATGCTTCATCGGCAGCATAACCCCAAATTTCTTTACGCACCTTTTCGTGTAAATATTCAGCAAAAGCTTCGGCTAAACGGTCGGCCAATGCTTTTACCATTATCGAATTGTAATCGTCTAAATTATCACGGTATTCATCTGCCCATTCATCAACTCCAAATCCGGTAGTCACACAAAATGCACCCATGTAATCTGTTTTCCCATTATCTTTTGGCGCAATAAAATCGGCTAATGCGATGTTTGGAGCACCCTTAGTTTTCTGCGCTTGCTGACGCAAGGTTAAGAATTTCTCCAATTCATTTCCTTTTTCATCATATAACTGAATATCATCATCGTTGATCTGATTGGCAGGAAAGATTCCATAAATCCCTTTGGCAGTGAATTTTTTCTCTTTCAAAATTACATCCAACATTTCTTTTGCATCAGCAAAAACAGAAGTTGCTTGTTCACCAACTACTTCGTCAGTTAAAATCGTCGGATATTTTCCGAACAATTCCCAGGTTCTGAAAAAAGGAGTCCAGTCAATATAAGGAACCAAAACATCCAAATCAATTTCAATAGTTTTAGCTCCAATGAAATTAGGCTTCATTGGATTATAATTATCCCAATCTAATTGCAGTTTGTTTTTACGAGCCTGCTCGATAGTTAGGAAATTTTTGTCTCTGGAACGATTCAAAAATGATTCTCTAAACGCATCATATTCTGCTCTAATATTACTTGTATATTGTTCTTTATTATGATCCAATAAATTTCCAGCAACCGTAACGGCTCTTGAGGCGTCATTCACATGAATCACGGTTTCTCTGTATTGCGGTGCTATTTTCACAGCTGTATGTGCACGCGAGGTGGTCGCTCCTCCAATCATCACCGGAATTTTCATTCCTTTTTTATCCAATTCCTTGGCGAGATATACCATTTCGTCCAATGAAGGTGTGATCAATCCACTTAGACCAATAATATCTACATCATGTTCTATAGCCGCGGCAATAATTTTCTCTGGCGGAACCATCACTCCTAAATCGATGATTTCATAATTGTTACACGCCAAAACTACCGAAACAATGTTTTTCCCAATATCATGTACATCCCCTTTTACGGTCGCCATTAATATTTTACCATTTCCTTCTTTATCTCCCACTTGTTTAGCAGCTTCAATAAAAGGCAACAAATAAGCCACGGCTTTTTTCATTACACGAGCCGATTTCACTACTTGAGGTAAAAACATTTTTCCGGAACCGAATAAATCTCCAACGACATTCATTCCGGTCATCAAATTAATCTCGATTACTTCAATTGGCTTCGTAGCCGCCAAACGTGCTTCTTCGACATCTAACTCAATAAATTCATCAACCCCTTTTACCAAAGAGTGCGTAATTCTTTCTTGCACCGTTCCCGAACGCCATTCTTGAACCGCTTTTTCATTGCTCTTTACATCTCCTTTTACATTTTCAGCAAAGTCCAACAAACGTTCTGTAGCATCATCACGTCTATTTAAGATTACATCTTCAACATGCTCTAATAAGTCTTTTGGAATATCATCATAAATGGTCAACATCTCTGGGTTTACAATTCCCATTGTCATTCCTGCTTTGATGGCATGATACAAGAAAACAGAATGCATCGCTTCACGAACGGTATCATTTCCTCTAAAAGAAAAAGACACATTACTAACTCCACCACTAATGTGTGCGTGTGGCAAATTCTCTCTCACCCATTTTGTTCCTCTAAAGAAATCCAACGCATTCAAGCGGTGTTCTTCCATTCCGGTAGCAACGGGAAAAATATTCAAATCGAATATAATATCTTGTGGCGGAAAATGAACTTTATTTACCAGAATATCATACGAACGTTGACAAATTTCAACTCGGCGTTCGTAATTATCTGCCTGTCCCACTTCGTCAAAAGCCATGACAATTACGGCAGCACCGTAACGTTTAATCAATTGGGCATGATGGATAAATTGCTCTTCCCCTTCTTTTAGCGAAATCGAATTTACCACACATTTCCCTTGAACAACTTTTAATCCCGCTTCAATGATTTCCCATTTCGAACTGTCAATCATAATTGGCACACGTGAAATATCAGGTTCGGCTGCAATTAAATTTAGAAATTTGGTCATGGCATATACCCCATCCAACATTCCCTCATCCATATTTATATCGATGATTTGCGCTCCACCTTCTACCTGTTGTCTGGCAATATCAAGTGCTTCATCATATTTCTCTTCTTTTATCAATCGAAGAAATTTACGCGAACCCGTTACATTCGTACGCTCTCCAATGTTTACAAAAACACTGTCCGGCGTAATAATCAACGGTTCTAATCCCGATAAAACTAAATTTCTTCTTGGTTCTACTGCTGCCATTTTTATTTTTATTTATATCCTACAAGGTTTTTGAAACCTTGTAGGTTTAATATGTTCTTATTTTTTATGCCAACGGAATAAATTCCGTTGCTACAAAATGAGTCGTTCCTACGGAACTTTATTATTTTATTCACCCAGTTTTTCATTGCGAGGAACGAAGCAATCTCATCTTGTTACATCCGTAATGTGATTCGTCCTTCGTCGGAATGACAAACCAGACTTTTATATTTTTATTCTCTTTGCGGGCGCGGATTACAAATCCACGATATTTGGCTATTTAAAATTATTTATTTATACTCATAATACTAATCCAAACACCAATAATCAAGAAAAGTATATTGACTATATATCTAATACTTTCTTCTTTCTGCAACCAATGTTTATTTTGCATCCAAAGAAATTTATGGTTTTGCCAATTGGTTAACCCAATATGAATTCCTTTCCCTGAAGGTTCGTTTTTTCCAAAATAATTTAAATAATAAATATGCTTTTTTTTATATTCCAAACAATGTATTTTATAAAAATAATTTTCTTTCTCTGTTAAAAGAGGATGAGAAATATCAGCTTTAATATACCTTCCTCGTTTTATTTCTATTGTTTCTCCCGGAAATAAAGTTGTTAAATGACCTGTATTAAATTCGTTTGATCTTAGCACTTGGATTATCATATGTTTAAGCTTTACTTTTCAGTTAACAAACCTTCATTCTTTAAATACTTATTCAAAACAAAAAAATTAATTCTTTTCATTATTTACGAAAACAAGAGGATTATTATTTTTCACATTAACTAATAGCTCAGATTCAGTACATGTCTATCCCAATTATTCAATTACATCGTCGCCGTCGAAACCCTCGGCTTATAATCCTTGGCAATATCGGCAATCAACTTGATGTGTTCTGGAGTTGTACCGCAACAACCTCCTATGATATTCACCAAATTATCGTCTAAATAACTCTTAATTTGCGCTTGCATTTCCTCTGGTGTTTCATCATATTCCCCAAAAGCATTTGGCAATCCTGCATTAGGATGCGCCGAAACATTGAACGAAGTATGCGAAGACAAGGTTTGCAAATACGGTTTCAACAAATCGGCTCCAAGAGCACAATTGAATCCTACACTCAATAACGGAATATGCGACACCGAAACCAAGAAAGCTTCTACCGTTTGTCCGGAAAGGGTTCTTCCTGAAGCATCGGTAATCGTTCCCGAAACCATGATTGGAATATCAATACCGCGTTCCTCTTTCACTTCTTCGATGGCAAAAAGTGCCGCTTTGGCATTTAAAGTATCAAAAATAGTTTCCACCAAAAGCAAATCAACGCCACCATCCAATAAAGCTTCTACTTGTTGTTTGTAAGCAATTCTCAAATCATCAAAAGTCACCGCTCTGTACCCTGGATCGTTTACATCGGGCGACATACTCGCTGTTCTGTTTGTTGGCCCAATAGAACCCGCAACAAAACGTGGTTTCTCTGGATTCTTGGCAGTGAATTCATCGGCTACTTCACGGGCAATTTTTGCCGATTCATAGTTCAACTCATAAACGACATCTTCAAGATGATAATCGGCCATACCGATAGTTGTACTTGAAAACGTATTGGTTTCCACGATATCTGCTCCCGCTTCAAAATAAGCGGCATGCACTTCTTTGATGGCTTTGGGTTGCGTTATCGATAATAAATCATTATTCCCTTTTAAGGAATGCGGAAAATCCTTGAAACGTTCGCCACGAAAATCTTCTTCAGAAAAATTATAACGTTGCAACATAGTACCCATTGCTCCGTCGAGAACCAGGATTCTTTTTTTGATTTCTTCTTGAATGCTTGGCATAACTTATTTTTTTGCCGCTAAGACGCTAAGGCGCAAAGCTTTTGTTTTTTTATCTATTTTCCCCAAAAAATCACTGTTCCTGGCTATTTAGCCCTGATGGCAGCGATTATCTCCCGATTTAGAAAAACAAGGCTTTTTAGCCGTAGTTTTTATTTATCGGGAATATAGCGAACAGCAGGAATCCATTTTTGCTGACAAATCCCTTTCTTTCGCTCCTAAATTATTTCATTAATTTGGAAATGCAAAGTAAAGCAATAGCCTTACCACTTGCAAGTGGTAAGGCTATTTATAATTTAACCAAGATGGTTGTTTAATTTATCGCTTTTACGACTGCTTTTGGCGCTTCTTTACGCGTTCCGTCAAATCCATCTACACCACTTACGGTTGTATATTTCATTACATATTTCTTACCTGGATTGATAATTTGGTAAGCTGCCTGACACATTAAAGTCGCTTCATGGAAACCACAAAGAATCAATTTTAATTTCCCAGGATAGGTGTTTACGTCACCGATAGCGAAGATTCCCGGAATATTCGTTTGGTAATCCAAGGAATTATTCACTTTAATCGCATTTTTCTCAATCTCTAATCCCCAGTTTCCGATAGGACCTAACTTTGGCGTTAATCCGAAAAGTGGAATAAAATAATCACAAGGAATATTTCTGTGTGCTCCGTTTTCATCAAGATCAACTGACTCAATATGCTCAGCTCCATTTAAACCAACGACTTCAGCAGGCGTAATTAATTTAATTTTTCCAGCATCTTTTAATTCTTGTACTTTTTCTACAGAATCCAACGCTCCTCTAAATTCATTTCTTCTGTGAACCAAAGTTACTTCGGAAGCAACATTAGAAAGGAAGATACTCCAGTCTAAGGCTGAATCTCCACCTCCGGCGATCACGACTCTTTTGTCTCTGAATTTCTCTGGATTTTTGATAAAGTATTTAATTCCTTTATCTTCATAGAAATTAATTCCGTCAATAAGCGGTTTTCTTGGTTCGAAACTTCCTAATCCTCCAGCAATGGCAATCACAGGCGCATGGAATTCTTTCCCTTTATTGGTTGTAACGATAAAACTTCCGTCCTCTTGTTTTTCAATGGTTTCTGCACGTTCCCCAAGGGTAAAACCCGGCTCAAATTGCTTGATTTGCTCCATTAAGTTATCCACCAAATCTCCTGCCAATACTTCAGGAAAACCTGGAATATCATAAATTGGTTTCTTAGGATACAATTCTGAAAGTTGTCCACCTGGTTGTGGTAAAGCATCCAAAACATGACATTTTAGTTTCAACAAACCTGCTTCAAAAACGGCAAATAAACCTGTTGGTCCTGCTCCTATTATAAGGATATCTGTTTTAATCATTTTTCTATTGGCTTTTGGCTATTGGTTTTTGACCGTTAGCTATTGTTTATTTATTATTTATTTTTCAGTGTATCCGTGATTTCATTCATTTTTTGAACCTTTTCCTCAAAATTCCCTTTCAGGGTTTTGCGATATTCATTCAGGTTCTCGACCATTTTATTAATATCATCCGGAATAATTTCTTCAAAAAACTCTCGTAATCGTTTAGCCGTCGTAGGGGATTTGCCATTGGTTGAAATCGCAATTTTCACATTCCCTTTGGTCACAATGCCCCCCAAATAATAATCGCATAAATCAGGTGTATCAGCAATGTTGCAAATTAGATAACGCTTTCGCGATAACTCATACACCTTTTTATTTACTTTCAAATTATCGGTACAGGCAATTACCATATGCCTCTTTTTTAACATCTTTTTCTTAAACTTGGCTTTCGTCAACTTTACAGAAGGATGTTTTTGTGCTAATTCTTCCAACTCGGGCAAAAATTGCGGTGCTACCACCTCAACATTTGCATTTGGACTGGACTTCAACAAGAATGACAACTTTTCTAAACCTACATTTCCTCCACCTACAATGAGTACATTGAGGTTATGTAATTTCAAAAAAATAGGATATAACTCGTTTCTTTCCATTTTTATTTATTTTTCAGACTGTACAAATTCCCCGTACAATCCTTTTAATTTATTGATTTCCTTAACTACAGATCCAATTACAATTATCGCAGGCGAACTCAACTTTTTTTCCTCCACTACTGCTTCTATTGTATTTATGGTTCCAATGCCTATTTTCTCGTCGGGCGTAGTTCCATTTTGAATAATAGCAATTGCTGTATCTCCTTTGGATTCTTTTTGAAACAACTCGACAATTTGTGCCAACTTACTCATTCCCATCAGAATCACCACCGTTGCAGATGATTGAGCCGCTAGAGCGATATCCTCAGACAATTCCCTATCGGAAGTTGTCCCTGTGATTACCCAAAAACTTTCAGAAACACCTCTTTTTGTCAAAGCAATTCCTTGGTAAGCGGGTACCGCTATCGCCGATGAAATTCCAGGGACGACAAATGTAGGAATTCCAAAACTTTCTGCATATTCTATTTCTTCACTTCCGCGACCGAAAATAAAAGGATCTCCTCCTTTTAGCCGAACCACATGTCCATGCGTAAAGGCATTGTCCACAATCAACTGATTGATTTCGTCTTGTGAATAAGCGTGTTTTCCTATTCTTTTCCCAACAAATAACCGAATTGCTTCTTTTGGAGCATAGGCTAATATTTTTTCATTGGCCAAGGCGTCATATAAAACCACATTCGCTTCAGCCAATGCTTTTACTCCTTTGAGAGTCAGCAAATCGGGATCGCCCGGACCGGCACCGACTAAAGTTATTTTTGGTTTTATAGTTGTATTACGCATTAGCTAATTCTTTGGCTCTGTAATTTTCAATGGTTTCGAAAAACGAAATTCCTTCTTGAATGTATTGTTTTGCAAAGTCTTCCGATGGCTCATTAGCTTTTATTTGATACACTAATTCTTTGAATGTTTTTCCTAATTCAATTTTATTAGTATCTATAAAAACAGTATCAAATAAATCAATGATTCCAGCGTGAGTATTGGTTTTTTGTTTTTCGGCCAATAATAAAGCTTTCGCCCCATTTACTAAACCTGCATATGCCAAGTAAATAGCATCAGACCATTTTTGTTCTTGGAAAACCTCTTGAGCCGATGTCAATTTGTCTTTAGCTTCCAATAACAAAGTAGCTACTAAATCAATCACAACACCTGCACATTCTCCAACACCAACTGCTTTCACATAATTATCTGCGTTACCCCAATCTATAAAATCAGCTTCGGTAAGATTGGTAACATCGGCTAACGGTTTCAAGAATTCGTAAAAATATTTCTCTCCTTTAGCATCATAATAATCTAAGAATCGAGATCCATTAGCATTCGCTTCAAAATCATTTAAGATTAAGCGCAACGCTTCCGGCCCTCTACGGCTTGGAATTTTGATTACTTTATCCGAGAATCTTCCGTTTCCGTTTCCTAAAATCCCACCACCCAATAGTACTTGTAATGCCGGCGCCACTAATTTCCCTGAATTGATTGACATTCCTTGGAAACCAATTTCGGCCATATTGTGTTGACCACAAGCATTCATACAACCACTAATTTTGATAGCAATCTCTGTATTATTGGCAAATTGTGGGTATTCTGCTTTTAAGACTCTTTCTAATTCGTCTGCAATACCCGTACTGCTTGCAATTCCTAAGTTACAAGTATCTGTACCAGGACAAGCCGTGATATCACCAATAGTATTGTAACCTAAGTTAACCATATCTAATTTGGCTAATTCTTGGTAAAAGAATGCCAGATTTTCTTCTTTAATATTACGCAAAACGATATTTTGTCTTAATGAAAAACGCAATTCATTTGCACCGTAATTTTTAATCAAATCAGCTAATAATCTCGCTTTATCTGTATAAAAATCCCCTAAAAGAACTTTAATTCCGATAGCTACATATCCCGCTTGTTTTTGTGGAATCACATTCGATTTTTTCCAAGCTTCAAAAGCTTCAACATCTTCAATAGTTACTATTGGCACTTCTAATAATGGTTCAGCAATAGCACCTTCAAAAGCAGTGGTATCAATCTCGTAAGTATGGAAAGGCAATGCTTTTTTCTCTTCGTCAACCAAACGTAAAAACTCATCACGTCCTAAGTCTTTAATCAAAAACTTCATACGTGCTTTTAGACGTTTTGCTCTTTCTCCGTAACGGTCAAAAACTCGAATTACACCTTCGGCAGTTGGAATAATTTGGTTTACCGGTACAAATTCTGAAAGTAATTCGGCATGACTTGGCTGAGAACCTAATCCTCCACCTAACATTATTTTGAATCCTTTTTGACCATTTACAATTTTTGGAATAAATCCTAAATCATGCAAATAGCTTAAAGCAGTATCCTCATCAGATGAAGAAAATGATATTTTGAATTTACGTCCCATTTCTTGGCAAATTGGGTTACGCAATAAATATTGAAATAAACCGTGAGCGTACGGAGAAACATCAAAAGGTTCGTTTACATCTACACCTGCCAATTCACTGGCCGTAATATTACGTACCGTGTTTCCACAAGCTTCTCTTAAAGTAATATCGTCTTTGGCTAATTCTGACCAAAGTTCTGGCGTTCTATCTAAACTCACATAATGAATCTGAATATCCTGACGTGTTGTAATATGCAAACGTCCCGTAGAATATTTATCTGAAACTTCAGTAATTCTTTTTAATTGCTCACTGGTTACTTTTCCGTAAGGCAATTTAATACGAATCATCTGTACCCCTTCCTGACGTTGTCCGTAAATTCCACGAGCCAAACGAAGACTACGAAAACGCTCGTCGTCAATTTGACCACCACGGAATAAATGAATCTTTTTCTCTAAATCGATAATCTCTTTCTCGACAATCGGGTTTTCTATTTCGCTTCTAAAAGTTTTCATATCCTTATTTATGTTATGGGTTGTGGTTGTGGGTAATAGTTAGCATTGTGAACTAAAACCTAACAACTTTTAACTATTTAATAAATCCTACTCCAGCAGTAGTATTGGTTGCCGTATCAATTAAAATAAAAGCACCATTGGATTTATTTTCTTTGTATGCATCAAAATACAATGCTTTACTCAATTTAATATTTACCTCACCGATTTCATTTATACTCAATTGAGAGGCTGGTGTAACTCCTGAATAATCAGTTGAAATTACATTGTTTATACTTTCAATTTTAGCCAAAACTCTATTGGTATTGTGTTGAATCAAATATTTTGTTCCGGCAACTAATTTTTTACTGTCCATCCAGCAAATAGTGGTTTTAATATCTTTCTCCACTTTAGGAAGTTCGCCAGATTTAACGATCATATCCCCTCTAGTTACATTGATATCATTTTCTAATTCGATGGTAATAGAAGAACCCGCAGTGGCTTCATCATATTGCTTGTCAAAGAAATGAATGTTTGACACTATAGATTCTGTCAAAGAAGGAAGTACCGTTACCGCATCACCCACTTTAATGTTATTCCCGTATAATTTTCCAGCATACCCTCTAAAGTCATGGTATTCTTCTGTTTTAGGACGAATCACTGTTTGAACTGGGAAACGAGTTTTACCAGTATCATAAATATCTTTAGATTCTAAAGCTTCTAAATGTTGTAGGATAGTTTGTCCTGTATACCAAGGCATTTTCCCTAATGAATCCACAACATTATCACCCGTTAAAGCACTTAAAGGAATATAGCTTACATTTTGCTCCTTATAATCACTTTTTGCATTTAATGCTTGAAAATCGGCTTTGATTTTGTTGAATACTTCTTCAGAGTAATCCACTAAATCCATTTTGTTAACCGCAACAATTACGTCTTTTACTCTCAATAAATTATTGATAAAAAAGTGACGGTAGGTTTGCTCGATTACTCCTTTTCTGGCATCAATCAAAATGATAGAAACCTGTGAAGTTGAAGCTCCGGTAACCATGTTACGCGTATATTCTACGTGACCTGGAGTATCGGCAATAATGTAACTTTTCTTTGCAGTCGAAAAATAAATATGAGCCACATCAATTGTGATTCCTTGCTCTCTTTCCGCTACCAATCCGTCAGTAGCCAATGAAAAGTCTAGGTAATCATATCCTTTTTGCTTACTGCTTTTTTCTATTGCCTCTAATTTATCTGTAGTTAAAGATTGTGTATCGTATAATAATCTTCCGATTAACGTACTTTTTCCGTCATCTACACTTCCTGCTGTTGCTATTTTTAAAACTTCCATTTTTTTTTGTTTAAAGTTTAAAAGTTTAAGGTTTCAAGTTTCCCAAAACAACCTTATGTAAACTTCTAAATTTGATTTTTTTATTTAAATGTTGAATTTTAAATTTTAAATGTCTCGGAACAATTCATAATTTATAATTCATAACTTATAATTATTTTCTAAAAGTACCCTTGTTGTTTTCTTTTCTCCATTGCAGCTTCCGAACGTTTATCATCGATTCTGGCTCCTCTTTCAGAAATGGTTGACAACCTAATTTCCCCAACTACTTCAGCAATTGTAGCTGCATAAGATTCTACGGCTGCAGTACATGACATATCTCCAACAGTTCTGAAACGAACAATTCTTTCTTCAACAACCTCATCTTCATCTTGGAAAACATATGGAGAGTGAGACCAAATCATTCCATCACGAACAAAAACTTTACGTTTGTGAGAGAAATAAATAGATGGGATTTCGATTTGCTCTTGTTCGATATAACTCCATACATCTAATTCTGTCCAGTTTGAAATTGGGAAAACACGAACATTTTGACCGTTTTCAATTTTACCATTCAATAAATCAAATAATTCAGGACGTTGGTTTTTCTCATCCCATTGACCAAAATCATCACGAACAGAGAAGATACGTTCTTTAGCTCTCGCTTTTTCTTCATCTCTTCTTGCTCCACCGATACAAGCATCAAATTTAAATTCGTCAATAGCATCTAAAAGTGTAGTCGTTTGCAGACTATTTCTACTAGAATATCTACCCGTTTCTTCTACCACTTTACCTTCATCAATAGCATCTTGTACATTACGAACAATTAACTCTAAACCTAATTCTTTAACCAATCTGTCTCTAAACTCAATAGTTTCAGGAAAGTTATGCCCTGTATCAACATGCAATAAAGGGAAAGGGATTTTAGCCGGAAAAAAGGCTTTTTGTGCCAAACGAACTAAAGTAATTGAATCTTTTCCACCAGAGAAAAGCAATACCGGTTTGTCAAATTGAGAAATTACTTCTCTAAAAATGTATATCGCTTCGCTTTCTAAAGCATTTGTTTTTAATACTGAACTCATCTTTTTTTGTTAATTTGATTATTTGTTTATTCGTTTAATTAATAAAAACGAAAAACGTTTAAACTTTTTATTTTTGGTGTAAACCACATTCTTTATGGCTGGACTCCCAAGACCATCTTCCCGCTCTGATATCTTCGCCCGGAGCAATTGCTCTGGTACAAGGTGCGCAACCAATACTTACAAATCCTTTTTTATGCAAAGCATTTTGAGGCACATTATTATCATCAATATATTTTTGAACTTCTTCTAATGACCATTTCAATAATGGATTAAATTTAATAATTTCAAATTTATCATCATACTCAAACAAATGAAGATCATTTCTGTTTTCTGATTGCTCTGCACGTAAACCGGTAATCCAAACCGCATTTCCTTTTAATGCTTTGGTCAATGGAGCCACTTTACGAATAAAACAACATTCTTTTCTATTCTCCACCGATTCATAAAAGCTATTAGGCCCTTTTTCATTCAATAATTTCTCAACCGCAGTTGCTTCAGGGAAATACACCTTAATTTCTTTTTTGTATTTTTTCAAAGTCTTATGAAACACATCATATGTTTCTTGAAACAAACGCCCTGTATCTAAAGTAAAAATAGTTATCGGCAAATCATTTTTAGCAATTAACGCTGTAATCACCTGATCTTCTTGCCCAAAAGAAGTTGAAAAAACCACTTTATCTTTGTATTCATTAGCTAAAAAAGCCAAAGTTTCCTCGATAGAGAAATCTTTTGTCTTTGCCAATAAAGATTGTATTATAGCTGTACTCATTTTGTTTTCTTTTAAATAAATCTATTACCCTATCGGTTTAGTAGATTACTGTGCAAAAATACTACTTATTTCTAAATTACAAAATAATATCTGCTTTTTTTACACTAAAAAATAACAGCAACTCAAACGTATAGGTAAAGAAGGTTGCATTTTGTAATCCTAATTTTATTTCAAATATCCCGACAAAAACATTCTTTCGGCAAATACATAGCTATTTTCTTTAAATTAACTCAATTCCAAACTGTTAAAGCTCTAATTAGATCATAATACACCAAAAAGGATATGAAATTTAAAAATACATTTTACATAGTCTATCATGTCTATAGGATAATTGTAAAATAGTTGTTATTTTTGGCAAAAATTTCTTTTATGGATTTTCAATTCGGATTTGTGGTTGCAGGTTTGGTCGTTGGTTTTGTCGTAGGATTAACAGGTGTAGGTGGCGGTTCTTTGATGACGCCTATATTATTATGGTTTGGAATCCCTCCAACAACAGCTGTTGGAACTGATTTATTGTATGCCGGTTACACCAAAATGGCTGGAGTATTTGTACATCACAAAAAAAAGAACATCAATTGGAAAATTACGGGCTATCTTTCTTTAGGTAGTATCCCGGCCTCTTTGTTAACTTTATGGATTCTTGACAGCATAAAAACAGATATTTCAGCAATAAATGCCATTATAAAATACAGTTTAGGTTGGGCGCTACTTTTTACCTCAATAGCGGTATTATTCAAGAAGAAACTCTTAGTCTTTTCTCAAAAACACGCTGGCGATAAATTTCATAGTGAAAGCAAAACTCAAAATGTATTAACCATTGCGATAGGAATCATGCTTGGAGCAACAGTAACCCTGACTTCGATTGGAGCAGGAGCTTTAGGTACGGTTACTTTATTTTTCCTGTATCCTCTTCTACCAACACCCAAACTAGTTGGTACTGAAATCGCACATGCTGTTCCATTGACTCTTGTTGCAGGATTGGGACACGCTACAATGGGAAATTTAGACTATGTGCTATTAGGACAATTATTAATGGGGTCTCTACCCGGAATTTACATAGGAAGTATGTTGAGTGGAAAAGTTCCCGATTTATATCTGAGAAACGCCATTGCCATTATGTTATTTTTCGTCGGATATAATTTGGTTTTTTAGGAAAACCAAATCAAAAAATCATAAAAAAATGACCATTTCAAAGGAGTTAACTATGAAATGGTCATTTTTTTTAATTTCTATACATTTAATTGCCTTCCTAAAAAGCAATATCTGCCAAAGAATTATTCTCTAATATCATCAGGGTATTATCACGTACCTCAGCCATTAGTTTTCTAACGGCACAAGTGCCTTCATCAGTACAGTCGTCGCATTTTTCATAAAAATTATGACTGGCACAAGGCAACAAAGCGATAGGACCTTCGAGGATACGATAAACCTTAGCCATATTGATCTCTTTGGGATCTTTTATCAAATAATAGCCTCCTCCTTTTCCTTTTTTGGCACCCAAAAAACCGGAATGACGCAAAAGCAACAAAATACTTTCCAGAAACTTTATCGAAATATTTTCAGACTTTGCAATATCCGCAATAGCGACTGGTTTTTGATCTTCTTGACGAGCCAAAAAAGTCAAAGCTTTAATACCGTATTTTGTTTTTTTAGATAGCATTTTAAAGATTGTTAATTCTTGATTGAAGAGTAACGATTTTTGTTTCAAAAAAAATCAGTTAATCGTTGAGTAACAAAAATATGTTTTTTGAACTAATAATCATAAAAAAACGATTTTTGATTTACAGAAAACTGCAATCAAAAATCGTTAATCTACAATCTTAAATATTTATGATAATGCCTGCTCTAAATCGGCAATTACATCTTTAACGGTTTCTAAACCAACAGAAACACGTACCAAACCTTCGGTTATTCCAACTGCTAACTTATCCTCAGTAGATAATTTACTATGTGTTGTTGAAGCTGGATGTGTTACAATTGTTTTAGCATCTCCAATATTAGCAGAAAGCGAACATAATTTTATTTTATCCAAAAAGGCTCTACCCCCATCAATTCCTCCTTTGATTTCAAAAGCGATAATATTACCTCCTAAAAGCATTTGCTTTTTGGCAACTTCATATTTTGGATGTGATTTTAAGAAAGGGTATTTCACACTGTTTACTTTAGGATGCGCTTCTAAAAACTCAGCCACTTTCATCGCATTTTCACAATGTCTTTCTACACGAAGAGCTAAAGTCTCAATACTTTTAGACAACACCCAAGCATTGAATGGTGACAATGCCGGACCTGTATTTCTTGAAAAAAGATAGATTTGACGAACTAATTCAGCTTGACCCACGGTAACTCCGCCTAAAACACGTCCTTGACCATCCATCAATTTGGTTGCCGAATGGATTACCAAATGCGCTCCATACTTAATTGGTTGTTGAATATAAGGTGTTGCAAAACAGTTATCGATAATTAAAATCAAATTATGCTTTTTGGCAATGGCTCCCAATAATTCTAAATCTACCACATCAACACCTGGATTTGTAGGTGTTTCAGCATACAAGATTTTAGTGTTTGGTTTGATAAAACTCTCTATGGTTTCCGGCTTATTAATATCAAAATAGGATGTTGTGATATTCCATTTTGGAAAATAAGTCATAAACAAAGCGTGAGTCGAACCAAAAACACTTCCGGCAGAAACAATATGGTCACCCGAACTCAGCAAAGCAGCAAAAGAGGAATAAATAGCAGCCATTCCTGTTGCGAAAGCATAACCCGCCTCGGCACCTTCCATAGCGCAAACTTTATCCACAAACTCAGTCGTGTTTGGATTACTAAAACGACTGTAAATATTACGTTCTTTTTCTTCCGTAAAAGAAGCTCTCATATCCTCTGCATCCTCAAAAACAAAGCTGGAGGATAAATACAAAGGAGTTGAATGTTCTTGATATTGCGTTCTATCGATATGTGTACGTATGGCTTGAGTTTCAAAACCAAATTCTTGTTCGTCCATTTTATTCTATTTTTAAAAATTTAAAGTCTGAGACTTAAAGTTGTTGAAATTGAATACTTATTCAACACCTCACTCTCAAACAATTTTGTTCTTTACTTATAGTTTAGCTAATTCAACACCATTCAAAATTACTTTGTAATGGATAGTTGCCGTAGGTTCCACCGTTTTTGAAACGGAGCAATATTTTTCGAAAGATAATTGCGCTGCTTTGGCTGCTTTATCTTCTTTGATATTTCCTTCCAAAGAAAAAACCACATGAATATCTTTGAAAGGTTTTGCTTCTCCTACTTGAACACGTTCTCCTTCAACATCGGCTTTAAAAGAAGTAATTTCCTGACGTTGTTTTTTTAGAATCGAAATCATATCGATTCCGCTACATCCTGCCACACCCATCAACACCAATTCCATTGGACTTGGTCCCATGTCATTCCCTCCAAAATCCGGACGTGCATCTACATTTACAATATGTCCTCTTTCATTTTTTAATTGAAAGTGGAAGTTTTCGTTTACTCTGTCTAATGTTATTTTCATCTTACTATTTATTTATGAAACGCGGATGAAATAAATTTCAAACGCTGATTTAACGGATTTTTAATTTTAATTATACTTTATAAAACCAATAAGAAAAGCAAAATTGAGACTAACCAAAATATACAATTGAACCAACCGTCTACAAATAAAGACTTATCAAATGTCCAAAAAGTGTCTACACTATTTCGAGCATATCTTAAATAGAAAAATTTACTTAAACCATAATATATAAATTGAGCTATCAAAGGCACAAACAAAGAATTGATAGCAGTGTTATTTCCAAAACCAATCAAAGCATTCATTAACGCAATTAAAAACAATAACACATTTAATATTAACAGTTTAAAATACCATTCTTTATTATCTAATTTATTTTTATCAAACAAAAAAACAAGCGTCACATTCATTCCAATTATAATAAAAATGACATCCATATTATTCGTACTTTTTAATTTTTCACCGAAGACTCAAAAGCTGAAGACTATCCTTTATCCGATAATCTCAAAATATCTCCAAAAACTCCTCTTGCCGTAACAGCCGACCCTGCACCTGCTCCTTGAATTACAATTGGACGATCTCCGTAGGATTCCGTATAAATTTCGAAGAAAGAATCAGAACCTTTTAACCCTCCAAGAGCAGTCTCTTTTGGAACCGAAACTAATTTTACTTCCAGAACACCTTTATCCCCATGCAAATCTCCCGATAATTCCCCTATGTAACGCAACACGTGATTAGGTTCTTGATCCCTTTTTATTTTATCATAAACCGAATCAAATTCTTTCAATTTGGTCAAGAATTCCTGTACATTTCCTTCACGCAAATGCTCTGGAATTAAATTCTGAATAGCGACTTCTTCAAATTCATTTTGCAAATCCAATTCTCTCGCCAAAATCAATAATTTTCTACCAACATCATTTCCGCATAAGTCTTCACGCGGATCCGGTTCGGTATATCCATTGTCAATTGCTTCTTTCAAAATATCACTAAAAGGGACGTCTTTTGACGAAAAGTTATTGAACAAATAACTCAATGTTCCAGAGAATACTCCTTTGATTTTGGTGATATTTTCTCCTGATAGATGTAATAATTTTATGGTATCAATCAACGGTAATCCTGCTCCAACATTGGTTTCATACAAATAAGATTTCTGATTATCGGCCAATACTTTGCGCAATTTTTTATAAAAACCATAACTCAAGGTATTTGCCACTTTATTGGATGAAATTAAATCAAATCCGTTTTCAACCAAGGGAATATAATTTTCTACAAAAGCTGCACTTGCGGTATTATCAATGGCAATTAAATTCTCTAAATGATTTTCATTGGCGAAAGCTATAATATCTTTTATCGTGTATAAAACACCGCTGGTTTGAATCTCATTTTTCCAATTTGGTGTAACTCCGTTTTTATTCAGCAAGACGCTTTTAGAATTGGCAATAGCAAAAACATTCAACTTAATATCTTTTCTTTTTTCAATCGATGAAGCGGATTCTAAAATCTGATTGATCAAAGTTCCACCTACTAAACCGTGTCCAAAAATGGCGATATTTATCTTCTTTGATACTCCGAAGATTTCTCCGTGGATTACATTTAATGCTTTGTGAAGTTCTGATTTTTTAACTACCAAACTCACGTTTTTACCTGTAACCGTATTATTGAAAAGAATTGGTATAATCTTGTTTTTTATCAATGCCGTGTACGGTTTATGAAACGTACTCAAATCTTGCCCAATAATCGAAATAACAGAAACATCATCCGTTACCGAGATACGGTTCACATCTTTGGAATAGAAATCATTTTCGAATTCTTTTTCCAATTCTATCATGGCTTTAGTTGCTTTATCGGCATCAACCACCAATCCAATTCCACGTTCTGAAGATCCTTGAGAAATAATACTTACACTGATGTCATTATCTCCCATTACCCTGAAAATTCGAGCATCGACTCCTGTTTTTCCCAGTAATCCACGTCCTTCCAAATTCACCAAGGCTACATTTTCTAAAACGGAAAGTGTTTTAATTCCGCCCGTATTGGAATGCGCGGTAATTAAGGTTCCTTTATTCTCGTAATTGAACGTATTTAAAATTCGAAGTGGAATATTTTTCTCCAACAATGGGATAATGGTTTTTGCATGCAAAATGGTTGCTCCAAAATTGGCTAACTCATTTGCTTCATTAAAAGTCAAATGGTCAATTTTTTTAGCATCCGGAACCAAATCAGGATTTGCGGTATAAATTCCGTCTACGTGCGTATAATTTTGCAACTCTTCGGCATCCAAATAATTTGCCAATAAAGAAGCCGTGTAATTACTTCCGTTTCTACCTAAAGTGGTTGTATCATTTTTACTGTTGGAACCAATAAATCCGGTAACGATATTTACTGCCGAACCATTATTTTGTTTGAAATAATTGATGACATTCTTCTTTGACAATGAATCCAACGGCTGCGCATCACCAAATTTTGAATCGGTTTTTATCAATTCTCTCGAATCGGTAAAACGGGCATTGATTCCTTTTTTAATTAAAATCGCCGTCAACAATTTAGCCGAAAGCAATTCTCCTTTGGACAGAATCTGATCTTTAATTTTGGTACTGTAATCCCCAATTAAACTCACACCTTCAAAAAGTTTTTCCAAGACATTAAACTCCTCAGATAAATCAACATCTTGGTATTCGTATTGCTGGTATTTTTTAAAGTCTTCAAATAATGGTTTGTAATTTCCGTTTTTGGATGCTACTGCCAAAATCGCTTCCAAATCATCCGTTGCATTTCCACGAGCCGAAACCACAATCGCAATTTGCTCGCCATGATTTACTTTATCTAGAATAATGGAAACTACTTTATTAATTCCTTCTCCATTAGATAAAGACTTTCCTCCAAATTTTAATATTTTCATATTTATTTTGTTTTGCGCTGCTAAAAAATATCTGCAAGCAAATTATTTAATTGTTCGTATTCTATCAGAAAAGCATCATGTCCGTGAACAGATTTAATTTCTCCATAGGAAACATTCACTTGATGTTTCTTTAATTCTAAATAGGTTTCCCTATTTTCCTTTACCGTAAAAAACAAATCGGAATCGATTCCGATGATATGAATAGTCGCCTCTATTTTTGAAACAAATACTTCAAAAGGTTCCGCATTTCTGTTAATATCAATTGTTTTTAACAACTGGTTCATCATTTTATAAGCCGACAACTGAAAGCGTTGTTGTAATTTTTCTCCATGATGCACCAACCAACTTTCTACATTAAAAATACCTAAATTTTCATTAAGGGTTCTCTGAAACTTTTCTTTGAAAGATTCCGGAGTTCTGTAACACAACATTGCATGAATTCTGGCATCTTCAATAGGTTTGCAGGAATTATTGAGTATCTGTTCCTGTACATAACAGTTCGCAATAACCCAATCCGTCGATTTCCAATCGGTCGCAATTGGAATCAAATGCTTCGTGATTTTAGGCTGCAAAGCAATCATTTCCCATGCAATTCCACCGCCAACAGAACCTCCAATTATGGCATAAAGTTGTTTAATTTGTAAGTGCTCAACACCTTGAATAAAAAGTTTAGCTATATCTCTGGCATTGAAATCGAAATAATTTTCGATACTATCTCCATCAAATCCATTTCCTGGAACATTAAAAGCTAAAACAGAATATTTATGGGTGTCAATCGTTTTATTTTCTCCTATCAAATCATTCCACCAACCAGTTGAACCAATTACATGAGCATTTCCAGTCAATGCATGATTCACCAAAACGATTGGAGCTGTATTTAATTCTGGACCAAAAGCTTCAAAACTTAAGTTTAGGCTAGGATAAAACGCACCACTTTCGGTAGTAAAATTTTGTATTGTTATAATGTTGGGTTTATTTTCCAATTTCAAACCTTGTATTTTATTGATTTGTGTGGAAATATTAGAAAGAAAACTAGTCTTAAACTAGAGGAATTCTTATTGTTATCTTTCCACGTGGGACGTGGTAGAATGCAGCACCTTCTTCGATTTACCGAAGGGTTGCTAAGGTTTCATCGGGTCTAATCCCTCTACCTTTCTTTATAACATTTCATTACATTTTGAACTTCAAAGCACAAATTAACCACTATTTTTTTAAACAACCAAATTTAAACTGTTTTAGATTGCAACAGACTATTATAAAGTTCCTTTAAAATTCATTGAGATCTATTTCAACTAAGAAGAAAAAACATAAAACGCTTTCTCCTTCTTAGTCAAAATAGGTCTTTAATTATATTCAAATTCCTTTCATTTATCATTTGGAACAAATCACAGTTAGATAAAAAAAGCTTCATTCTCTTTTGAATACATTAAAAAAAGATGGGTATTAATGATTTTTTTATTCGCTTTTATATCTTTAGATTTCATTCCAAATCTGGGGTGTATTAATTCATTTTCTGCAGCATTAACAGTTGCTTCATTTCTATTTCTAAAATTGAAATTCAGCGCATTTTCTAGGAGGTATAGTATTTTTCTCATGACTATAGGTATTACGGATTATATATTTTTATTTTCAACAAATTCAATTCAACAAAAAACCCTTTTGGAAAAAATACCAAAAGGGTTTAAGTTGAATTATTCACTTTTCTTTCGGTATCAACAGACATAAATGACCATAGCAGACTTTTTACAAGTCATTGCATTTTTTTTGGAATTATTAAACTGCTGTGTATTTAAATTTTTCATTTTAGAATTGTAAGATTAAAAAAAAAGCCTCCCGTTTTGCGGGAGGCTTTTTGCTTTATATTATAGTTTATAACTTAAGCAATAGTCGACCCGCAGGACTTATCCTGAACCTTTTTCGACATATTACATACATTAAAAATCATCTTTCTTATTTTTTGTTGAACAAATTTGCAAAGAAATATTGGAATATCCAAATATTCTTAAAAAAAAACACATTCCCTTACTTAAATCAGTTGGCATAAATTAGTTAGACTACTTAATTTTACTTTAATAAAACTTCTACGAAAACTAATAGCACAAACCAGTCAATTATAAAGTGTCAAAAACGGCTTTCAAATCGGCTTTCAAATCTTCTACGTTTTCTAATCCTACTGAAATTCGAATTAAATCTTTAGAAACTCCGGAACTCAATTGTTGCTCTTCTGATAATTGTTGGTGCGTAGTACTTGACGGATGAATGATCAATGATTTAGTATCTCCAATATTAGCTAACAATGAAAACAATTTGGTTTCATCAGCAACTTTCTTAGCCGCATCAAATCCTCCTTTTAACCCAAAAGTTACCAAACCATTTTGCCCTTTCGGTAAATATTGTTTTGCTAAATCATAGTATTTACTCGACTTCAATCCCGGATAGTTCACCCATGCCACTTGGTCTTGTTCTTCTAACCAATGAGCTATTGCCAAACCATTTTCACTATGTTTTTGTACACGAATAGCCAAGGTTTCTAATCCCTGTATAATTTGAAAGGCATTAAACGGACTCAATGCTGCTCCATAATCTCGTAATCCCTCAATTCTTACTTTAGCAATAAATGCAGCCGCTCCCAAAGCATCATGATAAACCAACCCATGATATCCTGAATTCGGTTCAGTAAACTCCGGAAAACGCCCACTACTCCAGTCAAAAGTTCCTGCATCAATAATTGCCCCTCCTAAAGAAGTTCCGTTACCCGCTATATATTTAGTCAAAGAATGAATTACAATATTGGCTCCATAAGCAATTGGATTCAACAAATACGGAGAAGCCACCGTATTATCAACCACAAATGGCACTTTTAAAGCCTTAGCCACAGCAGCAATAGATTTCAAATCCAATACATCTAATTTTGGATTCCCTAAACTTTCCACAAAAACAACTTTCGTATTGTCATTGGCTGCTTTCTTAAAATTTTCTGCATCCGATGGATCAACAAAGGTGGTTGTGATTCCAAGTCTTGGTAAAGTTGAACTTAACAAATTGAAGGTCCCTCCATATAAACTACTGGAAGCAACTATATGATCGCCTGTTTTAAGCATAGTCAACAATGCCGTAGCAATCGCTGCAGTTCCCGAGGCAGTAACCACAGCCGCAATTCCACCTTCAAGAGCCGCTAATCGTTGCTCCAAAATATCATTCGTTGGATTATTTAATCTTGTGTAAATAAATCCTGCTTCTGCTAATCCAAATAAATTAGCAGCATGCTCAGAATTATTAAAAACATAGGAAGAAGTTTGGTAAATAGGAACAGCTCTTGTTCCAGCATGTTGTGTAACATCGTGTCCTGCATGCAGGGCATTGGTTTCAAAGTTTAATGTACTCATGTTTATTTGTTTTTTAATTAATATTTATTCAAAAAAAAAGCCTTCCAATTTCTCGGGAGGCTAAACTTATATTGATGAATTCAGTTTAAGCAATAGTATACCCGCAGAAAAAACTCTGTTTGGACATACACATTGTAAACTTTATTTCTTTCATTTTTTATTATTTTGGAACTCAAATTTCCAATCTTATTTTGGATTATCCAAATGATTTCAATTAAATTAACATTTGTTTACTGACTAATTTTAATATTTAATAATCCCTAAACGGGATTCAAATTTTTAATTTAAAAAATTCGTTACTATTAATTTACAATTCGAAAATGGTTTCATACATTTGCACCCGAATACAAGAGGAAAAATTTGAACTGATTGCAACCTCTTCATAATGAAACGAATTCATTATGGATACTGAAAAGTTTTCAGTAGAAAAAAATGCTAAAGCAGAAACTCTCCTTTAGTATTTCCAGCAATTATTTTCCTCCCTTAATTTTAAATTTATATTTATTATGGCTTATTTATTTACGTCAGAATCTGTGAGTGAAGGACATCCAGACAAAATTGCAGATCAAATTTCAGACGCATTAATTGATAATTTTTTAGCTTTTGACCCAGATTCTAAAGTAGCATGTGAAACTTTAGTAACTACAGGTCAAGTGATGTTAGCAGGTGAAGTGAAGTCAAACACCTATCTTGACGTACAACAAATCGCCCGTGATGTCATCAAGAAAATTGGCTACACTAAAAGCGAGTACATGTTTGAAGCTAATTCTTGCGGAATATTATCAGCCATTCACGAACAGTCCTCTGAAATCAACCAAGGAGTTGAAAGAGCAAACCCTGAAGATCAAGGTGCGGGTGACCAAGGAATGATGTTTGGTTACGCCACTAACGAGACTGCAAATTATATGCCTTTGGCACTTGATTTATCCCATAAATTATTATTGGAATTAGCTCTTTTGAGAAGAGAAAATGACACAATGCCATACTTACGTCCTGACGCAAAATCTCAAGTTACTTTAGAGTATAGTGATGACAACAAACCGACAAGAATTGATGCAATTGTTATCTCAACACAACATGACGATTTTGACGAGGAAGCAGTGATGCTTGCTAAAATCAAAAAAGATGTAATTGAGATTTTGATTCCAAGAATTATTGCTAAAAATCCTGAACACGCTCATTTATTTAATGATAAAATTCAATACCACATCAATCCAACAGGAAAATTTGTAATTGGAGGACCTCACGGAGATACTGGATTGACAGGAAGAAAAATCATTGTGGATACTTATGGAGGAAAAGGAGCTCACGGTGGTGGAGCATTTTCAGGTAAAGACCCAAGTAAAGTAGACAGAAGCGCTGCCTATGCTACACGTCATATCGCTAAAAACTTAGTAGCTGCCGGAGTGGCTGATGAAATTTTAGTTCAAGTTTCTTATGCTATCGGAGTGGCAAAACCAATGGGAATATTTATTGATACTTATGGTACCTCAAAAGTAAATCTAACCAATGGCGAAATCGCTAAAAAAGTAGAAGCGATATTCGACATGCGCCCTTACTTTATCGAACAACGTTTGAAACTAAGAAACCCGATTTATAGTGAAAGTGCTGCTTACGGACATATGGGACGCACACCTGAAACGGTAACCAAAACTTTTTCAGCTCCAGGAGGAATTGAGAAAACAGTTACTGTTGAATTATTCACATGGGAAAAATTAGATTATGTTGATCAAGTGAAAGCCGCTTTTAACTTGTAATCAACAATATTATATTTACCATAAGTAAACCCAGCCATATCGGCTGGGTTTTTTATTTATATAAGATTGAGTATCCTGAAATAAAATCGACTAAATTAAAGTTCTAAAAAACGTTAAAAAAAAGCTATCACAAAGACCAAATTTTATCTATTTTTACAAACGAAGGAATTAGAAATTTTAAAATCATAACACCGTAATGCACATAGCAGTAGCAGGAAACATTGGTTCAGGAAAAACAACTTTAACAAGTTTATTGTCAAAACATTTTAAATGGGAACCTCACTTTGAAGATGTGGTCGACAATCCTTATTTGGATGATTTTTACCATCAAATGGAACGTTGGTCCTTCAATCTGCAAATTTATTTCTTGAACAGTCGTTTTCGTCAAGTGAAACAAATTCGTGAAAGTGGCAAAAAAATAATTCAGGACAGAACCATTTATGAAGATGCCCATATTTTCGCCCCCAACCTTTATGCTATGGGCTTAATGACCAATCGTGATTTTCAGAATTATTCTTCGCTTTTTGAACTAATGGAATCTACGGTAAAAGCACCTGATTTATTAATCTATTTAAGAAGCTCTATTCCTAACTTAGTGGGACAAATTCACAAACGCGGTCGTGAATATGAAAACTCTATTTCAATTGATTACTTAAGCCGATTGAATGAGCGTTACGAGGCTTGGATTCACACCTATGACAGAGGAAAATTATTAATTATAGATGTCGACAAAATCAATTTCGTTGACAACCCGGAAGATCTTGGAAACATCATTAATAGAGTTGACGCAGAAATGCACGGCTTATTTTAGAAAACAGATTTCACAAATTATCAGAGAATATAAAAACAAAAAATGCCTCGCAACTGCGAGGCATTTTTATATCTAATTCAAAGACTATTTCAAAGCATCAATTTGCGCTTGGACTTCTTTCTCCGTTCCTTCAAAATTTTCTACGGTAACTTTACCATTTAAATCGGTAGTTACGGAAGCAGTCACAACGCCGTTTAGATTGGACTTCTCAATTGTCACCTTATTTTTGCTTTTTTCTAAAATCTTGGTGGTTTCTGCATGGTGTTCACAATTTACATTTGTACAACCTTTAGCGACACATTCTTCTTCAGACATTGAAATACAGGTTCCAGTTGTTGTACAACAAGAAGCTACATCGGAAACCGTATGACTTCCATTTCCTAAAATAGGCGCTATTATCAATCCGATTAAACAGGTCAATTTAATCAAAATATTCATGGAAGGCCCAGAAGTATCTTTGAAAGGATCCCCAACTGTATCCCCCGTAACTGCCGCCTTGTGAGCATCAGAACCTTTATATGTCATTTCGCCATTAATCAAAACACCTGCTTCAAAAGATTTTTTGGCATTGTCCCAAGCACCACCGGCATTATTTTGGAAAACCGCCCAAAGAACACCCGAAACGGTAACTCCAGCCATATAACCTCCTAACATTTCCGCAATTAACTGATTGTTACCTCCATAAACTAATTTCCCTAATAATACGATGGCAATAGGAAAACCGATAGTCAAAATTCCCGGCAACATCATTTCACGTAAAGCGGCTTTGGTTGAAATTTCGACACATTTCCCATATTCAGGCTTTCCGGTACCTTCCATAATTCCAGGAATTTCCTTGAACTGACGACGCACTTCATAAACCATGTCCATAGCTGCTTTTCCAACAGAATTCATTGCCAAAGCAGAAAAAACCACTGGAATCATTCCTCCCACAAACAGCATGGCCAGCACTGGAGCTTTAAAAATATTAATTCCGTCTATTCCTGTAAAAGTGACATAAGCAGCAAACAAGGCCAACGAAGTCAAGGCTGCTGAAGCAATCGCAAATCCTTTTCCAGTTGCAGCGGTAGTATTCCCGACAGAGTCTAAAATATCAGTTCTTGTACGAACTTCTTTTGGCAACTCGCTCATTTCTGCAATTCCTCCCGCATTGTCCGAAATAGGGCCAAAAGCATCAATTGCCAATTGCATAGCGGTAGTTGCCATCATTGCTGAAGCAGCCAATGCAACTCCATAAAACCCTGCCAATGCATAGGAAGACCAAATCGCCGCGGCAAACAATAAAACGGTTGGAAATGTAGAAATCATCCCTGTCGCTAAACCAGCAATAACATTTGTTCCTGCACCAGTACTTGACTTTTGCACAATAGCCATTACCGGCTTTGTACCTAATCCCGTATAATATTCCGTAACCGATGAGATAGCTCCCCCAACAATTAAACCTATAATCGTAGCATAAAAAACTCTCATGGATGAAATATCTTGTAATCCTTCACCAAAAAATTCCATTTTCATATTTGAAGGTAACATGTATTGCACTAAAAAATAACAAGCAATGGCAGTCAAAATAATCGAAACCCAATTCCCTTTATTCAAAGCCTTTTGTACTTGAGCTTCTTTGGCATTATCATCAGGTATTTTTACCAACATTGTCCCTATTATAGAAAACAAAATTCCAAAACCAGCAATTGACATTGGTAACAAAACGGGACCAATTCCTCCAAAAACATCTTCAATTTTACCTCCCATGTCTTTGATAACGTAATTACCCAAAACCATGGCCGCTAAAACGGTTGCCACATAAGAACCAAACAAATCGGCTCCCATTCCGGCTACATCACCTACATTATCACCCACATTATCCGCAATTGTAGCAGGATTACGTGGGTCGTCCTCAGGAATTCCCGCTTCAACTTTACCCACTAAATCAGCACCCACATCGGCAGCTTTAGTATAAATCCCGCCTCCAACACGAGCAAACAGTGCAATTGATTCTGCCCCAAAAGAAAACCCTGTTAGTGTTTCCAAAACAATCGTCATATCTTCATTGGAAGTCCAAGTACCATTCATAAAAACAGTGTAGAATATAATAAAAAATCCGGTCAGACCTAAAACTGCTAATCCAGCAACGCCTAACCCCATAACAGTACCTCCTCCAAAAGAGACTTTTAATGCTTGAGGCAAACTGGTTCGTGCTGCTTGAGTTGTTCTAACATTGGTTTTTGTCGCAATTCTCATCCCCATATTCCCAGCAAGAGCGGAGAAAAAAGCCCCACAAATGAATGCAACAACAATTAAAATATGTGTAGTTGGGACTATAAAAGAGATTACCGCCAAAATGATACTGGCAAGTACTACAAAAATGGTCAACAATCTATATTCCGCTTTCAAAAAAGCCAAAGCTCCTTCATAAATGTGTTCTGAAATGGCTGCCATTTTACCATCACCGGCATCTTGTTTTAGTACCCACGCTCTTTTTATAATCATAAACAGAAGTCCAATAATTGCCATGACTATTGGCAAATAAATCATAAATGCATTCATAAATTCGTTTGGTTTTAGGTTAAACTAATAATGTAAAAAAACGAATTTAAACAAAAAAGCAATACTCAATTAAGAATATTGCTTTTTTTATACAATTTACTGGGATATTTACAATTTAATAGTAAACAATCCTTCCGGTTTATTTGGAATATTATTAAAACGTTCTTGGCATTCTTTTATAATGGCAAATGCTTCATTAACATCTCCCCAACCTTCAACATCAACTTTTTTGTTTTCTAAATCTTTATACACTTGAAAGAAATGCTCGATTTCTTTTACTAAGTGAGGATTTATATCTGATAAATTTTCTAATGAATTCCAAATTGGATCAGAAACAGGCACACAAATTACTTTCTCGTCCGGTCCTTTATCATCGGCCATATGGAAAACACCGATTGGTTTTACTTCCATAACACATCCAGGAAAAGTTGGTTCATTTACCAAAACCAATACATCTAATGGATCTCCATCTAAAGCCAAAGTTTCAGGAATGAATCCATAATCCGCTGGATACATCATTGACGAGAACAACATTCTGTCAAAACGCATTCTTTTTAAATCAAAATCGTATTCGTATTTATTTCTACTTCCTCTTGGAATTTCGATTAACACATCGAAAGTGGTTAATTTGTCTGCAGTCATTTTTTTATATCTTAAATTCAATTTTTCGATTGCAAAAGTAGTTTAAAAAGCTGTTTCTTACAAGTATTATCTTTTTTAAAACAGAAGAAAATGAAAGCTTTAAAAATAAAACCCAAAGGCCCCTTTAATTGAAAAACGCTGGGTATCTGGGGTATTCAAATAATTGCCTCTCCAAGCAAAATCAATACGCAACACTTTGAAGATATTCCCAATTCCGGCACTATATTCCCAGTACACATTCTCTGGAGCAGTATAAATAAGACCTGATGCATTAATGGCTCTATTCGCATCTGATACTGTTCCATACACTCCTTTTGCCCCAATAATTTCTCTCCAATTCAATTTTCGCATAAAAGGTACACGAGCAAAAATTCTTCCTCCAAAATTATGCTCCCACTGCAACGTGGCATATTGATCAGTTACAAATTCATAAAAATTCAAATTACTGAAGGTATTATCAATAGAGAAATAGGATTGATTCCCCGGAATGACACTTAACAATCCTAAAGGTATTGTCCCAAAAGTTTTCCCTACCTCCATAATAACATTTGACCTCCCTAATGGACCAATTATAATAGGTTGTTTGTAGTACAGTTGAATTTTTTCATATTTGAAATCACTATTCAACAACCCTTTAAATCCATGACTGTAATTCACATAGAAACGACTAAACGGACTATCGACATTGCTTCTTTCCACTCCGTAACCAATCGTTTTTCTATTGGGAGAATATTCGACTTGAAAATTAACTTCCGATTGTTTTACATCACTTTTTTTAGTGGTATTAGTTGCGTCCGTATAGTAATCTAAACTAAATGTATCCGAAGCCGATTCTAATGTTCTATAAGAAAAGCCGGTCTGAAAGGTTAGATTTTTAACCGGTTCCATTTCAATACCAACATTCGTCAGATTAATATTGGTTAATTTACCGTTGCTACCAGTTGAAAACAAGGAAGACGAAGCAAAACTCCTTCCCAGAACATCATTTGTCGTCGTTAAACTAGCTCCAATTTGTTCTACATCTCTTCTATTTCCTCCAGAGATAATCAATCGATTTTTCTTATCGACCATCCATTTCCCAGAAATTCCATACTTGAATTTATCATCATCGAAACCATAAGCAGTATATCCTTGTAAACGCCAAGTGTCATTAGGACCAAAATAGGTTCTTCCTCCTGCCCGTAAACGAATTCCCTCTACTTCATTGTAACCAAATGTAGAAAATATCGGTCCGAAATCTATATGCCCGAACTGAATATAACCACTTCCTAAAATGGAAACCAAATTATACAAACGCTTGAATTTCTTAACCGTTTGCAAGGTATCAAGCATTTTATAGACTCCTCTTTCGTCTTTATTTAAATTTTCAAACCGATTTTCATCCCAATAGGCTTCAGAACGATTATAAACTTCATTGTCAATATAATTCACTTCATCCTTATAAAAACTCGTTGGTTTTTCTAAATTGAATTTATGATTTTGATACAACGTTGTTCTTTTTCCATAAACCCCTTTCGAATCTTCTTTTTTATTCAAAGCAAAATCAGACATCATGTGATCGCGTGTCAATAAAAAAACCGAATCGTTTTCTACCTCAAACTCCTGTTCGATATAAATATCTTTCACCCAGTTAATATTGGCACTTTTAGTAACAGCCATATTAATTTTCTTAATGGCAAAAGTGGTGTCATTTACCCAAAAATCGCCTTTGAAAGTCAACTCGTTTTTTCTTCTTGGATAAAACAAAATATTATAGCACCATTTTTTGTCTATATACGCACTGTCTCTTAACACATAATTATAAACATCAATCCCTGTTTTAGAGAGTGGACTTGTAAAACTTTTATCGAAAAACGTCAAGTGATTATTATAAATATCATAATCTGAATACAAATCTTTAATGAAAGACAAAATTTGTTGATTATCGCTGAAACCGGAGTTTTTGTTGGCTTTGATTTTCTCTTTTACCTTATTTAATTTATTATTTCCATAAACATCAGACAATGATTCATTTATGAAAATTGGCAAATAGGTTTTTCCGGTAACTCTTGAAGTATCGATATGATCAAACACAAATTCCATTCCCTTGAAGAGCTTACTTTTCATAAAAGCACTATCTATGGTATTCATATCAAACTCCACTTTTTCATATTTCTCCATTTGATATTGATCGAAAAGAGACAGCCCATTTTTACGTTTTCTTTCCCATATTTTTCTAAGAATATCCAAAGCTGGATTGTTTTTTTTGGATGTTTTACCGCCATAAATAACCACTTCTTTTAAGGCCTCTGCTTCACTTAATTGGACTCTGAAATTATAATTAATTCCTTTGGTCAAAACAATTTCTTTATCTGAAAAACCAACCGAAGTAACGATTAATGCGGTATAATTATTAGGAGACTCGATATAGAAACGCCCGTCTTCATTAGACATAATCCCTATGTTTGAATCTTTAAATATTATATTGGCAAAAGGAACTGGTTGATTCATTTTATCGACAACCACTCCGCTTACTTTTGTCTGAGCCGAAATAAAATTTGATACCAAAACAAGCAAAAAAAACAGGACACTTTTTTTCATAATGTTATTTTAAAAAAAAACTTCATCACACTAACGCATGATGAAGTCTTTATAGTATTGTTTAATGTATTATTTATACATCACTTTTTTCACTGCTTTTACCACATCGTTAGCATTTGGCAACCACTCTGCCAATAATACCGGAGAATATGGCGCTGGTGTATCAGCAGTCGTAATTCGTTGAATAGGCGCATCCAGAAAATCGAATGCACGTTCTTGAACAATATAAGTTATTTCAGAAGCAACACTTGCAAAAGGCCAAGCCTCTTCAAGTACCACTAATCTATTCGTTTTCTTAACAGAAGCTAAAATTGTGTCATAATCCATTGGACGTACTGTTCTCAAATCCACAATCTCACAAGAGATTCCTTCTTTTGCCAATTCATCCGCTGCGATGTAAGCTTCTTTGATAATTTTACCAAAAGAAACAATGGTTACATCTGTTCCTTCACGTTTGATATCGGCAACACCAAGTGGAATTGTATATTCTCCGTCTGGCACTTCACCTTTATCACCATACATCTGCTCAGATTCCATAAAAATCACAGGATCATTATCACGGATAGCTGATTTCAAAAGCCCTTTGGCATCATACACATTGGATGGAACCACTACTTTAAGCCCAGGAGTATTGGCAAACCAGTTTTCTAAAGCTTGTGAGTGCGTTGCCCCTAATTGTCCTGCAGAAGCAGTTGGTCCACGGAAAACTATCGGTACATTAAACTGACCTCCCGTCATTTGACGCATTTTGGCCGCATTATTTATAATTTGGTCAATCCCAACTAAACAGAAGTTAAAAGTCATATATTCTACAATGGGTCTACAACCGTTCATTGCAGAACCTACTGCAATTCCAGTATAACCTAGTTCAGCAATTGGAGTGTCAATAACTCTTTTTTCACCAAACTCTGCAAGCATTCCTTTAGATGCTTTGTAGGCACCGTTATATTCAGCAACCTCTTCACCCATTAAGTATACGGACTCATCATGACGCATTTCTTCACTCATTGCTTCACAAATCGCCTGTCTAAATTGTATCGTTCTCATATTTATATTGTATGTGTGTAATTTTCGAAGAGCAAAAATAAATATTTTATATCATTTAAATGCATAAATTGCTTAAAATAACAAAGGAGTCCATTCCAGTTATACATTTTATATCATTCTGATATCAAATCCTCATACCTGAAAATAAATAGCTTTTATTGAAAATTAAATTTCAATTGAAGCCACATTGGATTAACTCAAATTATAATATTCAAAATATTATTCTAATTTTGTAATTAAATTTTAGCAAATAAAAAAACGATGAAAATACTAGTTTGCATAAGCCACGTTCCTGACACGACTTCGAAAATTAATTTTACCAATGGTGATTCGGAATTCGACACCAACGGCGTTCAATATGTAATCAACCCCAATGATGAATTTGCACTCACACGTGCTATTTGGTTCCAAGAAAAACAAGGAGCTACTGTAACAGTCATCAATGTTGGTGGTCCAGAAACCGAACCTACATTAAGAAAAGCATTAGCAATTGGAGCGAACGAAGCCATTCGTGTAAATGCAAAACCGGAAGACGGTTTTTTTGTTGCCAAACAAATAGCTGAAGTGATTAAAAACGGAAATTACGACCTTATCATCGCAGGTAAAGAATCATTAGATTATAATGGAGGAATGGTACCCGGTATGATTGCAGGAATCCTAGATTTCAATTTCATCAATAGTTGCACCAGCATAACAGTAGAAGACACCAAAGTAACAGCTATACGCGAAATAGACGGCGGTAGAGAAACGCTCTCATCCTCATTACCATTGATCATTGGTGGTCAAAAAGGACTGGTTGAAGAAAAAGATTTACGTATTCCTAACATGAGAGGAATCATGACAGCTCGGACAAAACCATTAACAGTTGTAGAGCCAATTGAAGCACCAGTTAATACTACTGCTGTAAAATTTGAAAAACCTGCACCTCGTTCTGCCGTAAAATTAGTTTCAGCGGATAACCTAGACGAGTTAATCAACTTATTACACAACGAAGCGAAAGTTATATAGTAACTGTTCAGTGCTCAGTGCGCAACTTGACTCAAGAGTTTTCCTCGAACAGACAAGCAAACTTTAACCTGAAACTTTAAACAAAAAAAACATGTCAATATTAATATACGCAGAATACGCTCCCGAAGCTTCGGGAGGAAAATTTAAAAAAGTAGCTTTAGAGTTAGCTTCCTATGCAAAAAAAGTAGCCGACACTTTAGGAACTACGGTAACCGCTATCACTATAAACGTAGAGGAAGTTTCAGAATTAGCAAAATACGGAGTGGACAAAGTTTTAAAAATAAACAATGAAAAACTATCCGGTTTTACAGCAAAAGCTTATGCAGATGTAATACAACAAGCAGCAAAAAAAGAAAGCGCAAAATTAGTATTACTTTCTTCAACTACAGACAACCTCTATCTATCTCCACTGATAGCTGTCGCATTAGAGGCTGGCTTCGTGTCCAATGTGGTAGAATTACCAATAAGCACCTCCCCGTTTCAAGTAAAAAGAACTGCTTTTTCAAACAAAGCTTTCAATATAACTGAAATTAAAACTGACATAAAAGTACTTGCCTTAGCTAAAAATTCTTTTGGAATTATAGAGAACTCCTCTAATTTAACCGAAGAAGATTTCACTCCTACCATTAACGATGCTGATTTTGGAGTAAAAGTAGAATCAGTTGAAAAAGTCGCTGGAAAAGTTTCAATTGCTGATGCCGAAATTGTTGTATCAGGCGGAAGAGGACTAAAAGGACCCGAAAACTGGGGACTAATAGAAGACTTAGCAGCTGTGCTTGGCGCAGCAACAGCCTGCTCTAAACCAGTATCCGACATGGGATGGAGACCTCATGGAGAACATGTTGGTCAAACAGGAAAACCAGTTGCAGCCAATTTATATATTGCCATTGGAATCTCTGGCGCCATACAACACATAGCAGGAATCAATGCCTCAAAAGTAAAAGTGGTCATTAATAGTGACCCTGAAGCACCGTTTTTCAAAGTCGCCGACTACGGAATTGTAGGCGATGCTTTTGATGTTGTACCGCGATTAATTGAAAAACTAAAAGCTTTCAAACAACAACAATCGTAATTCAATAAAACGAATTAAATTGATACCTGAAAAATAAGATATTCGTATCTTTGCTTACAGGCAGTGTTTTCTTCATTTGAAGATTACATCATTTTTTAAATAAAAAACGTAGTACTAAGTACTTCCCACTTTAACAACTATGAGTTTAGTTAAATTATCCATAAAAGGGATTTCATATAGTCAAACACAAAATGGAGCATATGCTTTAATTTTGAACGAAGTTGACGGAGAACGAAAGCTACCTATTGTCATAGGTGCATTTGAAGCACAGTCTATTGCCATTGCCTTAGAAAAAGAAATTAAACCACCACGCCCTTTAACTCACGATTTATTCAAAAACTTTGCAGAGCGTTTTGATATAACCGTAAAGCAAGTCATCATTCACAAATTGGTTGATGGTGTATTTTATTCAAGCATTATATGTGAAAGAGATAAAATAGAAGAAATAATAGATGCCAGAACTTCTGATGCCATTGCTTTAGCTTTACGATTTAATGCTCCAATCTATACCTATAAAAATATTTTAGATAAGGCAGGGATTTATTTAAAATCCAACACACAAGAAACAGACAAAGAATCGCAGGAAATGGGAGATGTACTTTCTAATCCTGAAACATTTGGACAAGAAGAAAACAAGCCATCCGGCAGAATATACATTAAACACTCTCTTCAAGAATTAAACGAATTATTAGAACAGGCTGTTCAACAAGAAGACTATGAGAAAGCAGCCAAAATAAGAGATGAAATTTCAAAAAGAGAATCCTAAATTCTTAAAATCGCAAGTATATTAATTCGTATAAACGATTAAACTACCAACCGAACAATCACATAACGCAACCATGAAGCAATATTTAGATTTAGTACGACATGTAATGGATAATGGTCACCAAAAAGGAGACAGAACCGGTACCGGAACCAAAAGTGTTTTCGGTTACCAAATGCGCTTTGATTTAAGTGAAGGTTTCCCCATGGTTACTACCAAAAAATTACATTTTAAATCTATCGTTTATGAATTGCTTTGGTTTTTAAAAGGAGATACCAATATTGAATACCTTCAAAAAAACGGTGTCAAAATTTGGGATGCTTGGGCAGATTCGAAAGGAAATTTAGGCCCTGTATATGGACACCAATGGAGGAATTGGAATAGTGAAGAAATTGATCAAATATCAGATTTGATTACCGAATTAAAAACAAATCCTAATAGCCGCAGAATGTTAGTTTCCGCATGGAATCCATCTGTACTCCCGGATACTACTAAAACTTTTGAGGAAAACGTTGCCAATAACAAAGCAGCATTACCACCTTGCCATGCTTTTTTTCAATTTTATGTTGCTGACGGAAAACTATCCTGCCAATTATACCAACGAAGCGCTGATATTTTCTTAGGTGTTCCTTTTAATATTGCTTCCTATGCGCTTTTAACCATGATGATTGCACAAGTTTGCGATTTAGAAGTCGGAGAATTCATCCATACTTTTGGTGACGCTCACATCTACAACAATCATTTTGATCAACTCGAATTACAATTATCGCGAGATCCAAAACCATTACCTAGAATGGTTTTAAATCCTGCAATAAAAAATATTTTCGAATTTGATTTTGAAGATTTCAGCCTTCAAGGATATGAGCCACACGCACTAATAAAAGGAAATGTAGCAGTTTAAAAAATTAAACTACTAAAACTCCATTTTCAGCTCCGGCAAAGTCATTCCATTTGTAAGAATCGGCTTCCGTCTCATTAACAAAGGCACCATCAATTACATATTTAAATTCGTAAGAGGCATCTTTATCTAAATCGAAAACACCTTTAAAGGTTCCGTTTTTTAATTTATTTAAAGCTCCTTCTTCTGGATTCCAATTGTTAAAATCACCAACAACTGATACCTTTTCCGAATCTTTAGCTTCTACCGAAAAAGTAACTTTACAAACCGGTTTTGTTTTTACATATTGTTTTTTCAATGACATAACTATTTCATTTTTAGATTTATGCAACAAAGAAAACAAAATCATTCGAACCGACAAAGCACCTGTTGAAGTTTTAGGATTATGACAAAAAGTTTAGATGTTTTTAAATGTATCTGCAATCAATGTCGTTTAAAATTCTTGTATTCTAATTATTAGGCACAAATATTCAACAAACAAAATAGCAACATTCTAAAATAAATTTTACCTTTATAATCTAAAATTCAACTATGGATAAAGAGCAACATGAACTATATGAATATGCCCGGAGAAGGATAAAGCAAAAAAAGAGACTTTATTTTCACTTTGTACTATTAATACTAGGTAGCTTATTTTTGTTTTTATCAGCCAAAATTTTCAATATCTGGCCAGATAACAGTTGGAATATTTGGATAATTACTATCTGGATTTTTATCTTTATTTTACATTTCATAAAAGTATTTATCACGGATCGTTTTATGAATAAAAACTGGGAAAGAGAACAAATTGACAGACTTGTTACTTTACAACAAAATAAAATAAAGCAATTGGAATCTCAAATAACCGATGAGAACCCAACATAAGCACTAACACTATGATTATAATGATTGCAGCTGCAGCTGAAAACAATGCGCTTGGAAAAAACAACGAATTAGTCTGGCACTTACCAAATGATTTTAAAAGATTTAAAAATCTTACTTCAGGACACCATATCATTATGGGAAGAAAAACATTTGAAAGTTTTCCAAAACCTCTTCCTAACAGAACCCATATCGTAATAACACGCCAAGAGAATTACAACCCAGAAGGATGTATCGTTGTAAATAGTATTGAAAAGGCAATAGAAATATGCCCAAAAAACGAAACTTCATTTATTATTGGCGGAGGCGAAATTTATAATTTAGGAATTCCTTTTTCTGACAAAATTGAACTTACGTTAGTACACCACAACTTTGATGCGGATGCTTTTTTTCCTAAAATTAATACCGATGAATGGGAAATAGCACAATCAGAGTTTCATCCAAAAGACGACAAACACTTATTTGATTACACCTATCAAACTTACATTAGAAAATAAAAACAAAAAAAAACACTCCTTATAATTGGAGTGTTTTTTTTATTAATCAATGATTGGGAAAATGGCCTACTCTTGAAATAATATTTGAAAACATAGCATGAAAATCACAAATGTCAACAAAACTCCAGAAATGAGGGTAATCACATTTGATGTTTTCTGAGAATACATCTCAAAAAAGCCTTTAATACCAAATACCACGAAGATACTAAAGACATAGAAAATTAAAATTTCCAAAAACAAATTTAATCCTAAGAACGTATGTTGCGCTAGAAATACATTACTGCCTTTTAAGACAGTCCCATCAAAACAACTCACAAGAACAAGCGATATAATTAGCGCAAGAAGCAACCACTTGATTTGAGCCATTAATTCCCTAATAATCATTGATATAATATTCTGTTTATTTTGTAAAAATCGGTATTAATACACTATATCACAATACCCACTTTTAGTGATTTTTCAATAAATCCCATCCAAAAGCCTAAAAAAACTTACTTAGTAATTAAAAAACTAGATCATAGTTCAAAATAGATTGTATTATATTTGTGAAAATTTAAAAAATGTCAAAGAACATCACTCCTTATAAAAACTCTGATCTTGGGAAAAAAGAACAGGTTGCAAAAATGTTTGACACCATATCTGGTAATTACGACAATCTAAATCGTGTCATTTCCTTCGGAATAGACATCAAATGGCGTAAAAAAGTACTCGCCTTAGTAGCTAAAACCAACCCTGATACAATTTTGGACATTGCAACCGGCACTGGTGATTTGGCTATTTTAATGGCACAGACAAATGCCAATAAAATTATCGGATTAGATATTTCGGAAGGAATGCTTGAAGTAGGCAAGAAAAAAATCTCCTCAAAGAATCTTTCAAACACGATTGAAATGATTTTAGGAGATTCAGAAAACATGCCATTTGAAGACAATTATTTTGACGCCATAACGGTGGCATTCGGTGTCAGAAATTTTGAAACCCTAGAAAAAGGCTTAAAAGAAATATTACGCGTATTAAAACCTAATGGCATCTTTGTTATATTGGAAACTTCTGTTCCAGATAAAACTCCTTACAAACAAGGCTATAATTTCTACAGCAAAAACATACTCCCATTCATAGGAAAACTATTTTCCAATGACAAAGTAGCATACGGCTATTTATCTGAATCCGCAGCATCTTTTCCATATGGAGAAGCGTTGAACAATATTTTAAGGAAAGTTGGGTTTATAGATGTATTAGCTATGCCACAAACTTTTGGTGTTGCGACTATATACTCTGCTTCTAAAAAATAATACGGAATCATTGAATCATTTAGCATACTCATGAAAAAAACAGCCATCCTATTTTTATTTATCCTTTCTTTTAAAGGATACACGCAGTTTACAAAGAGTATGTTTAGTAAAGACCCTATAATAAATCTAGAGAATTTTCAAAAACAGAGAGTCTACTACGGTTACTTTTTGGGATTTAATTCCTATGATTTCAAAATAGATTATAAAAACGTAGGTCCCGATATCCAAACTAAAAAGTCTACTGGATTCAATGTCGGAATAGTAGGTGACTTAAAACTTCATGAATATTTTAATTTACGTTTTGAACCTGGTCTTTATTACACCAAGAGGGATTTAAACTTCCCCAATTTCACTAACCAAGCAGACTACCTAAGAGAAGTAAGTAGCACGTATATTCATTTTCCGCTTTTATTAAAATTTTCTTCTTTACGAACAGGAAACGTTCGCCCCTATCTTTTAGGAGGCGTATCCGCAACGCTCAATTTATCTAGCAATTCTAAATCAATTGATGATAATTACGAACAAAAGTTTAGGGTAAAAGCATGGACAACGAACTATGAACTAGGTTTTGGAATCGATTTGTTTTCCGAATATTTTATATTTTCACCGTCAATCAGAGGTGTTTTTGGACTTTCGGATGAATTGATACGCGACAATGACCCCAATAGTCCGTGGACGTCAAATATTAAATCTTTACAAACTAGAGCCTTCTTAATTAATTTTACTTTTCATTAAAGTCAAAAATTTACGCTCTTAATTTTTTCTTCTAAATTCGCTCAAAATTATCGCAGTTGCAGTAGCCACATTTAGACTTTCTGTTTTTTGAAGATCCCCAAAACGAGGAATTGTCAACCTATGGTTAATTAATTTTTCAAGTTCCTGAGATATCCCATTCGCCTCATTACCCATAACAATAATTCCTTCTTGAGGTAAATCTGTTTTATATATATTTTCTCCACCCATAAAAGTTCCAAAAACAGGAAGTTTTGTTTGGGAAATAAAAGCATCTAAGTCAATATAATTAACATTAACTCGTGCAATAGAACCCATTGTAGCCTGAACCACTTTTGGATTATATATATCAACTGTTTCTTTGGTACACACAACCTGTTTTATACCAAACCAGTCACAAAGCCTTAATATAGTCCCTAAATTTCCTGGATCTCTGACGGAGTCAAGCGCCAAAATCAATCCTTGTTCTATTATTTTTTTTTCAGCTGGCATCTTAAAAACCGCTAAACAAGTATTGGGTGTGGTTAAAGCACTTATTTTTTTTAAATCCGCTTCATTTATTAAAGTATTTTTAGTCTTCAAAACCTCTTCAAAATCATTTTGTGTAGTATACAAATGCTCCAATTCAAAATTAGACTGTAGCAATTCTTGAATAACTTTGACACCTTCAGCTATAAATAAACGATTGGCTATTCGGTATTTTTTTTGCTGTAAACTAGATATAAGTTTTATTTGGTTTTTACTGACCATAAAAATATGTACTTTTGAATTAAATATTTCAAAACGCTTGAAAAAATCTGCAACAAAAATATCATTATTTATTCTAATAGGAATAATTATATCTGCTTGTGATGCTGAAAAAAGAGTTCCTGAGGGAAAACAGCATCTTATAAAAAATTTAGTGGTCGTTGATGGAAAGAAAACTACCGACGAAGATGTCACGGTCCAATTATACCAAAAGCCAAACAGTAGCATATTGGGATATCAATTGCGCTTGAATTTATACAACTTGGCAAAACTAAATCCAGATTCCAGTTTTCAAGCTAAATTCACCAAAAACCCAAAGAAATACGAAAGACTATCCAAATTATTATCTAAGAAACAAGTAAACCGTCTGGGTCAATCTTTTTGGTATCATGGAATTCATGATTTTTTAAAAAAGACAGGCGAACCACCCACAATAATTGACACCATAAAAACCAGAAAATCTGTTTCCCGTTTAAAGTATTATTATTTTAATAACGGTTATTTCAATGTTGAAGCAGACTATAAAACAGATACTTTAGATTCTAAAAGAGCAAAAATAAAATATGAAATAACTAAAGGAGAACCGTATATTCTCGACTCTATTACAACGACTATTTCAACACCTGCCTTAGATTCATTATACGAAATCAACAAATCAAATTCTAAAATTGTATCGGGGAATAAATATAAAACTATCGATTTTGAAGAAGAAAGAGACAGAATAACTACTCACTTTAGAAATAATGGTGCATATTATTTTCAACCTACCTATATAAATTTCGATATAGACACCATTAAAAAAGAAAACAAAGCGGATGTAAATCTAATCATCAACAACTATTCTTACCAAGACAAAGACTCGACCAAAACAGAGCCTTTCAAACTTTATAAAATAAGCAAGGTTAACATTTATACCGATTATTCTTCTAGCAGCAACTGGAAAGTCACAGACAGCCTTTCATATAACAACTTCGAGCTTTACAGTCAAAACGGTTTAAAATATAAACCACGAGCCATTACAGACGCCATATTCATCACGAAAGGTTCGATATATGCCGATAACAAAAATACTTTAACGACTAGATACTTAAACAACCTTAAGATTTTCAACTATCCTTCGGTGCAATATGAAGTAGACAAGCGAGATTCAACTTCCAGTTCATTGATAGCGAAAATTTATTTATCTTCCAGAAAAAAGTACAGTTTTGGTACTTCATTAGACGTAACACATTCCAACATTCAAGATTTTGGAATTGGACTAAGTGTGTCTGAAACCGTTAGAAATATTTTTAGAGGTGCAGAAACACTGCAAATTTCGGTTAGGGGAAATGTTGGTTCATCAAAAGATTTAGCCAACCCCAACAATCAATTCTTTAATGCATCAGAGTATGGAGTGGACACCAAATTAAACTTCCCCAGAGTACTGATGCCTTTTAATACCGAAAAGATCATCCCAAAAAGCATGATTCCTTCCACTGTGTTTTCTTTAGGCTTCGCAAAGCAAAAAAACATCGGTTTAGACAAAGAAAATTTCACCGGAGCCCTCACCTACAACTGGTCTCCTAAAGCGAATAACACTGCAAGATTTGATCTTTTTAACGTTCAATTTGTACACAACTTAAATCCAGAAAATTACTTTAATGTTTACAATTCATCTTATAATTCATTAAATGAAATAGCCAAAAAGTACAACACAAATACTGATTATGTTGATGACAAGAACAACCTAACGATTGACTATGGCACGACTAACTTTTCGACAGATGCTTTACTGGGACAGACAAGCCTAACCCCTCAGGACAAAGAGTACAAAGACATTCTTAGTATTACCGAAAGACGTATCCGATTAAGCGAAAATGATTTCATACTTGCAACCAATTACACCTTTACAAAAACAACAAAAAAGGATTTAAATGACAACACTTTTTACCAATTAAAAACCAAGATTGAATCTGCAGGAACATTGCTTTCACTCATTTCCAAAACAGGAGGACTCGCCAAAAACAGTAATGGAAATTACAATATTTTTAATTTAGAATATGCTGAGTACATAAAAACCGAAATTGATTATATAAAACATTGGGACTTAACAAGACAAAAAGTTTTGGCTTTCAGAACTTTCTTCGGAATTGCTATTCCTTATGGCAACTCCAATTATGTACCTTTTTCCAGAAGTTATTTTGCAGGAGGGTCCAACGACAACAGAGCATGGCAACCCTATAGTCTAGGACCGGGAAGTACGGGATCTATTTTGGACTTCAACGAAGCAAACATGAAAATAGCACTTAGCAGCGAATTTAGATTCAATATTTTAGGCGATTTAAAAGGAGCTTTATTTGCAGATGCAGGTAACATCTGGAATATTAAAGACAATATTTCGGATAAAGACGCCACTTTTGACGGACTAAAAGACTTAAAAGACATCGCTTTAGGTACCGGTTTCGGTCTAAGATATGATTTTAGTTTTTTTGTAATACGATTTGACCTTGGATTTAAAACGTACGATCCCGCCAATGAAACAGGCAAAAAATGGTTTACAGATTACAATTTTGGACACTCCGTTTTAAATTTTGGGATAAATTACCCGTTCTAATGCTAATTAATTCTTATTTTTGCAAACTTAATCTGAAAACTGAAAAATAACTAAAAAAAAATTACAATGGCACATAACATCAAACCGGGTGTAGCTACTGGAGATCAAGTTCAAGAAATTTTCAACTACGCAAAAGAAAAAGGATTCGCTTTACCTGCAGTAAACGTTATAGGTTCAAACACTATAAATGGCGTTTTAGAAACAGCTGCAAAATTAAATGCACCAGTTATCATTCAATTTTCGAATGGCGGGGCTCAATTTAATGCAGGAAAAGGACTTTCTAATGCAAATGAAAAAGCAGCTATTGCTGGTGGAATTGCAGGTGCAAAACACATTCATACTTTAGCAGAAGCTTACGGAGCAACTGTTATCTTACATACTGACCACTGCGCAAAAAAATTATTGCCTTGGATTGATGGATTATTAGATGCTTCAGAAGAACATTTTGCTGCAACTGGAAAACCATTATTCAGTTCACATATGATTGATTTATCTGAAGAGCCAATCGAAGAAAATATCGAAATCTGCAAAGAATATTTGGCAAGAATGAGTAAAATGGGCATGACATTGGAAATCGAACTTGGAATTACAGGTGGAGAAGAAGATGGTGTTGACAACTCAGATGTTGACAGTTCTAAATTATACACACAACCAGAAGAAGTATCATATGCTTACGAAGAATTATCTAAAGTAAGTCCAAAATTCACAATTGCTGCTGCTTTTGGAAATGTACACGGAGTTTACAAACCAGGAAACGTAAAATTAACTCCAAAAATCTTAAAAAATTCTCAAGATTACGTTCAGGAAAAATTCAACTTAGGACATAACCCAATCGATTTTGTATTCCACGGAGGTTCTGGTTCTACACTAGAAGAAATTAGAGAAGGTATCAGCTACGGTGTTGTTAAAATGAACATTGATACTGATTTACAATTTGCCTTTACTGAAGGAATACGTGATTTCATGGTTGACAACATCGACTATTTAAAAACTCAAATTGGAAACCCTACAGGTTCCGACTCTCCAAACAAAAAATATTACGACCCAAGAAAATGGTTACGTGAAGGTGAAATGACTTTCAATGCAAGACTTGAACAAGCTTTTGCAGACTTAAACAATGTGAATACTCTATAAAAGATTAAGAATGGATGAGTTATAAATTACATTTTTTTGTAATTTGTAACTCATTACTTTTAACTCATAACTCTAAAACATGGCTTGGTTTAAAAGAAAAGAAAAAGGAATCACTACGGCTACCGAAGACAAGATGGATGTCCCGAAAGGACTTTGGTACAAATCTCCAACCGGAAAAATCATTGATGCCGAAGAACTGGAACGCAACTTATTTGTTAGCCCAGAAGATGGTTTTCACGTTAGAATTGGAAGTGCAACTTATTTTGAGATTTTATTTGACAACAACGAATTTGTTGAACTAGATGAAAACTTAACATCCAAAGACCCTTTACATTTTGTGGACACAAAGAAATATTCTGACCGTCTAAGAGATGTAATGGAAAAAACCAAACTTAAAGACGCCGTGCGTACAGGAGTTGGAAAATCTAAAGGAAAAGATTTAGTTATTTGCTGTATGGATTTTGCTTTTATTGGAGGTTCTATGGGAGCTGTAGTAGGAGAGAAAATTTGCAGAGGAATTGATTATGCAATAAAACACAGATTGCCTTTTATGATGATTTCAAAATCAGGAGGAGCAAGAATGATGGAAGCTGCTTATTCACTTATGCAATTAGCTAAAACATCCGTAAAACTGGCTCAACTTGCCGAAGCTAAATTACCTTATATTTCTTTATGTACCGACCCTACAACAGGTGGAACAACGGCATCATACGCAATGCTAGGAGACATTAACATCTCTGAACCAGGTGCTTTAATTGGATTTGCAGGCCCGCGAGTAGTAAGAGATACGACTGGAAAAGATTTACCGGAAGGTTTCCAGACCGCAGAATTTCTTTTGGAACATGGTTTTCTTGACTTTATTACACCAAGAAAAGAGTTAAAAGACAAGGTGAACTTGTATATCGATTTGATACAGAACAACCCAATCAGATAAATAAAAATCCCGAGCAATCGGGATTTTTTATTTTTAAATTCTTTTTTCAGGACTTATATTCCCGTTCTAATTGCCTCTACAGGATCTAACTTAGAAGCTTTTACAGCTGGAAGAATCCCAGATATCAACCCTATTAAAGCAGCCAAACCTGTTCCCAAAACCATATTTCCCAAACTCAGAACAAATTCAAATTCCAAAGCCTTAGACAGCACCAAAGCGATAATCCACACTAAGAAAAGCCCAATTGCTCCTCCGATTACAGACAAGATTATGGCTTCGAATAAAAATTGAAATAGAATAAATTTATTTTTGGCTCCCAAGGATTTTTGAATCCCAATTAGATTGGTACGTTCTTTTACCGAAACAAACATAATATTGGCAATCCCAAATCCGCCTACCAACAAAGAAAATCCGCTAATTATCCAACCTACAAGATTCATCTGACCAATTATCCCATCAATGAAGTTGGTAAAACCGGAAAGAACATTGATGAAAAAATTATTAATTTCACCAGCTTTTAATCCTCTATAAGCACGCAGTTTCTGAGTGATTTCAGCCTTATAAGCTTCCATATCCACCCCTTTATTAGGCTTAAAAATTATCACATTGGTTAAATATTTATTGTTATCCCCATATAACTGTCTGATAAAATTTACCGGAAGAAAAGCAGAGGTATCGTTACTGTTCCCAAATATACCTGCTCCTTGTTTTTTCAATACGCCAATAACAGTAAATCGTTTGCCATAAACCCGCACGTTCTTACCGATGGGTTCTGAATCCCCAAAAAGTGACTTTGCAATTTCATTACCCAACACAATTACGGTAGCACCCGAATTTGCCTCCGACTCATTATAAAACCTTCCTTTTTCAAATTCTAATCCTTGTATATCTATAAATTCATGAGAAACGGGCACCATATTAATATCTGTCACAACATTAGCATTATATTTTATGGACTCACTCTTAGTAAAAATTTGATACCCTAATTGCTCCGTGTTGGTCATCGCTCCTTTCATGTAAGTATACTCGTCATACTTCACATTAGGAAACTGCTCCCTTTTCCATTGTGGCACATCAGTAGGCCCAAAAGAAAACTTCATCAAATAAATGGTGTTTTTATCTAAACTACTTAAATCTTTTGAAATTTTTCTATCTAAAGAATCAACTGCAGCCAAAACCGCAATAATCGAAAAAATCCCAATCGTAACTCCAAGTAAAGAAAGCAAAGTTCTTAACTTGTTATTGCGCAATGCATTCATGGCAAAAGCAAAACTTTCTTTCAGTAATCTAAAATAAACAAACATAAATAGACATTTATAGTAAGGTAAAATTCAGTAATTTATATTCAAAAACCTAATCGAAACTTCCATTCATTGCACCACTAAACTACATTTTAATGTTTTATGAAGAAAAGATATCAAAAATGCAAATTATCTCATTTTCAAATAGCTTAATTTTCACATTAAAAAACTACTTTTGCACTTTATAATTATATTTTTACATGAGCGCAAATAAAACAATTCAATCGGCATTAATTTCAGTATTTTCAAAAGAAGGTCTTGAACCAATTGTTAGACTACTCCACAACCAAAATGTTACACTTTATTCAACTGGAGGAACAGAAGATTTCATAAAAAACTTAGGAATTCCTGTAGTCCCTGTGGAAGATGTTACTTCATATCCTTCTATATTAGGTGGCCGAGTAAAAACGTTACATCCAAAAGTATTTGGTGGAATCTTGAACCGTCAAGATAACGAAAGTGATGTACAACAAATGGAGGAATTCAATATCCCTCAAATTGACTTGGTTATTGTAGACTTATACCCTTTTGAAAAAACAGTAGCCTCAGGTGCAAGTGAAGCTGACATTATTGAAAAAATTGATATCGGTGGAATTTCTTTAATTCGTGCCGCTGCAAAAAATTTCAAGGATACCGTAATTGTTGCTTCGGTAGATGAATATAGTTTACTTTTAGACTTACTTACCAAACAAAATGGAGCTACTTCTCTTGAAGACAGAAAATTATTAGCCACTAAAGCTTTTCATGTTTCTTCTCATTATGACACTGCCATTTTTAATTATTTCAATACAGACGAGACTGTTTACAAACAAAGTATCGCCAACGGTCAGATTTTAAGATACGGAGAAAACCCTCATCAAAAAGGATTTTTCTTTGGAGATTTTGATGCCATGTTCAATAAACTTCACGGAAAAGAATTATCGTACAACAATCTTTTAGATGTTGATGCTGCGGTAAATTTAATCAATGAATTTAAAGCAGACGGACCTACATTTGCCATTTTGAAACACAATAATGCGTGTGGTTTAGCTTCCAGAAAAACGATTTCAGAAGCCTATTTGGCAGCATTAGCATGCGATCCTACTTCAGCATTTGGAGGTGTTTTAATTTCAAACACAAAAATTGATGTCGAAACAGCAACTGAAATAAACAAATTATTCTGTGAAGTAGTTATCGCTCCAGCATATGATGACGAAGCCGTTACTATCTTACAAGAAAAGAAAAATAGAATTATTTTAGTTCAAAATGAAGTGGCTCTTCCAGAAAAACAAGTCAGAACTTGCCTCAATGGAATTTTAATTCAAGAAAGAAATAACATCACAGACAATAAAGAAAGCCTTAAAACCGTTACTTTAACAAGTCCAACAGAACAAGAAATTGAAGATTTAATATTTGCTTCTAAAATTTGTAAAAACACCAAATCAAATACGATTGTTTTTGCAAAAAACGGAACACTCATTTCTTCAGGAACAGGACAGACATCTAGAGTTGATGCATTAGTTCAAGCCGTAGAAAAAGCAAAAGCTTTTGGATTTGATTTAAAAGGTGCTTCTATGGCCAGTGATGCCTTTTTTCCTTTTCCAGACTGTGTTGCTCTAGCAAAAGAAGCAGGAATTACAGCCGTAATTCAACCAGGGGGATCAATCAAGGACCAGTTAAGCATTGACTATTGTAATGAAAACAAGCTTGCGATGGTATTTACTGGAACACGTCATTTCAAACATTAATTTGTGTAACTTTGTTTACACCTAATTTTTAACTTTTAAACCCCCAAAAAAACTTATGGGATTTTTTGATTTCATGACCGAGGATATCGCGATAGATCTTGGTACCGCTAACACTTTAATTATTCATAACGACAAAGTAGTAATTGACAGCCCTTCAATTGTTGCTCGTGACAGAATATCTGGCAAAATTATTGCTGTTGGTAAAGAAGCCAACTTGATGCAGGGTAAAACACATGAAAACATTAAAACGATAAGACCGCTGAAAGACGGGGTAATTGCTGATTTTGATGCTTCAGAAAAAATGATCAGTATGTTTATAAAAAGCATACCGGCATTAAAGAAAAGAATGTTTACTCCTGCCCTTAGAATGGTAGTTTGTATCCCTTCCGGAATTACTGAAGTGGAAATGAGAGCCGTTAAGGAATCATGTGAAAGAGTAAATGGAAAAGAAGTTTACTTGATACATGAACCTATGGCAGCAGCGATTGGTATTGGTATAGATATTATGCAACCTAAAGGAAACATGATCGTAGATATTGGAGGAGGTACTACAGAAATTGCTGTAATTGCCTTGGGTGGAATTGTATGTGACAAATCCGTAAAAATTGCGGGAGATGTTTTCACCAATGACATCGTGTATTATATGCGTACACAACACAACCTTTTTGTGGGTGAAAGTACTGCTGAAAAAATAAAAATTCAAATAGGAGCCGCCATTGAAGATTTAGAAACTGCTCCAGAAGACATGTCAGTTCAAGGTAGAGATTTACTTACCGGAAAACCTAAACAGGTTGATGTTTCCTATAGAGAAATTGCAAAAGCATTAGACAAATCCATACAAAGAATTGAAGATGCTGTTATGGAGACTCTATCTCAAACTCCACCTGAGTTAGCGGCAGACATCTACAATACTGGAATTTATCTTGCAGGTGGTGGATCTATGTTAAGAGGTCTTGATAAAAGAATTTCGCAAAAAACAGATTTACCGGTTTATATAGCTGAAGACCCATTAAGAGCCGTAGTAAGAGGAACAGGAATGGCTTTAAAAAATATCGGGAAGTTTAAAAGTATTTTAATCAAATAAAATACTTTTAAACTTATATTCTGAAGCAATTCTGAAACAAAATAATCTAACAAAAGAGAATGCAGCAAATATTTAATTTTATATTCAAAAACAGCAATCGACTTCTGTTTTTGCTGCTATTGTGTATTTCGTTTTTGCTTACGATACAATCCCATTCTTATCATAAAAGCAGAATTATCAGTTCCGCTAATTTTTTAAGTGGCGGAGTATATGAAAGAATAAACAACATAAATGAATATCTGGATTTAAAAACACAAAATGAGGCTTTAGCAATTGAAAATGCCCGACTACGAAGTATTGTATTTAACACCAAGGATTCTATCAAAATAACCAAATTCGACAATCTTAAAGGGGTAAAACCCGAAGACATTGCAGTTTCTAAGGTGATTCACAACTCTTATAATGTACATGAAAACTATTTGACCTTAAATTCAGGATCCTTGCAAGGAATTAAACCGGATATGGGAGTGATTAACAGCTTAGGAATCATTGGAATTGTTGACAAAACTTCCCCTAATTATTCTACAGTAATCAGTATCCTGAATGTAAAATCACAAATCAATGCCAAACTTAAAAAATCGAATCATTTTGGTTCTTTAACATGGAATGGTAAAAATACGGGGTATGTTCAACTGATTGACATTCCTAGATTAGCCTCGGCAAGAAAGGGCGACACAATTGTAACGGGTGGAGAATCTGTTATTTTTCCTGAGAACATTAATATTGGAACGATTGATAAAATTGAAATTGACGATCAAACTCATTATTACACCATAAATGTTAAGCTTTTCAATGATATGACTAATTTAGGTCATGTATATATAATAAAAAACAAGGATAGAGACGAACTTATCAATTTAGAAAAAACGAATAAAGATGAATAGCACTTTGTTAGTCAATATTTTTCGGTTTATTTTTTTATTGGCCGTTCAAATTCTCATATTCAACAATATGACATTTTTGGGTTTTGTACTCCCTATGCCTTATATATTGTTTATTATTCTTTATCCTGTTAATGGAAATAAATCAGGTTTGTTAATCTCCAGTTTTTTATTGGGGATCATAATGGATTTATTTTCTAATTCGGGCGGGATTCATGCTGCTTCCTGTTTGGTTTTAGCCTATTACCGGCCTTATATTTTTAAATTTTCATTTGGAGTAAGTTACGAATACCAAACCATAAAACTAAATGACGTCTTGACACCCGAACGATTTTCATTTATATTGCTTTCGGTAATCATCCATCATTTTACCTTGTTCACATTAGAAGCCTTTCAGATTAGTTTCTTTTTAGACATTCTAATTCGAGCTTTATTGAGTACTGTATTTACAGTTATCAGTTGTATTATAATAATATATCTTATTAAGCCTACCAAACGATGAGAAAACTTTTGCTGCCTTCTTTAATTATTGTTGCAGCATCATTGCTAGTGATACGGATATTTTATTTGCAGGTTATCAATGACACCTTCAAATTAAAATCTGAAAACAATGCCATTAAAATAAAATACGACTATCCTGAAAGAGGGTATGTATTTGATCGAAATGGCAAATTATTAGTGGCAAACCAAGCCTCTTATGACATCATGGTCATTCCAAGGGAATTAAAAAATATTGACACCTTAGAATTCTGCCAATTATTAAATATTACAAAAGAAGACTATATAAAAAAAATAGCCAAGGCTAAAGTATATAGTCCAAGACTTCCTTCTGTATTTCTGCCGCAATTAAACAAACGCGAATTTGCTGCATTTCAAGAAAAGATACGAAAATTTGAAGGCTTCTATTTTCAAAAGCGATCCCTTCGTGATTACGAAGTAGATTTTGGAGCAAATATTTTTGGTTTCATAACACAAGTAAATGAAAATTTGATAGCCAAAAATCCCTACTATAAAAGTGGTGATTTAATTGGACAACAAGGTGTTGAACAAGAATACGAAGAAGTATTACGTGGAATTAAAGGAGTTAAATATATTCAAAAAGACAAATACAATAGAGAAATAGGTTCCTACAAAGAAGGAAAATACGATACTATTGCAGTTCAAGGAGAAGACATTACCCTATCTATTGATGCGGTAATCCAAAAATATGGCGAGGAATTAATGATTAATAAGAGAGGTGGCATTGTCGCTATTGAACCTAAGACAGGTGAAATATTGGCTTTGATTACTGCTCCTTCTTACGATCCTTCCATTCTAGTAGGAAGACAGCGTTCCAAGAATTACACCATGTTGTATCGAGATTCAATTGCAAAACCACTTTTTGATAGAGGATTATTGGCAGAATACCCTCCTGGTTCTCCTTTTAAAATATTAACGGGCCTAATTGGCCTTCAAGAAGGAGTAATAGATGAGCAAACTACTTATATGTGTCATCATGGTTTTAGTTATGCTCCAGGGAGATTTATGAAATGCCACGGTTTTGGGCCACATCAATTACATAATGGAATTTATAATTCATGTAACACCTATTTTGCCAATGTATATTTACGTTTAATTGGCAAATATTCTAATACTCCATATGCGGTAGATACTTGGAGTAATCATGTAAAAAGTTTTGGCTTAGGTCAATTCATGGGATACGATTTACCAATAGGAAAAAGAGGAAACATACCCACTTCAAAAACATATAAAAAAATATACCCTAATTGGAATTACAGTGGAAAAACAATTATTTCCAATTCTATTGGACAAGGAGAAGTGGTGATGACTCCCATTCAACTGGCTAATATGATGGCAGCAGTTGCAAATGAAGGTTATTATTACACCCCTCATATTATCAAAAAAATAAAAGGAGCTTCAATTGATAAAAAATTCACTACTAAACATGTAACTACAATTGATAAAAAACATTTTGCTCCAATGATCAGTGGCTTATTTGATGTTTATAATTTAGGTACGGCCAGTTCTCTTCGTGTAGAAGGAATTGATATCTGTGGTAAAACAGGGACAGCTGAAAATTATGCTAAAATTAATGGAGTTAGAACAAAGCTTGAAGACCACTCGATATTTGTAGCCTTTGCACCTAAAGACAATCCTAAGATCGCAATTGCTGTAATGGTCGAAAATGGAGGTTTTGGAGCAACAATAGCTGGGCCTATAGCAAGTTTGATGATTGAGAAATATCTTAGAGGCAAAATAACACGAACGGATTTAGAAAAAAGAACTTTAGAAAGAAGTTTACAAGATCGCTATGCTAAATTAGGTGGACTTTCTGAAGCTGCAAAATTTGAAATAAGAAGAAGAGATTCCATTTTGAAAGCAAAAAAAACAATTCTAATGCTTAAAAAAGATACAATTAAAAAAATTAACTAGAGATTCATTTCAAATGAAAAATCAAAGTATAAAGAAAAATCTTGACTGGATTTGTGTTATTATTTATATCCTATTGGTATCAATGGGCTGGCTTAATATTTTGTCTTCTTCGTTCTCCTCTCCCGATGAAACTTATCAAAAGCAACTGGTTTTTATTGCATTAACAATACCTTTAATATTCATTATTCTTGCTATAGACGGAAAGGTATACGAGAAATATGCCAGTATATTTTTTGCCATATCATTATTGTCGTTGGCAGGATTATTTGTTTTTGGAAAGACTATTGCCGGACAACGATGCTGGTATGGAATTGGTAGTTTTACACTTCAGCCTTCGGAATTTGCAAAAGCGGCAACTTCTCTGGCCATAGCCAAATATTTAAGTGATCCTCAGATCAATTTAAAAGAAGTTAATCGACAAGTTCAAGCACTTGCCATTGTTTTTTTACCCGTGCTCCTTATCTTACCACAACCGGATCCAGGAAGTGCATTAATATACAGTATTTTCATAATTGTATTATTTCGTGAAGGACTCCCTGCTTGGTATGTTTGGACAGGCTTTATTGCTATTTTGTTATTTGTTCTAACATTGATACTAGAACCCCAATACGTTATATTAATGGCTTTGGCAACAATTGTCATTATACATATCAAATCCAGAATTGGAAATCGAAATATCGTTTTAAGCGGAATACTGTTCGCCTTAATTTCTGGATTTGTTCTTTCGGTAAGTTATGTTTTTGAACATGTTTTCAAACAACATCATCGCGACCGATTCAATATTTTATTGGGTAAAACGGTAGATTTAAAAGGAATTGGATACAACACCAACCAATCTGAAATTGCTATTGGCTCCGGTGGCTGGTTTGGCAAAGGTTTCTTGGAAGGAACTCAAACAAAAGGCGGATTTGTACCCGAACAACATACCGACTATATATTCACCACAGTAGGAGAAGAATGGGGATTCATCGGTTCCCTTGTCGTTATTGTCTTATTTGTGAGTTTATTTCTGAGGGTAATTTATCTCGCAGAAAGACAAAAAACTAAATTTAGCCGAGTTTACGGTTATTGTGTCGCAGGAATTCTGTTCATCCATTTCTTTGTAAATATCGCTATGGTAGTTGGTATATTCCCAACAATTGGGGTTCCGTTGCCATTCTTTTCTTATGGTGGTTCCGGACTTTGGGGATTTACAATTTTGTTGTTTATTTTCCTTAAAATGGATGCTAACAAAGTAAATGAATGGTAAATCGTTTACTTTAAAAACCAAGAACTATAATCTGTATTTTTTTCTAAGTCATTTTCAATTCGATCATTCAATTTAGGAAAAAAATCTATGTCAGTCATTTGTTCTAAACTGTCCACAGAAACCACATAATGAAACAAGGGCATACTGCTCTTCTTGTTCGGAACTAAAAAAGCAATCATCTTATACGTCCCCTTATATTCATCTAAAATAATTTTATAAAAATATTCCGGAACCACCACTTTTTCGTTCCCTATTGTTTTTTTGGAGTTTTTAAGAACTCCACCGGTTACAACATAAACGCCATCATATTTAAGCGCCCAAAAACGTACTTTTTGTTCTAATCGATTCCAAATCCCACCATTAAACTCATGCAGTTGCGGAGAAATATTAGAAGTAAAAAAAGTGTCATTATAAGCATTAATCTCAAATTCCATATCTGCAGCCGGACAAAGATGCCCCTTATCGTATCCACTCTTTTTGTAGTTTCTCCAATCTGCAGATCCGGTTTTCACAATTGGATCAACTATAAAATAGGGTCTTTTATAAGCACTGTTTTTTACGAAATTTCTCTTTAATTCATAAGCAACCCATTCTGCCTGTTCTGCTTTTTCATTATAAGAAAGCGTATAATAAGTATGTTGAATTAATTGGTTTGTTGTTGAAGTAGGCAAATAATCAAAATCCCCAGATATTGAATTACTTTCTTTTATATCTACATTTGAAATAGAGCTTTGTGATTTTTTTTCAAAAATTAAAAAATCAATAAAAAATGCATCTCCCTTTTCAGAGTACAACAATATAAACATTACGATTATCCCAATGGAACTAAATAGCAGTTTTTTCATGATTTAATTTTAAGAACAGTAATAAAAAAGGGTTTAACTTAAGTACAAGTTAAACCCTTTTAAAAATAAATTAAGATTTGAAATCAGGCTTATGCTTATGATTTCGCTACATTTTCTTTTTTTAATTTTGCCGGAACATTCTTTTTCAAAAACTCCTTAGATTGTAAATCATCCAGCACATTCAATGCTTCTTCAACATAAATATCTTTAGACAAACCTTCGTGCCATCTCTCTCTTTTCTCTTTCAAGACACTGTCTTTACTAGTCTGTTCCACTTCATAAGGAAGTGAAGAAAATTGCAATGTATTTTTATATTCGGATAAAGGTTTGAATTTTTTTGCTTTATCTTCAATAGCCTTTTGAGCCATTTTAAACTTATCTATATTCAAACTATAGGTGTTTTCTTTGCTTCTAGCATCTATCCATTTGGCATTCTCTTCAATCAATTGAAATTGAGAATTAGTGTTAATTCTATTTCTACTGTTCAATATCGCTTTATTAAAGTTGGTGTTTTTATCCCATACCCGATAATCCGCTGGATCAATTTTATCCCATGGCATTGCATTATCCACATCGCGTTCTCCCATTTTTAAATAGGCATAGCGATCTGGCATAACAACATCACTGCTCACTCCATCTAATTGAGTAGAACCACCATTAATTCTATAAAATTTCTGAGTGGTTGTTTTTAAAGCACCTAAATCACCGACATCGCTATTACGAACAAATTGATTCAAATCAATCACGTTTTGCACTGTCCCTTTTCCATAAGTTTGTTTACTTCCAATAATAACTCCTCTTTTATAATCTTGGATAGCTGCCGCTAAAATTTCAGAAGCCGAAGCCGAGAAACTATTTACCATAATTACTAATGGTCCGTCCCATTCGATTTTTTTATCTCTATCATACAACACTTCTTTTTTTCTGCCAGCAGATTTTATTTGTACAATAGGTCCTTCTTCGATAAATAATCCGGCAATATCCACAACCGTAGATAAAGAACCACCACCATCATCACGAACATCAAGAACGATACCGCTAACTCCTGCTTTTTTTAATCTATCTACTTCCAAAGCGATATCTTTCCCAGCATCTCTACCGTCTTTGTTTTCAAAATCAATATAAAATTTAGGCAAATAAATCACCCCATATTTCAAACCGTTTTTTGTAACTACGCTTGACTTAGCATACGTTTCCTCAATTTCCACAATGTCTCTTATAATAGAAATCACTTTTATTGTGCCATCTACTTTTTTAACGGTCAGTCGAACTTCAGTTCCTTTAGGTCCTTTGATTTTTTTGACTACATCATCCAATCGCATTCCAACTACATCAACTGCAGTCGCATTACCTTGAGCAACCTTTAATATGACATCACCCGCTTCGAGTTGTTTTCCTCTCCAAGCCGGACCGCCTGAAATCAATTCTGAAATTTCCGTAAAATCATTTTTCTTTTGAAGTCTTGCTCCAATACCTTCCAATTTACCACTCATGCTCACATCGAAGCGTTCTTTTTCTTCGGGTGCAAAATAATTGGTATGGGGATCAAAACGAGCCGTAATCGAATTAATGTAAACCGAAAACCAATCATCTCGCTCTAAATCAGACATAAATCCAAAATATTCATCCAATGATTTTAAAGTACTTTCACGAGTTTCCTTTTCTAATTCATCAAAAGTTTTAGGCTTACTGTTTTCAACCTGACCTTTTTCTTTGGTCTTATCTAGACTAACATTATCCAATTTTTCCCCTTGGTGTAAAACATCCAAAGATTCATCTGCTTTATCTACAACAGTCCCTTTGGTTTCTTGCAGCTTCAAACGATCCGTAAGTGACGAAAGCGTTGATAATTTAATTTGCTTTCTCCATCTATCGGTCAGTTCTACCTCATTTTTCGCATAGGGTGCTTTTTCGTAATCAGTATCAAAACTTTCATCGATAGAATAATCAAAAGGAGTACTTAGAATTTTCTTATAAACAGCTTTACTTTCCTCCATTCTTTTCATCAATCGATCATACGTCAAACTGAAAAAAGTCAAATCCCTGTTGCTTATTTGATCATCTAATTCTGTTTCAAATTTCGAAAATTCATCGATATCAGATTGCAGAAAAAATCGTTTGGAAGGATCTAAAGCTTGAATATAATCTTTATAAACTCCTTTTGAAAAGGTATCATCAATAGTTGCAGGATTGTAATGTCCTTTCTCGATTACAAAAGTCAATAATTCTAAAAGTAATTTGTCTTTATCAGGATTGGGTTCACAAGAAGATTTAATTTTAAAAGCAAACAATGTTATCGATAGAAAAACAATTGCAAGCAGTATTTTATAATTTTTTTTCATAAAGCAGATAATAGTATTCATCCAAATTTTTAAACTAAGTTACTATAAAAACTATGCCAGCACTTGTAAACCCTGCATAAATTTTTGTTAAAGATATAAATTGTTTTTTTTATTTTACTTTAATCTTTCAAGTTAATAAATTTTGTTTTCTTTGTTTTCAAATGCTATTTAATGTAATTTTAATTATTTAGCCCACCTAAGAACATCAAAAATCATGTCTAAAACAAAACCTTTAATATTAATCACCAATGATGATGGCGTTTCGGCACCCGGACTCCGAACTTTAATTGCCGTAATGGCAGAAATTGGTGAAGTTCTGGTTGTTGCCCCCGATAAACCACAAAGTGGTATGGGTCACGCCATTACCACAAATGACACTTTGTATCTTAACAAATTAACCAAAGAAAATGAGCCGATTACAGAATACAGCTGTTCAGGCACACCGGTAGATTGTGTCAAGTTAGCGGTAAACGAAATTTTAAAAAGAAAACCCGATCTATGCGTTTCCGGAGTAAATCACGGTACAAATTCTTCTATTAATGTAATCTATTCAGGAACTATGAGTGCTGCCGTTGAAGCAGGAATTGAAGGAATTCCCGCTATTGGTTTTTCACTATTGGATTACGACTGGAATGCCGATTTTGAAACCATGAAGCCTTACATCAAAAAAATTACCCAAGAAGTGCTCGAAAACAAGTTACCCTTAGGAGTCGTTTTGAATGTTAATTTTCCGAAATTAAAAAAAGAGGACATTAAAGGAATCAAAATTTGTCGTCAAGCGAAAGCACTTTGGATAGAAAAATTCCACAAACGTCAAACCCCTCAAGGTAGGGATTATTACTGGCTAGCTGGAGATTTTGTGAATCAGGACAAAGGTGAAGATACCGATGAATGGGCACTCAAAAATGGCTATATTTCAGTAGTTCCTGTTCAATTTGACTTAACCGCCCATCATGCAACACAAGAACTTAATACCTGGAAGTGGAATGAATAAACTCGATTTATTGAAAGGAGTCATAATTGGTTTTTTGGCTTCGGCGATAGGAACTTTTATTTTTATCAAACTATTTACCACCTATGATTTCATCTCTGGAATTCAAACCATGAAGTCGGAAGGTAAATTGGGAAAATTAATAACACTCGGTTCTATTTTAGACCTCATTATTTTTTCTGTTCTATTAAAATTAAATAAAGATTTAATGGCTCGTGGAGTTGTATTGGCCGTAATCATTATTACAATTGTTACATTGTTTATTTAAAATAAACTATTTCTGTTTGAATTACGACTATCCAATCCCTAAATTTGACCATTACATTTTCTAACCCAATTCATCATTACAAATGAAATACTACATCATAGCAGGAGAAGCTTCAGGTGATTTGCACGGATCTAATTTGATGAAGGCATTACTGAAAGAAGATCAGGGGGCCGACATCCGTTTTTGGGGAGGTGACTTGATGCAAAATGTAGGCGGAACATTGGTAAAACATTATGAAGAATTAGCTTTTATGGGTTTTATTGAAGTATTGTTTAACTTAAAAACCATTTTAGGCAATATCAAAATTTGCAAAGAAGACATAACCCAATTCAAACCTGATGTGATAATTTTTATTGATTATCCCGGATTTAATATGCGCATAGCAAAATGGGCAAAAGAAATAGGAATTAAAACCCATTACTACATTTCTCCACAGATTTGGGCTTGGAAAGAAAACCGAATCAAAGCCATCAAACGCGATGTGGATAAAATGTATGTTATTTTACCTTTTGAAAAAACCTTTTACGAAGACAAACATCATTTTCCTGTTACCTTTGTTGGCCACCCATTAATTGATGCCATTCACAATCATCCTTCGATAGATTCAGCTGTTTTTAGAACCGAAAATAACCTGAATGAAAAACCCATTATTGCACTGCTTCCCGGAAGTAGAAAACAAGAAATCACCAAAATGCTTTCGGTAATGTTGAGCGTGGTCAAGGATTTTCCGGATTATCAATTTGTCATTGCAGGTGCGCCAAGTCAAGATTATTCCTTTTATGAAAAGTTCATTACGTATGAAAACATAAAATTCATCTCGAACAAAACCTATGATTTATTACAAAATAGCACTGCCGCATTAGTAACCTCAGGAACAGCAACTCTTGAAACAGCTCTGTTTAAAGTCCCGGAAGTCGTTTGCTACAAAGGAAGTTGGGCTTCATACCAGATTGCCAAACGCATTATTACATTAAAATACATTTCACTTGTCAATCTCATCATGGATGAAGAAGTGGTGACCGAATTAATTCAAGAAAACTGTACCACCAAACAAATTAAAAAAGAACTGACAAAAATTTTGGAAGTAAATCATCGCAAACAACTTTTAGCACAATATGATATTCTGGAAAAGAAATTGGGAGGAACTGGAGCGAGTGAAAAAACTGCAAAATTAATTGTTGCCGATTTAAAATAATATAGTACATCAGTCCTAAAAATCATTCCGTTGAAACCTACCTGCTATTTGTTTTTGTTTTTTGTTTTTTTGACTTCGTGTAAGTCCACTACAGCTGTGGTGAATTCATCCAAAAACAGAAATACTGAAAACAAAAATGAACTTGTTGAAAAAATAATTCGCTCCGCAAAAGAAAATATTGGAATTCGTTATAAAACCGCCGGTACCACAAAATCAGGATTTGATTGTTCCGGTTTGGTCTATGCCACTTTTGGACAATTTGACATCCAACTTCCCAGAACTTCTTTCGAACAATCAAAAATAGGAACCACGTTCAGTAAAAACACAGAAGAGGCACGAGAAGGAGATTTAATCTTTTTCAAAACCAATAACAACTCCCAAATCAATCATGTCGGAATTGTAACCGAAGTTCTTGACGATGAAATAAAATTCATCCATACCTCTACATCCAAGGGAGTAATTATTTCTTCGACCAAAGAACCCTATTACCAAAAAACCTTTATTCAGATGAATCGAATTCTACAATAAAAGAATATCTTTCTTACAAAAAAATTGTACTTTAGAACGGTGAAAGTACTGCAATTTCCTTTGGCCCGAATTACAATCAGTTTTATACTGGGGATTTTATATGTATTTAATCAAAAACCAAGCTCTATTTTGCTTTTTGGAGTATTGATTCCAGCTGTCATTCTTTTTTGTTTTAGTTATTTTCTTCAAAAAAATAGTCCTAAAAAAGGGATTTATTTTGGTTTAACTACCTATTTTTTATCGTTCTGTTTGGGTTCTCTTACTCAATTTGCTCACACCGATTCTTATCAAGAAAGCAATTATACCCACAACAATATCGTTTTTGAAAAACCCCAATTAATTTCATTACACATTAAAGAAAAACTAAAAAACTCGATTTATTACGACCGCTATATAGCCGAAATAAATCATATTGGCACTAAAAAATATTCAGGAAAAATCATTGTAAACTTCACTAAAGACAGCCTGAAAAATTCTTTGGTCAGTGGCTCTTCTCTTTATGTTTTTGGAAAATTGTATAAAAATAAAGCTCCAAATAATCCCAATCAATTTGACTACAGCAACTATTTAGCCCAAAAACAAATCTATGCCCAACTCTATTCTGACACCCAAAATTTACAAAATAGTACTGAATACAAAAAAGACATTTGGTATTACACTTCCAAATTAAGAAGTACTATCATCCATAATTTAGAGAAAACACATTTTAAAAAAGAAGAACTTAACGTAGCTCTTGCTTTAATATTGGGACAAAAACAAGATATTTCGCCTGAAATCATGCAAGAATATCAATATGCAGGAGCCATACACATTTTGTCTGTTTCGGGTTTGCACATCGGATTGATATTGCTTTTTGTTAATTTTATTTTGAAACCAATCCCAAATACCAGAAAGGGTTCCATTCTTAAATTGATGTTGATCTTGATTTCTTTATCCTTATTTGGAATATTAGCGGGATTGGCGCCATCGATAGTCCGCTCAGTCACTATGTTTTCATTTGTGGCAATTGGACAACATTTAAGAAGAAGTGTCAATATTTACCACACCATATTGGTTTCTATGTTACTGATATTACTCTTTCAACCTTCATTTTTGTTTGATGTAGGTTTTCAATTGAGTTACACTGCCCTTTTTTTTATTATTTGGCTTCAACCTCTTTTAGCTTCAATTTGGACACCAAAACCAAGAGTATTAAAATATATTTGGGGAATTCTTACGGTTTCATTTGCAGCACAAATTGGCACGTTGCCTTTGAGTATCTATTATTTCCATCAATTTCCGGGCTTGTTTTTTATTACCAATTTAGTTGTCATTCCATTATTAGGCTGCATAATGTTATTAGGCCTGCTAGTCATGACGTTGGCAAGCTTTCATTTTACTCCAATCTATCTTGTAAAACCATTTGAATGGAGTATTTATTCCCTAAATACATTTATCGAAAAAATTGCATCCTTTGAACAATTTATCATAAAAGATATTCCGTTCAATAGCTATTTACTGCTTAGTACGTACTTATTAATCTTTAGTGGTATAATTTGGTTCAAAAAACCGAATTTTAACAGACTGGCTTTTACATTGGTGGCGATTATTATTTGCCAAATCGCTTATATTCAAAGTCAATATAAAATAGAACAACAAAGCGAATGGATTGTTTTTAATGTAAAAAGAAACACTTTGATAACGAAACGAAAGGGTAAAAAGGTAACCATTTATTCTAGTGCTAGTATTTTACAAAAAAATCTAGCACTTAAATCCTATTTGTTGGGAAATTTTAGCTCTTCAAGGAACGTAAGCCAAATAAAAAATCTTTATTTTTTTAACGGAAACAAGATATTGCTTTTAGACAGCGTTGGTCTTTATTCCAAAAACATACATCCCGATATTATTGTTTTGACACAATCGCCCAAAATAAATATGGATCGTTTATTGACAACCCTTAAACCCAAAATGGTTGTTGCCGATGCGTCCAATTATAAAACAACACTAAAGAGTTGGGAGCTCAGCTGCAGAAAACAAAAAATCCCTTTTCACGTTACTGCAGAAAAGGGATACTATAAATTAAATTAAAATTCTTTATTTTTTCAGAATACCATTGGCTACTGCCAACCAAGCCGTTGGCCCACCAGCTACATAACCTGTTTTTCCTAAACCTTGAAAATTCACCTTACCCTCTTTATTAGTTGCATTCGCAAAATAAATGGTTGGAAAACCTTGAATCCCAAAAGCTTGTTGCAATTCCCCGTTTTGCTGTTTGATTTCAGGTGTTTGCGGAGTTCTTCTTGGATAATCCAATTCGACCAGAATAACGTTATCCGCAGCCCATTTGGCAAATTCATCCGTTTTTAAAACTTCTTTCTGTAATCGGATGCACCAACCACACCAATCACTACCTGTAAAAAACAACAATAAAGGTTTGTGCTCTTTATCGCCAAGCGCTATAGCCTCTTTAACGTCTGTGTGCCAATTTAATTCCTGCGCTTGAGTGCCTGACCCAACTATTAGCAACAAGAGTATCAGTATCTTTTTCATATCTAATATTTTTTATTTCTTTTTAGCAAAAACAGTGCCCAAATAATTATTTTACGCCGTGCATTAATTTTTTCATCAATGGAGACAAAATTAGCATCAGTATTCCAGCTCCAATTGGAACAACTGTAAAGATAAGAAAAAATGTGGTCAAACTATATTGAGCCGTTATCGATTCAATCATTCCTCCCATGGAACCCGCCAACTTATTCCCCATACCAATGAATAAGTAATAAACCCCGAACATAATCCCAATCCAGGTTGCCGGAACCAGTTTACTTACATAAGATAATCCAACAGGAGAAATACATAATTCCCCTAGTGTATGCAATAAATAGGCTGCAATTAACCAAAACATACTTACTCTTACCACAGAATCGGTATTGATTCCAATACTGCCATACGCTAAAAAACCAAATCCCAATCCTAACAAAGCAAGCCCTAAACCAAATTTCATAGGTCCCGAGATATTATATTTACTTTCCCACCATTTGGAGAAAAAAGGCGCAAAAACGACAATAAACAAAGAGTTTAGAATCCCAAACCAAGTAGCCGGAACTTCCGTTTCTGTTGCATAATACTCTCTTCCTACTTTCCAAAGGACTATTCCCCAAATTATGATAAAACTTAGAGATAAAATCAGATTTCCAGCGGTAAATTCCTTTATTGTTTTCGAAAAAAGTTTTAATAATACATAGGTAATTATCAATAAAGGTCCAATGGTCAAGACCGCATCCGTAATTTTAAAAATAGAAGCACTACTCCCAAACAATTCCCTTTGTGTAAATTTTTCCGCAAAAATTGTCATCGAACCACCGGCCTGTTCAAAGGCTGCCCAAAAGAAAATGGTAAACACCGAAAAAATTAATACCGCTATAATTCGATCGCGAATAATATAGCCAGGAACATTCTCTTTTGATGCTTTATCTTTTGATGCTTGTTTAGAAGCTGCCGTTGGTTTTAAACCAATAGTTCCAAAGATATTTTGTGTGTAATAAAACTGTAACATTCCGAAAAACATAAAAATCCCTGCTAATCCGAAGCCCCAACTCCAAGAGATTTTTTCTCCAATATACCCACAAAGCATAATTCCTAAAAAAGCACCCGCATTAACGCCCATATAAAATAAAGAATAAGCTCCGTCTTTTTTTTCTGGATGACTTTCATAGGCATTAGAAATTATTGAAGTCATATTAGGCTTAAACAATCCATTCCCCACAATAAGACAACCTATCCCAACATATAGAAAAAAAGGGGTCTCAACAGCCATTGCAGCATGACCACAAGTCATAATTATAGCTCCCAAAATTACAGCCCAACGATATCCTAAATAACGGTCGGCAATAAAACCTCCAATTACCGGCGTAAAATAGACAGTCATGGTATAAGATCCATACAAACCCATTGCTTCTTCGACACTCCAGGCCCAGCCTCCCTTAGCAATTGAACTGGTCAAAAACAATACTAATAGCGCTCTCATTCCATAATACGAAAAACGCTCCCACATTTCAGTAAAAAAAAGGACAAATAATCCGGCAGGATGCCCTAAAACCGTGTCTTTAAAAAATGGATCAACAGTATCTTTATTCATTATAAAATTAATTTAGTTTGAAACTTCAAATTCGTTGTCTTCGGCTCCATGTGTTAACACTTTCAATTTTTTTAGAAAGACAATAATTAACAATCCGAAAAGCATACAAAAAATAGCAATTCCTGTAAAAATAGTATATTCTCCCAATTCAGATGCAGACTCTCCTAAAATACCTGCCAATTTATTTCCAAAACCAGTCATGGCGAAATAAATCCCCATCATTATTGAGCTGTATTTTGCCGGTGATAACTTGGTGATAAAAGACAATGAAACCGGAGAAGAGCAAAGTTCGCCAATAGTATGAAACAAATAGGCCAGTACCAACCAATACATTGCAGAAGACCCTTCGGTATCAAATTGTGCTGCAGCAGCAGTCATGAATAAAAACCCAAAACCCATAATCATCGTTCCTATTGCCATTTTAAACAAGGAAGAAGCTTCTTTATTCTTCAATTTCCTCTTCGCCCATATTGATGCAACCCCAGTTCCCAAAATGATTATAAAGAAGGCATTCAAGGATTGAAACCAAGAAGCCGGCACCGTATTTCCAATTAAAGGCAATGAAAAGGACAACACTCTATCTGTCTTTTCAGAAGTATAAATATTCATTAAACCACCCGCTTGCTCAAAAGCTCCCCAAAAAACGATTACAATCAAAAAAGACAATAATAAAACTATAATTCTGTCTTTTTCAATCTTAGTTAAAGAACTATTCTGCAATTTTTTACCTTCAACAGTTTTAGAATCACCAATAAAATTACCTACATGAGTTAGATATTTCTGCCCGTAGAAATAAACCGATTGCCCCATTAACATCCCAATTCCCGCCAATCCAAAACCATAGTGCCAGCCAATTTTTTCTCCTACATATCCCACTACCAAACTGGCCAAAAACGCTCCTAAATTAATTCCGATATAAAAAATGGTAAATGCTTTATCTCTTCTAATATCCCCTTGTTTATAAAGACCTCCAACCATCGTTGAAATATTGGGTTTCAACAAACCAACTCCAACAATTATAAGCCCCAGTCCGGTATAAAAAGCCCATAACTCAGTTACTGCCAATATACCATGTCCCGCGACCAATATTAACCCACCCAACATTACTGATTTTTTTTGCCCCAAAACTTTGTCGGCTATAATTCCCCCTGGAATGGAAGCTACATAAACCAACATGGTATACCATCCGTATAGAGATAAAGCTTCCGCCTGAGACCAACCCATACCTGAGTTTACATCGGTAGTTTTCCCAACTAAATACAGAACCAAAATTGCTCTCATTCCGTAATACGAAAAACGTTCCCACATTTCTGTAAAAAACAACACATACAATCCTATTGGATGTCCAAAAAATTCTTTTTGCTTCACTGTTATATCACTCATACTATAAATTTTCTTGAATAAAATTAGTCATTTTATTATACAAATGAATTCGTGTCATCCCGCCATAAATCCCATGATTGTTATCGGGATAAATTTGGGCATCAAATTGTTTGTTTGCCTGAATTAAAGCTTCCATCATTTGCATCGAATTTTGTACATGCACATTATCATCCCCACTGCCGTGAATCAATAAAAATTTACCCTTCAATTGATTTACAAAATGAATGGGTGAATTATCATCATATCCCGTGGGATTTTCTTGCGGGGTCTGCATATACCTTTCCGTATAAATACTATCATAAAAACGCCAATTGGTTACTGGAGCAACGGCAATTGCCATTTTAAAAATATCATTTCCTTTTAAAATACAGTTAGAAGCCATAAAACCACCGTAAGACCAGCCAAATATTCCAATCCTATTTTTATCCACAAAGGAATAATTCCCGATTATTTTTGCAGCCTCAATTTGGTCTTCAACTTCGTATTTGCCTAATTGTTTTTGGGTTACTTTTTTAAATTCAGTCCCCTTAAATCCAGTACCCCGACCATCGACACAAGCAATAATATAACCTTTCTGGACTAACATCATAAACCAATAATCATTATAGGAGTTCCAATTATTTTTTACTTCCTGTGAACCCGGTCCCGAATATTGATACATCAAAACGGGATATTTTTTGGACGGATCAAAATCTTTGGGCTTAATCATCCAAGCATTCAATTCATTACCCTGAGCTGTTTTTAAAACAAAAAATTCTTTCGCTGGCAAGTCAAACGATTTTAATTTTGAAGTCAATGTTCCATTATTTTCTATAGTCTGAATAGGCTTTCCAGTTTTGGACTCATTTAACGTATATTTTTTAGGCTGACTGGCACTCGAAAATGTATTGATGAAATATTGAAAATTAGGACTAAATATGGCCTCATTTGTTCCTTTTTCTTGAGACAAAATCCTTTTCTTTTTTCCATCTAAAGCAATACTATAAACCGATCTGTTTATCGATCCATTTTCCGTTGATTGGTAAAAAACGGTATTGGTCTTTTCATCAAAACCATAATAAGAAGTAACTTCCCAGTTTCCTCTGGTGACTTGATTTTTTAACCTCCCGGTTTTATCGTATAAATAAATATGATTAAATCCGTCTTTTTCACTAGTCCAAATAAAACTGTTGTCCTTTAGAAAAGTAAGATTATCGGTATCCATAAAATCAATGTAGGCTTTATCTTTTTCGTTTAAAACTACCTTTGAAATTCCGGTTGCACTATCCACAAACAACAAATCCATATTATCCTGATGACGATTCAACACTTTTGCAGATAAAACATTGGCATCATTGGTCCATTCTATCCTTGGAATATAAAAATCATTGTAGTTTGAAAGATTTACATCTTGGGTTGCATTAGAGCTGACATCATAAATATGCAATGAAACTAGAGAATTTTTCTCTCCCGCCTTTGGATATTTGAATGTCTCGATGGTAGGATACAATTCTTTACCAAAAATAGACATCGAAAACTCTGGCACTTCACTTTCATCAAAACGGATATAGGCTATTTTTTTACTGTCTTTACTCCAATCAAAAGCTTTGACAAAAGAAAATTCTTCTTCATAAACCCAGTCCGTTATCCCATTAATAACGGCATTTTTCTTTCCGTCGATGGTAATTTGGGTTATCCCTTTTGTGGCAATATCGTAAACATACAAGTTGTTTTCTTTGGCGTAAGCAATCATTTTACCATCAGGTGAAAAAGTAGGCTCCTGAACCGGAAAATCGAATAATTTGGTTAACTGTTTGGTTGTGGTGTCGAATAAATAATAATCGGCAACAAAAGAATGACGGTAAATCTGTTTGGAATTGCAAGCCAAGAGGATTTGTTTTTCGGCAGCGTCAAAGGAATAGCTGTCAATCATCGGCAAATTACTTTGCTCTTTGGTATTAATAAAAGTGGATACTTTTTTAAGTGTAGCGAAATCATACAAATCAATTTGCATGCTTCGTGAATCATAATCAAAATTCAAAACGGTATATTGATTGGTGTTTTTTAGGGACTGCAATTCAAACATTTCCTTCTCCCTAAAGACACCACTATAAATAGCTTCAACAGAAACTTTTTGTTGTCCTGCAACAGTAAAAACTAAAAAAAGAAACAAGACCGAAAATGTTTTAGTATACATGTATTTGTTTTTAAAAGTAAAAATGCCAATTTTAGTGAATATTTCACACACAAAACCTATTTATGCTGTTAAAAATAAACTAAAAATTATGACACAACACTTTTTACTGTTATTAATTTAATGGCAATTAAAAAGTCTAAAAATGTATCTTTGCCGTAAATTACACCAAAAGCTGTTACAAATGAATAAACCTGTTGTTGGATTTTCTAAATTATCTAAACTAGAAAAAATAGACTGGATTGCCGAAGCGTATTTCTCCGCTCCGGAAGAAGCCAAATCACTATTGAAAAACTACTGGAATTCTGACGAAAAAATACAGAAACTCCACGACGAATTTATAGAAAATACAATTACCAATTTTTACATTCCACTAGGCATAGCGCCCAACTTTCTTATTAATGGAAAATACAAAACCATTCCAATGGCCATTGAAGAAAGCTCTGTTGTGGCAGCGGCTTCAAAAGCGGCCAAATATTGGGCTACACGAGGCGGATTCAAAGCAACCGTAATAAACACCGAAAAAATTGGCCAGGTTCATTTTATTTTCAAAGGAGATATTTCTAAACTAGAATTGTTTTTTGTACAAACCAAATCCAAATTTTTCTCAGACACGGAGCATATCACCAAGAACATGCGAAATCGTGGTGGCGGCATTTTAGATATTTTATTGAAAGACAAAACCGATTTAATACCTAATTATTTTCAACTCCATGCCACTTTTGACACAAAAGACAGCATGGGAGCCAATTTTATTAACTCTTGTTTAGAACTTTTTGCCAAAAACTTAAAAGAAGAAGCACAATCTTATGAGTCATTTTCTGAAGAAGAAAAAGACATTCAGGTGATTATGAGTATACTTTCTAACTATGTCCCAAATTGCACTGTTAGAGCCGAGGTTTCTTGTCCAGTTGAAGAACTAACAGAAAAGCACATCGAAAACCCTCAAGATTTTGCAGAACGTTTTGTCCAAGCTGTTCAAATTGCCGAAGTAGAACCTTTTCGTGCAGTAACCCACAACAAGGGAATCATGAACGGAATTGATGCAGTAGTTTTGGCTACCGGAAATGATTTTAGGGCAGTTGAAGCCGGAATTCATGCTTATGCGGCAAAATCCGGTTCTTATTCTAGTTTGTCTCATGCCAAAATAGAAAATGGTATTTTTTCTTTCTGGCTGGAAGTTCCATTAGCATTGGGAACTGTGGGTGGTCTAACTTCACTACATCCCATGGTAAAACTAGCTTTGCAAATACTTGAGAATCCTTCTGCGGAAGAATTAATGCAAATAGCGGCAGTTGCCGGTTTAGCCCAAAACTTTGCGGCATTGCGCTCCCTAACAACCACAGGAATTCAAGATGGTCACATGAAAATGCATTTAAATAATATTTTAAATCAGTTTGAGACCAATGAAGAAGATCGTGTTGTAATACGAAAACATTTTAAACACCATGTAATTTCCCATAGTGCCGTGGTTGATTTTATTGAAAATTTAAGAAAATAGCGATTCCCTTTTAGATGAAGAAAACTTTTTACAGCAACGGTAAACTTTTAATCACGGGAGAATATCTGGTTTTGGATGGAGCCACTGCATTGGCTTTACCCACAAAATTTGGACAGAATTTAAGTATCGAAGAAACCGAAGAAAAAGAAATTCATTGGAAAAGTTATGATGCCGATGGAACGATTTGGTTTGAAGACGTGATTTTATTTTCTGAAATAACAGCGATCACTTTACCTGAAACCGAATCAGTAAAAACTACCCTTATAAAAATTCTACAGGAAGCTTTTAAATTAAATCCGCATTATACTGATATTCAAAATGGCTATCGTATCACCACTCAACTGAGTTTTCCCAGAAAATGGGGATTGGGCACTTCCTCTACCTTGATAAACAATATTGCGCAATGGCTAGAAATTGATGCATTTGAATTGCTAAACAACAGTTTTGGAGGAAGCGGATATGACATTGCCTGTGCACAAAACGACACTCCAATTTTATATCACTTAGAAAACGGAAAACCAATTGTAAAACCAATAATCTTTAATCCGAGCTTTAAAGAACAGTTGTATTTTGTGTATCTTAATCAAAAACAAAGCAGTAAAATAGCCATAGCCAATTACCGAAAAAACAATACCGCCAATTTAGATAAGAATATCACCCAAATAAATGCGTTGACCGATGAAATCCTGAATGCAAAAACACTTCAAGAATTTAAATATTCAATAGCAAAACACGAAACCGTAATGAGTCATATACTGGAACTAAGTACTGTAAAAGAAGCTTTGTTTCCGGATTTTAAAGGCGAAATCAAAAGTCTGGGTGCTTGGGGTGGTGATTTTATTTTAGCGATTGGCAATGAGAATCCGACAAGTTATTTTAACGACAAAGGATACACCATTGTAATTCCATATGAAGAGATGATTCTGAAATAAATTACTACGAAAATAAAGCAATCAAAAAGCCGGTACTACAATTTAGTACCGGCTTTTTTTATGAAATTGAATACTGTTATTAGTAATTAAATTGTTTTCTGTTGTCTTCAATTTCTGCATTATCTTTAAGAGCAGGTAAAACTCTGTTTACATCTCCTGCTGATTGCGCTTTTACTTTAGTCACGTAGTCTGCATAATTTTTTACAGGCAATCCTTTTACGGTACTTATATTTTTAACTACATAAACCCCAGTATTTCCTTCGATTGGAGCCGACACTTTATTTGCTGCCAATGCGAAAGCATTACCTACAACTTTTGGTTCTTGTCCTACTCCTTCTAATACTGGATTTTCCAATGTCACTTCCGTAGCTTGTAATACTTTACTAGCGGTTGCTTTTGCAATACTTTCTAAAGATGTTCCAGTCATTTTTGCTTTTAATATTTCCGCTTTTTTCTTGTTTTTAAGAATTGGCTCAACATAAGATCTCACTTGATCAATAGAAGCCAAACCAGAATCATCGATAGCTTTTACTCTTGCAATAACGTGACCTAAATTAGCCACTTCAAAACGTTTCACTGAACCAACCTTTGAATCTCCTTCAAAAGCCCATCTTACAATATTTCTTTGATTTCCTAACGGTCCAAAACTTTCATCCATTGCTCTTACACCAACTGGAGAAGAAACTTTAAGTCCCATTTCTTTTGCTACTGCAATAAAATCTTTATCAGCCGATTCCATTTCGAATTTAGTGGCTTGTGTAAATACTCTATCTGAAGTTGCTTCAGAAGCTTCAATTTTTTGAGCAACAGTCGCTAAACGAATTCCATCTTGTTTATCTGTGATTTTAATAATATGAAAACCGAATGGAGTTTCCACTAAACCAACTTTACCAATAGCATTATTGAATACAAAATCATTGAATGGTTTCACCATTTGATTTGGACCAAAGAATCCTAAATCCCCTGCTTGTTGTGCCGAAGAATCATCAGAACTAGTGAAAGCCAACATCATGAAACTATCCGGATTAGCATTTACTTGAGCCAATATATCTTCTGCTTTTGCTTTTGCTTCTTCTTTAGTTCTTTTTTCTTTTTGATTAGGAACTTGAGTACCTTCATAGCTTATCAAAATATGACTTGCTCTTGCATTTACTCCTAATTTTTTACCTAAAGACTTAGAGATACAGTAGTATTTTCCATAAACATAAGGCCCATAAACTTCACCTGGAGCCAAATTAAACAATTGATCTGCATCAACAGCCGGTAAATCTTTCTTAGCTACATAAGTAGAATCGTAAGGAATATCCGAATTTGAATTTACAAAATCAATGGCGCTTGGAGCATTTTTAAATCCAGCCAATGTATCATTTTTACCAGTCGCCTGATTGTACACTACACTACCTGTTAACAAAGCGTTGATTCTTGATTTCACATCAGCTTCATCTTCCTTAGACGCTTTATCTTCAATCAAAACATATTCTATGGAACGAGATTCCTCCGCTTTGAATTTCTTTTCATTTTTCTTCATGTAATCCAAGATATCAGCATCAGTTACTTTTACATCACTGTCTTTGATACTTGAATATAAACCAGCAACATAAGCAAAATTCACTTTGTTAGATTCCATTTCATATTTCAATTTCCCTTCAGCTTCGGTAGTATAAATACCCGCTTTTACTAAAGTATTGTAAATTTGAAATTTAGCGTTTAACTCTGCATCTATCTCTCTATCTTTCAAATATTGAGCTTGAGCTGGGTTTGATTTGAAATATTCTTTGAATTTCGCCACATCAAACATACCTGCTGCATTCAAAAACATTGGGTTTTTACCAATATTTTGATCTGATTTCAATATTTCTAAAATATATTTTTCCCCTACTCGTAGTCCTAATTTATCAAATTCGGCAGTAAGCAAAGCCAAAGTAACTTCTTGATCCCAAACTCTGTTTGCGGCAGCAGTCGAAGTAATCCCCTGACCACTTTTTTCAACATTACTTACTTTGATTCTAAAATCCTCAAATGCAATATCTTTTCCATTGATACTTCCCACATCTTTTGAAGTACTGCTAAAACTACCACTTTTGAATAAATCTCCAATGATAAATGCAAATAAAGCCAATGCAATAACTGCAATCATTAAAGCGGAACGTTGTCTAATTTTTGATAAAACTGCCATTTTTATTGTTGTTATTTTTATATTCAGTTTGCGAAAATACAATTATCTAGTTAATATTTATAATAGTAGTGTTTTATTTTACAAAAAAAATGTTTTTATAAAAAAAATCACTCTTTCAGTGTCAATTTAACCAATTCTATTTTCTTATTTGTGGCCTCTTCAATGACGAAATGATACGATCCCACAACGATTACTTCTCCTTTTTGCGGAATTTCTTTGGTATGATCTACGATAAACCCACCTAACGTTCCATACGAATCACTTTCGGGAATATTTAATTTATAGGTCTGGTTCAAGTACTCTACATCCAAACGAGTTGAAAAAATATAAGAATCCTCTTCAAGTACTTTCTCAATTAATTCTTCGTCTGAATCATGTTCGTCCTCTATTTCTCCAAATAGTTCCTCCACAATATCTTCAATTGTTATAATTCCTGACGTTCCTCCGTATTCATCGATAACAACGGCGACGCTTTTTCTTTTTTTGGTCAACAAATCCATTACATCCTTGATGTAAACCGTTTCTGGAACAAATTCGACTGGAATGACGACAGACTTGATGTTTCTGGGTTTTTTAAACAATTCAAACGAATGCACATATCCTAAAATATCATCCAATGAATTTTGATACACTACAATTTTAGAATATCCGGTTTCTATAAACAAATCTTTAAGTTCATTAACGGAATCATACAACTCAACAGCAACTATTTCTGTACGGGGAGTCATCACATCCCTGGCTTTGACACCTGAAAACTCCAAGGCATTTTGAAAAATCTGAATCTCAGAATCCACCTCATCATCTTCTTCAACAGTGCTCATTTGTTCCGTGATATAATTTCCCAACTCTACTTTACTAAAATACAATTGCACTTGATCGCCATCTGTCCTAAAGAATTTCTTAAGTACAAAATCGGAAACCCAAATAAAAAATGTGGATATAAAGTAAAACAACCAATAAAAAAAGTAAGCTGGAACTGCAAAAAAACGAATAAAGGAATTCGCGTAAATTTGAAAAAACACTTTAGGCAAAAATTCTGCCGTAATCAGAACTACCAAAGTAGACAATACGGTTTGAATAAATAAATTCGATAAATCAGAAAAATGATAACCCATTGAATTTATCCAGCGCATCAATACTTCGCCCATAAAAAAACCATACACCACCAAGGAAAAATTGTTCCCGATTAGCATGGCAGCAATAAATTTTGACGGTTTTTCGGTAAGTTTGGTAAGCGTTCTGGAAATGAAATTATCTTGTTTTTTCTCTATTTCAAGATAAATCTTATTAGAAGATATGAAAGCAATTTCCATCCCGGAAAAAAAAGCACATAAAATCAGGCATACTATTATAATGCTTACTTCCATGTTTTATATTTTTTTATTCCTGTCATCAAATTTTTTAGAAAATTTCCTTCTGAAGAAGAACATAAAAATAGCCACTCCGGCAATTGCAAGGCTCAACAAAGGGGTTGCAGTGGGGTCATTCCACTTTGAAATGGCATCAAAAATGAAAAATAATGCAAATACCAGATATACGTATTGTGTGTATTTTAAATAGCCCATAAAATTCCTGTAATTTAATCAGCGGTTTCTACTTCGCCTGTTATTCTTTGTGAATTAATAATTTTAAAGTCTTTACTAAAATCAATTCCTTGTCCATTGGACTCCCCTTTAGTATCCGTAAATTTAAACTTTTTCTCCGTAAAAAACCATTCGTTTTTTTGATCGAAATAGAGTTGTTCCGTTTCTAGCATCTGACCATCTTCCGAAACAATTTTTACCTTTCCTTGCAAATCAATAATCCCGGTAAGTTTATAGGAAACTGCATAATCAGCAGTCACATGTGTTTTTTTGGCTTTTTTATCATACAATGTGATATCAACACCGGTTGGAAATTCGGTAAAAGGAAAATCAACACTGGCATAATCAAGCATTTTAGAACTCAATAAAACAATCTTGATACGTCCAGAATCGGTATATTTTAGATTAACACCATCAGCATCTCCATTGGGGGTAAACTCAGAATACTTATTTTTCTGAATTTCTTTAAATTTACTTTCGCACCCAAAAAACAGAGTCACAGTAAAAACTGTGACTACAAGAACTATTATTTTATGTTTTTTAAATAAAATCATAAGTCAAAGATTGACAAAGTGGACAGCACAATACCAGTTATAAAACTACTGCTTAATTGAATTTTCTTTTTTCAAACCATTTATCATTGAAAGAGAATCCAACTCTAAAATTCATATAATTTTCCTGAACTAAACCAGAATTAGTAGTACCTCTTTTCCCTAAATCGAATCCTAAATTAATATTTGAAAAAGTACCCTGAATAGGGAATCCCAATCCAAAAGTCACTCCCATGTCATTTATTGATTCTGAATCAACCACAAGTCCTGTTTGTTCGAATTGTAAACCAGCGCGTAAAACAATTCTTTTGGCATAACTTGTAAAAGAATTATAACTCGGAATATAATAACCTCCTAGGCTATATTTAATTGATTTTTCATAAGAAACATTAGATGTTGTATTATAACTGTTATTCAAATCTCCAATACTTCCCATCACTACTTGACCTCCTAGAAGCCACTTTCTTGATTCTCCAATACCGGCACCAACACTTAATTTGCTAGGCAGTCTCAAAACCCGCTCTCCACTTTGCTCATCAAGCAAATCAACCGAGGACACTTCAAAATCTGAATTATATAAAACAGTTGCAATATTTCTAGTATTCTTCGAAGTCAAATCACTTTCAATTGTGTAATTGACACTGCTGAAAAAATTAAGTTTCTTATTGATTTTAGCTTGATACATCGCACCAATATTGAAATTCACTCCTGACAAATTAGCCTCATTCAATTCACGAGTTCCGGAAGAAACTCCATTAATTATTTCAATACTGCTAGTTTCAATTTTTCCAAAATTATAATTGGCATCTGCACCTATACTTAAGCTGGGCGCTATTTTATACCCAAATCCCACAAATGCTTTATTCATACCCCCAGAACCACTAAACCTTCTATTATAAGGATCCGAATCTGTAGAAAAATTCTCGATTTTATACCCTACCGAAGAATAAGGAATCAATCCGAAACCAACACCTAATTTTCCTATAGGCAACCCAACAGCCAAATAATCCAAAGTAGTACGACGAGTACTTGCCGTCTCAGTTCCTTCTTTTAGTTTCTTAGTGGCGTAAGTGAATCCTGTTGCAAAAGTTGTCAGCTTCAAATTAGAGAAACTGGCCGGGTTTCCAAGATTGATATGAATACTGTCCTGTTCTACTGCAATTCCTGCCATTGACTGAATATCAGCCGTCCCTTTGAAACGAACATCACCAATACCATAAATAGAATAAGGCGACGAAGTCCCCTCCTGAGCAAAGATTACAATTGAAAAAAGTAAACAAGCACTTATTATAATTTTCTTAATCATTTTTGATTTTATATTGAAAAGTTTGGTTCAAACTTTCTAAAAGAAAATTTGAATTGGCAAATATGGTATTTTTTAATCGTTTAGCCAAAAAATCTGTATCGCCACCCGTTAAAATTATGATAAAATTCGGGTATAATATCTTATATTCATCGATAAAACCGTCAATCTCATAGACCAATCCATTTACAACACCAGAGTGAATAGACTCCGTAGTTGAATTTCCTATAAAATGTTTAGGAGTTTCAAGATGCAGCAGCGGCAATTTTGAAGTAAAATTATGCAAGGCTTCATACCGCAAACGCAATCCTGCAGAAATGGCCCCACCCAAATAACGGTTATTTTGATCAATAAAATCATAGGTAACACAGGTACCCACATCTATAACCAATCTATTTTGACCCGGAAATTGCAATGTTGCACCTGCCGCAAGAACCATCCTGTCGATTCCCAATGTCAATGGTGTCTCATAGGTATTTTCAAAAGGAAACAAATCGGCATGTGAAATAAAATGGAGTAAAATCTCCTTTTGAAACTCCAAAAACGATTCTTTTTCGACATCTCCGACCGATGCAACAACTAAATCAGTCGTTTTTTGATATTTTTTTAAAATAATTTCAATGTTTTTTTGAAGCTCTTTTTTCGTGAACACAAATTGCTCCAAAAGGATATCACCCTCAAATACAGCCGCTTTAATTCTGGTATTTCCTATATCAACCGTTAGAATCATATTTTACATTTTGATTTTGCGAAGGTACGAATTGATTTTTTTTAAAAAATGTTTTGGATAAACTAAAAATCGTTCTATATTTGCACCCGCAATCAACAAGCACAACACTTAAGAATGCAACATAAAGGTACCTTAGCTCAGATGGTAGAGCAATGGACTGAAAATCCATGTGTCCCTGGTTCGATCCCTGGAGGTACCACAAAACCCGAATAGCAATATTCGGGTTTTTTGTTTTTTATACCTTTTAAAACAATTTAGAATACTCCAGAACAATCCCAGATTTACACTTTCTAAATAACTGGAAAAACAACATATAGCCTTACCTTAATTTTAGCAATCAGGCTGCAAAACTTGCCATCAAATCCACTACAACGTTGTAGTAATTTTATCTCCTAATTTGACAACTTAAAATCAAACGTTTAAAATAAATCTTTATATTTACCAATAGCAGAAAACCGTTGATTTTAGGCACATTGTTAATGAATACAAACTATATTTCACAACCGATGATTATTTCCAATTTTAAAACCAAACTATCAAAATCGCAAAATTCATGAATAAAAAAGCATTCATATTTGACCTGGACGGCGTAATTGTAGATACCGCGAAATACCATTTTTTAGCTTGGAAAAAAATTGCCAACCAATTGAACATCGATTTTACACTGGAGCACAATGAGTTATTAAAAGGAGTGAGTCGGGTGCGTTCGTTGGACATTATTTTGGAACTGGGAAAAGTAGCCGCTTCATCGGAAGACAAAGAAAAATGGTTGATTCAAAAAAATGAAGACTACCTTTCGTATCTGGTTGACATGAATGAAAGCGAAATTCTGCCGGGTGTATTTCCAATTTTAGATTTTCTTAAAGAAAACAAGCAGGCCATTGCTTTAGGTTCCGCGAGTAAGAATGCCAGACCCATTCTGGAAAAAACAGGAATCCTTTCCTATTTTGATGCCATTGTGGACGGGAATGACGTTTCGAACGCCAAACCGGATCCTGAAGTTTTCCTAATCGCCTCCAAACTGCTTGGAATCGAACCGGAAAAAGCGATTGTTTTTGAAGATTCCGTAGCCGGAGTGCAAGCCGCCAACATTGGGAAAATGATTAGCGTTGGTATCGGAGAAGAGAAAATCTTACATGAAGCCAAATATATTTTCAAAGATTTCACACAGATGGAAACGAGTTTCATCACAAAGTTAATCAACAAATAACCAGCTGTAATTTAATTACCAAAGTTATCATCACGCTTTAAATTGTAAAAAATGAATCAAGATTATATCAAACCAGACAACTGGTCCATCATTGAAGAAGGATTCGACAGGGAAAGTGTTAAATCATCCGAAAGCCTTTTCAGTATTGGAAATGGCGCAATGGGACAACGTGCTAATTTTGAAGAAAGTTATACCGGAGAAACTTTTCAAGGAAGTTATATCGCCGGAATTTATTATCCGGATAAAACCAAGGTGGGCTGGTGGAAAAATGGCTACCCGAAGTATTTTGCCAAAGTATTGAATGCACCCAATTGGATTGGAATCGATATCGAAATCAACGGAGAAAACTTGGATCTTAATTGTTGCACTTCCGTGAAAAATTTCCGCAGGGAGTTGAACATGAAAGAAGGCTGGTACCACCGCTCTTTTGAAGCAACGTTGCAAAACGGAACCGAAATTGCCGTGAATGTACGCCGATTTCTTTCCTTAGATTTGGACGAAGTGGGAATCATCAAATACGACATTACTCCACTCAATCGAGATGCCCAAATAATTTACAAACCCTATATCGATGCCGGTGTCACCAACGAAGATGCCAACTGGGACGAAAAATTCTGGGAACCACTGGAAGTCAAACATACCGACAATGACGCTTTTGTAACGGCACAAACCTTCAAAACCCATTTCAAGGTAACGACCTTTATGCACAACACCGTTTTCGAAAACGGAATTGATCAAATGCTCAGCCCGCATTACATCGAAACGACTGTGGACAAAATTCAGTTGAATTATGAAGTAACCGTACCAAAAGAAGCACAATCCACCTTCCAAAAAATTGGCGGATATACCGTTTCCCTCAATCATACCGACACGCTTTCGGCAGCTGAAAAAGTCATTCAAAAAGCAGCCAAAAAAGGCTACACAAAATTATTGGAAGAACAAATTGCTGCTTGGTCCAAAATCTGGGAAATGTCAGACATCACTATCGAAGGCGATGTTAAAGCACAGCAAGGAATCCGCTTCAATATTTTTCAACTCAATCAAACCTATCTAGGTAAAGACAGCCGACTGAATATTGGCCCCAAAGGATTTACCGGAGAAAAATACGGAGGTTCCACGTATTGGGACACCGAAGCCTATTGCATTCCGTTTTACATGGCAACCAAAGACCAACAAGTCGCCCGAAATTTATTGACCTACCGTTACAACCACCTTGACAAAGCCATCGAAAACGCCCAAAACAATTTGGGTTTCAAAAACGGTGCGGCTTTATACCCAATGGTAACCATGAATGGAGAAGAATGCCACAACGAATGGGAAATTACCCATGAGGAAATTCACCGTAACGGCGCCATCGCTTTTGCCATTTACAACTACCACCGCTATACCGGCGACTATTCCTATATCCCCGAAAAAGGTCTGGAAGTATTGATTGGGATTGCCCGTTTCTGGCACCAAAGAGCCAATTTTTCAACACAAAAAAATCAATATGTAATTCTGGGCGTTACCGGACCCAACGAATACGAAAATAATGTCAACAATAATTTCTACACGAATTATATTGCCAAATGGTGTATCAATTATGCCTACGAACAAATCCTGAAAGTATCGCTCGAACATCCATCCGACCACAAACGCATCATCGAAAAAGTAAAACTATCCGATGCCGAATTGAAAGAATGGAAAAAAGTTGCCAATAACATGTATTTCCCCAAATCGGAAGAACTGGGCATCTACCTGCAACAAGATGGCTTTCTGGACAAAGAGTTGGTTACCGTAAAAGATTTAGACAAATCACAACGCCCGATAAACCAAAAATGGTCTTGGGACCGTGTCTTACGTTCGCCCTACATCAAGCAAGCAGATGTCTTGCAATGTTTTTACTTTTTTGAAGACCATTTCACCAAAGAGGAACTCCTGCGCAATTTCGATTATTACGAAGCCTTTACCGTACATGAAAGTTCGCTTTCTCCATGCGTACACGCCATTCAAGCGGCGGCGCTCGACAAAATGGACATGGCGTATGCTTTTTACCTCCGAACTTCCCGCCTCGACCTTGACGATTACAACAAAGAAGTCGAAGAAGGTTGTCACATCACTTCGATGGCTGGCACTTGGATGAGTATTGTAGAAGGTTTTGGCGGCATGCGCATCAAGAACGACAAATTGCATTTCTCGCCAAAAATCCCGAAAGAATGGAAAGCCTATTCCTTTAAAATCAATTTTAGGAATCAGATTCTAAAAGTGGGCATCACTGCCACCGCCACTTCTTTCTCTCTCGATGGCGACGAAGATTTAGAAATCATCATAAACAACACCCCAATCATCGTGGCACCCAATGTCATGGTGACGGTGTAACCATTACCATCTAATCCTTTAAAAACCATTAAGAAATCATTTTCTTAGTGGTTTTCTTTTTTAGCAGCAGAACGATTGGTGTTTTCAATAACTACTGTTCCTGCTTTCGGCTTTATCTCTCCATCCCTAAAGAACGGGATTACGAGGATACCGCCTCACTCAGGGCTAAAAATAAAGTGTAGTTTTTTATAAGATATTTTTACTCTAGTTGAAAAACTGAACCCAATAGCTCAAAACCCGCAACAAATGAAAAACTCACAAAACTTGAAATACTAGCGGAGATTGCTTCGCCAGTTCACTATCGTTCGTGTCTTCCTTCGTCAGAATGACAAGTTTACGGAAATGGCAGCTTGCATAGCAGCATTTTTAGAGCCACAATATCCACATTTTTGCCTTCCCGAAGTATGAGGGAACTCCGTCTCGTTTTCTACAAATTATTTCATCTAAATTGTGTGACTCTTTTTTTTTGGAGATCCCTCATCTTATGTTTGTATAAAAAAGATGCTACGATTGCGAAAGTAGCAACTCATTCTCTAGTGTTGGAAACTAGTAGTCCATTTACAAGTTGATTTTTATATATTTGAAACAAATTCTGAAATCCATTAGACACATAATGGGAGTTGAGCAAAAGCAGATGTCTTTTTTTAGTGGCGATTTTTTCTTGTAAATTAGAAAACTAGGATTTTGACAAACGAGAAAGTACTCATTGAAACAAATAACAAACATTAAATACCCTTATAATTATGAAGAAAAGCATGAGTTTTTTTATTGGTTTATTTTTCCTTTTTTCCAGTTGTGTTTTTGCACAAACTGACAATGAAGCAATTACTTTTAAAGAATCTTTGAATTACGGAAAGTCTGTAGCCGTATTTGGCGGTTCAGTTTCTGTAATCCCAGAAAGTGATACTGCCAAAAACATGTGGAAGAAATACTTAGGAATGACCATTACCAATTATGGAGTTCCTGGCGCAGGATTTTCTTCCTTGCAAGGAAAATCGCTGCAGCAACAAGTCGATGAAGCGGGTATTTTTGACATCTATATTCTTTGGGCTTCCACCAATGACTACACTAATCATAGAGAAAATGGCTCTTATACCGACTACACCGAATTTGACGGCTTTGACAAAGAAAAATTGACTACTCAAGCAGGAGGAATTAATTATTGTATTAAAAAGATTTATGAACTAAACCCGAAGGCTGTAATATACTTTTTTACCTCAAGTAAAGCGTTTAACGAAAGAGGGGCGTATGATCCTTTTTATGAACAAGGGATGAATAAATATGTTGAAATGCAAAAAAATATTTGCGAACTTCACGGGATTCCTTTTCTGGATCAGTTCACTTTAGGCGGATATAACATTTATAATAAAAATTTATATTATCATGATCCGATACATATGAATGCCTCAGGATATAAAAAAATAGGAGAATTACAAGTGGCATTCCTAGCTTTTCCTTAGTAGATTATTGGTCGTTTTTTAGATTAATCTCGAACAAAAAACTACTCCCAAAATTACAAAAGTAAAGACACGAATCTTTTCTTCGTTTATAAAATCATTAGGATGACAAATTTGCGTTAGTAGTAACTCAAATCGTAACATTTTTTTGAGCAATGTTAATCCAACATTACGCAAAATAAAGTTTAGCCCTTAATAAACTAATTAATGCAAATCCATTCGTACAATTATAGTAGATTTAATTATCTTAGCCAAGATGCAAATTGAGCAGTGAGTGTTCATAAGTCAAATTAAATACTAACCTAATTTTTTAATTATGTCAAAAAACAATGATTTAGGATTATTAATTCTTCGTGTTGCCGTAGGAGCTTTGATGTTATTACACGGTATCGCTAAACTTGGTGGAGTTGCTCCTATTGAAGGAATGCTTTCAGGAAAGGGGCTCCCTTCATTTCTAGCCTATGGTGTTTATGTAACCGAAATTATAGCACCGCTATTAATTCTGTTTGGATTTAGAACAAGATTAGCTTCGGCAGTATATATTTCCGGAACCTTGTTTGCCTTTTTTTTAGTTCACACCAGTCAACTTTTTTCGCTAAACGAAAATGGTGGCTGGGCAATTGAATTATTAGGTTTGTATTTCTTGGGCGCACTAGCTTTATTCTTTACTGGAGGAGGGAAACTTGCCGTTTCCACTAGTAACAAATGGGATTAAGACACTCCTAAATATAGTATTACTAAAAAGCAGCTCTTTGAGCTGCTTTTTAGTTATTAAAAACTTTACTCTGCTTTTATATTTGTATTTTTGGGTTTAAGCATCGTTACATGAAAGTAAAAAATCACCTGCCTATAGAAAAAATTGAACCTCCATTTTGGTATGTAGGTATGCACAATCCAGAAGTACAAATTCTGTTTTACGGCAAGAATATCAGTCAATTTTATGTTGCGACAAGCCTCCCCAATATAATCACGAACGTTAAAAAAACGAATAACCCCAATTATTTATTCGTTACCATTGATGTTAAAAAAGACTTTGCACATGAAATTATTTTCATGTTCAAAAGAAACAACAAAGTCGCATTCACCCAAAAATACCAACTGAAACAGCGACGGGAAAATTCGGCCATTCGCAGCAGTTTTGATTCTTCGGATACTTTTTATTTGGTGATGCCGGATCGTTTTGCCAACGGAAACAGGAATAACACCAATGACAAATGCACGAACGAGAAATACAATCGGGAACTTCCCGGTGGACGACACGGAGGCGATATCGAAGGTGTTATTCAGCATTTGGATTACATACAGTCGCTTGGAATGACTACGCTTTGGAGCACACCACTTTGTGAAGACAACGACACCATTTATTCTTATCATGGTTACGGACAATCTGATGTCTACAAAATAGATCCCCGATTTGGAACCAATGAAGATTATGTCCGATTGTCGTCTGAATTGCATAAAAGAAACATGAAACTAGTGATCGATTATGTCACCAACCATTGGGGTATTGAACATTGGATGTACAAGGACCAACCAACACCCGATTGGTTTAATCTTTTTGAAAATTTCACACAAACCAATCACAAGCGCAGTACGCTAAGCGATACGCACGCTTCCCAATACGACAAAGACATTTGCCTGAAAGGATGGTTTGCCCACGCCATGCCTGATTTAAATATTAAAAACCCGCTAGTCTTACAATACCTTACGCAAAATGCGATTTGGTGGATGGAATATGCCAACTTAGACGGCATTCGAGTGGACACATACAATTATGCCGAGCCAGAGTGTATGGTAAAATGGGTAAAAGCGATTTTAGCCGAATACCCAAATTTAAATATCGTCGGTGAAATTACCCAACGCAATCAGGCACTCCTCTCCTATTGGCAAAAAGATAGCCCAATTGGAAAAATAAAAAACTTCAATTCAGAATTACCAAGCATCATGGACTTTGCCTTAGGCGATGCTTTACAAATAGCCTTCAACGAAGAAGAAAGTGAATGGGGATTGGGAATGACCCGAATCTACGACAATTTTTCAAATGATTTTTTGTATCCAAATACAAACAACCTGATAATTTTTGCCGAAAATCACGACAGCAAACGCCTCAATGAAGTGTATGGTAACGACATTCGAAAATACAAAATGGCCATGACTGTTTTGGCTACCGTTCGAGGCATTCCACAATTGTATTATGGATCCGAGATTGGGATGGCCGGTAATCAATATGAAGGCGATGCTGCCATTCGACAGGATTTTCCGGGTGGCTGGGAAGGTGATACAAATAATGCTTTTACCAAAAAAGGAAGAACCGAAGGTCAAAACGAATATTTTGATTTCACTGCTAAACTTTTCCATTGGAGAAAAAACAAAACAGTAATTCATTCCGGAAAAATGACCCATTATATTCCTGATAACAATGTCTATGTGTTCTTCCGATACAATGAAAAAGAAACGATAATGGTGCTTTTGAATAACATGCCTGACCCACAAACCATAAAAACCAAACGCTATAAAGAAAACATTGCCAGTTTCAGAAAAGGTACCGACGTAATTTTAAAGCAATCTTTCGACATCAGAACCGAAATCACTTTAGAAGCCAAATCCGTTTTGATTTTAGAATTAGAGTAATATCCTAATCCCTAAAAATCACGCCAGTCGGTAACTAAATAATTTTATTTTACCTTTGCCAAAATTCATCAAAAATGCTCAAAATAGGACATCGCGGTGCCAATGGATATGAACCCGAAAACACTTTAAAAAGTTTTAAAAAAGCCATTGCTATGCATGTGGACGGTATCGAACTGGACGTGCATTTGAGTGCCGATAATGAATTGATGGTTATTCATGATGAGACCATTGACCGAACAACGAACGGAAAAGGTTTTGTAAATTCCTTAACTTTGCCCGAACTGAAAAGGTTTAAAATAGATCGTGTGCATACAATCCCAACACTCACACAAGTTTTAGATTTGGTAAACCAACATTGCTTTGTGAATATTGAATTGAAAAGTTATGAAACTGCAGATAAAGTGGTGGATTTAATTCAAAAATACATCCACGAAAAAAAATGGACTTACAACAAATTTTTAGTTTCCAGTTTTGATTGGAATGCCTTGCAGGAAGTCACTTTTTTAAATTCAGAAATACCGATTGGTGTTCTGACCGAAACCGATTTGAATTTGGCTTTCGCTTTCGCCAAATTTATAAAGGCGAAGTCCATCAACCCTTATTTTCATTTGTTAACCAAAAAAAATACGGCTAGAATGCAGGAAAAAGGGCTTCAAGTTTTCCCTTGGACAGTAAATGAACCGGAAGACATTCAAAAAATAAAATCATTCAACGTAGACGGAATCATCACTGATTTCCCTGATAGAATATAAACAATCAAAGCTATGTCGAAGTTTAAAACATTGACATAGCTTGTTTTAAATTAAAATATGAACCAAAATTTTGACATCATAATTGTTGGCGGTGGTGCAGCCGGTTTTTTTACGGCCATCAACATCGTTGAGAAAAACAAAAAACTAAAAGTCGCAATTCTCGAACGTGGCAAGGAAGTCCTGTCTAAAGTTCGTGTTTCTGGCGGCGGCAGATGCAATGTAACCCACGCCTGTTTTGAACCCAATGAATTGGTGAAATATTACCCACGGGGCGAAAAAGAATTGCGTGGTCCTTTTCATCAGTTTTGTTCCGGCGACACAATTGAATGGTTTGAAAAACACGGGGTAGAATTGAAAATTGAAGACGACGGCAGGATGTTTCCAGTATCAAATTCCTCCCAAACCATCATTGACTGTTTCCTCAAAGCAACACAACAATTAGGCATTACCGTTTTAACTGGACAAAGCGTACAATCCATTTTTAAAAAAGAAAATTGTTGGCAAATTGAAACCCAAAACGAAAAATACCTCGCCGAAAAATTGATTATGGCAACAGGAAGCAATCCTAAAATATGGGAAATGCTGCAACAACAGGGTCATGCTATCGTCAATCCGGTTCCGTCTTTGTTTACGTTTAACATCAAAGACAGCAGAATCAAAGAATTACCAGGTGTTGCCACACAAGCTTCCGTAAAAGTAAAAGACACGAAACTCAGTTCCACAGGACCATTGTTGATTACACATTGGGGAATGAGTGGTCCTGCAATTTTGAAACTATCCGCTTGGGGAGCCCGCATTTTGCATGACAAAAATTATCAGTTTACGATTTTCGTCAATTGGCTGAATGATCTGGATACGGAAGAAGCCGAACAATTATTGAAAGATTTAAGGCAAGACCAAGCGAAGAAAACCGTTTCCAAGAAATCCCCTTTTGAGTTAACCAACCGACTTTGGGAAAGTTTGGTTTTGGCTTCCAGCATTTCTCCAGAAACCAAATGGGCCGATTTATCAAAAATCCAAATACAAAATCTGGCCAATCAATTGACCAAAGGCACTTTCCAAGTGAACGGCAAAAGCACTTTTAAAGAAGAATTTGTAACGGCAGGTGGAATCGATTTAAAGGAAATCAACTTCAAAACCATGGAAAGCAAACTGCATGAAAACCTTTATTTTGCTGGCGAAATTGTGAATATTGATGCAATTACAGGCGGATTTAATTTTCAGAATGCTTGGACGAGCGGGTTTATTGTGGCGAATGGGATTTAGAAAAAATCCTTTTCTCAGTAGTTAATTAACAAGAATTTACATGTTTACTAAGTTTTCATTAAGAGGAATCTAATAATTTTACTATCAAGTTATTAGATAAAACCTATGAAAGTAAAACTACTTGGTACCTTACTCCTTTTCACCTCTCAATTTAGTTTTTCACAAACGATAAAAGGAAAAGTTTTATTTAATAATTACGCCGTACCTAATGTAGAAATCATTAATGAAAACTCAAAAACACTTACTTTATCTGATGTTAATGGTGATTTTTCAATTGTTGCAAAAACGAATGATATCCTTGTATTTGTATCTAAACAATATGAACTAAAAAAAATTGCAATTAATCCCTTAATTGCAAACAATAATGATTTAATAGTCGAATTAACATTAAAGGCTGAAGAATTAAAAGAAGTTGTAATTTCTACGATTGAGCACAAAACAACTTGGTTGACCAAAGAAGAAATAGAAGAAATAAAATTAAATTCTTCTAGGCCTAAACAAGGTCTAAAAATTATAGATTATAAAGAACCATCTACACTTTTTGGAGCTGACTTTATTCGCCTTGGCAAACAAGTTACTAAACTATTTAAAAAAGAAGAAACTACCAAAGCTGAATCACTAAACACTAATTTTAAGGACTTTGCAAAAGCAAGTTGTGAAAAAAATTACTTTTTAAAAACCTTAAAATTAAAACCAGACGAAATCGAATTATTCCTTGAGTTTTGCGATGCTGACCCAAAATATCAAACAGTTGCTGAATCAAAAAATGTATTGAGCACAATGGATTTTTTGTTTAAAAAGAGTATGGATTTCAAACACACACACTTCAGAATGAACTGTTATTCCTAAAAAAACGAGAAAAGCATTGATTTACAATTAATACCTATTGGAAAAAAAATCACCATCAAGTTATCAAATAAAACCTATGAAAGAAAAATTACTTAGTCTCTTTCTTTTTTTTACTTTTCCATTTATTTTTTCACAAACAATAAAAGGAAAAATTGTATTTAATAATTATACAATTCCAAATGTTGAAGTCATAAACTCAAATTCAAAAACACTTACTGTTTCTGATGCCAATGGTCGTTTTTCAATTGCTGCAAAAATGAATGATATCCTTGTGTTTGTAGCCAAAGACTATGAATTTAAAAGAATTGTAATTAATCCTTCAATTCTAAAAGATAAAGATTTAAACATTGAATTAGTATTAAAAGCAGAAGAATTAAAGGAAGTTGTGATTACTAAAATGCCCTCTATAAAATTAAGTTCAGATGCAAACTACGAGCAAGAAATACTGGATCAATACGGTTTAGAAAAATCAACATACGCTCCAAAGGTTATTGGTGTAAATATGGGTACAATTGAAAACGGAATTGATTTTATGCGTATTGGAGGCATGATAGCAGGATTGTTTAAAAAAGAAAAAGAACCCAAAAAACAAACAGCTCCAATGAAAGAATTTAAAGATTTAGCTTCAGAAAGGCTTGATAAAAGATTCTATTTGGAAAATTTAAAATTAAAAGAAGATGAAATAGCTCTTTTCCTCGATTTTTGTGATGCCGACCCAAAAGCAAAAGAAACAACCAAAAACTTCAATGTTTTAGGGCTAATGGATTTTTTGCTAGAAAAAAATATAGCATTCAAAAAATTAGCTTCTGAAAAAAATAATTTAAAATAAGAGTTCCCACTTTGGGGGTTAGGGGGGATTACCGATTCAACCACCAGATACTCCCATTCAAAACGGCAGCAAAACTAACCCAAGCCAAATAAGGAATAAACAAATAACCTGCTATTTTGTTAATTTTAGAGAATTGTAAATAGGTTTCGTAAATCATTAACCAAAGAACAATTATTTCTAGTCCCGCCAACATCGGATTGTGTAAACCAAAGAAAAGATAGGACCAAAGTGCATTTAAAGCCAACTGAATTGCAAAAACCACTAAAGCTTTTTTAACTATTTCTTTTTCAGATTCGATTCGATCCCAAACTAATCCAGCAGCGACTCCCATCATCACATACAACATAGACCAAACGGGTGCGAAAATCCAATTGGGTGGATTAAAACTGGGTTTAACCAATGTAGGATACCAGGTCGTGATACTCGCACGAGTTACGATTCCGGATAAATATCCAATGGCAAGACAGGTCACAACAACAGTCAGTATTCGGGTAATTTTATTCATTGTTTTTGTTTTTATACCATGTAAGACATTTAGATTTCATTTGTATTAGCAAAAAAATCAAAGTAATCTTATAGGTTTAATAAATGTGTGCCAAATTTACTCAAAAACTTTCTACCGATTATTGAAATAATCAAATAAGCCAATTCAGCAAAAAAAGTATCTTTGCGTAAATTTTTAAAATTCATAATGGTAGCAACTGATTTTATCCCTTCCACCTATTCTCAAACTGTAGAAAAAGGTCAATTTCAATGGAGCGCACCCAGCAACATTGCTTTAGTGAAATATTGGGGGAAAAAAGAAAACCAAATTCCAGCCAATCCTTCGGTGAGTTTTACGTTGAACAACTGCAAAACCATTACCAAATTGGCTTTTGAGAAAAAACACTTCGACAAGCTCAGTGTGACGAATTCAACGTTTTCTTTCGACTTACTTTTTGAAGGAAAACCAAAGGAAGATTTCAAACCAAAAATTCAAAAGTTTCTGGAGCGAATTGAAATTTATTTGCCTTTTTTGAAAGACTATCATTTTACCATTGATACCGAAAATACTTTTCCGCACAGTTCCGGAATTGCGTCCTCGGCTTCGGGAATGGCTGCTTTGGCCATGAACTTCATGAGTCTGGAAAAAGCCTTACATCCTGAAATGAGCGATGATTATTTTTACCAGAAAGCCTCCTTTCTGGCCCGTTTGGGCTCGGGAAGTGCTTGCCGAAGCGTAAAAGGAAAAGTGGTAGTTTGGGGAAATCAAGCTAATATTGAAGGAAGCTCCGATTTGTTTGGCGTTCCGTTTCCGTATATCATCCATGAAATTTTCAATGATTACCAAGACACGATCTTACTGGTTGACAAAGGAGAAAAACAGGTTTCGAGTACCCTGGGGCACGATTTGATGCACGATCATCCTTTTGCCGAAAGGCGATTTGCCCAAGCACATGAAAATCTGGATCAACTTATTGCTGTTTTTGAAAGTGGCAATCTGGAAGCGTTCATCAAGATTGTAGAAAGTGAAGCCTTGACATTGCATGCGATGATGATGACTTCGATGCCTTATTTTATCTTAATGAAACCGAATACCTTACAGATTATCAATGCGATTTGGAAATTCAGGAATGAAACTCAAATTCCGGTTTGTTTCACACTGGATGCCGGTGCAAATGTCCATGTTTTGTATCCAGAAAAGGTAAAAGAAAGTGTATTGCAATTTATTCAGGACGAATTAGTTGGCTATTGCCAAAATGCACAGTACCTTTGCGACCAAATTGGACTAGGTGCTGTTGCTTACTAATCTTTTTTTATATCTTTACTTCTAAAGTAAAACAAACCGTTGAAAATTATCAATTATCCATTATTAATTGTCAATTAAACATGAAAGGACCTTTATTTTATTCAAAAATATTACTCTTTGGAGAATACGGTATTATCCGCGATTCCAAAGGGCTTTCGATTCCGTATAACTTTTATAACGGAGCGTTGAAAAAAAATGAAAATCCTTCAGAAGAAGCGGTTCTTTCCAACGGACATTTGAAACGTTTTGTGGTTTATTTAGAAAACCTACAAAACGAACAACCGGAATTGGTAACCTTTGATTTAGCTACTTTAAAAAATGATGTCGAAAGCGGAATGTATTTTGACTCCAGTATTCCGCAAGGATATGGTGTGGGAAGCAGCGGAGCATTAGTGGCGGCTATTTACGACAAATATGCACAACATAAAATTACGGTTCTCGAGAATCTGACTCGTGAAAAATTACTGCAATTAAAAACTATATTTTCTCAGATGGAGAGTTTTTTCCACGGTAAAAGCTCAGGGTTAGACCCTTTGAACAGCTATTTGAGTATTCCGATTTTAATTAACTCCAAAGACAATATTGAAGCGACTGGGATTCCAAATCAAAGTTTTGACGGAAAAGGCGCTGTGTTCTTATTGGACTCAGGAATCATTGGAGAAACGGCTCCCATGGTAACCATCTTTATGAAAAACCTGGAAGACAAAGGCTTCCGTACCATGCTGAAAAATCAGTTTGTAAAATATACCGATGCCTGTGTCGAAAATTTCCTGGGTGGCGACATGAAATCTTTGTTTACAAACACCAAGAAATTATCAAAAGTGGTTTTGAGTCATTTCAAACCTATGATTCCGGAACAATTTCATGGCATTTGGCAACACGGAATCGACAGTAATGATTATTACTTAAAACTTTGCGGCTCTGGAGGTGGTGGATATATCCTTGGTTTTACCGAAGATTTAGAACGTGCAAAAATCGCACTCAAAGACTACAAACTAGAAGTAGTATATCAATTCTAAAAATATATTTTTTCTAAATAATAAAAAAAAATCCTACATTCAACAAAAACATCTTACCTTTAAGTCCTTGATTATTTTTTTTGCGCCATGTCTTCAAAAAAAAGTATTATGACAAAAAGTGAAATTGTTGAAAATTTAAAGTTCCGCAATATTTTCAAACCTATAGCTATTGTTATTGCATCTTGTTCGTTATTGATCATAACCAACTACCTAACTATTAAAATCTTATCTGCTTCTCGTGCTTATATCAATGGGGAATCTCATTATTCTAAAGCACAAAAAGATGCCACCCGCCATCTTATAACCTATTTTTTCACCAAAGATGACCTACAATGGCAATTATACAACAAAGAACTAAGTGTTCCTAAAGGTGATAAAAAGGCAAGAATTGGTTTAATAAACAATAGCGATATTGAAACAATTAAAAACGGATTTAGAGAAGGTCGAAATAATGAAAAAGATTTAAATGATTTAATTTGGTTGTTTAAAAATTTTCAGGATGTTTCTTTCTTGGCAGAGGCAATTAGCGAATGGGAAAAAGGGGATTACCTAATCGATCAATTAACTTCCATTGGAAATGAAGTTCATGAAAAAATAAGCAACAATACTTTAATTCCAGATGAAAAAGAAAAAATTCTCCAAAAGCTAAATCAAATTACTTCAAAATTATCAATAAACGAACGCAATTTCTCTGATTCACTAGGGGAAGGCACTCGCCTAATTAAAATCTATCTTCTTTTAATAAATATCTTTTTAACTTTAATCATCATAGGAAGCGTTAGCGTGTACTATTGGCGAATGGTTAATAGCTTAAGACGCGCAAAACTGGACACAGAGAATAAAAACAATAATTTAATACTTCTCAATAAAGAACTTGACCAATTTGTCTATAACGCTTCCCATGATTTAAGAGCCCCAATATTATCCTTAAAAGGACTGATAGAACTCACAAAGTCGGAAAATGATTTAGATGAAATTAGAAACTATTTAGAGATAATGCATCAAAGCTTGGACAAACAAGATCAATTTATAAAAGACATTATCAATTATTCGAGAAACAAAAAAAGTAAAATAAGTATCGCTCCTGTTAGTTTAAATCAAATTATTGATGAATGCATTAATCAACATGTTTATATTAAAATGAACAATGAAATAATCATCAACAAGAGTGTTTTAGTAGATGAAATTCTTAGTGATGGTTTAAAATTACAAATCATTCTAAACAATCTGGTATCAAATGCCATCAAGTATTCTGACGAAAAGAAAGCGAAGCGATTTATTTCCATTACAACTTTTGCCGAAAGCAATAATACTAAAATAGAAATTGAGGATAATGGCATTGGAATTAGTCCTGAATACCAATCCAAAATTTTTGAGAAATTTTTCATAACTAATAGTGACAACCAAAAAAGTTCAGGATTAGGACTTTACTTAGTTAAAGAAGCTGTAGAAAATCTAAAAGGTAACATAAACCTCGATTCAAAAAAAGATATTGGAAGTAAATTTACAATCACAATTCCAAAACAACATGAAAGCCAATTATAAATTTCATCCATTAAAAAAATAATTGAAGACTTCATCAACTCAAAACAATCACAACATTTCCCAATAAGCTCTTAAAAGAAATCACTCGCTGGTGTTTTTGTGAAAAATCAAGTAGAATTTAAAAACAAAATCCTAAATTTGAACTTAAATCAGCAAGTTTACAATTCCAATATAGAACTTGACAAGAAAAACTACTTCGGAAAATGTTAAGCAGAAAACACAAACTTTTATTGATGAAAATTATAAGTTTGTTCTCTGTAGTGAGAGGATACAACATTCCAATTATCATTTTGGCGCAATATCTTTCAGCCATTTTCATTTTGGCTCCCGAAAAAAGAGCGCTAAGCATTTTACTGGATTTCAACTTATTTATTCTCGTTTTCTGCTCTTCTTTGACGATTGCTTCGGGCTATATCATCAATAATTTTTATGACCGCAAGAAAGATTTAATCAACCGTCCTAACAAATCCATGTTGGATCGATTGGTCAGTCAAGACACCAAACTCAAAGTCTATTTTTTATTGAATTTTCTGGTGGCCTTAATCGCTTTTTATATCTCGTGGCGCGCCTTATTGTTCTTTTCTACCTATATTTTCCTGATTTGGTTTTACTCCCATAAAATAAAAAAATACCCCATTATTGGTAATTTAATGGCCGCACTTCTGGCTGTCTTACCTTTTTTTGCCATCCTGTTGTATTTTTACAATAAATTCTCATTCGAAGAAATTGAGAGTTTCAAAAATCAACTCGCGGTAATTTTAGCACACGCCAGTTTCTTGTTTCTACTGTTGCTCATACGAGAAATGATCAAAGATTTAGAGAACATCAAGGGCGATTTAGTCAATAATTACAAAACCATTCCAATACTTTATGGCGAAACCCTATCCAAACAGATTATTACGGTATTAACCATCTTGACCATCGTACCGGTATATGTTCTAATCGAAATTTACGACGTGGGCTACATGGACATTTACTTTTATGCCTGCCTGATTGTCCTGCTTTTCTTTTTGCTGTATTTATGGAAATCCGATAGAAAAGGCCAATTCCTATTGCTGCACAACGTATTGAAATTCCTCATTGTCGCCGGTGTATTTTGCATTGTGCTCATTAATCCGAGTGTAATTTGGCATGGAAAAAAATTATTATTGCTGATATAACCTTTTTTAGGAGCTTTTTCCCGCTCTCCACTTTATCTTTTCCTTTTTAAAGGAAAAAGGAAAAGGATATCGTTTCGATCAGGGCTAAAAATCTAACTGCAATCAACTTAGCACCATAACCAATAATAAACTATCTTTGCAAAAATTATAGCATATTATGAACAACAAGGAAGGCAACAACAAAAGAGGCGGTTCTCGAACAAATAGTTCAAGACCGAGTTCTAACAAGCCAAAACCTGCGATGCAAAAAAGGGCACAAGGGCCTAAAAAAGCAAAAATAAACGCGAAAGCTGCCGAAGTAGCTCCCGAAAAAATAGAGAAAAAACCGAATCAGGCTCCAAAAAGACAAAAAGCCAAAGACGAAATTCGTTTGAACAAATACATCGCCAATTCTGGTGCATGTTCCCGTCGTGATGCCGACATTTATATTCAGTCCGGAAACGTAAAAGTAAATGGTACGCCTGTTACCGAAATGGGATACTTGGTCAAACCTGGGGATACCGTTAATTTTGATGGTGTTTTATTGACACCCGAAAAGAAAGTATACATCTTATTGAACAAACCTAAAAACTTTACCACTGCACTTGACGAAGGGCAAGAATTTCGTAATGTTTTAGAATTGGTAAAAGGTTCCACCACGGCCAAAATTGGTGCTGTGGGAAGAATGGACAAGAACACTACCGGTTTATTATTGTTTACCAATGATACCGATATGATTCGAAAATTCACTTTACCCAACCAAAAATCATCAAAAATCTACCAAGTTTCTTTAGACAAAAACTTGAAATTTGAAGACTTGGAAAAAATAAGCAAAGGACTTGTTCTTGACGGACATCGTGTTTTTGTTGAAGAAGTAAGTTATATTGAAGGAGAGGCAAAAAGTGAAATTGGTTTAAAATTACGCTCTTCCAATGTAAAAGTGGTTCGTTCTATTTTTGAACATTTTGACTATGATGTTTTACGAATTGACCGTGTTGCTTTTGCCGGATTAACCAAAAAGAATTTACCTCGCGGAAACTGGAGATTGTTAACCGACCAAGAAATCATCAATTTGAAGAATACTTAAAAGCTTCTTTAAGATATAAAAAACAAAAAACCCATTTCATTACGAAATGGGTTTCTTTTTCAAAAAAAACTAACTACTAACTTCACTTAAATTCTCCTACAAAAGTTACCACCGCTTTTGCAGGAATTACTAAACAATCTATTTTCTGAACAACTCCTTTTTTTAAATTAGAACGCTCTGAGGTTGTATAAGGTGTTACTTCATTTTTTTTAAGCTTACCCTTTTTTAGATTCACCTGATATTGTTGATCGTTGTTCCTGTTATTTACTGCAACAATAACCAATTTTTTATTTACCACATCCTTATAAGCAGTTATCATTACATCCTTTGCCGCTTTCATCGGGTCTTGATCAGGAATAGCCACTCTAAGCATTCCCGGACGTACAAATAGAGAATAATTCCCTAATGTCCAAAGTAGTTTAGAATCATGGTAAACCCCATCATTTTTACAATAATCGGCACCAAACCCTCCGTTACTTTTCCCATCATCGAGATATACCAATCCGTCTTTGTAATCTCCCCTTGTAATTGAGGTCCACCACTGCCAAGAAGCGGCATTGGCTACCGCAATATCACTATGGATAATACGGGCAACATATAATGCCGTTTGCATGCCCAAATCTCTCTTTCCGCCAGAACCACCCGGAATTTCGTTTTCTCCAGGACTGTCTAAAATACAGTATTCAGACTGCCAATACTTCAATCCCGCATTTTTTTTAATCGCTACAGCCAATGCCTGTCGACTGGAAATTTGTTTGCCGATAGGCCATACCGTAAAATAACTATGACCTGAAATAATCTTCTTTACATTGGGCAAATTAGAAATATTGGTATTGCTGTCTCCAAAAAAATAATCAATCTGATTATCCCTATTTTCGTTATTCACATTTGTATACAAATAATCAATTTGACCCGCTTCCCCTACAAGGATTTCAGTACTCATTTTTTGAGCACTTAGTTTTTCGGAGAGTGATCTTGTTAATTCTACAATTTCCTCATTGGTAGCAGGAGTTCCTTCCTGACTGTTTTTATTGCCATTTTTTGGCATCCATTCCCATTGCGGTTCATTTATCGGACTCACATAATCAAAATGAATACCTTCTTTTTCCTCTAAACCTTTAATACTTTGAACCAAAAAATCGGCAAATTTTGGAATGGCACCTTCTTTCAGATTGAGTTTGTTTTTTTGGGTGGCAAATGCCAAACCGTTATTGGTTAAATAAACCGGTGGACTGTTAGAAAAAATCAGAAACTGCTCTACACCTCTTTTTTTGGCTGCTTGCAAAAACCAACGTTCACCTTGCTGTTTCGACCAATCATAAGTTCCATCTTCATTGAGAATACATTCGGTTCTTCGCCATACATCATAAATATTACTTTGTTCTGCTTGCTCTACACTTCCTGCTCCGAGATTAAATCTCCAAATCGAAAGTCCTATTCCTTTGGGATTTCCTTCAGAATCCATCTCTTTACTGAATAATAAATCTGCAATGGCATTCTTTTTTTGCTCCGGCCAATTTTTCCCAACATACTGACATCGCCAAGCATCTGCAGCACCAAAACCATCCATAGTCTGCAAAATATCATCTGTATGTATGGTAATCGTTCGCTGCCCAAAAATAAGCGAGCAGCTCAGCAACAATAAAGAAATATATGTTTTTTTCATTAATGTATTTTCTATAAATCTAAAAACAAAAGCATATAATTAAAATTTATTCAACCGCTATCGTATAACTATACGAATATTGTTTATCCAATAATCGATACGGTTTATGTGGAAATCGGCCCCAACTGTCATCACCTCCAACACCACGTTGCTTATAATCGATACTTAGATAAACAGTATCGTTTGCATTCAAATCCGTAGGGTGTCGTTGCGATTTATTCTTGCCTGGATCAATTGCTTCGGTTAAAACATTCAAAGCACTGAATCCAATTGGCTGTTTCCCTGAAATTTTAATTCCACGTCCTTCCTTATCTTTTAAAGTCAGCCAACGCACGTCTGTTTTATTTCCGGATTCTTGAGGACGAATATATGTTCTCGTAAATTGATTGGCTACTTTATCGGCATATTCCCCAACAAAAGAAGCTGTTTTTCTATCCGAATAATTTTCCCATGGTCCTCTTCCGTAATAAGTCAAATTATCATACAACCCATTCAATTGCATACGCATACCAAAACGAGGCAACTCCGGCAATTCTTTTCCTGTCATATCTATTGAAGCCGTTACCGCAATAACGCCATCATTTTGAATTAGATAATTAACTGAATAAGGGACATCAACTTGAGACAATTGATAACTTACTTTAACAGTAACACCGTCATCTGTTCGCTTTCCTAAAACAACTTTTAAAACCTTAGGATTTTTATGTGCTTCACTCCAAATCCCTAATTTATTTGGCATTTGATTCCCAAAGTCATTATCAGTCGGTGCTCGCCAGAAATACGGTTTTGGAAAACTCGTAATCGTTGTATTAGATTCATTTTTGGCTGCATATTTCTTTAACTCCCCTTTTTCAAGGTCAAACTCACCGGTTACGGTCTCTGTATTGAAATAAAGGGTTTGGTTTTTAACCGAATAGGTTAATTTATTAGCATTGTTTTTTGGAGCATTTGAATTAAAATAACTCCCTTTTCCAATGGCAAATTGTTCTCTGGCAAACTCATGTCCTTTGGCAACCAAAGACCCATCATTTTTAGAATAAGCATATACATTTAAGTAATATTCACCATCGGTATCTAATGTCCCTAAATCTAGTTTCTCTTCTTTGCTTTGCTCTGGTTCAAGTTCTAAATTAAAAGTTCCCTTCTTTACTTTTTGTCCGTTTTTAATTAATTCCCACTGGAAATCAAAGTTGTTTAGATTGGTAAAATTAAAACGATTCGTAACTATCACAATCGATTCGCCTTTTAGCTTAAAGTCAATATTTTGATAAACTTTCTTCACTTCAAGCAATCCTGGATGTGGAATTCGGTTAGCCGAAACCAATCCGTTGGCACAGAAATTTTCGTCATTTTGCAAATCGGCTCCGCCTAAATCACCACCATATGCCCAAAACACTTCGCCTTTATCTGTTTTTGTTTTCAATCCTTGATCTACCCAGTCCCAGATAAAACCGCCCTGCATACGTTTACTGCTGTTGATAACATCCCAATATTCTTGAAAATTACCATTACTGTTACCCATAGCATGTGAATACTCACACATGATAAATGGCCTTGTCTTATCTGATTTAGCATATGAAATCATTGTATCCATTCCAGGATACATCGGTGCCACAATATCTGTATTTCTGTTCTCTCCCGCCTGTTCAAACTGTACAGGACGAGTGGTATCGTTTTGTTTCAACCAATCGTAGGCATCATAAAAAACAGGACCGTTTCCGCATTCATTCCCTAATGACCAAATGATAATGGAAGGATGATTTTTATCTATCGCAAACATTCTTTTTATTCTGTCTAAATGCGCTGGAGCCCATTCTGGTAAATAGGCAGGATGCACTGATTTATCAAATGAACCTTGCCATTCGGCACCCATAGCGTGCGTTTCAATATTTGCCTCATCTACAACATAAAATCCGTATTCATCACATAAATCATAGAAATAAGGGTCATGAGGATAATGACTCATTCGAATAGCATTGATGTTATGCTCTTTCATCAATTGCAAATCTTTGTGCATCATTTCTCGATCAGGCACATGTCCTAGTTCATCGTGGTGCTCGTGGATATTTACTCCCTTTACCAAAACTGACTTACCGTTAACTAGAAGTTGAGCATCTTTTATTTCAACTTTTCTAAATCCCGTTTTTTTAGAAATCACACCAATTATCTTTCCTTTTTTATCCGTTAACGTGATTGTATAAGCATATAAATTAGGTATTTCAGCACTCCATTTTTTTACGTTTGCAACCGTACTCTTGAAACTTATTTCTTGATTTTCAGAAGTTATTTTCTTTTGTTCCGAATAAATCTGTTCCCCATTAGTATCAAATAATGCTACTGTAACCGTTGGTTTTTTGATATCAGTATGCGGAAACCTTTTAAGATTTACATCCACGGCAAACAATCCGTTCTGGTATTGTTCATCCAATCCGCTATTCACGGCATAGTCCCAAATCGTAGTTTTTGGCAAGGCCTGTAAAGACACATTACGTTCGATTCCGCTCAATCTCCAAAAATCCTGATCTTCTATATAACTTCCATCATGCCAACGAAATACCTGTACAGCAATTAAATTTTCTCCTTTTTTCAAAAAAGAAGTTATATCGAATTCTGCCGCCATTTTGGATGCCTTGGTCATCCCAACTTCTTTGCCGTTCAAGTAGATTCTGGCATATCCCGTAATCGAACCAAAATTCAGTATCACCTCTTTATCCTTCCAATTCTCCGGAAGGGTAAAAGTTCTTCGGTAACTGGCCACAGGATTATAATCCCCACCTATAAAAGGAGGATTCTTAGGAAAAGGATAAATAATATTGGTGTAAATAGGAATATCATAGCCTTGAATTTCCCAGTTTGAAGGAACCGAAATAGTTTTCCAATTGGCATCATTTAAATCAGTTGCAAAAAAATCCAATGGCCTTTGAGTTGGATTTTTAACAATATTAAATTTCCAAGTCCCATTTAAACTTTTATAAAAAGCAGATTTTTCCGGATTGTTTTCTTTGGCCAAAGCCTGATTCTCATACAATACAAAAGTACTTCGCCCCGCTTCTTTGTTTCTTTCAAAAACTTGTGGGTTTTCCCATTCATTTGAAGTCTGTTGCGACAAACCAACTTGAGCCGTTAATAATAACAAGAGTGTTATTAGTTTATTTTTCATTCTATTCTAATTTTATGATGTAAGTGTGTGTTTTATAAATTACAACTATTAATAAAGCGTCTTTAAAGCCGACGTTTAAAATCATAGTATCATTTTCTCCTTTAATGAGGAGAATGTAAAATAAGACAAAACGAAATCGTTCAAAGGGGGATAAATCAGCAAAAAAGGGGTGAAAAAACGACCATTTATAGCGTCTGTAGCATTATTTAATGCTTTATATCACCAAATACAATTTTCATCGCATACATTTGTTTTTTATACCACCATTTATATGCCAAAATTAAACAATGCGCATCCGAAGGAATAAAAAATTATACAATGAATAATTTTAGTTCCTTTTATTGAAATTTAAAAAGCTTTGGTTCTGACATAGCCTTATTCCTATTTGAACAATAAAAACCGATTTTTCAAAATGAAATTTTCAAATTATATTGAAATTTTTATATATTGCCTTACTATTCAAGAAATCTATTTATTCTGCATAAAACTTCTTACTTATCAATATTATTTTGATTTGAATTTTTAAACCTTTTGCATTCATAACAAAAAAACCAAATTAATTCTTTTATTCTTTTCCATAATTAAAGCAATACCCTAGATATAATAATGAAAAAAATCCTTTTAAATATAATTTTATGTCTATCCTTATTATGTCATCTATACGGCCAGGAAACTAAATCGCAGAAAAAATCAACAAACAATATACTTACATTCTATTTGTTAGATTCTGAATCCGGCTTGTCAAATAATATGGTTAATTCTATTGAACAAGATCAACTTGGATTGATGTGGATTGGTACGACTGATGGATTGAATTCTTATGATGGAACCCAATTTACGAAATACAAGAAAAACTTTAACGATATATATAATGGACTGATAAATAGTTACATCCTTAAGGTTAAGACTGATTTGAAAGGAAATATATTAATTGCAACAGACAAAGGTTTAAGTATATATAATCCAAAGACTGAAAAGTTCAAAATTGTTAAATACCAAAAACAAGAATTAGGCAGTCCAATTAACGATGTTTTAAATGGTCCTAATCAAGAACTCATAATTGGAACCCATAATAAAAATTTTGAAATCCCTGTTATTGATAAAAATGGAAAATTAAAATATTATATTAATCAAACCAATCATGCTAATTCGTTGTCATCTAATTTACTCACCACTATGGCAATGCAAGGGGATTCTGTTTTGTGGATTGGGACTAGTGATTCGGGTTTAAATAAATTTAAGTTTTCTTCAAAAACAACTTTGAGAATTCCTTATGGTAATAACAAAGCATTACCTTCTGCAGCTATCAACACACTCCATACTGATTTTAATGGGAATTTGTGGATTGGAACAGACAAGGGACTACAAATAATAACTACTAAAGGAGATACTTTAAGTTTGAAATCCTCTTCAATCCGTGGTAAAGGACTGAGTGACAATATCATTCTGGCATTTGAAGAAGACAATCAAGGTAATATGTGGATTGGCACTCGTAACGGAGGATTAAATATTCTTAATAAGTCTTCGGTATTATCAAAAAAGTCAAATTTATTAATAAAATGGTATTTACCCAAAGGAGATGGGTCAAGTGTTTTCAATAGAACTGTTTCGGCTATAAAAAGGGATAGAGAAGGAAATATGTGGTTGGGAACAAGTACAGGTTTAAATTTTGTAAACCCCAACGGAGAGCCTATTCAACACTTATATAAAAACGTAGATAATTCTAATGGTTTAGCTCACGACAGGATTGGAGCATTTGCTAAAAAAAATGACGGAAAAATATGGGTAGGAACTGATGGCGGTGGATTGGATTTATTTGATCCTAAAACTGGAAAATTTGAACATTTTATAAATCAAAAAAACAATCCCTCAGGCATAAGTAATGACTATATTCTTTCTTTATTTGAAGATAGCAAAGACAGGCTTTGGATAGGCACTTATCAAGGTGGTTTGAATAAAATGAACACTAAAACAAGGCGGTGTGAGCATTATCTTCAAGGAAGCGTAGACAAGGGTAGTGATGTTCGTATAATTTTTGAAAATACAGATGGTCAAATCTGGGTTGGTACTAATCGTGGAGGCTTATATCGTTATTTAGAAGAAAAAAATCAATTTGAATATATTAAAAGCTTAGGAAAAAAAGATATAAGGGATATAAAAAAAGGGGAAGATGGCACTTTATGGTTGGCCACTTTTGAAGATGGAATTATCAATTATAATCCTCATAATGATAAATTCTATTCATATCAGATGAGTAACACCCAGAATATGCCGAGTAATGTAATTTTCTGTCTCTTCCCACTTCGTAATGGTGAAATTTTGGCAGGTACTCGCTATGGTGGATTATTCAAGCTAAATCCGAAGAGTAAAACTACCGTTAATTTTACAGAAAGTGATGGATTGAGCAGTAATACCATCTGTAGTATTATAATGGAAAATGAAACTAATTTTTGGCTAGGGACTGCCGAAGGAATTAGTCACTACAATTTAAATACTAATAAAGTTAAAAATCTAAACACATTCAACAATATCCAACGTAGCGAATTTAATATTGGTGCTGCTCTAAAGAGCCAAGACGGGTATTTATATTTTGGAGGCAATAAAGGCATTAATCTGTTTCATCCGCAGAACCTGAAAAATGAATTTAAAAAGTATCCTATTATATTTAAAAATTTACAAGTTCGCTACAAAAAAATCCCTGTTACTCCAGAAAATGAAAATGGAATTTTAAAAAAGTCCATCTCTTATCAGGATCATATTACCTTAAATTATGACCAAACCTTATTTTCAATTGATTTTGGAGTAGTGAAATTTCCAAAAACACAAAACATCAATTATTCCTATAAGTTAAAAGGGTTTCAAAATCATTGGATAGATCTCAAAAATTCCGGAACCGTCAATTTAAGCAACATTCCACCAGGCGATTACATCTTAATCGTCAAAGCTAATTCTGGACCTGAGAAAGAGGTTTCAAAAAAACTATTCCTATCCATTACACCTCCATTTTGGAAAACCATCCCTGCTTATCTATTATATTTAATACTTATTGCCGGAGCTATTTACGGGATAATGAAATACTATTCCGATCATATCAAATTAAAAAACTCCTTATTGTTTGAGAAAAAACAACGCCAATTGGAGCACAATTTCAATGAAGAGAGAATCCGATTCTTTACTGGTTTTTCGCATGAACTCAGAACGCCGCTTACTTTAATTTTAGGCCCAATTGAAGATTTAACCCGCGAAGCACAAAACAATAAGCAGCGGGAAAAAATGCAGTTAATTAAAAAAAATGCAGCCTACTTATTGCAATCCATAAACAAACTTTTAGATTTTAGAAAGTCTGAAATTGGATTAAGCGATTTGGTCATCAGTCAATACAATGTTTCTTCTATCTTAACACAGTTAATAGAAAACTACCAATTGTTGGCTGATAAAAAAGAAATTTCACTTACGCTTTCATTACCTGAAAAAGAAATTTTCGCATGGTTTGATTTAGAAAAAATTCAAATCATTGTAAACAACCTGCTTTCGAATGCTTTTAAATATACCCCAGAAAAGGGAAGTATTAAAGTCACTTTAACAGAGGAAATGGAACAATTTAAGATAACGGTTGCAGACAGCGGAACCGGAATAAATTTAAAAGACATCGAACATGTTTTTGAATGGTATTATCAATCCAAATCTTTAGCCAGAAAAAAAGGCTCAGGAATTGGACTCGCCTTATCTAAAAGTTTTGCCGAACTGCATAAAGGACAATTAACTGTAGAAAGCGAACTTCATAAAGGTTCTGTTTTCACTCTTTATATTCCAAAAGACGAATCCTTATTTTCTGATGCTCCACATAAAATAGTGGATGTCGATTCTGAAAAAACAGAAACCACTTCATTAAATGCCTGGAGTCCTGAAGCCATCAAAACACCTGAAGAAAAAAGACAAACAAAAGTTGAACTTAATGAAGAAAGACTCGTTTTATTATTGATCGATGACAATCCTGATATTTTAAAATATTTAGAAAGTTTACTTGAGGAGGATTACGATATTCTATATGCCGAAAACGGCCAAGAAGGCATTGAAAAAGCCATTCAGTATGTTCCTGATTTAATTATTTCTGACATCATGATGCCGTTTAGAAGTGGAATTGATTTATGTTCGGTATTAAAAAAGGAGATTACAACTACCCATATCCCAATCATACTTCTGTCTGCCAAGGATAATATAGAGAGCATCAAAACAGGATATGAAAAAGGAGCTGATGATTACATTGTAAAACCTTTTAACAGTGAAATTCTTCGCTCCCGAATCAAAAACCTACTCGAAGGAAGAAAATTATTAAGAAAATATTTTACAGGCCAAGAAGAACCTTTACTGGATTTTTCTAGCGAACAATCTAATTTACTTAATAAAGAGAAAGATTTTTTAAAAAAACTGGAAGCTATTATATTAGAACATCTCGTTGACGAAAAGACAAACGTGAACGAAATTGCATTGGCCATCGGGATGAGTAGAACTTCTCTTTTCAGAAAAATAAAAGCCATATCAGGAAAAAACATAAATGAATATATCACTATCGTAAAAATAAAAAAGGCAGCATCACTCATTAAAGACGAGAATTACTCCATTACCCAAGCCGCATTAGAAGTTGGCTTCAGTGACGTGAAATATTTTAGACAATTATTTAAAAAACAGTTTGGAATTGTTCCTTCAGAGTATAAAAAAAATTTAGTGAATTAGTCAGGAAGCCATCTAAGCAATCCAGAATCTAATCTAAAGTTGGAACGGAATCTTAAAAAAGATACCTCTGTTTCCAAATCAATGACAAATGAGATATTCTTATAGCGAACTGATCCAGAAATCATCAATTTGAAGAATACTTAAACTTCTTTTTAAGCATAAAAAAAACCTTTTCAATCACTTTGAAAAGGTTTTTTTATATCCAGTAAATCGGTAATTAAGTGCTATTTAAAACAAAACATATAAAAAAAACAACGCTTTAAGTGCATCATCTCCAGTTGATTTCTATAAAATAATAAAAATTAAGTATTGTAAAAGTAAAAAAATGCTTAACTTTGGGTTACCCCTTATTAACCTTAATACCTACTATCATGAAAACAAAAGTCAAAGCAGATGATGAAAGACTGTACCTCATTGGTTCGTTCGTTTTTTTATCATTAATCGTTTCATTTGTAACTTTAATTATCCTCTCTTTATACAGCCTTTATTTATTAGGCTAAATAAAAATCAATGAATTGATTTAAAAGTATAATTAAAATTTACCGTTCTCGATTTTAGAAAACAAAAAACCCAAAATACTAATTGCTAGTATTTTGGGTTTTAAAAGTGCGGATAATAGGACTCGAACCTACACGCCTTGCGGCACCAGATCCTAAGTCTGGCATGTCTACCAATTTCACCATATCCGCTCAATTGTGGGTGCAAATATAATCATATCTTCTGTATTTCAAAGTCTTTTTTGAAAAAAAATAATAATCTCTTTTTTGTATTTTTGGTTACAACAAAATTACAATTCATGGATAACATTAAATCATACCTACAAGCCCAAAAAGACCAATTGATAAATGAATTAATCGAGCTTTTAAAAATCCCATCCGTCAGTGCCGATACCGCTTTCTCTCAGGATGTATTAGATACCGCAGATGCCGTAAAACTCAGTTTAGAAAAAGCCGGCTGTGACAAAGTAGAAATATGTGAAACCGACGGTTACCCTATCGTTTACGGTGAGAAAATAATCGACTCCGCCTTACCCACTGTACTCGTTTATGGCCATTATGACGTACAGCCAGCAGATCCTTTAGAATTGTGGACTTCTCCCCCATTTGAACCCGAAATCAAAACTACCGAAATCCATCCCGAAGGCGCCATTTTTGCCCGAGGTGCCTGCGACGATAAAGGACAAATGTTCATGCACGTCAAAGCAGTCGAATACATGATTGCCAATGATTGCCTGCCTTGCAACGTAAAATTCATGATAGAAGGCGAGGAAGAAGTAGGCAGTGTCAATCTTAAATCTTTTGTCGAAAACAACACCGAAAAACTCAAAAACGATGTGATTCTCATTTCAGACACCGGAATGATTTCCAATACCCAACCTTCCATCACAACGGGATTGCGCGGATTGAGTTATGTAGAAGTCGAAGTTACGGGACCCAATCGCGATTTACATTCCGGTTTGTACGGCGGGGCGGTTGCCAATCCGATTAATGTTTTGACAAAAATGATTGCCTCACTTCACGACGAGAACAATCACATCACTATTCCTGGATTTTATGACAATGTCGAGGAACTATCACTCGAAGAAAGAGCCGAAATGGCCAAAGCACCTTTCAGCTTAGAGGAATACAAAAAAGCATTGGATTTGGATGCTGTCTATGGTGAAAAAGGCTATACGACCAACGAAAGAAACTCCATCCGACCAACATTGGATGTTAACGGAATCTGGGGTGGTTATACTGGCGAAGGCGCCAAAACGGTAATTCCAAGTCAGGCTTTCGCCAAAATTTCGATGCGCTTGGTTCCACATCAAGATTGGGAGGAAATCACCGAATTGTTTACCCAACATTTCATCAGTATCGCTCCGGCCGGGGTAAAAGTAAAAGTAAAACCACATCACGGCGGACAAGGTTATGTAACCCCAACAGACAGCATTGGATACAAAGCCGCTAATATGGCTTATACGGAAACTTTTGGTGTTCCTGCCATTCCGGTGCGCTCCGGAGGAAGTATTCCGATTGTAGCCTTGTTTGAAAAAGAACTTAAAAGCAAAACCATCCTGATGGGATTTGGTCTCGACAGCGATGCAATTCACTCGCCCAACGAACATTTTGGAATTTTCAATTACCTGAAAGGCATCGAAACGATTCCGTTGTTTTACAAATATTTTGTGGAGTTGTCGAAATAGGTTTTGCTGTAAAGAATCGAAGTCGCAAAGGAAAAAATTTATAATCCGTTCATTCTAAACTGAGTGAACGGATTTTTTTTGCCAAAAAAATTGGATATTAAATTTATATTTCTACATTTGTAGAGCAATGTTTCCAAATGTAGAACAAATGAAAAGATTCAGCATCCTCTTAGTCACGATTATAAGTTTGAATTCTTGTAAAACAAGAACAACCAATCAAACTATAAATAAAAAAAGAGAAGGACTCTGGATCGAAAAATATGCAATAGACAGTGCGCAATATAAATCCATTGGAAAGTACAAAAAAGACGATCCTATAAAAAAATGGAAATACTATTTAAACGATAAATTGATTAAAAAAGAGTGGCATCATAAAAAGTTTTGCCAAACCAAGTTGTATCATGAAAATGGAGAAATACAGTCTCAAGGAAAAACAAGACTAGACCTCAGCGCTAAATATGCACATTGGTATTACAGCGGCAACTGGAATTTCTATGACGACAAAGGAAAGCTGATAATGAAACGGAATTACGATAAAGGCAAGCTTCTCTCAGAAATAATCTTAAAATAAAGAACCTAAAATATTAAAAAATGCAACAGCTCACCAACTCCGAAGAACAATTAATGGAACACCTCTGGAAACTAAAGAAAGCCTTCATGAAAGACTTACTCGAAGCTTATCCGGAACCAAAACCCAAAACCACTACGGTTGCTACTTTATTAAAAAGAATGATTGACAAAGACTTTGTTGCCTATAAAGAGTTTGGAAACTCAAGAGAGTACTATCCATTGGTTAAAAAAACCGATTATTTCTCCAAACACGTCAATGGATTGATTAGTAATTTCTTCAATAATTCGGCTTCGCAATTTGCTTCTTTCTTTACCAAAGAAACTAATTTATCAGAAATGGAATTAGAAGAATTAAAAAAAATCATCGATGTTGAACTTCAAAAGAAGAAAAAATGATAGACTTTCTCTTCAAATCGACACTTTCCTTAACGGTACTGTTAGCGGTGTACCATCTCCTATTGGAAAAAGAAAAAATGCATCAGTTCAATAGATTCTATTTATTGTTTGGTATTTTGTTTTCATTCACCATTCCTTTCATAACCATCGAAGTGATTCGGGAAATTCCTCACCAAGAAATCACTCCAAGTGTTATTCCAAGTATCATTCCAATGGAAGGAGCAACTAGCATGCCCATCATTGAAAATCCCACTAATTATTGGCTGATAGCCGCCTGGAGTTTATATGGAGTAATCACTTTGGTATTATTAGTTCGGTTTATTTTAAATATTTGGAAATTGAACGCTAGAACCAAATCAAATTCCACAATTGATTACAAAAACGCAAAATTGGTCTTGCTAAAAGAAAAAACACTTCCCTATACCTTCCTGAATACTATTTTTATCAATGAAACGGATTACCATAATCGGAAAATTGAAGCCGAATTATACACGCATGAACTCATTCATGTTGACCAAAAACACACTTTAGACATTCTATTTATCGAAACAGTAAAAGTGATTTTTTGGTTCAATCCGATTTTTATTTTTTACAAAAAAGCAATCCAACTCAACCACGAATTTCTTGCAGACGAGAAAGTCGTGAAATCGTATAACAATGTTCCGTTTTACCAATCGCTGCTGCTATCAAAAACAAACGAAAGCCAACCTTTTTACTTGACCAGTAATTTAACATATTCAGTAACCAAAAAACGACTAGTTATGATGACAAAAAACACCTCTCTATCTAAATCCATTTTGAAAAAATTGGTTTTAATACCTTTTTTTTCTGGACTTGTTTTCATTTCATGTGTCAAAAAAACAGACCAAAAGACACCGTTAGACAATGCTAAAGAAACAACAAAATCCAATACTGTAAACGAACAAAGAAAAGACACTTATTATGCTGGAGTACAAGTAATTGTTAGAGATCAAAACAAAAAATTACTATTGAATAAAAAATATGAAGCCTTGACCCAAGATGAGAAAAGTAAATATTTAATTTTCGAGACAAAACACTATCCCGAAAAAAGAAAACCAACAAAAGAAGAATTAGAGAATTTGATAAACAAAAAAGATTGTTCTTTTTCTCTGGATGGTTTTATATTGACCAATTCACAAAAAGAACTATTACTACATACAGAAATTGCAACTATTTCAGGAGGATTTGTGCAGGAAAAATATAGAACAAAAGATAGTCCAGAAAAATTTCATTACTCTTTAGCTACAACTTCATATTATGAGAAAGAAAAAAAGAGGAACAACCCTGAGAAATTTCCAGGAGATACAATTGAAATTACATTTTCTGTAAATGCCACCCAAAATCAAAAAAAGGAAGAAATTATCACAAAAACAAATGGGAAAGAAACTGAAAAAAAAGAACCACTTTTTAACACATCAGAACTAACCCAGCAACCAGAATTTCCAGGAGGTGATCGTAAATTTGACGAATTTTTTGATAAAAACATGAAGAAACCAAAGGGACTACTAGAAAGTAACGAGGTTCATATAACTTTCCAAATAGAAAAAGATGGGAGCCTTAGTAATATAAGAGCCCAAAGTAGGACGGGACATATCGCAAACGAAGAAGTCGTTCGTGTTTTAGAACTAAGCCCGAAATGGAAACCTGGAGAAATCAACTATAAAGCCGTGACCGTATTGTACAACACCAATTTAGCTTTTGGTTCGGGCGAAAAACATTAAAGGAGTAAAAAAAATAATTGACGTTGAACTTCAAAAAAAGAAAAAATGACCGACTTTCTAATCAAATCGACCCTTTCCTTAGCTGTGTTATTAGCAGTATATTTTTTAATATTGGAAAAAGAAAAAATGCATCAATTCAATAGATTCTATTTATTGTTTGCTATTTTGTTTTCATTCGCTATTCCTTTTATAACTATCGAAATAATACAGGAAATTCCCCATCAGGAAACTGCTCCGAGTATTATTCCAATGGAAGGAACAACAAGCATTCCTATCATTAAAAATCACACTAATTATTGGCTGATAGCCGCCTGGAGTTTTTACGGAATAATCACTTTGGTATTATTAGTTCGGTTTATTTTAAATATTTGGAAATTGAACGCTAGAACCAAATCAAATTCGGCAATTGATTACAAAAATGCAAAACTGGTTTTACTAGAAGAAAAAACGTTACCCTATACCTTTCTGAATACTATTTTCATCAATGAAACCGATTACCATAATCGAAAAATTGAAGCCGAATTATATACCCACGAGTTAATTCATGTAAGCCAAAAACACACTTTTGACATTCTATTTATCGAAACACTGAAAGTGATTTTTTGGTTCAATCCTATTTTCATTTTTTACAAAAAAGCAATCCAACTCAACCACGAATTCCTCGCCGACGAGAAAGTCGTGAAATCGCATAACAATGTTCCGTTTTACCAAAATTTACTTATATCCAAGGCAAACGCTAACCCAACCTATTACTTGGCCAGTAATTTGAATTATTCAGTAACCAAAAAAAGATTAATTATGATGACGAAAAACACATCAGCAGCAAGGGCTTTATTAAAAAAAGGAATTGTAATTCCTTTATTGGCCGCACTCGTATTTTCATTATGTACAAAAACTGTCGCACAGGAAACCTCAAAAAAAGATGGAAAGAATATCTACGTAAACGGAGAAGCATTTTACAAGAAAACTACTTTTAAAATTAAAGATGAAAAAGGAAAAGTAGTTGCCAAAAAAAAATACTCCGATTTAACTGCGAAACAAAAAAAGCTAGCTCCTCCATTAGTTATTCGCAGTTATAATGATAAACCGTTATCTGAAAAAGAAATTACAAAAAAAATAAAAAAAGAAGAACCTAAAACGTTCATTATTGATGAATTTGACCCAAAGAACATCAAAACAAAACAACAAGATCCTAATGCAATCTATACTAAAAATGGTCTAACAGAAAATCCAGAGTTTCCAGGGGGTATGAAAGCTTTTTATAAATTCATAGAAGAAAATTTTATAACCCCCAAAATACCCGGAGATGTAAAATTAACAGAAAAAGTTTACTTAACATTTATTATTGAGGCAGATGGTACTTTGTCTAGTTATAGAATACTTAGAGATAACTACGGTTATGGAGCAGGGGAAGAAGCTGTGAGAGTTTTAAAATTATCTCCAAAATGGACTCCTGGAACAATACAAGGAGAACCCGTTCGAACATTATACAGCTTACCCATCTCGATTCAATCCAAAACATAAATACAAAAAAATCCGTTCTTCTCAGAACGGATTTTTTTTGTAAACTAAAATGAAATAGTATTATTATTCACCAACCACTTTCCATGCAAAACAAGCACCATCTTTTCTGTCCGGTCTTGTTCCTGGTGCATCTGCCGAAGTTAAACTTTTAGCATTCGGGTCGGCAAACAAATAACGATGCGTGGTTAATGACATCAACATCAAATCGCCTCTGCCCATGTCTTGCCATTGAAACAAGGAATTACCCCCTTGTTCTTCCTTCACAATACGAACTTCAGCCATAAGACCTGAACCAGTTACCGCAACAAAACCACCGTCTTTAACCGATTGCAAGGCGATGCGGCCGTTGCCTCTGTCCAAGACTTTAAAATGAGTCGCATTTCCTTCGGCGAAACGATCTTTACTTCCTACGGGACGTACAAAACCATTCCAACTCACCAAAACCGTTTCGTCTGCCAAACTCGTCAACGCAATGGCTTTATTGTACGGAATAGGTTGCGTCAAGCCTTTGTAACGCGGTTCATCAACTTTGAAACTATTGAAATCGGCATAACCGCCTTCGGCGTTTTTAGTATTGTAATTGAACAAAGCAAAACGCACTCCTTGAAACGTACGTAAAGAGAACGGCATGATGATGGTATCACCCAAAAAGCTAAAATTCGTTCCATCGGTACTGTAACTAAATCGAGCTTTATCGGTATCAAAATTACAATGTACGCGCAACCACAAACGGGACGATTTTACTTTTTCGCTTATTACTTTATTGTCCTGATGGTAGAATTGCTGCACTTCAAGTTGGTTATCCTTTTTGCTCAAACCAATCCAAGCATGAGGCACATTCAACAAAGCCAGTCCGGCAATATCGCCGTTTTTCAGTCCTTTTACCTCAATTTCGGTAGTTGCAATCGATTCGGGACCAATCGCTCTTTGAGTTAATGAATTTCGGGCATCCCAAAAACTAGTTGCCGGAAGCGAATGCAAACGCAAACTTCCTTTTTTCTCTTTCAACGACCATTTAGCATCCACTGGCACGTGATTCCATTGCCAAATCGGTTTCAATTCTTTGGCCGAAAAATCATCCGAACGCTCGTAAGTTGGCATCGGTTTTTGAGTAAAACCTGTATTGGGTTTTACCCAAGTTTTTGGCGAACGTGTTAGATTGCCTTCCAAACCAAAATACGGCCAACCATTTTTCCAAGTTACTGGCGAAAGTGCCGTTACACGACCCACCGAGTTGTAATCCAACATCGACCAACCCCACCATTCCCCTGTTTGGGTTTGCACAAGTCCGCCTTGATGCATCGGAATACAACCAACATAATTTTCGGTAGGTGGAATCAAATCAAACGGTGGCCCTTTGCGCGGATCATTTACTCTCCAACCTGTTCCAATCCCTAAACTTTCCTCGGCACTCATGACATTTACTTCATAGGGACCTTCGGGTTTATCGGCGCGAAGACATACTTGGTAACAAAGCGGGTCATAATTGGTATTGGTAATATAATATTTGCCGTCTATTTTATAAAAATGCGAACCTTCTCCTGCGCCACTTCCTTTATTTATAAGGACTTTTTGAGTTCCCGGTTTGATATCGGTCAATTCCTCATTAAGCTCAGCGATTTTTACCTCTTGGTAATCCCAAATCACATACACTTTGCCGTCATCATCAAAAAGTACCGACAAATCATGGAACGATTTTTTCATTCTCGTATGTTTCCAAGGTCCTTTGGGGTTAGTCGCTGTAAACAACTGCGTTCCCTGCCCGTTGACATTCGTAAAAATGTAAAAAGTCCCGTTGTGGTAACGGAAACAAGGCGCCCAAATTCCCTGACCATAAATGTCTTTGTTGTTTTCTAAGCGATAGGATTCGTCGAAATCTAATTTATTAATCACATACGTCAGGAATTCCCAGTTGACCAAATCCTTAGAATGCAACACGGGCAATCCCGGCATGGCATGCATGGTCGTTCCCGTAAGATAATAATCATCTCCTACGCGAATCAAATCCGGATCGGAGAATTCGTCTTGAAAAAGCGGATTGGTAAAGGTTCCGTTGCCGTTGTCGGCTCTCCATGTTTTGGTTTCTTCGGCAACTTTAAAACTGGTATTTTGTTTCGGATTAACTTTAGTAACCACAACCGACTGGGCATTCGACCATAGGGTGACACTCAAACAAAGGGCTGCAAACAATCCTTTTTTCAGAAAACTCTTTTCTTTGGCAAGCCAAGGTTGGCTTACTAATCGATATTCATTCATAATTGGTTTCATTTATTTCTTTGGAATAATTAAAAGTGTGTTTTTTACATTTGTAAAACTAACTAAAAAAAGGATTTCTTCAAAATAAAAATTGCGTTTGGGAATTTGGGCGTTCCCTACGGTCGGGTGATGCGCTCTATTCCCGATTAAAAAACTACGGCAAAAGCCTTGTTTTTCTAAATCGGGAGATGCCGCTTCTCCCCCTAACGCAAACGAATGGTTTTCATGAAAACAATTCGCTTTAAAAATTAACCAACATACTTAAAAGGATTGCCTTCGTCAAATTTTATTTTGTGCGGCAACAGCGCAAACAATAGTATTGAATAGCGTTTTTTTGTCATTTTGACCAAAGGGAAAAATCATATTAGCTGCTCCCGTGATGTGATTCCTCATGCTTCGGAATGACACAAATAAAGTTATCCGTTACATACATCTAACATAAAAGAGCATTGCGCCTAATAACCCGTAATCGATTAATAAAATATTGAAGAGTAGGTAGTTATTAATCCTGCAAGGTTTTTAAAACCTTGTAGGTCTGTTTTGGACACAATGAATACCTACAAGGTCAAAAAAAACCTTGCAGGAATTCTAAAAACATTAAATGAATTGATTTTCAATATATTGACAATCTAACTCAGGTTAATGGTACAGAAATATAGCAATGGATACGAAGTCAGGTTCCGAAAGTTATCGGAATCGCACAGCCTATAGGAAAAAACAGTGGTTTAAAGAAGACTTCGGGGAGCGGGATAATTTTACAACGATACCCATATTGTTCATTATCAATAAGTTTTTTGCTGTTATCGGTAAATTGACTTTAAAAATCGGCAATGATTAGTTTCTTCATTCCCATCATTTTTTTGAATGCCCCTGGTTTTTTGCTTAGTTCTTCCCAATTTTCAGGACACACTTGCCAGCTTAATCCATATTTGTCTTTGAGCCAACCGCAAACACTTTCTTCACCACCATTCGTTGTAAGTGCATCCCAGTAGTAGTCAATTTCTTTTTGGTCTTTGCAAGGTATCATAAACGAAACTGCTTCAGTGAACTTAAATAAGGGTCCCGCATTGATACCAATAAATCGCATTCCCAAAATCTCAAACTCAACCGTTAGAATTTTTCCGGCAAATTCCATTTGAAAGTCAGCCAGTCCTGCGGCTTCTGTCTTAGGATAATAAGTAGTGTTAATCATTTTCCCGTCTTTGAAAATGGACAGGTAATACTCTGCGGCTTCTTTTGCATTGCCGTCAAACCAGAGATTTGGAATTATTTTTTGCATATCTTTTTTGTTTTAGTCATTTGAATTATTTTTTTTTCAATGTCTGAAACTTATCTGCTTGGGGGTCGCACTAAAATTACTGCTAACTTGTTTATTGTAATAACGTAATCACTAGTACATACCTTATTTTGAACAAGTTGTAATGACAAACGCCACATTTATCATACCCAAATATACCAAAAAAATGATTTCAAAATACTTTAATTATTCTAAGAAACTACAATTAATTGTCGTTCACCCTGCGTTGCGTTAAGGATGGGAGCGAGTACACACAGCATAAACGATAAAATAGTTATGTAAAGAAGACTTTAGAGAGCGGGGGACAGATAATTGAAAAAATATTAAGGAAAAGTACCTTAATAATGTTTTTTATCTATTTTTGTCAAGCATTGGTAAACGGAGCCGATTAACACGTTTTATAAATTATTGCGTTTAGTTTAAGAATTAAACGGAGATTTGATACCAATAAAGCAAATAATTTGAAATATAATTAATGCCATCTTTGGAAGGGAACTCCTCGTGAGCCAACCCTCAATCATCGCTAGTGCTGTTTCTGCCATATCATTCATTAAGTTGTTTAGATACAAAGATACAAACTTTATACCTGACGTAAGAGGAAGCGTTGTTAGCAATAACATCGAACAGGCATGTGTTATTCCATTAAGTTAGGCTTGCTTCCCTGTAGCCGTTTACCTTTGCATTTTTTAATTATCTTATGGAAAAAAAAGATTGGTTTAGATTAAAACGCTATCCTCATATTGGATTACCTTTAAAATTAAAACATAGACCATGGATTGAAGAATACCTTTTTGATAAGAATAATATCAAAAGACATGCTTTTTATCCTTTTATCCATAGGAAGATTTCCGTGAGGAAATTTAGAAAAGTCAAAAATTCTGATGGAACAAAATCGTTAAAAAGAGAATCAAGTTATAAAGACAGAGAGGTCTTTTATGCAAATCATCTTGATTCAATGATTTATGGATATTATTCTGATATCATCACCAAAAAGTATGAGAAAAAACTAGCTTTACATGGTATTCAAGATTGCGTTTCTGCCTATAGAAGTATTCCATTAAATACAAATGTAAAATCACGTAATAAATGTAACATCGATTTCGCAAATGATATTTTTAAATACATAGAGGATAATCGTGAACGCAACTTAATCGCTATTACATTTGACATTACTTCATTTTTTGACAATCTCAATCATAAAAGACTTAAAGAAACATGGATTGAAATATTAGACGAAAAAATATTGCCCGATGATCACTATGCTATATTTAAAAATCTAACAAAATTTTCATACATAGAACAAGACGATATATTTGAAGAATTTAAAAATCAAATAATCGTTGATAAAAAGGGAAAGAACGTTAAAATATCGATTCCTAATATTGAATTATTAAAAGAAAAAAATGCAATTGCATTCTGTAGTTTAAAAGATTTCAATACAAGAATTAGGGCCAAAAACCTTATTAAGAAAAATCGTTTCAAAACAAAGGATGATTTTCTATCTGGAAATTTTAGAATTAAAGGAATTCCTCAAGGTTCTCCAATTAGCGCAACACTTGCTAATATTTATCTTTTACATTTTGATAAATTAATAAATGAGAAAATACTTGAAATAAATGGAATGTATCGAAGATATAGTGACGACATGATTGTTGTCGCAGACGATAAAAACATGGATATGATTTACAGGCTTTTGATTGACGAAATTAAAAATTTTGATTTAGAAATTCAGCCTAGTAAGAGTCAATCATTTGTATTTAAGCATTTCGAAGGCAAATTTAGTTGTAAAGAAATTGATTTAGGGACTGGTGAAATTAAAAATAATACTAAGTTTGAATATCTTGGATTTTCATTTGATGGGGAAAAAGTATATTTAAAATCTTCGGGATTAGCGAAATATTATAGAAAGATGAAAAGATCAATCAAACGAGGTGGATTCTACGCTAAGTTTGGTAAAAACCAAGATCCTCAACTTTATAAAAATCGACTTTATAAACGTTATACAATAATTGGTGCACATCGTAGAAAAATTATAAAAAAAGCTCCACACCTACCTAATACTTTTTATAGAACAAACACATATGACTGGGGTAATTTTCTAACATATGCTAAACTTGCAACAAATGTTTTTGAAAAAAACGGAATAAATTCTCAAATTGGAAAACATTGGAGTAAATTCCATACTTTGATAAAAAGTAAAGAGATTGAAATCGAGAAGTATTACGCTAAAAAAATGAAATAACAAATGTTAAATTTAACCCTACTCGTGTAGATAATTTGTCTCTAAAAGATAGAGTTTCATTGCATGTGTATCAAGAAATTCTAGCTGTTGTGTAACGTTTTTTTATTCAGTTTGTCATAAAGTAATATTAATCCAAGTATTATTATCAGAGCGAAAATTGATGAAAAGGAAAAAGCACCTTCTATATTTTCTTCAAAAGGCTTTTTAAATGATTCCAAAAGAACAATTTCTCCAAATCCACCTAAAATCCACATTGTCAATTCGTATAATAGAAATGCCCCAATTAACGAGTAAAGTTTATTTCGTAAACTGATAATCCGTTTTCTAAATATCAGAACAAGAGTGATTTCAATTCCGAATACTATAAGCAAAACTATACCAACAAGAAATGGTGTCATTCCAATATCTCCTCCAGGTAATGTCGATTGATGAATCCAAGCCATAAAAAATATCATTGTCAAAATTGGTAGTGTCTCACTAACTGTGTAAGTTGAAAAGTTATTCTGAAAAATATTTGAGCTCCTTTAAAAAGCTCAAAAATATTTTTTGGAAATAACTTTTTTCCTATTTTTAAACTACATAGTTATGATTATGATTGACAAAGACGAATTATTAGACAACAAGGATTTCTATAAATCCTTCAAGAATGCAGAAGATCTAACCTCATTCTTCAAAACGATGCATAAACGAGCAGTAGAACACATGCTTGAAGCTGAACTCGATGCTCATTTAGACAATGAAAGGCATGACAAAAGCGCTAATGGTAATTATCGCAATGGACACGGAACCAAAAAAATAAAAACCTCTTTTGGTCAACAAGAAATCAAAGTTCCTCGTGATAGGGACTCTTCCTTTAATCCCATGCTTGTTCCTAAAAGGGAAAATATTGCTCAAGGAGTTGAGAATGTAATTATATCTCTTTATGCTAAAGGGATGAGTGTTAGCGACATTGAGGAACAAATTAAGGAAGTTTATGATTTTGAAGTATCATCTTCAACTATATCACGCATTACCAATACAATTACCAATGAAGTAGTCACTTGGCAAAACAGACCACTAGAAGAGCTTTATTTAATTGTTTGGATGGATGGTATTGTTTTCAAAGTTCGAGAAGGTTCGAAAGTCATCAATAAAACCATTTATTTAGCTGTAGGACTCAACAGAGATGGTAAAAAAGATGTTTTAGGAATGTGGCTTGGCAAGAACGAAAGCAGTAGTTTTTGGATGAGTGTTTTGACCGACTTAAAAGCTCGTGGTGTTGAAGATATACTTATTACAGCGACCGATAATCTCAACGGTTTTACCCAAACAATCAGAAGTGTTTTTCCTGAATCCCAAACACAAATATGCGTGGTTCATCAAATTAGAAACGCATGTAAGTACGTTGTTTGGAAGGATCGTAAACAATTTACCGCCGATATGAAACATATATATAATGCTCCAACAAAACAAGCTGCAGAGTTAGCTTTAAATGATTTTGCTGATAAATGGAAATCTAAATATTCTTATGCAATCAAATCCTGGCGTGATAACTGGGACGAACTGACCGTGTTTTTTGACTTTCCAATTGAAATCAGAAAAATCATTTACACCACAAATCTAATCGAAAATCTCAATGGAAAAATTAGAAAATATACTAAAAATAAAATGTCATTCCCAACAGATGACGCTGTACTAAAATCCGTATTTTTGGCTTTAAGAGAAGCGACTAAAAAATGGTCGATGCCAATTCAAAATTGGGGGATTGTTTTAAATCAATTTACCCTTATATTTGAAAAAAGGCTCCGATTATAAACCGAAACCTTAACTTTTCAACTTACACACTTTTTGGGACAGTGTCACTTTACAAAAAAAACCACAACTTTTCAATTGTGGTTTTTAAATAAAAATTGTATCGTTCTAAATTGATTCTTTGAACTAGTTATATCAATTTAGACATTGAAACGGAAGTGCATTACATCACCGTCTTTCACGATATATTCTTTTCCTTCTACTTTGAATTTTCCGGCTTCTTTTGCTTTGGCTTCCGATCCGTAATGAACGAAATCCTCATACGAAATCACTTCGGCACGAATGAATCCTTTTTCGAAATCGGTGTGAATTACTCCAGCAGCCTGAGGCGCCGTAGCTCCAATATTAATGGTCCACGCTCTTACTTCTTTTACACCAGCAGTGAAATACGTTTGTTGTTTCAATAATTTATAAGCCGCACGAATCAAAACAGATGCACCTGGCTCTGTCAATCCCATGTCTTCCAAGAAAACCTGACGTTCTTCGTAGCTTTCTAATTCCGTGATATCCGCCTCGGCACCCACTGAAAGGATAATTACTTCAGCATCTTCATCTTTTACCAATTCACGAACTTGGTCTACATATTTATTTCCTGTTACGGCTGAATTTTCATCTACATTACATACATACAAAACAGGTTTTGCCGTAATTAATTGAAAACCTTCCATCAAAACTTCTTCTTCATTATTTTGAGGAGTCACCGTTCTGGCCGATTTTGCCTGAAGCAAAGCTTCTCTAATTCGGTCTAAAAATGCTTTTTCGGTTTGTGCTTCTTTATTTCCGGTTTTAGCGGCACGATTTACTTTCTCTAAACGCTTTTCAACGTTTTCTAAATCTTTCAATTGCAACTCGATATCAATCGTTTCTTTATCACGAATAGGATTTACATTTCCGTCAACGTGTACAATATTGTCGTTGTCAAAACAACGCAACACATGGATAATAGCATTACACTCTCTAATGTTTCCAAGAAACTGATTTCCTAATCCTTCTCCTTTACTGGCTCCTTTTACCAAACCGGCAATATCAACAATATCAACCGTAGCCATTTGCACACGCTCCGGTTTTACCAATTCTTCCAATTTGTTGATACGGGGATCCGGTACATTTACCACACCAATATTAGGCTCAATGGTACAAAAAGGAAAATTGGCACTCTGCGCTTTTGCATTTGATAAACAATTGAATAATGTTGATTTTCCAACATTAGGTAATCCTACAATTCCTGCTTTCATGATATTTTTGTTTACAGACTATGTTTTACTGTTCTGATTTCTGATTTTAACTTTAAAAGTTTGCAAATATAAGATTTAAAAATCTTAGTTGGTAAAAACCTTGTAATTATCCATACACATTTCGTTTTTTCACTTTTCACAAAAAAACGACAGGTATTATCCTAATCATTTATTCAGCAAACCGTATATTATCAAATAAATAATAATCACCAAAACAATACAAAAACATAAAAAAACGTAAATATTATGTTAAATTTATTTAAATTGCACATACTATAAAACCTTTTAGAAACTAAAACAATAATCTATGAAAAAGTTCATATTGCTATTCCTTTTACTGAATGCCTCGTTTGTTTTTGCCCAAAAAGAAATCTCAGGAAGTGTAAAAGATAACTCAGGTAACCCTTTACCCGGAGCTAATATTATAGAAGAAGGAACAGCCAATGGCGTTTCGACTGATATGGATGGAAAATATAAGATACAAGTTAAAGACGGCGCAACTCTTGTTTTTAGTTACCTAGGCTACAAATCAGTCTCCAAAGCCGCAACAAATTCAACAATTGACGTCATTTTATCCCAAGAAGGTGGAGAATTCTTAAGTGATGTTGTTATTGTGGGTTCGAGAAACACCAAAAGAACTGTTGTAAATTCTGCGGTACCTATCGATATTATCAATGTCAAAGAAATGACAACCCAAAGCGGAAAATTAGAAATTAACGAACTATTACAATATGTAGCCCCTTCGTTTAATGCAAATAAACAATCGGGTTCTGATGGTGCAGATCACGTAGACCCTGCCACGTTAAGAGGTCTTGGTCCCGACCAAACTTTAGTTTTAATCAACGGAAAAAGAAGGCATCAATCTTCCCTTATCAACTTATTTGGTACAAGAGGGAGAGGAAATACAGGTACCGACCTGAACGCCATTCCCGCTGCCGCCATTAAAAGAATTGAAATTTTAAGGGACGGTGCTGCCGCTCAATATGGCTCGGATGCCATTGCCGGAGTCGTGAATATTGTTTTGAATGACAATGTTGATGAATTTACCGGTTCTGTAACTTACGGAGTTTACAATACTAATGCAAAAGGAGATTTTCCAGCCGGAACAGCCAATACAGATGGTAATCGTTTAGACAAAAACGGTTTTGGAAATTCTATCGGCAAAGACCAATCATTTGACGGTGGTTCTGTAAAAGTATCTGCTAACTACGGTGTTGCCATTGGAGAAAAAGGAGGTTACGCCAACTTTACTACGGAATATTTAAACAAAAATAAAACATTGCGTCCTGGATTTGATTTCAGAAAAGGATTCGGAGAAGCTTCCATACTGGGGTTTAATTTACTCGGAAACTTATCCATTCCTGTTTCAGACAAAACCGAAATTTACGCTTTTGGAGGCAAAAACTACCGCGATACCGATGCTTATGCTTTTACAAGAAATGATGGAGAAAGAGTAGTTGAGTCTATCTATCCTGGAGGTTTTACTCCAAGAATTACCTCTAACATCCTAGATAATTCATTTGCCGCCGGTATTAGAACCCAAACTACAAGTGGATGGAAAATTGACTTTAGCAATACTTTTGGAAAAAATCTATTTCACTATTATGTTAAAGGAACTCTGAACGCCTCCTTACAAGAAGCTTCGCCAACCGAATTTGACGCAGGTGGTCACAGTTTAAGCCAAAACACAACCAACTTAGATTTTTCTAAAAACTATGACACTGTTTTAAATGGATTAAACGTTGCTTTCGGTACTGAATTCCGAACAGAAACTTTTAACATTTTTGCAGGAGAGGAAGGTTCTTATACCACATATGACACTGACGGAAGACCTATTACTGACCCTAGTACACAATCTGCTCCAATAGACCCTATTTCAAATGAACCTAGGCCCGGAAGCTCCCAGGGGTTTCCAGGGTATAGCCCTGCAAATGAGGTGGACAAAAGCCGTTCTAATATTTCTTTATACACTGATTTAGAACTTGACATTACTAATTCACTATTAATAAGTGGGGCCGTTCGATTTGAAAATTACAGTGATTTTGGAAGTACCCTCAATGGAAAATTTGCCACCCGAGTCAAAGCTTCTGACAATTTCAACATTAGAGGTTCGGTAAGTACAGGTTTTAGAGCGCCATCACTGGCACAAATTTATTACAACTTACGATTTACCAACTTTAGCTCCAGTGGTGCAACAGAAGTTTTGTTATCTCCGAATAACAGTCCAGTAACTAAAGGATTTGGCATTCAAAAATTAAACGAAGAAAAAGCGGTAAACGCTTCTCTAGGATTTACCTCCACCTTTGGTGATTTTAGTGCTACCGTTGACAGTTACTTTATTGATGTAAAAGACAGAATTGTATTAACGGGTTATTTTGATGCTTCGACTTTAAATCTTGGAGTTGAAGAAGCGCAGTTTTTTGTTAACGGAGTAAATACAAAAACGGTTGGTCTAGACATTGTCCTTTCTTGGAAAAAGAAATTTTCAGGCCAAACAGTAAGTGCCACATTAGTGGGAAATATAAATGACATGAAAATTGGAAGTGTAAAAAATGGCGATTTAGACAAAGAAATTTTCTTTGGCGAAAGAGAAAAAGCTTTTTTATTGGCTTCTGCCCCTAAAAACAAATTTGGATTAAATTTAAGCTATGACAAAAAATGGTTTAATTCTGGTTTAGCTTTTACTCGCTTTAGTGATGTAAAATTAATTGATTATGGAGGTGCGACAGATGCATACGGAGCAAAAATAGTTACCGATTTAACATTAGGATTTAAATTATGCAAATCTTCAAAATTAACTATTGGAGCAAATAATCTTTTCAATATTTATCCTGATCAACAAGATGCCGACGTAGAAGGTGGCGGGTATTGGGATGCCGTTCAAATGGGATTCAGCGGTGCCTACTACTATGCCAGATTAGGATTTAATTTCTAATAGTAAAACTTTATCAAAAAAAAATCCTGAACTTAACTTAGTTCAGGATTTTTTTTATACTATATTTAAATCTATTCGTTATGCAAGAACGCTTGTCTGTTCAACAATGTATCTTCGTCTTCAACGTGACTATCATCCGGAATACAACAGTCTACAGGACAAACCGCAGCACATTGTGGCTCGTCATGAAACCCTTTACATTCTGTACATTTACCCGGTACGATATAGTAAATTTCATCTGAAATTGGAGTTTGAGCGGCATCTGCATCCACTTCTGTTCCGTCAGGTAAAACCACTTTTCCAGTTAATTTTGTTCCATCTTTGTATCTCCAATCATCTGCTCCTTCATATATTGCAGTATTTGGACATTCTGGCTCACAAGCACCACAATTGATACATTCGTCTGTAATTATAATTGCCATTTTTATTTTATTTTAAAGTTTAAAGTTTCAAGTTTCAACCGTATCCTCAGAAACAATTTACACTCTCCACCAAGACTTTGAATAAGGCTTTTGCCCTAAACAATAAATAGTCTATTTTTGTGCAAAATTACAATCAAAACATTTCATAAACAAACATTATGACATTAGAAACAAAAAAAAATGTTTTTATAGCCCTCGGAAAATTCTTAAGTCAGTTTTCAGAGAAAGAAAATACCCGAATCGACAATGTTTTAAAAAATAATCTTTTTTATGAACCTTTTATTGATTTAATTCATTTATCCCAATCACACAACGGCTGGTACACTCCAGAACAAGTTTATTTTGCCATTCAATCTTGGGCGAAAGCCTTAACCGAAGACAACATCAACCATTGGCTCTCTAAATATAATTTAGAAAATTTAGAGCCTAAAACTATTGCCTTGATTTTGGCAGGAAATATTCCGTTGGTAGGTTTTCATGATTTCCTTTCGGTATTAATCACCGGAAATAACGTTTTGGTCAAAACCTCCTCCAACGATCAACATTTATTACCCTTTTTAGCGAAATACCTAATTGCCATCGAACCGGAATTTGCCGATAAAATCACCTTTGTCGAGGGTAAACTGGAAAATTTTGATGCTGTTATAGCAACCGGGAGCAACAATACTTCCCGTTATTTTGAATATTATTTTAAAGACAAGCCTTCCATCATCAGAAAAAGCAGAAACTCCGTGGCTGTTTTAACCGGTAAGGAAACCAAAGAACAATTGGAAGCATTAGGGGAAGACATATTCCGTTATTTTGGTTTAGGATGTCGAAATGTTTCCAAACTATTCGTTCCAAAAGGCTACACTTTTGACTCTTTTTTCGAGGCCATCTTCAGTTATCAAGATGTGATTCATTATGAAAAATATGCCAATAATTACGATTACAACAAAGCGGTGTTTTTGATGAGTAATTTTAAACTTTTAGACAATGGATTTTTAACCATTAAGGAAGACTCAAGCCACGCCTCTCCTATTTCGAGCGTATTTTATGAATTCTATGACAATCTTGATGATTTACAAATTCGACTCGAATCCGAAAGCGAAAAATTGCAATGTGTTGTAAGCGACAATCTATTCAAAAACAGTATCCCATTTGGACAAACACAAAGCCCAAAATTATGGGATTACGCAGATAACATTGATACTATTTCGTTTTTGTTAACAATATGTTCAAAAAATATATAATTTTTTCGAATTATTTAACAGTATTTCAACTCCTATTACCGAAATTTGCACTTTAATTTTTTGGACTTAAACTACACCATGAAAAAACACAACTACAGCGCAGGACCTTGTATTTTACCACAAGAAGTTTTTGAAAAATCAGCTCAAGCTATTTTAGATTTTAATAATTCAGGTTTATCAATATTAGAAATATCTCACAGAAGCAAAGATTTCGTTGCTGTTATGGACGAAGCTAGAGCCCTTGCACTTGAACTTCTAGGATTGGAAGGCAAAGGATATCAAGCCCTTTTTCTTGCTGGTGGAGCCAGTTTAGAATTCCTGATGATTCCTTATAACTTGATGAAAGAAAACGGGAAAGCCGCTTATTTGGATTCAGGAACTTGGGCAACCGCAGCAATTAAAGAATCTAAGTTTTTTGGAGAAACTGTAATTGTAGCTTCATCAAAAGAAGATAATTATACTTACGTACCTAAAGGATATGAAGTTCCTGCTGATGCAGATTATTTCCACTGTACCAGTAACAATACAATCTTCGGTACTCAAATGAAATCTTTCCCTCAAACGAATGTCCCATTAGTTTGCGACATGAGTTCTGATATCTTTTCTAGAGTATTGGATTTTACTCAATTTGACATCATCTATGCCGGAGCTCAAAAAAACATGGGACCTGCAGGAACTACTTTGGTAGTTATCAAAGAAGAAATTCTTGGTAAAAACGGAAGAGCAATTCCTAGTATGTTAGACTATGCGAAACACATTAAAGCAGACAGTATGTTTAATACTCCTCCTGTTTTCCCAGTTTACGCTTCCTTGTTGACTTTGCAATGGATCAAAGAGAAAGGTGGTATTGCTGCTGTTGAAAAATTAAACAATGCTAAAGCGGAATTGCTTTATAACGAAATTGACAGAAACCCATTATTCAAAGGAGCTGCAAACGTGGAAGACCGTTCAAACATGAATGCTACTTTCTTGCTAACCAATCCTGACCATGCAGCAACTTTTGACGCTATGTGGAAAGAAGCCGGAATTTCAGGTTTACCTGGACACCGTTCGGTAGGTGGATACAGAGCCTCTATCTATAACGCTATGCCTATTGAAAGCGTTCAAGTATTGGTTGATGTAATGCAAGCTTTGGAGAAAAAAGTATAATCGCTCTACCCCTCGAAAGAGGAATTATGAGGATTGCTGAATTTATATCAAGGAATTTTAGAATTGGAATTTAAAAAGTAAAAGAATCTTTATTTTTTAAATTCCAATTATTGATTGAATTATTTAATATTTCAATCTTTTAATTTAAAAATTATAGCTAGCAGAGGCTCTAGCCCCGATAGAAGCGGAAATCCTTGTGGCGGCAGACATCTACGCCGACACAAGATTGAAACGGATAGCGGGAAACAGCTTCTAAAACATTCAATTAATTTGAGGCCGCAATTTAAATTTGCACCTCGCAACGAAATAAAAAAATGAAAGTATTAGCAAATGACGGAATTTCTCAAAGTGGAATTCTAGCTTTAGAAAAAGGCGGATATGAAGTAATCACTACAAAAGTAGCTCAAGAACAAGTGGCTAATTTTGTGAATGAAAACAATGTGAGCGTTGTTTTGGTTCGTAGTGCTACCAAAGTTCGTAAAGATATTATTGATGCTTGTCCAGGATTAAAAATTATTGGTCGTGGTGGTGTTGGTATGGATAACATCGATGTAGATTATGCAAAAAGCAAAGGGATTCATGTAATCAATACTCCTGCTTCTTCATCAGAATCTGTGGCTGAATTGGTTTTCGCACATTTACTTTCTGGTGTTCGTTTTTTACATGATTCTAACAGAAACATGCCTCTTGAAGGAGATACCAACTTCAATGGTTTGAAAAAAGCCTATGCTGAAGGTGTGGAATTGAGAGGAAAAACTTTAGGAATTGTTGGTATTGGTCGTATTGGTCAAGCTACTGCAAAAATGGCTCTTGGTTTAGGTATGAAAGTTATCGCTGCCGATATGTTCATTCCTCAAGTAGACGTAAAAGTAGAGTTCTTTGACGGACAATCTATCACTACAACTATCGTTTCTCAATCATTGGAATCATTATTCAAAGAAGCTGATTTTATTACCCTACACGTTCCTGCTCAAGATGGTTACATCGTTGATGCAGCAGCATTGGCAACTATGAAAAATGGTGTTGGAATTGTAAACTGTGCTCGTGGTGGTGTTATAGATGAAATTGCTTTAATCGATGCTTTAGATAGTGGTAAAGTAGCATTTGCTGGATTAGACGTTTTTGAAAGCGAACCAAAACCAGAAATGAGAATATTAATGCATCCAAAAATCTCCTTGACTCCACATATTGGTGCAGCTACAGGAGAAGCTCAAGATAGAATCGGAACTGAATTAGCTTCACAAATCATCAGTATTTTAGGCTAATCGTTCTCAACTGAACATACAAAAAGGGATTTATTAACTTCGTTTAATAAATCCCTTTTTTATTTCTATAAAAACTCATTTGCTATTTAATATTAAGTTAAACATATCATAATCAATCCATTATTTTCATAACTTTAATAATTATTTTATGACTTATGAAAAAGTACATCTCCATTTTATTATTTGTATTAGGTATTATTGCCTTTAGCTGTTCCTCTTCAAAAACTATAGTTCAAAAGACCACCGGCGATGGAACTCAAAAGGACACCGTACGCATTGCCAATGAGGAATTAGAATATGAAGTAATCATCATTGATCCCGGATTCAACACATGGCTTGTTTCTATGGCGTATCCAAGAGGCTATTATTCCCAAAGTTATTTAGAAGCAAAAAACCAATTTTATGTAAGCGAATGGAACAATCGTGTGATGCAGCCGCAACGCTACAATCCCAATTTATATGAGATGACGATTGATTATTCCCCCCATATAGATTATGGTTACGAAGTAAATTATTTACTGTATAATTACTTTATTTATTTTCAAAACACCTATAAACAACGCCTTTTTGGTCGTGTTCCTTCAAGATAATGTTACTATATTTGTAACACATTACTAATGGAAATGGGAAGTTTAAAAAAACGTTGGGGAATTGAATCTAATTTTCAACTGACATTGATATTTATCGTTTTTGCCATTACCGGTTCTGCATCGGCATGGCTCTCTAAACCCTTTTGCATTTGGTTAGGAATAATCAAAGAAGACTTTGGTTTCTGGCATACTCCTGCCCGATTAATTTTGATTTTCCCAATCTATCAAGTTCTTTTAGTGCTAATTGGTTTTCTTTTTGGACAATTCAAATTCTTTTGGGCTTTCGAGAAAAAAATGCTAAAAAAAATGGGGTTAGGGTTTCTGTTTAAACCAGAATAAAGAATCCTTATTTATTTTCCTTTTTGATATAATAGGCATAAATCCAAGTCAGTGTAAAGGTGGGAATGAAATCCGTAAAAGGAATCAACTCCTCTAAAAACTCAACAACACCCGCAACTTTACCGGTATTCCCTTTATACATCTTTGTCATTAAATAACCTCCTATTGGAGCCCAAACCACGTCCGAGAACTCGCCGATCATTGGAATCGTAAAGGATAACATTCCAATAGCATCAAACAACAAACCTAAAAGCAATTTTCTGGTTTTTGTCTTTTGGTCCGTATCCTGTAATAAATCAGGCCTCATTTTTAAGTTTGTCTTTGTATATTTTTTTTAATTTATCCACTTTTGGTGTAATTACAAAACTACAGTAGCCCTGTGATTTATGCTGATTGTAATAGTTCTGGTGATAGTCTTCTGCAGGATAAAATGTTGTGGCAGGCGAAACTTTGGTAACAACAGATTTGCCAAATGTATTTTCTTTTTCCAATAAATCAATATACGCCAAAGCCAAATCCTTTTGTTCTTCGTTATGATAAAATATCTCACTTCGGTATTGCGTTCCCATATCGTTTCCTTGGCGGTTTAAGGTGGTAGGATCATGGGTTGCAAAAAAGATTTCCAATAATTCTCCAAAACTGATTTCATTGGGTTTGAATGTAATCTGAACTGCTTCCGCATGTCCCGTTTCACCACTACAAACCGATTCATAGGTTGGATTGATGGTTTCCCCACCGATGTAGCCGGAAACCACACTTTGAACTCCTTTCAAATCCAAAAACAAGGCTTCAGTACACCAAAAACACCCACCCGCTAAAGTGGCAACTTCTATCTTCTCTTGTTTATCCATTATTATTGTTGTCGTTTTTAAATTATTATAACGTCTAAATTAAACCTCCTTAATTATGGTTTCTTTCAAAATTAGTCTTTTTATAAAAAATATCCGATTTTGTTTTAACTAAATTTTAAAACTTAGCAACTTAAATCACTATAATATTCCCTAAAATCTTTGTTTCTTTGCTAAAACTGTTTTCAATGATTCAAGCAAAAAATATCCATAAATACTACGATCAGCTTCATGTTCTAAAAGGTGTCGAATTGCATATCAAAAAAGGGGAAATCATCTCTATTGTAGGTGCTTCGGGTGCCGGAAAAACAACCCTTTTACAAATTCTGGGAACCCTAGACAAGCCTACCATAGAAGACGGAATTGAGTTGCGCATTAACGGAGAGGACATTTTGACAATGAACGATAAAACCCTTTCTAAATTCAGAAATTTAAATTTAGGTTTTATCTTCCAATTTCACCAACTATTACCGGAATTTACGGCTCTGGAAAATGTGTGTATTCCGGCATTTATTGCCAACAAACCCAAACAGGAAACAGAAAAGGAAGCAAAAAAATTATTGGATTTCCTTGGACTTTCCCATCGAATCAGCCACAAACCCAATGAACTTTCGGGCGGTGAACAACAACGAGTTGCAGTGGCAAGAGCGCTAATAAACAAACCAGCCATCATTTTTGCCGATGAACCTTCCGGAAATCTGGATACGGCCTCAGCAGAAAATTTACATCAATTGTTTTTTAAACTGAGAGACGAGTTTGGACAAACATTTGTCATCGTAACCCACAATGAGGAATTAGCCAATATGGCGGACCGCAAATTGGTCATGATAGATGGACAAATTAGTGGACAGTAAACAGTCTCTGTGCTAAGTTTTCAGTGCTAAACAAACAGAAAAATCAGTTTCATTCGCATCCTAATTATGAATCAATCCGAACTCAAAGAATTCCTGGACGAAAAGGTCGCCTTATACAATAACCCTAATTTTATTGAAAGCGACCCCATTCAAATTCCGCATCTCTTTACCCAAAAAGAAGATGTCGAGATTGCGGGTTTTTTGAGTGCGACCATTGCCTGGGGTAACAGAAAAATGATCATCAAAAACAGCCATCGTATGATGGATTTGATGGGAAATGCACCCTATGATTTTGTGATGTCCCATTCGGAAACCAATTTAGAACAACTGGAACCCTTTGTACACAGAACTTTCAATGGTCAGGATTTTAGCTTTTTCATCAAAAGCTTGAAAAACATTTATCAAAACCATAATGGCTTGGAAAGCGTATATTCTAAAAATCAAACTTTAGAATCCATGCAAAACAGCATATCGGAATTCAAAAAAATATTTTTTGAGATTCCACATCCAACCCGAACCCAAAAACACATTTCCGATCCTTTGAATGGTTCGGCAGCCAAACGCATCAACATGTTTTTGAGATGGATGGTGCGTCAGGACAACAACGGAGTAGATTTAGGCATCTGGAAATCGATTCCTCCTTCGATTCTTTCCTGTCCATTGGATGTACATTCCGGAAATATCGCCCGTAAACTGGAAATTTTAGGTCGAAAACAAAATGACTTTAAAGCACTTGCTGAATTGGATCAAAAACTTCGAGAACTAGACCCAAACGATCCCGTGAAATATGATTTTGCACTTTTTGGCTTAGGGGTTTTTGAAGGGTTTTAACTTTCAAACAAATGAAAGACAAATACTTAAAAACAACGTAACGGGTTTGTTTTCAAAAAAAGAAAAAATAATTTTTTATTTAGCGTTGAATGAATATCTTTATCAAAATCAATTCAAATAACTGGCAATAAAGGTCTTGTTTTCCAAAAAATTTCCTAACATTAATTGTATCCCATTTGAGTCATTCCATTAAAGTAATCAATTTAAACTCCTTCTAAGAAATGGTCGATTTTACATATTATTTGCCCTATGTTATTTTACCGGCATTGACCATTTTTTTTCTGATTTTAATGTCAATCCTAATCCTAAACCGATTTTTCTCCAATTTATCGACTCCTAAAATAAATAACGTAAAAAGCAAAGTTGATGATTTTTTAACTACCCTCGTATTTTCTTCCCCTGAAGAAGCCGAACTGGCCTCACAAATTGAAAATTTCAAAAAGGAAATCCCATTTGATAAAAAATGGTGTAAAAAAATAGTCTTGAATAAAATCATTTTTTTGAAAAAAAACTTAAAAGGTGATATTATAAAAACTACCCATTTGATTTATGAACAATTTGGTCTGTTCAATTATACCATTTCACTTTTAAATAGTAAAAAAAATTACTTGGTCTGTTTAGGGATGTATCATTTAAAAGCATTAGAATATAGCAAAGGAAAAAAATACGTTGTTCCTTTTTTAAATCATAAGAACAGAATTCTAAACTCCAGTGCCTATCTGACACTAATTTCATTAGAACCTGAAAATTTAAGTCTTTTATACAATTACCCTAAATCCATTCTTTTGGCAGGAGAAATTAACATCATGGATATTGTTCACCAAAAAAAGCCCCCGATACCAAGTAATCTAAAAGACTGGATTCAATCAAAAAACCCTTCAATTGTTCGATTAGGAATAAAATTGATGGTTTTTTACAATTATACAAATGAAAATCATTCCATTGTTGAACATTTAAAATCGGATGATGCAAAAGTTAGACTGGCGGCTATTCTAGCTGTTAGACAGCTATTTATTTTTGATACCGAAAAAATTCTGATAGAACAATTTGACAATGAAGACAAAATTAATAAAATTGAAATTTTAAAAACCATCACCGCATTTGGTGGTGAGGATTCGGAGAATTTTATGGTTGACCTATTATCAAAACCAATTGATGATGACATCAAACTGATAGCTGTTAAAAGTCTTTCAACAATGAATCCAACTTATTTTGAAAACACCTTTACTGGTAATCCTGAAATAATCAAAATGATAAAACATGTAAAAATTCCTTCTATATGATATTAAAAGAGATCTTAGATAATTATGAAGTATTTGTTGCTGCTTTTTCAGTTACTTATATCCTTTTTTATATGTTTTTGGCCATGTTGTCTTATTTTGCCATAAAAAAACATCTCAATGCAAAATACTTCATACATGATGATGTTCTTCTAAAATCGAATTATATCCCTGGAGTATCTGTGGTAGCTCCCGCTTTCAATGAAGGTGCCAATGTCGTTTATAATGTAAAATCTTTACTGTCTTTGAACTATCCAAAATTTGAAGTTGTATTAGTAAACGATGGTAGCACCGATGATACATTAGAAAAACTCATAGAGGAATTTGAATTGGTTAAAATAGATTTTTACTATCAAGAAAAAATCCCAACCAAACCCGTAAGAGGCCATTATAAATCGACCAATCCTATCTATTCGAAACTTTTGGTTGTCGACAAAGAAAATGGAAAAAGTAAAGCTGACGCTTCTAATGCCGGAATAAATTCAACAAAATATCCATTGTTCTTATGTACGGATGTAGATTGTATATTGAAAAATGATACCATCATAAAATTAGCAAAACCTTTTATAGTAAGTGAAAAAAGGGTTATAGCCACCGGAGCGGGAATCAGAATCTCAAATTCATGTGATGTAAAAGAAGGTTTTTTAGTGAAAGTTCGGTTCCCAAAAGAATGGTATCCCCGATTCCAAGAACTCGAATATGTACGTGCTTTCCTTTTTGGCAGAATGGCTTGGAGTCAATTGAACAGCCTATTACTAGTTTCAGGTGGCTTAGGAATGTTCGATAAAGAAATCGCTGTTAATGCCGGAGGTTATTGGCATAAATCCTTAGGGGAAGATATGGAACTCATTACCCGAATGAGAAAATATATGTATGAAAAAAAACTGGATTTCTCCGTAAAATACATCCCAGAATCCTTATGTTGGACAGAAGTGCCGGCAACTAAAGAAATATTGATACGACAACGCGTGCGCTGGGCAAGAGGTTTAATTCAAACTCTTAATCTTCACAAAGACATATTCTTTAACCCAAAATACGGTAGAACTGCTTTTCTAATCTTTCCTTATTTTTTTACATTTGAGTTTTTGGTACCCATTTTAGAAATAATTGGAATTATTGTTTTAGTGCTATCCTTTATCTTTTTAAATGTTAATTATGAGATGTTCTTATATATAACTTTGGCTGTATATCTTTTTTATCTGAATCTGACAATAATTTCTATTTTATTGGATAACATATTGTACAAACACTACAATAGCATGAAAGAAATATTCATCCTTATTCTAACTGCAATCATCGAACCTGTTTTCTACCATCCTGTTAATGTATATGCCTCAATAAAAGGATATTATCATTTTTTCAGACAAAAAGAACAAGCTTGGGGTAATATGCAAAGACAAGGTTTTAATGTTGAAAAAAAATAATTCTATGACCCAAAAAAATACCATCAAATCGATACTTATTTTATTCCTTTTTTTAGGAGTGCTATCCAACTTTACTGTTTATGCCCAAAAAATTGACACTGACATTCTTTTGAAAGAAGCTTTACAAGACGCTAAAACAAAAGACTATGAATCAGCTTTAAAAAAATCACGGCTAGGAATAAAACTTGCTCCCGATTATTTGGATTTTCATTTACTTTCCGGAAGAATCTATCAATTGACGCAAAAAAAGGATAGTGCCGTCTATTATTATAAATATGTGATTGATAGAAACCCAAAATACGAGGAAGCTTTTTCTTATCTAATCAATCTGTATTTAGAAGAAAAAAAATACGATGAAGCCGAAATCATCATCAATAAAGCTATTGAAGCGCATCCAGAAAACAAAAATTTCCGTTACAAAAAGTTGAATGTCTATCAATCCCAAAAAGAGGAAAAAAAAGAATATGAATATTTAAAAACCTTATTGTCACAATATCCAGATGATTCCGAGTTAAAACAGCAAATTTTTAATTTAGACACAAAAAACAATTCTGACCGGATTGGAATTAACTATAACTATACCACATTTAGCCGAAAAAATTACGGCCCATGGCATTTAGGGAGTCTGCAATATATCAGACAACGTAATTGGGGGTCATTAATTGGTAGAATCAATTATGCCAATAGATTTGCCGATGGAAAAAGCATCATCGATGGTGTTCAATATGAAGCAGAATCTTATATTTTTACCGGTAAAAAAAGCTATTCTTATCTTGGAGCCGCCTATAGTGAAAATCCCGTTTTTCCAAAATTAAGACTGAGCTACTCTTATTTTCAAAACTTTTCTAAAGGATGGGAAGCTGATTTAGGAATTCGATATGTAAAAACTTTAGATGCCGAATTTACAACAGCCGTTATTGGACTTGGAAAATATATTGGCTCCTATTGGATAAACTTTAGATCATATATCCAAACTGACAAAGAAAATTTTTACCCGGCCTTCGCGTTGACAACCCGATATTATCTTGACTCTCGCTTTGATTATATTTCCTTGGTAGCCGGTTATGGATCATCTCCAGACGAAAGAACAACTTTAGGACAATATGAAAATCGAGTTTTTCTAAACTCTTACCGAATTGGAGGTGGTTATTTCAGATTATTGAATAATCATTATCTAACAGGGATACAATTAACCTATAATAATCAGGAATATGCTCCTAATTTAAACCAAAACGAATTAGAAATTGGACTGATGTTTCAATATAAATTCTAAAATACTTTTAATAAATTTAATTTAAATTTCACATTACCAGATTAGCCTATTTTAAGGTTTAATCTGGTATTTTTTTTATTAATTAACAAAACTACTTTTCCCTTAAAAGCCTGATTTACTTAACCGATACCAAAAATCAATAATTTTCAATTTCAAATACATAAACAAAAAAACTTTAGCATAATACAAAACTTACAATAAAGACAAAAAATATGTATTTCACCGAAGAAATTTACATTTAATCGATTTTTATTAAACTTTTTACTTATGTTTGTTTCGAAGTTTAATAGAAACTAAAACAGTAATAAGTCAAATGTTTTTATTATTATAATTTCAAAATAAGGCACAAAAAATTATCATCATTACCGATTGGCAATAAACCAATTAAAGTTATCTCTAATAATAAAATATTATACAAATGGAAAATAACGTAAAAAAAATATTAGTAATTGAGGACGATCTTTTAATGGTAAAAATTCTAGAATTCGTTCTTAGAAAAGAAGGCTATGAAATAACAATTGCAAAAGATGGTATTGAAGGCCTTGAAAAACTTCAAACGTCCAATCCTGATATGATTATTACGGATATTATTCTTCCATTTAAATCAGGACTTGAAATAATTAGTTTTGCAAAAGAAAATTTAAAACATATTCCTGTAATTGTAGTATCCTCCATGGGAGAAGAAGAAGGAACTGTAATGGAAGCATTCAATCTTGGTGCCGATGATTTTGTTCCAAAACCATTTAATCCAAATGAATTAAAAATTAGAGTAAAACGATTATTTGCCAGAAATCAAATGTTTGAAAATTCAATCAAAAGTGCTATCAGCGCTTAGTTTAATTGAAGTAAAAACAAACAAAATATACTTAAATTTACGATAAGCAGGATTTTCTTTAATTAAGAAAATCCTGCTTATTTTGTATTTATACATTAAAACCTATAGCCTCTATACCTTACATACACTATCATTACTCTCAAAAAGACTATCTTTGCACAAAATTTACGTTTTATGACCACGTTCGAACAATTCAATCTTCCAAAATCTGTACAAAAAGCAATCGATGAATTGGGATTTGTAAACCCTACTCCTATTCAGGAAAAATCATTTTCTGTGATTATGTCTGGTCGTGATATGATGGGAATTGCCCAAACGGGGACCGGTAAAACTTTTGCCTACTTGTTGCCTTTATTGAAGCTTTATAAATTTTCTATTTCCCATACCCCAAAAATTGTAATCTTGGTTCCAACGCGAGAACTAGTGGTACAAGTGGTAGAAGAAGTGGAAAAACTGACCAAATACATGTCGGTTCGAACTTTAGGTATTTTTGGAGGTGTCAATATCAACACCCAAAAAAAAGCCGTTTTTGAAGGGATTGATATTTTGGTGGGAACACCGGGAAGAACGATGGATTTGGCTTTGGACAATTACATCCGATTTGAGGAAACGCAGAAATTGGTTATCGATGAATTTGATGAAATGTTGAACTTAGGATTTCGTCCTCAGCTGACTTCTCTTTTGGCCATGATGCCCAAAAAACGTCAAAATATATTGTTTTCAGCCACGATGACCGAAGAAGTAGATACTATCTTAAATGATTATTTTGATTATCCTGAAGAAGTAACACTTTCGGCATCAGGTACACCATTGGAGAACATCCAACAAATCACCTATAACGTCCCTAATTTCAATACAAAAGTCAATCTTTTACAACATTTATTGGAAACCAATGAAGACATGAGTCGCATATTGGTTTTTGTAAATAACAAAAAGATATCCGATATGCTTCATACGCGCATTGAAGAAGCTTTTGAAGGTCAATTTGGCGTTATTCACTCCAATAAATCTCAAAATTACCGTTTGAGTACCATGGCTGAATTTCAAGAAGGAAATTTGCGCGGACTAATCACTACCGATATTATGGCCAGAGGTTTGGATATTTCGAATATTACTCACGTAGTAAATTTTGAAATGCCCGAAGAACCTGAATTGTATATGCACAGAATAGGTAGAACTGGTCGTGCCGATGCTACGGGAACTGCCATCAGTTTTGTTACTCCTAGAGAAGAAGAATCCAAAGTTGAAGTAGAAGTCTTGATGAATATGGAACTGGAAATTGAAGCATTTCCCGAAGAAGTAGAAATCTCCACCAAATTAATTGAACCTGAAAAGGACAGACAACCAATTAAGTTCTTAATGAAGAAAGTAAAATTGGAAGGAGATGGTGCTTTTCAAGAAAAATCCAAAAAGAACACGAAAGTAAATCTTGGAGGCCCTTCTAAAACAAAGAAAAAAACACATGGTTCCGTAAACAGAAATATGCTGAAAACGAGAGCTAAAAAGAAGAAAAAATAAATAATTAATAAGACTGGAGACAAATTTTGTCTCCAGTCTTTTTAATTTATAAACTATCCCATCTTAAAAAATTCTCCAACGGATAGTGATCCACCACACTGTCCCCATAATGAGCAATCCGGATAATTTTATCTTCGTCTATTAAAAAATCTGCAGGAATTTGATTTACTGTCCCTTCTACTTTTGAAATAATTTTATAGCCTTTTTTCAAAGCCAATAATATATTCTCTAATCCTTTTAAAGAAAGTGTTTTTAAAGTTTTAAGCCAAGATGGTTTGACTCCGTACATTCTATACAATTCCCTATTAGGGTCGGCTAGTATAGTAAAATGAAAATCATGCCGATCTACAATATATTCCATTAAACTTTCAGCAGAAGATTCGAAAACAGCAATCACTTTCAGATTGTTTTTCTCAAAATACTCTTTTTGTTGCATAATTTTAGCTATTTGCACATTGCACATCGGACAAGTGGCATACCTAAAAAAACTTAAAATAATTTTTTGATTTTGAATTTGAGCAAGATTAACTGTATTTCCAAAAATATCCTGTACTGCAAATAGTGGAGCCTTTTGACCGGGAATAAATTTCATGAAGTATCGTTTTTAAATTAATACTACAAATTTGAATTTAAAATAAGTTTTCCCTCTTGATTCAAATCAAGAAATTTTAGCCCTAATTCTGCTTAAGGTTTCAGGCTTCATCATTAAGTAGGAAGCAATTAATTTTAGAGGAACCCTATTCAGCAAATGACCACTCCTGTGCATGAATACCTCATATCGTTCTTGAGGCTTAAGGGTTAATAATTCGACTTGACGCTGTATATGTCCCGACAAAGTAATCTCTAACATAGATTGATACCATAATGCAATTTCAGTATTCTTATAAATTAATTGCATTAAATCTGTTTTAGCAATGGCAACAAGATCAGTATCTAAAATTGCTTCAATACTTATTGAAGATGGTTTACCTTCTATGAAAGTCTGAAAACAAGTAATCAATGAATTTTCATAAGCAAAACCTAACGTTATTTGCTCCCCGTTTTTATCTATAACAAACAATCGAACACAACCTTTTTTTACAAAATACAAATTGGAATCCAGTTGATTAAAATCCAACAATAATTCTTTAGCTTTAATTGTTTTGTCCTTTTGCCAAACTTGCAATAATTCATTGACTGAAAGAACTCCTAATTTTTTTGAATGTATCAAAAACTGATTTAATGCTAGATTCATTAATGCCCTTTAAAATTAAATATTATAGATACAATTCCTTTTTAAGATTTAGTAAAAACCAAACAAACCGGTGAACACAATTCGATTCTTTTTCCGGTATCGGTCAATTTTCCGGTTGTTTTATCCCTTTTAAAAATAACTATATCATTAGTGTATTGGTGTGCCACTAACAAGAAATTTCCCGTTGGATCTACTGCAAAATTACGAGGACCATCGCCTAAAGTACTGGTTCTTTGTACAAACTCTAATTTTCCGTTTTTCAATATTTTAAAACAGCTAATATCATTTGCTTCTTTTCTGTTAGTTGCATACAAATACTTCTCATCAGGCGAAATATGGATATCCGCAGCAGTAAAATTTTCTTTATAGCCATCCGCTAAAACCGTTGTTTCTTGTACTAATGTCAATTTCCCTTCCTTATAATCCAAAACAGATATTGTTCCGTCCAATTCTTGCAACAAATAGGCTTTTTTTCCATTTTTACTAAAGGTAAAATGTCTGGGACCGCTTCCTGCTTTTAGACTAATACTATCTTTTAATTTTAAAGGTTTCGTTGCATTTGGACTGTATTGATAAGAATAGACTTTATCCGTGCCTAAATCGGTAGCTAAAACAAATTGATGATCGGGAGAAAATTGTACCATGTGCGCATGTGCCTTCTCTTGTCTCTTGGTATTTGATCCTTTACCATAATGTTGTTCCAGTTGCTTCAATTGAGTCAGACTACCGACATTATTTTTACCAAAGACCGCAACACTTCCACCTGAATAATTGGCCGTTATTACATTTTTTTCATCGTTAATAATAAAACAAGGACCCGCGCTATTAGTATTTTCTTTATTGATAAAATCTAATTTTCCACTTGGGGCATTGTAACGAAAAGCACTTACATAACTATCTTCTCCATTTTCATTAGCCGAATAAACAAATGAATTATCTGCTGAAACAGTAATAAAACTTGGATTATCTATTGGTTTTTCAGTGGCATTTTTAAAACTAAATTCAGCTGTATTCGAATCAAATTCGTAAACATAAATTCCTTTGCTCTCACAGCTTTTAGTGTAGGTTCCTATAAGTAAATTCCATTTATTTTTCTGAGCTTGTGCCGTTGTTAAAACAAAAATCAGTAGAAGGGCAAAATTTATTTTTTTCATATTAATTATTTAAAAGAAAGGCTAAAATACATAATATATATTTACGATGAATCACTATAGACTATTGATTAAATTTTATAAAATCAGGAACCCAAACTGTAAACAAATTTGTATTTTTGATTACTCGAATTGAAAGCACTGCCATATAAAACAATTACAGTGAAGTAATCCCAACATCCGAATGCATTTTAAACATCCCGAAATTTTATACTTCCTATTCTTGTTGATTGTACCAATTTTGGTTCATTTATTTCAATTCAGACGTTTTAAAAAAGAATATTTCACCAATGTTCGCTTCTTAAAATCACTTTCCATACAAACCCGAAAAAGTTCCAAAATAAAGAAATGGCTGCTTTTGACCTGCCGTTTACTGCTTCTCACTTTTCTGATTCTGGCATTTGCCCAGCCCTATTTTGACGCCAAAGACAACAAAAATGCTTCCAATGAAATGTACATCGTCTTGGATAATTCGTTCAGTATGCAAGCCAAAGGCAAAAAAGGGGAATTATTGAAACGCTCCATTCAGGAGCTGTTAGAACAAACTCCCGAAAACACAACCTTTTCCTTACTGACCAATTCCGATCAATATTGGGAAACCAATATAAAGTCGATTAGAAACACACTTCAAAACATCAATTATGGTGCGACTTCATTTGATTTGGACAATGTCATCAGTCAAATAAAAAACCATCAATCGGCTTTCAAAAAGGACGTTCTCATCATTACGGACGGAATTGGAATAAACCAAAAAAAGTTAAAAAACTTCGATAAAAATCACATTCCATATTTCATCCTTCCAAAAGCGGAGCAAAAAAACAATGCTGCAATTGACAGTGTGTACATCAATGAAACACTGGATAATTTCTATGAAATAAGCGTTCAATTATCACATCATGGAACCGATTACAAACCGATTCCGGTCGCTATTTACAATCAAAATAAGCTAATTGCCAAAACAGTGGCAAATTTTGAATCATCCAAGAAAATACTGAATTTCACCATTCCGAAACAGGATTTTCATGGTTATGTTTCAATTATCGATAACGGTCTTTCTTATGACAACACATTCTTTTTTAGTATTTTAAAATCTTCTAAAACCAACATAATCAGTATTGGAGAAACGGAGAAAAGCAATTTTTTAAGTCGAATTTTTACTGCCGAAGAATTCAACTACAGCAATTCTACAATCAATTCACTCGAATACAATGCCATCGAGAAACAAAATACTATCGTTTTGAATGAACTCGAAGAAATTCCGCAAGCATTACAAATTACGCTAAAATCCTTTGTGGAAAAAGGGGGCAATCTAATTCTTATTCCATCCGAAAAAACAAATGTTCAAAACATCAATCCCTTTTTGTCTAATTTTGGTCCCATTCAACTAAAACCCCTTCAAAAAAATGAAAAATTAGTCACCAAAATCAATTTCAATAATCCTTTATTCCATGGAGTCTTTGAAAATAAAATCACTAATTTTCAATATCCGAAAACCAAAAGTGCTTTTGAAATTTCAGGTTCAAATCCGATTGCACTTTACTATGAAGACCAAAGTGCTTTTTTAAGTACACTATCGAATTCCATGGCGACTGTCTATCTTTTTTCTGCTCCCATAAATACCAATAATTCTAATTTTCAGCAATCGCCACTTATCGTTCCAACTTTTTATAAAATGGCGACCACCAATAAAAAAAGCGCTATAAATGCTTTCACTATTGGTAACAAAAACCCATATTTAGTTGATGTAGCTCTTACTAAAGATGCCGTTTTAGAAGTAAGAAATGATGAGCAACAGTTTATTCCCATTCAGCAAATCCTCAACAACAAAGTCAAATTGGTTTTTAATGATTTACCCGAAGAAGCCGGAAATTTTAAAATATACAATCAAAAAGAAGCGGTCGAAAATATAAGTTTTAACTACAGCAGAACCGAAAGTGATCTTACCGAAGTCGATGAAAACGTATTTTCGGAATACCAAATCATGCCTTCTGTAGCATCTGTTTTTGACACTTTACAAACCAACAGAACAGACCAACAAATTTGGAAATGGTTTGTTATCTTTGCACTGCTCTTTTTGGTAACAGAAATGGCAATTATACGATTCCTGAAATAATCCATTTTAGGAATCATGAATTTTAAAATAATTATCTACATATGAAATGAGCATAACCGATAAATTGGTAACAAACACCAATGATGATATGCGAATTACATATGACCGATAAAAAACTATAAATATCAACATATGAAACTAATCATCCGAGGCACCAAAATTATTGATCCTAAAAGCACTTTCCACAACCAGAAAGCAGATCTTTTAATTGTAGATGGATTGATAAAACAAATAGGAACTTCTCTTGAAAACACTGAAAATGCGGAGGAAGTGAAACTGGAAAATCTTCACGTTTCCCAAGGATGGTTTGACAGTAGCGTTTCTCTTGGCGAACCTGGTTTTGAAGACAGAGAAACCATTGCAAACGGATTGGATGTCGCTGCCAAAAGTGGTTTTACGGCCATAGCACTTCAACCCAACTCCAATCCCATTATTGACAACCAATCACAGGTTCATTTTGTAATTAACAGTGCCCGAAATAAAGCAACTGAACTTTTCCCAATTGGAGCCTTAACCAAAGGAAGTGAAGGAAAAGACATGGCTGAATTGTTTGACATGAAAAATGTGGGCGCCGTTGCTTTTGGGGATTATAATAAAAGTTTAGACAATGCCAATTTGTTAAAAATTGCCTTGCAATATGTCCAAAACTTTGACGGATTGGTTATTGCTTTTGCACAAGATGAAAAAATAAAAGGAAACGGAATGGTAAACGAAGGAGCTGTTTCAACTCGATTAGGATTGAAAGGAATTCCGAATCTTGCCGAAGAACTTCAAGTCGCCAGAAATTTATTTTTGTTGGAATATACCGGCGGAAAATTACACATCCCGACCATTTCGACAGCCAAATCAGTTGAATTAATTAAAGAGGCGAAAGCCAAAGGATTGAATGTAAGCTGTAGTGTTGCTGTGCATCACCTTGTTTTAACCGATGAAAAACTGGAAGGTTTTGATACGCGTTTTAAAGTTACTCCCCCTTTGCGCACAGAGGAAGACCGTAAAGCATTAGTACAGGGAATTCTGGACGACACCATCGACATGATTACAACCGATCATAATCCGATTGACATCGAACACAAGAAAATGGAGTTTGACATGGCCAAAAACGGAACTATCGGTTTGGAAAGTGCTTTTGGTGCTTTAAGAACCGTACTGCCATTAGAAAAAATAATCGAAAAATTAACTTCGGGCAAAACTATATTTGGTTTGGATTCCCCTACAATCCAAGAAGGAGAAAAAGCGAATATCAGTTTATTTAATCCTGACGGAAAAAACATTTTCTCCAAAACAGCTATCTTATCCAAATCTAAAAATTCTGCTTTCCTTGGAACAGAAACTTTGGGAAAAGCCTATGGAATCATCAATCAAGGACAATTAATTTTAGGATAAACAACCATGAATAATACAATCGAAAAAGGTAAAACTGCTGCCATTACCAGTTATATACTCGGGATTGGCGTTTTTATAGCCATGTCCATGAATTCGGAAGACAAAAACACTTTTGCATCATTTCATATCCGCCAAGGATTAGGATTAACGTTGACTTTTATTTCGTTAGGATTAATTATCAGCAACTTTGACAGTTTACTGATTTCTTTCCCCATGTGGATTTGCATTTCTGTTTTATGGACTTACGGCATATTTACTGCTATAAAAGGCGAAACAAAACCCGTTCCTTTACTAGGCAAATTATATCAAAAATGGTTTGCAAACATATCCTAACAACATGAATTTATCTTTAGAATACCTCATTAGAGAACCCAAAATAAAATTAGATAAAAATCCGCTTATACTTTTATTGCATGGTTACGGCAGTAATGAAAAAGATTTATTTTCGTTTGCCAGTGAACTTCCTGAAAAATACTATATCGTTTCGGCAAGAGCCCCTTATGATTTACAATACGGAAGTTACGCTTGGTTTGCCATCAATTTTGATGCCGACCAAAATAAATTTTCGGATAATGAACAAGCCAAACAATCCCGTGATTTGATTGCCACTTTTGTAGACGAATTAATTCAGCACTATCCAATCGATGCACAAGACGTTACTTTAATTGGTTTTAGCCAAGGTTCTGTTTTAAGCTATGCCGTGGCACTTTCTTATCCTGAAAAAATTCAGGGTGTAGTGGCAATGAGCGGTTATTTGAATACCGAAATCATTAAAGATGGTTTTGAAAACAATGATTTCAATAAACTTCGCGTTTTTGCTTCCCATGGTACCGTTGACCAAGTTATCCCTGTAGAATGGGCCAGAAAAACTCCAGCAATTTTAAACCAATTAGACATCCCTGTAGTTTACAAAGAATATCCTGTAGGACATGGTGTTGCTCCTCAAAATTTTTATGATTTCAGGAATTGGCTGTTAGAAAAATAGTGAGCAGTATTGAGTGTTCAGTACTCAGTGTTCAGTACTCAGTGTTCAGTACTCAGTGTTCATTGAGCAGTATTTAGTAAACTGAACACTGAACACTGTATACTACTTCTGATACAACAATGATTGATTGACTTCAAATGAAATACTTTGATCATCATTTACAAAATACTTCAACAATACTTCTCCCCAGATTTCTCCATCACTATAATCAGCGATTATCCATCTGTGATTTAGAATTTTAACTTTATTGACAATAAACTTATTGGCTCCTATTTGATCCTGACCTACATAAGGATTTCCAAGAGGATTAGCGTTATAATCCAATAATTTTTCGGTTACGTACGGAATTAACTTTTCGTATTGAATCATTTTTTCGGAATTTCCGGAATCAAAATAATTCTGGGCATTTTCATTTTTTTCTAATGAAAAATAATTAGCGTCCGTTAATTGATTCGTTAATGAAGTAATACTGTCTTTTAATTTTTTGGTCGTTTTTTCATATCTATTTTGCTCATAGGTAACCTCTTTACTGTAGAACATATAAGTAAATATATTTAAAAGTACCGTTAAAATTAAGGCATAAAGTAAGAATGAATTTTTCATTAAAGATTAAATTATAAGTTGATTTCTAAATTATCGTAGGCTAGGAAAACATTTTCAGGCAATTTTTTTTGTACGTCTTCATGAAAACCTAAATGGTGACTGATATGTGTCAGATAAGCCTTTTCGGGTTTAATTAGAGCAATAAAATCAAGCGCTTCCTGCAAATTAAAATGAGTATCATGATGTGTTTCACGTAACGCATTAACCACCAATACTTTTAAATTTTTAAGCTTTGCTATTTCCTGTTCCTCAATTGTTTTCACATCGGTTAAATAGGCGAAATCATCAATCCTGTAGCCAAAAACCTGAAGGTCACCATGCATCACGTTGATTGGTATTGCTAACTTATCCCCTAAGACGAACGGTTCATTGTTTACAACTTCAACTATTTTTACGGAAGGTGCTCCAGGATATCGATTTACGGTTTCAAAAACGTAGTCAAACCGCTGTATCAAGTTATCAATTACCCTTTGATGTGCATAAATGGGCATCTCTCCTTGTCGGAAATTAAAAGGACGGATATCATCCAAACCAGCAGTATGGTCAGAATGTTCATGGGTAAATAAAATCCCTTCCACTTTTTTACAATCTGCTTTAAGCATCTGTTGTCTAAAATCAGGACCACAATCAATCACATAGGAATGATTATCCCAACTTATCCAAACCGAAACCCTGAGCCTCTTGTCTTTAATGTCTGTACTCTTACATACAGGATGATCACTACCTATAATTGGAATCCCTTGCGATGTTCCAGTTCCTAAAAAATATACCTTCAATGTTATTATTATTTTTTTACAAAAATAGGTTTATTTCTCTTTTATTAGAAAGCTATTTCGTTACTTTGTATCATATTAGCCATATTTAAAGAAAAAAAAATGGGTACTGAAATAAAATTAAAAGGGGACAAAGCAATTGCACAAATTCCCTCCATAAAAGATAAGGCCCTTCGCATCAACTTAAATGAAAATATTTACGGAACATTTGCGGAAATAGGTGCTGGACAAGAAACAGTTAGACATTTTTTTAGAGCAGGAGGTTCGTCTGGAACTATAGCAAAGGCAATGTCTGCTTACGACAAAGATTTTAGTGACGCTGTATACGGTGAAGAAAAAGACGGAAGATACGTAACCGAAAGCCGACTCAAAAAAATGCTTACCCATGAAGTAAGTTTGATAGAAAAAAGATTGAGCCGTGACAAGCACCCAAACAAAATGTTTTTTAGTTATGCCAATACCGTAGCTACAATAGATTTTGCCAAGCAATTCAAGGGACATGGTTGGGTTGGAATAAGTTACCAAATTGACCCAACGGAAGAGTACAACGAAATCATTCTCCACATTCGTTTCAAAGAGACCGATGCCCGATTACAACAAGAAACACTGGGAATTCTAGGCGTTAACTTAATTTACGGAGCCTACTATAAATACAATGATCCTAAAAGATTATTACGCTATTTGTACGATCACTTAGATAAAGACCAATTAGAAATAGATACCATCAACTTTTCCGGTCCTCGTTTTGCTGATGTGGACAACCGACTGATGAGTTTACAATTGGTCAAAAACGGAATGACCGATGCCGTAATGTTTAATCCTGAGGGTAAAAACATACTTCCGGCAGCGATTTTATACAAAAAGAACATTCTTGCCTTTAGAGGAAGTTTCCGTCCGGTTACCAAAGTAAACATGGACATGTATGAGAAATCACTTAAAATGTTTGTCGAGGAGAATAAGGTTGAAAAAGACAACACCTTAGTTATTTTTGAAATCACCTTGTCTAATTTACGTTCAGATGGTGAAATTGACGAACGCGATTTTATGGATCGTGCCGAATTACTTTGCTCTTTGGGACAAACCGTAATGATTTCGAACTTTCAAGAATACTATAAAGTAGTGGAATATTTTGCCAATTATACCAAAGCCCGTATGGGATTGGCAATGGGAGTTAACAATTTAGTGGATATATTCGACGAAAAATACTATCGCCATTTAAGTGGGGGAATTCTGGAAGCTTTTGGAAAATTGTTTTTCCGTGACATGAAAGTATTTTTATACCCTATGATTGGGGACGACGGAGAAATCATCACTTCAGAAAATTTAAAAGTACATCCTAGAATGAAAGAGTTGTACAAATTCTTTAAGTTCAACGGCAAGGTCATAGATATTGTGGATTATGACCCTACTATTTTGAACGTATTCTCAAGAGAAGTACTAAATCTGATAAACCAAGGCAGAACAGGCTGGGAAACGATGCTTCCTTCGGGTATTGCCGAAATCATTAAAGACCAAAAACTTTTTGGTTATGAACCGGATAAGGTTTTAAAAGAAAATAATTGATCTATTTTAAATAAACACATAATAACGCCACCAATAAATTCTATTTGTGGCGTTTTTGGTTGAGAATGCAGTTTGCAAGCCTATTGTGCAGTTTACAAGAAAACTATTTTCGCCGAACAACTATTATAGTTCATTTGTGATATAAATATTTAAATTTACTATCATGAAAAAATTACACTACTTTTTAGTTTTTCTAATTATAGGAACTATTTGTTTTTCTCAAGAAACAAAGCAACTTCCTGATGATCCCTGGAAAGATATTGTTGAAATAAATAATAGCAATGATTATCAAAAAATAACAAAATGGGATAAAGATATTTACGTGAGTATAGTAGGAAAGTATAGTCAAGAAGATTCTTTAACTATTGCTAAAATTTTAAAAAAATTAGATGTATTAACAGCAACCATATCTATCCAATTTGCAAAATCAGAGCAAGCTAATTTTAAAATTAAATACTTAGATAAACAACTAAAGGAAGGCAATAGTTATACAACAAGCCGTTATGGTAATCAATTCGCAGATCAAGGCTATACAAGCTGTGAGCTTTATATTTATAAAATTGATACATCAGATACTGATTTAGATATTAGAAAATCTTTGGAATCCAGAATAGCAAAAATGCTAGTTGGAGGACATTTTACTTATCCACCAACAGCAGGAAAAAGAAACAGTATTTTTAATCCAATAAATGGGTTATCAAATAGTAAAATCCCTCTGGATAATCAAGATCAAGCTATCATAAAAGAGGTTTACAAAATAGGTTTTGAAAAAAGACTCGCTAAAGCAGAAAAGCAGTTTAACTATGTTATTAAAAACATTGAAGATCATAAAATTTCGAGTAGAGACCGTAATTTATGGTGGGTAAAAAACCCAATAGCGGTTATTTTTTTACCAGCTTTAATTTTAACATTACTAGGACTATTTATTATTAATGGCATTAATAAATCAATTGGCTTTAAAATAAAGAAAGATTGGCTACATTTTGGTGTAATAGCGGCAGTAACATTGCTGTTTGCAGATTTACTAATCGTATTTTGTGTGTCCTTTTATGATTTTTTAACTATACCTGGTTATGACAGAGGTGTCCGCATAGTAAGAAATGATTCCATTTTATCAACCTCTGTTTTAATGCTTATTTTATTTCCTTTCCTTTATTTGTTTCGTTTTATTGAGTTCAAAATTCAAAAAGCAACAAAGAATATATACACAAAAACGGCATTAATCTTTTTATCAACGGGATTTTTACCTTTCGGATGTTTATTAATTCTCCTTTTTGTTTTAAAAAATGCACTTAATGACCAACAAGATTACTTAACCTTATCACAACTATTTTTATTTTTAATGACCATTGCATCGATTAGAGCATTGGTGGGTTATTTTATTTTTAAAGAACGAAACTTAATAATCGAAAATGAAACTAAGCTTGCCAACTTAAGAGAACTAAAAGCTAAAGCGGAATTAAAATCGCTACAATCCCAAATAAACCCCCATTTCTTGTACAATTCTTTAAACTCGATCGCTAGTTTAGCGCCTATCGATGCTCAGAAAACACAAAAAATGGCACATTCCTTATCGGATTTATTCAAATACTCCATCAACCGAAAAGACAAAAAAACGAGTACGGTTCATGATGAAGTTGAAATGGTAAAAACCTATTTAGACATAGAAAAAATTCGTTTTGGAGATCGTTTGCAATTTACTGTGACTGTAGATCCTGATTTAGAAAAGCATGAAATTCCTTTGTTTTTAATTCAGCCCTTGGTGGAGAATGCCGTAAAACATGGAATTTCAAAAAATGAAGGTGTGGGGAAAATTGATTTAAAAATTACAAAAAAACAAAAAGAGATTAGCATTTCGGTGAGTGATAATGGCCCTGATTTCCCAGAAGGATTATTAAGCGGTCATGGTTTACAAACGGTTTTCGATTTATTGCGATTAACGTATGGCGATAAAGCGGCTTTAAACTGGACCAATACTCCCAAAAAAATGATTATCATTACCATTCCAGAATCTATATAATATGAACAAACGCTATTCTACTATTATCATTGATGATGAAGCACCAGCTAGACTGGGTTTGCTCAATTTACTAAAAGAATTCCCCGAAACTTTTGAGGTTCTAGATACAGCTCAAAACGGAACGGAAGCTCAGCAAAAAATTGAAGCTTTGAATCCTGATATCATTTTCTTAGACATCGAAATGCCGGGTTGTACTGGTTTTGAATTATTAGAGCGTTTACAAACTATTCCGATGGTTGTTTTCTGTACAGCTTACGATCAGTATTCCTTAGAAGCATTTGAAACTAATAGTATCGATTATCTCGTTAAACCTGTTAAATTAGAACGTATCGAAAAAACGGTACAGAAATTAAAAACCTTTCATATCAAAAGCTCTTCAGACGAAATTTTAAAAGTTTTAAAAGACATTTCAAATAGGAAGGAACCTAAAAAAATGACTTCTATTACGGTTAAAAAAAATGACAAAATCATATTTATAAAACTAGAAGATATCTCTTTTTTTGAAGCCGACACTAATTATACCGCCATCCATTCAGAATTGGGAACGTTTTTAAGTACCGAGACGATTGCAAGCTTAGAAAACAAATTACCCGATAATTTTTTACGCATCCATAGAGGCATTATCATGAACAAAGACTACGTAAAAGAAGCGCAAAAATATTTTAACAGCCGATTTATCATTACGCTCAATGATGTTAAAAACACAACTATTACTTCGGGGAGAAGCTACTCCGAAAGTATAAAAATTAATCTGGGATTTTTTTAGCCAAAAATAGGATAACAGAAAAAACGCCACAAAGTACTTCCCTTGTGGCGTTTTTCGTTTACTTCAAAATTTGAGCTGCATGCTCTTTGGTTTTAACGTCTGAAATCACCTCATCGATAATTCCGTTTTCATCAATTACGAACGTGGTTCTGTGTATGCCATCGTATTCACGTCCCATGAATTTTTTGGGTCCCCAAACGCCAAAATCTTTAATTACTGATTTTTCCTCATCTGCCAGTAAAGGAAACGGGAATTTATATTTATCTCTGAATTTGGCTTGCGCTTTTGGCGAATCGGCACTGACACCCAAAAGTTCATAATTATTGGCTTTAAAACGTTCGAAATTATCTCTCAAATCACAGGCTTCAGCAGTACAACCAGGCGTACTGGCTTTTGGATAGAAAAAAACAACTAGTTTTTTGCCTTTATAATCTTCTAATTGATGGGGCTTTCCGTCTTGGTCTACGCCAAAAAATGATGGGGCTTTGTCTCCTTTTTTTAATGTTGTCATGTTTTTGAGTTATGGGTTATGGGTTATGGGTTATGGGTTATGAAAATTAATATTTTAAAATTGATATTGCTATTTTAATTGAAATTTATCATTGTCTTTAGTCGTTGCCCCAGATGGAAGTGAAAAGCCCGGACTTGAAAAACTTATTTTTTCTTGGCAAAAAAGAGCGACTAAAGGAAGCTCCTTTTTTTGACATTAGAAAAAAAGGTTTTTGAAGGAGGACTTGTAACGTACAGCTGGATTAGGCACATCCTAAAAATTATACTATTTTTACTTTTTATAAAATTACAAAAATGACTAAGCAAGAACGGGTAACATTTGTTATAAATACGTTAAAAGAATTATACCCTACGATTCCCATTCCGTTAGACCATAAAGACCCATATACTTTATTGATAGCTGTTTTACTTTCGGCACAATGTACGGATGTGCGTGTCAATCAAATCACTCCGTTGCTTTTTGCCAAAGCGGACAATCCGTATGATATGGTAAAATTGTCCGTTGAAGAGATTAAGGAAATTATACGTCCTTGCGGATTATCGCCAATGAAATCGAAAGGTATTCATGGTTTGTCCCATATTTTAATTGACAAACATGGCGGAAAAGTTCCACAGAGTTTTGAAGCCTTGGAAGAATTACCGGCTGTAGGTCATAAAACGGCAAGTGTAGTTATGTCTCAGGCGTTTGGAGTTCCTGCGTTTCCCGTAGACACCCATATTCACCGATTGATGTATCGTTGGAATTTGACCAACGGAAAAAATGTGGTACAAACTGAAAAAGACGCTAAACGTATTTTTCCGGAGGAAATATGGAATGATTTACATCTTCAGATAATTTGGTACGGACGGGAATATTCGCCGGCAAGAGGTTGGGATTTAGAAAAAGATATCATCACCAAAACCATTGGAAGAAAATCAGTTTTGAAAGAATACCAACAAAAATAAATTCCACTAACATCTGTTACATTAGTGGAATTTATAAACAAATCCTTAGGATCAGGAAATGGTTTTTAAGATTGAATACACATTGACAAAAGTGCTTCTAGTTTGAAATGATTTCGAAACTGTTGTCTGCCACTTTTATCATGCTTAATGCTTTAGAATAATTTAGTAAAAAAGAAATCACTTCTTTTTTAGGTCTCATAGTCTTAGTAACTGATGATTTTTTAAAGTAAATTTTAGCCATATAAAATAAATTTGTTTATATCACAACGTGAAATAAATACATTTATTGTTAATTGGTTAAAACAATTTGGTGTTTATCAATCACTTTTCTTAAGTTCATTAGCGCATAGCGCATTCTCCCAAGAGAGGTATTTATACTTACACCCGTAATTTCTGATATTTCTTTGAAACTCATATCTTGATACATTCGCATCACCAAAACTTCTTTTTGATCCAAAGGCAATTCTTCAATTAGATTTCTAATATCTAATTCCACTTGATCGCTGATCAATTGGTTTTCAACCGTCAGTGCATCATCTGTCATGATGGAAAAAATGGAAAAATCTTCAGTTTCCCTAAACAAAGGCATTTTTTTGTTTTTTCTAAAATGGTCAATAATAAGGTTATGGGCAATTCGCATCACCCATGGTAAAAATTTACCTTCTTCATTATAGGATCTAGATTTTAAAGTTTTGATGACTTTAATAAACGTGTCTTGAAAAATATCATTCGAAATATCTCTATCTGAAATTTTCGAATATATAAAGCCGTAAATTCTGGATTCATGCCTTTTGATTAATGTAGCCAAAGCATCTTCGTTGCCATCTACATATTTTTGTACCAGAAAAGCATCTGGAAGTTCATTATTAGCCATAATAATACCTTTTAGTTTTTTGATTAATTTTTGGAGTAATTATCTAAAAAGTAGTTTTATACTATAGGCTATAATTTTATTTAAGGAATTATTAAAGCCAAATTTAGCAAATTATTACCATAAAAGGCAAAATAAATTAAGAAAAAAAGAACATTTATTATATAAAATTCATTTAAAATAAAGTTTCACAAGTAATACTATATCATTCCTAAATTAATTTTCTAATTTTAATACTCATCACGCCCCTTTATACTAAGATGCCTTCATGACTATATTAATTGGTAAATTGAAAATTAGTTTCTAATGTTGTTAAAGAGCTACCTCCAATAAAAACTTTAAAATCACCTAGTTCTGCTTCCCATTTTGAATTGGCCGTATAATACTGAATTGTTTTTTGATCAATAACAAATGATACTGTTTTGGATTCGCCTGGCAATAATTCAATCATTTCAAATCCTTTAAGTTCCTTAACCGGACGTGTCACACTCCCTATTAAATCCCTAATATACATTTGAACTACTTCTTTACCGGTTACTTTTCCCGTATTTTTAATTTTAACGGAAACTTCAATTTTTCCACCAGCGGCAAAAGCTGCTGACGACAGTTGTAAGTCTGAATATTCAAATGTTGAATAACTCAAACCAAAACCAAACGGATACAAAGGGGTAGTCTTTTCATCGATATAATGGGACCAAAACACGCTATCTGGCTCACTCATAATAGGTCGACCTGTATTTTTATGATTGTAATATATCGGCAGTTGCCCAACGTTTCTTGGAAAAGTCATCGGTAATTTCCCACTTGGATTATAGTCTCCATATAAAACTTGCGCTATGGCATTTCCGCTTTGAGTTCCCAGCTGCCAGGCCTCCACAATCGCAGGAATATTTTCGGCTGCCCAAGGAATAGCTAAAGGACGACCATTATTTAAAACCAAAACAACATTAGGATTTACTTTGTAAACTTCCTCCAATAATTCTTGTTGAACACCAGGCAAACCAATATCGGCTCTGCTTCTTCCCTCTCCAGATTGCAAACCATGTTCTCCTAGCACCATTACGACAACATCTGCTCCTTTGGCCGCGGCAATTGCTTCTGCAAATTCACTTTTGTCAGTCGTATTAATTTTGGTCTCCCAAATAAATTGAGTTCTCCCCACAGCTACATCAGCCCCTTTTTTATAGATAATTTGATTGCCTTTGTAGTTTTGCATGCCTTCCAGAACTGAAACTGCAGTATTATCGTCGGCAGCAATTCTCCAACTTCCTAACGGACTTGTTTTATCATTTGCCAACGCTCCAATGAGAACAATTTTTTGACCTGATTTTTTAAGCGGCAACAATTCTTTTTCATTCTTTAAAAGCACAATCGATTTTTTGGCCATATCCAAAACACCTGACTGAAATTCCAGTTTCCCAACTGTTTCTTTTTCACGGTTCTCATCGCAATATTTATAAGGATCATCAAATAAACCCAATTCAAATTTTACTTTTAGAATTCTTCTTGCTGCATCATCAATTAAACTTTCTTTTACTTTTCCTTCTTTTACCAATGAAACTAGATGATCAACATAAGCACTAGACTCCATGTCCATGTCAGACCCAGCATTTAGTGCTATTTCAGCAGCTTGCTTACTATCTTTTGCGTAACCATGCGTTATCATTTCATTGATAGAACCCCAATCTGAAACTACGAAGCCTTCAAATTTCCAGTCTCCTTTTAATATCTGTCTTTGCAAATATTTATTACCCGTTGCAGGAATCCCGTTCAACTCATTAAAAGAATTCATAAACGTTCTCACACCAGCATCAACGGCCGCCTTAAAGGGTGGGAAAATAGTGTTTTGTAGAACTGTTTCGCTTACATCAACCGTATTATAATCTCTTCCAGACTCTGCAAAGGCATATCCTGCAAAATGTTTAGCGCAAGCCAAAATAGTATTGGTTGCCGCCAAATCAACCCCTTGAAAACCTTGTACACGAGCAACGGCTATTTTACTTCCTAAAAAAGGATCTTCGCCGGCTCCTTCCATTACGCGTCCCCAACGTGCATCTCTTGCAATGTCAACCATAGGCGCAAAAGTCCAATTAAGTCCTACAGCAGCAGCTTCTTCAGCCGCAATTGCTGCTGATTTTTTTATGGCTTCCATGTCCCAACTTGCTGATTCAGCCAAAGGAATTGGACTGATTGTTTTATAACCATGAATCACATCAAAACCAAAAACAAGAGGAATCCCTAAACGGGTTTCTTCTACAGCGATTTTTTGCAATGCTCTAACATCTTTAACTCCTTTTACATTGAGCATTGAACCAACCAAACCTTTCTTCAGGTCTGCATATTTTTTGGCTGCCTGTCCGTCTTTGGGCGTTGGCCCCGTAATCTCCCAAAAACCATTGTACTGATTGAGTTGTCCTATTTTTTCTTCTAATGTCATTAGATTTAAAACGGAATCAACTTTTACTTCTAAGGGATTTGTTTTAGAATACGCGACAGATGAATTAATCATTTTGCTACTGCAAGCGGCAAATACAAAAACCGCACAAGCGATTGATGTTGGTAAAAATAGATTCTTCATTTATCTGTTTTTTTAAATTTAAAATTTATTATTGTTTATTTAAATATTTAAAGCGGTCCTTCTCTCACAATTTTATTATCGCAAAAGTATAAGTACTACCATTTGCCCTTTCTTTTTTGGTGATACTACTTAAGTTCCCATTATAACGGTAGCGTTTTGGGATTTATAGTATTGTAACTCTTTATTTCCCTACCCACAAAAAACAATATAACAGCCTGTACCCCTTTCGAAACTCCATTTAGAAAAGTTCACATAGGTTTAATTAAATTCATCAGACCAAACTCGGTTTAAACACTGAGTCTGCATATTATTTGTTAAGCAAAATAGGAATGCCACAATTAAGAAAAATTTGATAGAATAAAAATATCCCATGATATGCATCGGTTAATTGATTAATTGCTCACTATTAAATTATAAACAACAGATTAACTTGAATTTTTGTCTATATTTTATTGGCTACACTTATTAAAATTCAATCATGTTAGTTATATACTCTTATGTAATCAATCTCCATTGAAGACTGAGTAAAAGCGGGATTGATAGCACCTCCAAAAGACCCACCCATTGCAATATTAAAAATTAAAAAAAAATTCTGATTGAAAGGCAAACCAGCAGAATTCACAAAAGTTTTAAACAACTGGCTATCTACATAAAATTTAATAGCATCTGCTCTCCAGTCAATGGAGTAAATATGAAATTCAGAAGCCACATTTGATATAATTACACTAGATGTATCGCCATTTCCACCAAAATGTCCCGGATAATGAAGTGTCCCATGTATTTTATTGAGTTGATTCCCCACATGCTCCATAATATCTATTTCACCGCAAGCAGGCCAAGTATTGGTATCAATATTTGCACCTAATGCCCAGATTGCGGGCCAAGTTCCCCCACCAGCTGGCAGTTTTGCCCTTACTTCTACTTTTCCATATTTAAAAGAAAATTTACCTTTGGTTAGTAGTCTTGCCGAAGTATAGCTACTGCCTTGATAATTTTCTTTTTTAGCAATAATTTTTAATACCCCATTGGCTACGATAACATTATCAGATCTATTGGTATAATATTGGGATTCATTATTTCCCCAACCGCCACCTCCTAAATCGTATCCCCATTTTGTGGGATTTGGTGCTCCATCAATATTAAATTCGTCTGACCATATAGAAGTTGGAGCTACATATAAAGTTATGGTAACTGAAGTGCTAACAAAATTGGTTCCATTATAGGCGGTTATATTTACTAGATAGTTGAAAGTTCCAACTGTACTATAAATATGGGTATTCATCCCAGATGTAGCATTTTGTAGATTACCGTCACCGAATGCAATTTTATAAGAAGTTGCATTAGTTGCACTAATATTGAAATTAACCTTACCACTTCCGTCACCACTTGGATTTTGTGCATTTGCACCAACAAGAGTAGCGGAAACGACAAGCTTTGATGGTGTTGTCCCATTTGTTTCTCCGCCAGTTGTATTGCCACTGTCCGCACTACACGAAATAAGTAGAATTATTGATAGTAGAGCAACCAAATTTTTATTATTTAAAAGGAAAGAAAAAAACATGAATTCTGATTTTTTGAAATTACTATTATATATAAACATAAAGGAGTTAAACGAGGTAACTCCTTTATCTTAAGTTTTAGGTTTTATTCAGGAACTAGAACAAACCCCCATTCAAATTGATTATTACCATCAGCGGTGCTTAAAACCATTTCGTTAGCCGAGCGACTGAATATTCTGTACTGATGATTTCCCCCAGTATAATAACCGATAAAACCAATTCCAGACAAACTCATGGTTTCTACACCATTAGGAGCCGACAGCATAAACTGACCCGAATAATCCGCAAAAGGATATTGAATAATATCAGCTCCATCAGCAACTCCTCCTGATCCATTCAATTCTTCAATCAACCCTCCACGTCCGAAAACAAATCCATCAGCTCCTGTGTCGTGTAAAAAAGTACCGTCCGAATTAAAGGTAAAACGGTCATCATACATACCTGTATTTGCCTTAGAATCAGCAGGAGCTTGATACCATTCATTAATTATTGAACCACCCACTGGACCAAGCCCAAAATGGCTGTTGGCCTCTGCTTTAATCCTCCAAGTTCTCGAACTGTTAGCAGTTAACATCGTTACCAATTCAGCTGGTGGTACATATACTACCAAAACCTCAACTTCAAAAGTAGAACTGGAGCTTACCCCTGCAGTTCCATTTGCCACTACAGTTATGGTGTATTTGTTAACACCGGTGTTACCAAAATTATACGTTATGTTTCCGGAAGGCGCCACCTTTTCTAAACCATTATAAATAAATTTATAGCTTATTGCATTATTGGCAGATACCTTAATATTCACTGTTCCACTTCCGTCTCCATGAGGATGACTTGCATCTAATCCAACGATTTCGGGAGTTATTGTCAAGTTAGTTGGTGTAATGATGTCTCCAAATTCATAGTTCTCTTCTGCGCAGCTACTGAATATCAGTACTGATAAAAGAAAAGTAATAATATGTTTTATGTTTTTCATTTTTTCTGTTTTTTAAAATTGTTTGATATCATCAAAATAATAGGCTGAACCAGTACCCGCAGCACCAAAATCAGGAAAAATCACGATTGTGTCGTACGAATTAGCCGTGCTAAAAGCTGAAAAATCAGTCAAATCAAATGTTAGTACTTGCCATGCATCAGCAACCGTTGTTAGTGCTTCCACTTCAACTACAATCGATGCGTTTCCGTTACCGTCTTTTGGAGATGTAGAATCTTCCATTTTGAATAATATTCTTGCCCCTACTTTTGGAGACCAAACATTAACCGATACTTTTGTGCCATTAGCTAAATTAACCGGACTATCCAAATTTATACTCGCACCAGCCCAAACTTGAGCTCCCGAAGCCTTATCAAATTTAACCACGTTGTTAGACAGATTAGCCCCTGATTTATCCGGATTAGCTACGAGTGTTGCCGTATTACTACCAAAACCACCCCAATTATAGGTTAAAACACTGGACTCAAAATCCATAGGCATTTGAATAGATTCTGCTGGCTCCTTGTAAAAATAAAGATTGTCAATAAAAACAGTAGACGTTGAAGAAACAAACAACATTTGTGTAATTCCAGACATATCTGTTGTAAAGCTAGATAATGGAATATCTACACTTACCCATTTTCCTAAGTCAATTGAAGTTACTGCTACCTCAGATTCTTTTGTAGGACCGTCTGGCTTGCTTGTGTTAACAATTTTAAATGCTAAATTGGTTGCATTAGTTGTCCAATAGTCAAAATGAACAAATGTTTTATCAGAAAGATTTGTTGCATTACCATAATCCGTTACAATTCCTGTATAATTCAGATCTACATATTTCAAAGTGTTATTGCCAGCTATATCAATATTGAATAATTTAGTAGATTGTCCCCAACCGGGATTCCATTCACTCACGTTAACGTTTGTATATGCATCGCTAAAAATAGAAGTTACATCTCCTGATTTTCTTCCAGGAGTCGGAGCTGCAGTAGTTGGCTGAAGAATCGCAGTCACTACAAAAATCTCTGACTTTTCAGTAGTTTGTATTGCCGCACTTTTTGCAACAACCCTAATCGTATAAGTTCCCGCTTCCTTATAAGTGTAAGAAGCTATTTCTCCAATATTTGCAGAAACCGGTACATCGTTACCCGGTTCTCCAAAATACACATCAAACATAGTCGCATAGTCAGCAGTTACGGTAACGCTTACTTTTTTTGATATGCCTAAATCATTTTCATTGGTAACCACTAAATTTTCTGGCGCTTTAAACGATACCACTAAACTTTGGGTCACTTCTGTCTCTAAGCCAGTCAATCCATAAGCAATTATTTTAACCGTATAGGTGCCTTCTGCATAAACATGAGTTGTGCTTTTACCCTGCAATACATTCACCGCTGCGGTAGTAGCATCCCCATAATAAATATCATAAGAAACTGCTCCTTCCCCATTTGGGGTGATTGTCACTAAACCCGTATTATCTTGAGTCACGTTATAAAATCCAACCACATTACTAGGTGCAGTAACCGAACTTAAAAACGAAGTATCTTCATCGATTCCTTCAACCGTACAGCTTATAGCGATCGCTAGCAAGAATACGAAACCAAAAATTAATTTTATATTTTTCATAGTTATACTTTTTTAATAATTAGGGTTTTGTTCCCATTTCCCATTGGAAAACTTGATTTCTTCATCTGGAATAGGAAATAAATTATTCTTTCCTTCTACAAATCCATCAATCTCCTGAGCTGCTTTACCCGTTCTCACTAAGTCAAAGAAACGATGTCCTTCACCTGCCAATTCAACCCTTCTTTCATCCAAAATTGCTTGATACGAAACTACTACACGATGTGATTCATCTCCAAAAGCTCTATCACGAACCATATCTAAATAATCTTGGGCTTTTGAAATGTCACTGGGGCTTTTTTTAATGTTTGCTTCTGCGGCCATCAAAAGGACATCGGCATAACGAATCGCTCTGTAATTATTCGGGCTGGTTAATTTAACATCACCAGCGGCATTTGCGCTTCTTTTTCTTGGTATGTATTTTCTATTAAAATAACCTGTATCCTCATGTTGCTTGTTGTAACTAGTCCCTGGATTTGCAGCTATCCAAGATACCATATCCAATATAGTTACTTCTTTTCTAGTGTCTCCATTTTCAAAAGCACTAACTATCTTTGGCGTTGGAAGGTTAAAATTGTTTCCGTCAGCAAATACAGGACCTTCATAAGCATTAGGACCTGCAAACCCTACTGCGACGTTCCCCTCTATATACTGTAATTGCCCATAATTCCCACCTTCAACATCGGTATACTGAACTTCAAAAACAGATTCTGGACCATTTTCTCCAGCATCTTCAAAAATACTTCCAAAAGGTGTAAGCCCTTGACTAATTTGTTCTGCAGTTAAATCAGCTGTTTGCACCAAATGATAATTTCCTGTAGCAATTAAGGTCTCAAAGGTATTGGCAGCTTCAGTATATTTTTCCTGATACAAATACGCTTTTCCCAACAATGCCAAAGCTGATCCACTGGTTGCTCTTCCTTTTTGCGTAGCTGCAACACTTAAATTCTGGGAAGCAAAAATTAAATCAGCCTCGATTGAAGCATATACTTCACTAACTGAAGAACGTGCTACGCTTTTTTCGTCACCAGGAACAAATCGTTTATCCCCATTCATTGGGATGCCTCCAAACCATTTTACCAATTCAAAATGATAATAAGCTCTAAGGAAACGTGCTTGAGCTATAATTTGGTTTTTTCCTTCAAAATCTGTTTTATCCTTGAATTCTAAGATGTAATTGGCTCTTTGTACGCCAGCAAACATCCAATCCCATAATTGTTTAATTTGAACGTTGTTTTTTGTATGAATCATATCATCAACAGACTGATATCCTGGAACATCATTAGGTCCATTACCACCCGCATAGGTATTATCAGAAGCTATTTCACCCATTAATACATTGATAAAGGTGGAGTGTAATAAATCATAAGCCCCAATTAAAGCGTTTTCATAATCTGCTTTAGAATTGAAATAATTCTCGGAATCAATTGAATATTCAACGGGACGATCAACAAAATCATCACTGCAAGAAATAGTTACCATCGAGAAAACCACTAGGCTTGCTAACTTAATATATATATACTTTTTCATTTTATCTTAATTAAAAATTAATGTTTAACCCTAATAAATAGGTTCTTGGAATTGGGTAAAAACCATCATCGATTCCTCCACCAATTGGAGCACCACTAGAAGCTCCTGGATCATAGCCTTTATATTTTGAGAAGGTATAAAGGTTATTTACACCCATGTATAACCTCAGTTTAGAAATACTTGCTTTCTCGGTAAAATTAGAATTTAGAGTATACCCTAACTGCATACTTTGGATTCTGAAGTAAGAAGCATCTTCCACAAAATAATCGGAGAAAACTCTATTGCTTGTTCCTGCAGTCGTTACTCTAGGAACCATATTACTGGTTCCCTCTCCCGTCCATCTGTCTAGCACATAGGTCAAACGATTTGCATCATCAGAAATGCTTTCATAATTACGAACCATATCGTTTCCTACAGAAGCAAAAGTATACAAGGAAAAATCAAGTGATTTGTAATTCAACTGCATATTGAAACCCATAGTTGCTGATGGAATAGGATTCCCAATATCGGTTCTGTCATCAAAACTAATTTTTCCGTCACCATTTACGTCTACATAACGAATATCTCCAGGAGAAGCATTCGCGCCCACTTCTACTTGTGAAGGATGCGCATCTACTTCATCTTGATTTTGAAAAATCCCATCCGTTTTTAAACCATAGAAATAGCCTATAGAATGCCCGACTTCCATCCTAGAAGGTGCTGGCTGACCAATACCGAATACTCCTCCTTCAAGGAAATTAGTGCCATTTATTTCAGTGACATTATTTTTGAGCACCGTAACATTGTACCCCAGACTCATATTAAAATTATCTGAAAACTTATTTTTGTAATTGATGGAGAATTCAACCCCTTCATTTTTCACAGTACCTGCATTAATAGTCGGTGAAGCGGCACCCGGTGCACCAGTTCCAAGAATTCCAGAGACAGGAATACCTGGTATTAATAAATCTACCCTTGTATCAACAAAATAATCAGCTACGATATTAATTTTGTTATTGAATAAATTCATATCCAAACCAACATCAAATTTCTTGGCTTGTTCCCATTTTAAATTCTCATTTGGGACTTGTCCTGTTGCCACTCCATTTACTAAACCGCCATCAAACACATAAGTGGCCTCTCCTGACAATTGAGAAATATATCCATTATTAGGAATTCTATCATTTCCCACAATACCATAACTCCCTCTTAACTTCATGAAGTTAATTATATTAGATTCTCCAAAGAAATCTTCATCTGACACTACCCAACCTGCAGTAACAGATGGAAAGTACCCCACTTTGTTTCCTGGACCAAATCTCGTCGATGAATCACGACGATACATTCCTGACAAAAGGTATTTCCCTTTAAAATCATATTGTACTCTACTAAAATAGGAAAGTCTTCTTTCATCATAATTATATGAGCCAACTGGATTTATTCCTTCAGGCGGAGCTCCTTTTGTCAAAGCTATGTCTGCGAAATCCCATGAATTATTCGGCACATCATAACCGGTTGCAAACAATCCATTTCCATATTCTTTATAAATGGTATTCCCAACCATAGCACTAATTTTATGATTCTCTGCAATGGTTTTCGTATACGTTCCATATATATCAAAAGAATAATTATTATCGTTTACCGCATTTTGAGAAACAGAACTTCTGGTTACATTAAATACCTTCCCACTACCATAATCCACAATTTTAGCAAAAGTTTTTGCTTCACTATTGGATGACTTGAAACCCATACTACTAGAAAGGACAAATCCTTTAAAAAGGTTATAATCCAATCCAAAATTTCCACTTATTTGCTTAAAATTATAATTGTTATAGGTATTTTCAATTTGAGCTAATGGATTAATCATTTCATTTCCTAAAGTTCCTCCAGGAAATAACGTGAAATTACCATCGACATCATAAGGAGCAAGATTAGATGGGGCATTCACTGCGTTTAAAAGTACCGACGCATTTCCATTTTCCAATAAGCTTCTTCTATTGAAATAGGTATAAATAACATTTGATTTCAATTTTAATTTATCAGAAACATCAGCACCCAAGGACACCCTTGCGGTATTCCTTAAAAACCCAGATTTATTACCCCCTATTATACCTTCTTGATCAAGATGTGATCCACTTACCGAATAAGTTATTTTATCGGAACCCCCAGAAAAAGTCAAATCATGACTACTAATAGGAACATTTCTTTCTAAAACCTTTCTTTGCCAATCTGTACTTTTTTCGACATTATTTACATTTGGGTAAGGAAGCGCTTTACCCCCATTGGCATAACTTTCATTAAGCAATAAGGCATATTGGGTCGCATTTAAAGTTTTCAAGGTTTTAGCAGTCTCTTGAAATCCAGTATAAGTATTAAAAGAAATTTTTCCTTTAGTGTTTTTCTTACCTGTTTTGGTAGTAACCAAAATAACACCATTTGCAGCAGCTGAACCATAGATTGCAGCTTGAGCATCTTTTAAAACAGTAATAGTTTCCACATCATTTGGGTTTAATAATCCAAGCTCGCCAATATAACCGTCAATAATTACAAGTGGCGACGCATCCCCATTGGTGGCAATACCCCTAATGCGAATATCTAACCCCGCTCCAGGTGATCCCGAAGTAGTGGTTACATTTACACCCGAAACAGTTCCTTGCAGTGCTTGCTCAATTTTAACAGGTTTTAAAACATCTAAAGTTTTACTATCTATCATAGAGACAGCTCCCGTTACTTCCCTTTTTTTCTGGCTACCGTACCCGATAACAAGAACCTCTTGCAGAACTTGAGATGTCGTACTCAGTTTAACATCAATACTTTTTCTTCCGTTTATGGGTTCCGTAATAGAAGTATAGCCCACATAACTAAATACTAAAGATCCTCCAGAAGCGGCTTTTATTTGATAAGAGCCATCAAAATCTGTGGTGGTAGCATTTCTAGTTCCCTTAATTAAAATGGATGCCCCAGGAATGGGTAATCCGTTCTCGTCAATAACTTTTCCGTTTATGGACACCTCTTGTGCTTGTCCATAAACCGAGAATAGTGTAGCGAAAAAACAAAAGATAATTAATTTTGTAAATTTCATTTTTCTAAAATTTTGGTTAGTTAGTAATTTTTATGAATTATAAAATTATCAGAAGACTCTAAACAAAACCCAAAAACAACCACAACAAAAAATATACATCGTAAAGAAAATGCCATTAAATTCATTATAACCTAAAAAAAATAGGAAAACACTAATAAAATGACGATACTTATTTATGCTAAAAAAAGAAAAAAACCACAACATTTTTTTGGATGTTGTGGTGATGTATAGTTTTTTAGTTGTCATAATTACATCCCAAAACAGTAAGGGAATATGCAATAACACTTTATTTCTGCAATAAATTCATTTTATACAAACGATAACATTTTATTTGTCCAATACAAACAGAAATAACAAACCAAAAATCCCTTAATTTGGAGAAAAGTTTAAAACATAATAAAGAAGAAAGTAAATTTTGCTCAAAATAATTGTATTTTTCTTCTATGCCACAACCTGCGTCTTTAGTTATTACTTCAAATTCTTAGGGTGTCTCTTTTCCGAAGTTTTATTCCAAATTGTTAAGTGGATTTCAAAGTTTTAGTGCTAGTTTGTTTTTTGATGAAACTCATATAATATACAAGAATTAGATTTTGGTTGCTATTTGTGTTATAGTTTAGTAGGAGTTGCCTGTTTTGTAGATAATCTCCTTCAATCTGCATAAAAACACTACAATATCTGTTGTGCTACAGCTTGTCACCTACTCCAAAAACAGCTTCCTGCTGTTCGTTTTTTTCTCTATTGCCTATAAAATTGTTTTGAAGCTGTGTAATTTAGTTTGAAGATTTTTTCAAAAACATTACTACTATTGGTAAATATAATCATAGATATTAACCTCCTATAGTTGACTCCCAATGGGAAAATTTCTATTATACAGGATATTTCTTTGAAATTAAATCATCAAACGAATAAGGCAAAAGGTTCATTTGGTGTAGTTTTAAGGCGTAAATTTCAAAAATAAACACCTAAAAATAAACACCTAAAAATCAACAATTAAAACAGGTAACAACTAATGCGATCTAAATAGAAAACACAAAAAAACCGCCTCAAGTTGAGACGGTTTCTTTTAAAATAATATATATCAATATTTTAAATAACAAACTAACGGCAAATTAATCGATACCGTTAGCCTGTTATAAAGAATACTATGGATTTATTATTACAGAAACGTTATCCAAATACAAGGTTGAACTACAACCGGCCACACCACCACATATAGCTCCAAACTGTAAAGTAATTCCACCACTCACATCACCGGCACCTACAGTAAAAGTTGTCGTAAAAGTTTGCCAAGTAGCCGTAGGCGTTACCGAAAATATTTCCGTTTGATTTACACCATTGGCGGCTTCAACAAAAGATCGCATATCATAAGCACCACTCTCACCTGTTAATGCTCCTCTATAATCAAAGGTAACTTTTACCTTGTCTCCTACTGAAATTGTTCCGGCTCCCTTTCTTTCTTGCTTAAGAGTTGGATTCAATCCAGAAGGACTCGCGAAAATTTTGGCAGACCAGGTTCCCGTTTTACTTTGTGTATTATCGGCAATAATGGTACCTCCATTTGTATAGACCGCCCAACCTGATAAGTCACCTGTTTCAAAGCCACCATTTACGGCTATCTCACCTGCAGCAGTTCCACCGCCACCGCCACCAGTTCCAGTACGCTCATATACTTTAAGATCATCAAAATAATAAGTATCTGTATTGTTTCCATTCAAATCGAAGAATATAACAATCTTATTAAATTTATTAGTGTTTGTGCTTGCAAATGGGAATGTAAGTTCTTCCCAAGCATTTGTTTTGGTTGTTGAAACTTCAAGTTCGGAGTTATTACCTGCATTTCCTATTTCTTCCAGTTTGATTCTAACTTTAAAACCAGCTTTGGCAGAATACACTTTTATTTTTAAACCTGCATTTGCAGTAAAATCCAATTTAGCATCTAAATTGTATTGTGTATTGTCCCAAGGATTAGCTCCTAATTTTACAATTTTACCAACATAACAGGAACTATTCAAAGCGTTATTCGAATCAGGATTTGCCACCCAACTAAAATTGGCTCCATCATTAATGAAATTTGCTGTCGGGTCTGTTTTGAATGTCATGTTTAAACTTGCTGCACTATAGGACTCCACTGTTTCCGCTGTACAAGAAGTTGTACCGCCACCGCCACCTGTACCTGCATAAACTTTAAGATCATCAAAATAGTAAGTATCTGTATTGTTTCCATTCAAATCAAAAAACATTACAATTTTGTCATATTTATTGGTTTCTGAACTTGCAAAAGGAAAACTTAATTCTTCCCATTCATTCGTTTTAGTTGTTGTAACTTCTAGCTCTGTATTTATTCCTGCATTTGTTTTATCTTCCAGTTTTATTCTTACTTTAAATCCTGATTTGGCTGAATACACTTTTATTTTTAAACCTGCATTGGCTGTAAAATCTAATTTAGCATCTAAATTATATTGCGTATTGTCCCAAGGATTAGCCCCTAATTTTACAATTTTCCCTACATAGCAGGAACTGTTTATATCATTATCAGCATCTGGGTTTGAAACCCAACTAAAATTGGCTCCATCATTTATGAAATTTGCTGTTGGGTCTGTATTAAATGTCATGTTTAAACTTGCTGCATTATACGACTCTACTGTTTCTACAGTACAGGTACTGATGCCATCTATCGTGATTACATCCTGATAACTTGCAGTGGCTCCAGCTACATTTTTGATTTCTAAAGTCACCGTATAAGTACCATTGGGATAGGACTTTACAGGATTGATTTCGGTTGAAGTTGTTCCGTCGTCAAAAGTCCATAAATAATGGCGTACTTCTGAAGAAGTATTTATAAAGCTTACCGTGCCGGTTTCTTGATTAATAGTATGTGTGAATCCTGCGGTAATTTCAGGTAAATAATCATCGTTATTTTCACATCCAGCAAATGATATTGTTAAGATCAGAATCGTAATAATGGCCTTTACATTGTTAAGTAATTGTTTCATAATTATATGATTTATAAGTTTTTAATCTAATAGTGTTTGTATACTCTTACGTAATCCACCAACATGGTTTGAGGAAATACGGTTTCGCTATTTGGAGCTCCAACAAAATTGCCTCCAACAGCTAGGTTAATAATAATGTAGAATGGTTTGTCAAAAGCCCATTTGTTCCATCCTGCTTTTAATTCAGCACATCTTTCTTCTGATAATCCATTACATAAATCTATTGGCGGAGCACTTGTTGGTAAGTCCTCTGGAGTTATTTGATTATATAAAACATCATCTATATAGTAATTGATATACTCTGGTCCCCACTCAATGCCAAAAATGTGAAAATCGGTATCAAAGCGATCATTCAATAAGCTATAGCTTTTTGAAATTGATGTTTCTCCAGAATATCCCAATCCATGAACAGTTCCAAGTACGGTTGTTGGGTTTTGACCTCGAAATTCCATGATATCAATTTCACCACAATTCGGCCAACCTACTTCCTCAGAATCCGCACCTAATAGCCAAAATGCAGGCCATATCCCTTGCCCATAAGGCAGTCTGATGCGTGCTTCAAAACGACCATATTTTTGTGTAAATAATCCTTTGGTCAATAACCTCGACGAAGTATAGGAAGCTCCTTCATAAGATTCTTTTTTAGCTGTTATGAGTAAATAACCGTTCTCAACTTTTACATTTTCGGTACGACTTGTGTAATACTGAAGTTCATTGTTTCCCCAGCCATCATTACCCCTTCCGATGTCATAACCCCAAATTGTATTATCGGGTGCGCCATCTATATCAAACTCATCGTGCATCACCAGTTCGGTGAAATTAGCCACTGTTTGAGTTTCACTGGTCGAACAGCTCAAAATTGTACACATAAAGACAAGTGTCAAAAAGCTCCTCATCCCTGTCATCGCGTAGCTTTTTTTATTTAAATAGCCAGCAAGTATACTTTTGATTTTTATTTTAAATTGGTTTATTATATCCATCTTTTATTTTTTTAAAATTCATTAAAAGCAACTACTATTTATGAAAATAGATGTTATCAACTAGTATATTTTTGATGGTTGCATCACTTACCAATACTACTTGTGCTAAATTTGCTTTGGTTGTTAATCCTGAAAAACTAGTAAGCGGTACGTCAATACTAACCCAACTTCCTGCTATCAAAGTGGTGCTTGTGTATTTTATTTCTCCAGCAGTATCATCACTGCCACCAAAAGTGTTATCAGCTCCAATATCCTGTAGCTTGACCGTTACAAATCCGCCGGCTGGTATCGCATCAATCACCTGAATATCAATATGAAAATGAGTCATTTGAGAAATATCAATTGTAGGTTTCGTAAATTGAATCCCTACAAAATTTAAATTAGTATATTTAATAATATCGTCACCGTTAATATTAATATCGTCTGAACCTAGCGTAGTCGAAAATTCCCAATACCCATTATAATACTCAACTGGTCTATTTGTATATGGATTACTAAAAATAGAAATCACATTAGCGGCAGAAAGTGTAGGTACAGGCGCTAGAGTAAATTTCCCTATCGAATTGATGGTCAATGATCCTTTTGCCGCCACATTACCCAAAGTAGCCGTAATCTTGGCCGTTCCAGCTCCTACGACCGAAACAATACCCAACTCACTTACCCTTGCAACCTCAACATCTGAAGATTTAAATGTAAAATAACTTGGAGCAGCAGTTACAGTTTGATTGATTCCCGAAGCTGTATTAAATGTTTGTGTCAGATCCGTTAGTGTTAATCCTAAGCCTATAAAACTTTGTTCAACTAGATCAACACCATTCAAAATGGATGGTCTCGGCTGAGCAATGGTACCTAATTTTTCGAATTTTAATTCATCAATCCAAAAAGTATAGCCGTTACCATTTTCTGGTCCTTCAGCATACCAAAACATGCCTTTTTCAGCTATTAACTTAGTCGCATCAGGAATTGGAATTATATATTTTTTCCAATTTGTTGTTAACTGTACATTAAGCATGCTAACACCAAACTTTTTCTCAGTATCACTACTGATTCCAAAACCAATTTCATTTATTTTACCAGGTTGCGTTGCTTTAGCCCAAAAAGTTAATGCATCATAACCCGTTAAATCACGTTCACTTGTTAAACGAAAAATAGCTCCAGCGAAAGCTCCATCTGGGTCTCCCTCATTTGGCACATCAAATCGCATGGATGCTTCACCTTTATAACTTTCTTTAGCATCCACTGTAAAGGCATCCATTTTAGTTCCACTAAATGGAAAGTAGTTTAATCCCCCACTAAAACCGTCTATAAAAACTTCTGCAGTATTTGGAAAAGTGGCAAATGCTACATCATCTGAAATTTCTCTTTCACAGCTTAGTGTCGCAAAAAAAAGTATTCCCAAAATGAAGCTATTTTTTAAATAAATAAATTTTATCTTTTTCATTTTTCTATTTTTTATTTTCCAATATTAATATGTACATAGGTTCTAACTTCCCATTCGTTTCCGTTACCAAATCCTACTGGACTTATAATCGGTGAAGTGGCATAAGGAAGCGTTGCATTTGGTGAATACCGTGGTGAATATTGATCTAGTGAACGCCAAGTACCACGAATTCCCACCTGTGTATTCGGCAAAATAAACCAATCCGGTTTTCCGACTGTAGTAGATAAATCTAACATTAACTGAACGGGATAGGTAAGGTTGAAATCACGGTGATAATCAAAAGGTCCCCAATCATTAATTTTAAAAGAGTGAATCAGTTTAATTTTATTATAAATTAATCGAATATCACCACCCATCCGTTCTATTAATCGTGCATCGCTACCATTTGATTGTGCATTACCAAAATATAAGTTAGTAATAAATCCAATATCCGAACTTACCTTAGACACAATACGTGAATTTACTTCCCATAAGTCATGGGCAGGCGCAGCATTTGGAAATGCAAATGAAGTTCTATTACTCAAAAATCCTATCGCAGCATCTTGAGCTGTTGGTAGGTGACGATAAACAAAACCTAGATTAAAAGCAAATTTGGCATCTTCAGCTCTGTCATTATCCCACTCATACATCCAAGTGGCCGGTGTTGGATCATAGGTTAATAAAAGCTCCCCAGCAACGGTTTCTCTATTTCCTCTTACCGCGAACGGATCATCTTGAATATTCCTAAGTCTTCCGGGGGCTTGAACATCATTGGGCATAGCCGCAACAATAGGTTTCTGCCATAAGAAGTTAGGTGCTATTTGAAAATTACCTACTCCAACTGTGAAACCGGTGAGTACGTTCGTTTGATTACCACTACCGCTATCCTTCAATTTCCATCCTGTAAACGTTTTGGTGTTGTCTGCGCCACCATTTGCCACAAGACCCATAGCAGCTGCCTGTCCGTACCAGTTGAACGCTCCTTTAGAGAAGGTAAATTTCACTTTTCCTCCCCAATTGTCCATGGAATTAACTTCATCCGTATAAATGATATAATTCCCTGAGGTTCCTTCCGTAATCTGAAAAGTTCTTCCGTTTAAAGGTTGACCTCCCCAAATACCACCAACTTCAACCCCTACAGGACCTAGTTGGGTTTTGGTATGAAAAGTAACTCTACGAGTTTTGGGAAGTGGAATAGCACCCGAAGTAACCGCGGCAGCTGCATCGGCTATATCTTCATGATAAATACCTGTAAGATCAAACCTTCCAATTTTTTTACTGTATTTCAATAGTACCGCTGGATTCGCTCCCCACCAAAGTTGAGGTCCAAATGCCGCTTTAAAGCCATTAAGTTCTTTTTTACCATCTACCTCAAATCCGAGTATTTCTCCATTGTAAATATCAAGATTAGGCCCGTAATTTGCTTCCGGATACAATCCGAAAAAATCACCTTCATAACCCCAATGGTAATGTCCTTTTCGATAGAATCCTCTCAAGTCAAATTCTTTTGCATTCCATTCGAATTCGGCATTGTAAACTTGCACCCGATTTAAATCCGTCAGTTCTAAATTCCCTGTTTCGGTATTTACTGTTTTTGAACGTCCTCTATTCTCATAGAAAATTTCATCAATTGGGTTTTCTGCCACATTTCCAAGAACGCTCAAATTGACATTGGCTCTCATGTTGGACGTTGGTCTTCCTTCTACTCCAAAATAATAGGATTCCATATGGTCAAAACCTAACTTATTAGGATAAGTAGTTGTTTCGGTATCTTCGTTTTTTGGTGTTGTAATCAAACTACCACCAGTATTGAATGTTGTAAATTCAGCTCTAAGGTTACTAATACTTAACTTCTGATTGGTTCCACTTGTTAAAGCCGCTTTATCACCTCGCGCCCTAAGGACTGCATCTATCAATGAAATATTTGAAAAAGCATTATCAACATATTCCAAAGAAGCGCCTTCTGCAAAAGGATTAATATTATGGGCTTCTTTTAGTACGTAATAAGCAGCACGAGGATACAAATCATAAAGACCACGAGAATCTGTCGGACCTTTGGCACAAATTCCAAACCACTCCTCATTCATGTTATTGTCGTTTCCTTGTAAATCCAAAGGATAGCCACCATTAGACCATGACGCATTATTATCGTGAATGTCTAAATTTTTGGTTTGTCCATATTTCCACCAACCATCGCTAAATTGAAAGGTGAAACCTCCTATGGAATTTCCCGCTTTTCCTAAACCGGCAGCATTCTCATAAATTTCTTTCCAATTCCCAACCAAATAATAGGCTTGGGATTTTTGATCCTCACTATTATTGATTGCATTGAATGCATCTGCACCAAACTCCGTAAACAGAATAGGTTTATTCAATTCCTCTTTTACTTTTTGAAAAGCATCACCAAAAGTAACTCCGCGATACACATTTGTTCCCAATATATCAATGGCAGGACATTCTTTTTTAATGATATCCAAGAATTGCAAATCACCATTACAAATAGCTATGGGATGCGATTTGTCGATTTGTTTCATTTCTACAACGGCTGCATTGAAAAGCTTATACATCGCATGGGCTCTTATTGTAGATTTTCTATCTTCTAGTGGAATATCTTCTGTTTCTGAACCACTCCAAAATAGGCCGTAATTGTTTTCGTTCCCAAGTAAGAACAATAAAACACCTGGCGTATTTTTATACTGGCTAGCCATTGTTTTTGCATCTTCCAACAATATTTTTTGTGTAGCTGGATTAGAGTAATCTGTATTGGCTACCCAAGCACCGTTAACCGTTAAACCATACCTCCCAAAGGAATGATTCAGCATCGTATAGATACCATAATTTTCATAGATGTATTTAATCCATTTTGCGGGTACTCCAGTGTATTGCCTAATTACATTGACACCCATGTTTTTCAACAAACCCATTTCTGCATCAAGTGCCGCTTTAATCACATCGTCGGATTGTTTCCATAAGCTGTAGTTATAATTAGTGCCTATTGGAAAATAATCCCAGTTCATACCGTTGATCATAAAATCTTTTCCATCGACGACTAATTTCATTCCTTTGTCATTGCTAACAACTGACACTTTATTCGATTGTGAAAAAATGGTTGTTGTCAACAAAAAAAATATTAATCTTAGAATATTGTTTTTCATATTATTATATGTTTTTTAATTGATTCTTTTAAGGAAGAAAATATAAACCAACATTCTTGTTGGTGTTTTTTTCTTGATGGTATTAATTTATTCCTTGATCGTAATAAACTAATTGATAAGTTGTCATTTAATATCTAGTCCAATTTGGGTTTGAATAACTCAGATAACTGATGGAGATAAGTGTAATTGTTTGATAATTTGATTTCATATGGTTTAAGTTTTTAGTGAATTATAAAATTAAACAGATAAATCAATAATACTTCAAAGATAACCTTGACAAAAAACATACAAAACAAAAAAAAGTGCTTTTAATTAGTAATTCTTTAAAAAAACCAACAAAAACACTGAAGAATTAGACTCGACCACTTCCATAAAAAACAAATTAAATTATTGTTTTTCATCTATGTTGTGGTGATGTATAGTTTTTGAATCAATTTATGCATAAACTATACAGCTAAAATATATTCAACAAGTCCTTGTTCATGGGGCAAATCCATCTTTTTACGCAAACGATACCTTTTAACTTCAACACTTCGCACTGAAATATTAAGTAATGGAGCGATTTCTTTAGAGGATAAATTCAATCGTAAGTAAGCACATAATCGTAAATCATTAGGCGTTAATGTTGGATGCGCCAATTTTACCTTTTTCAAAAAATCCTTATCCGTGTTATCAAAAGCTTCTTGAAAAACACTCCAAGAATCGTCTTTGGATATGTTTTTATTAATTGTCGAAATAACCGATTTTATGCTACGACTTTCACTTTCTGTGGTTTTCTTTAAATCTTCTTGAATAAAAGTAAGCAGTTCGTTTTTGCTATTCAAACTCATCGCAGAAGCAGCCAATTCTTTATTGATAACATCAACATCCTGAGAAAGCTGTTCGTTTCTAATTCTCATTAATTGTTGCTCATTTTCTAATTCTTTAATTTCCAATAGAAGATTATTCTCTTCAATCAATTTTTCCTTTTGTCTTTGATAATAGCTTTTATACTGTTTATGAATCAATCGAGCCAAAACAATCATCAATATAAAATAAATAAACAGGGCCAAATTAGTTCTATACCAAGGTTTTAAAATGGTAAATGAATAGACTACCGTGTTTTCCAGATTAGAATTGGCAAATTTGGCTTTCACTTTGAATACATAATTTCCAGAAGGTAAATTTTTGAAATTTATGTTTGGTTTAGAACTCCATTCGCTCCAATTGTTCTGAAAACCTTCTAAAACATACTGGTATTCTGGATTAATATATTTATTGTATTCTGGAACGGTATAACTAAAACTGATGTTGTTTTCATCATGGTTAAAAACACCTTCTTCTTGAATAACGTCATTATGCATGGTTTCATTTAATGCATTGGTCGTAATGCCTGAAAGGAGAACTTTATAGTTTTTGAATACTAAATTGTTAATATTCATAGTATAATAACCGTCAGTGGTCCCGAAAAAATAATCCGAATTTGATAACTGAGCTATGTTCTCATATCCTAACATCGAATTTGTCAAGGAAGCGGGTATCGGAATACTGTTTTGTTTGAGTTGGTCACTCAACTTAGTAGCCGCATAATAGCTGATATAATTCTTTGAAAACAGCCATATTTTACGAGAATCATCCACTATCATTTTACCAGAAGTGTATTCATCTTTCTCAAAAACAGAACTCAACAATGAATCTTTTTTGAATTGCTTCGTTTTTGGATCTAACTTAAAAACGCCTTGTTTATAAGCATAATAGATCGTGTTATTGAATTTGACCAAGCTGGCATTCTTACCTTTTGTCGGATTCTTATAAGTAGAATAATTTTTTATTTTTTGTAATTTAGAATCGGTTTCCAATCTAAAAACTCCTTTGTATTCATGGCTTACATAAATTTCAAAAGCATCGGTGATTTCAAAATCTTTTGAAGAATAGTCAAATCCTTCCAATTTATTTTTAAAATACCATTGATTGTTTCGTTTTTCTAAAACCGAAATCCCAGAATAATTCCCTTGTAGCAAGAGCTCTTTGTGGCCAGGAACCGTAATAAACTTCCAAGTCCCCGATTTTGAAAAAACAGTTTGAATACCACCGTCCGTAACTAGAAAAGTACCCCGATCATGTCCACAAAATAAAGTTCCATCGTAGGTATACAATGTCCAAACTTGTCCTTTAGTTCCGTTAACAAACTTAAAATCTTCGTTGCTTTGGTATTTTTTATAAAACAACCCCTGGTTCGTACCTACATACAATTTCCCATTATAAAGTTTGGAACAATAAACGGTCCCTAAAACGCCAGAATCATCTACAAAACTTCGAATTGGTGATTGTAAATTGATACAGTTGATTCCATTGTCCAATCCAATCCACAGATTTTTCTCCGCATCCTCAAATAAAGACAAGGCGGTGTTGTTGCTCAAACCTTTACGTTGTGAAATGTGGTATTCTTTTTTCCCTTCTTTTGATAAAATAAAAATACCATTTGAAACCGTTCCTATGGCAAATCCACCATTTGAAAGAGATTCACTGCTGTATACATTACTGGTTTCCAATTCTGAATCGGCTTCGGTAGTAAATTTAGACAACTGATTCCCCGATAATTTATAAAAACCTAAGGTTTCCGTAGAGAGCAACAATCCGTCTTCAACTGCAAAAACATTGACTATCCTATTGGATTTCAACAAAGGATCTTTCGAAATTAATCGACTCTTCCCCCCTTCAATTTCATATAAACCTTCATTATTGACTTGGTAATAAATAGCATTTGCTGTCCTAAAAGACTTTATAATATTTGAACTTGGAGCTATAATTTTAAATTTTCCAGATTTCGAATCATAAATATAGATTCTATTCAGAGATTGAAAAATAACCCATTGGTCAAAATTTAAAATATTCCAAAATTGCTCGTCATCAAGAATGTGCTTTTTTATCGATTGACTAAGGGAATAGTACTGTAATAGACCATCCGATTTTCGTTTCCAATAACCAAATTCCATGTAGCTTCCAGTGAAAATTCTATCCCCAATAACTTTCACGGATCGAATAATCGTTTCATTAGGGGAAGGATACAATTGCCAATTCGAACCATTAAACTCCAAAAGCCCTTCGTTATTTGCAAAAAAGACAAATTGATTATTATCCTGAGAAATCATCCAGTTTTGATTTCCTGCTCCATAAAGTGTAGGGGCATATTTTACGATGGGAGGCAATTCTTGTGAAAAAATTGACACACAGAGTACTAAGAATAAAAAAGTGAGTTTGGTTTTCAATTGTAGGGTTTTTGGTTTTGGTAAATTTACAAGTAATTTAAAAAAAATAATTGAAATACTACATATACAAACTATACAATTAAGAATTATATAAATATACCATATCTTAAAACATCAAAACACTAACAAACATTAAATTTGTGAATTGTTCATGCTCGATTCCCAATCGAAAATTGATTACTTTTGTACAAATTCAATGTTTTTTATGCCAATTGACCTTTCTACATTAGACCCAAAAAAAAATATTATCATCAAAGGTGCCCAAGTTCACAATTTAAAAAATGTGGATGTGGTGATACCGCGAAACAAACTGGTGGTTATCACCGGACTTTCAGGTTCGGGAAAATCCAGTTTGGCTTTTGACACCTTATATGCAGAAGGACAACGTCGCTATGTAGAAAGTTTATCCTCTTATGCCAGACAATTTTTAGGACGTTTAGACAAACCAAAAGTAGAATACATTAAAGGAATTGCTCCTGCGATTGCCATTGAACAAAAAGTAAACACCACCAATGCCCGTTCTACTGTAGGAACTTCTACAGAGATTTATGATTACATGAAATTGCTCTTCGCCAGAATTGGAAGAACATATTCTCCTTTCTCCGGTCGGGAAGTCAAAAAAAATACGGTTTCTGATGTTATTGCCGATGTAAAAAAATTAGAACTGAACAGCAAATGGTTACTGCTTGCACCCATACATTTGGAAGAAGGAAGATTATTGGAGGACAAACTAAAAGTTTTGTTGCAACAAGGTTTCGCCAGAATTTTGATTGAGGACAAAATGGTTCGTTTAGACGAGTTTACAACTTCGCTCGACGGGATAAACATTCATACTTTGGACAATAAAGATATCATGCTTATCATCGATCGAATTATTGTCAAAGACGAAGAGGAATTTTATAATCGATTGGCCGATGCCGTGCAAACCGCCTTTTATGAAGGAAAAGGAATTTGCCATTTGAAAGCATTAGATTCAGACAATAAATATGACTACACGAATAATTTCGAACTCGATGGCATTTCTTTTTTAGAGCCTAATGTTCATTTATTTAGTTTTAACAACCCTTATGGAGCTTGTCCGGAATGTGAAGGATATGGAAATATTATCGGAATTGATGCAGACTTGGTAGTGCCCAATACTTCCTTATCTATTTTTGAAAATGCCATTTACCCATGGCGTGGAGAAAGCATGAGTTGGTTTAGAGACGAGCTGGTGAATAGTGCCTATAAATTTGATTTCCCGATTCACAAACCTTATTTTCAGTTAACCGAAGAACAAAAAGAAGTCCTTTGGACAGGAAATAAATACTTTCAAGGACTCAATGATTTCTTTAAAGAGTTAGAAGACAAAAATTACAAAATTCAGAATCGCGTGATGCTTTCCCGTTACCGCGGTAAAACAAAATGCCATGTCTGTAAAGGAAAACGCTTAAGAATTGAAGCTTCTTATGTAAAAATAAACGAAAAAAATGTTTCCGATTTAGTCGATTTGCCGATCAAACATTTAACTACTTTTTTTAAAAATATAGAATTAGACGTTTACGAAAAACAAATTGCCAAACGATTATTGACAGAAATCAACAATCGATTAAGCTTTTTGACCGAAGTAGGTTTGGATTATCTCACCTTAAACAGAAATTCTTCAACACTTTCTGGTGGAGAATCCCAACGAATTAACCTAGCCACCTCTTTGGGAAGTAGCTTAGTGGGTTCGATGTATATTTTGGATGAACCGAGCATCGGTTTGCACCCAAAAGATTCAGAACGCCTTATAAAAGTGCTTCAATCCCTTCGTGATTTAGGCAATACCGTGATTGTTGTGGAACACGATGAGGATGTCATGAAGGCTGCCGACATGATTATTGACATTGGTCCCGAAGCAGGATCGTTTGGCGGAGAATTAGTCGCCCAAGGCAATTTTGAAGAGATTCTGAAATCAAGCTCGCTGACTGCCCAATATTTAAATGGTGATTTAGAAATTTCTGTTCCAAAAAAACGCCGTGCTTACAAGAATTTTATCGAAATAAAAGGCGCTAGAGAAAACAATCTTCAAAATATAGATGTGTTGTTTCCATTGGATGTTTTAACTGTAATTACGGGAGTTTCCGGTAGTGGAAAAAGTACATTGGTCAAGAAAATCTTATTCCCGGCGATGCAGAAAAAACTGGAAAATGCGGGAGAAAAAGCAGGGCAATTTAGCGAACTTACGGGATCCTTTTCACATATCAAACATATTGAATATGTAGACCAGAATCCGATAGGAAGAAGTTCTCGTTCTAATCCGGTTACCTATATCAAGGCTTATGATGATATTCGAGACTTATTTTCTAAAGAAAAATTATCCAAAATCAGAGGGTATCAAGCCAAGCATTTTTCTTTTAACGTAGATGGAGGACGCTGCGAAACTTGTAAAGGAGAAGGCACCATAAATGTTGAAATGGTCTTTATGGCCGATGTGCAATTGCCTTGTGAAACTTGCAACGGAAAAAGATTTAAAAAAGATGTTCTAGAAGTTGCTTTTGCAGACAAGAATATCCATGATATTCTAACCATGACCATTGATGATGCTGTAGCCTTTTTTGAAAAAAATAAACAAACTAAAATCACCCAAAAGTTACAACCACTGCAAGATGTGGGATTAGGCTATGTTCAATTGGGGCAATCCTCTTCTACGCTTTCCGGTGGAGAGGCACAACGCATAAAACTCGCTTCTTTCCTTGTTAAAGGAGCCACCAAAGAAAAAGCCCTTTTTGTATTTGACGAACCGACAACGGGATTGCATTTTCATGATATCAAGAAACTATTGGCTTCTTTTGAAGCTTTGATAGAGAAAGGACATTCAATTTTGGTGATTGAGCACAATCTAGATCTTATAAAATGTGCTGACTGGATTATTGATTTGGGTCCCGAAGGAGGAGAAAATGGTGGAAAACTATTGGCTGTAGGAACGCCCGAGCAAATCGTAAAAATAAAAGAATCCGTTACCGGTAAATACCTTAAGGAAAAACTTCTGAATTAATTTAACCCATATAACATTTTTCTTCAAAAGGATTTCCTTCTTCGTCTATTGCTACTAAAATCTTTTTAGCTCTAGAAGAAACATTACTGATGTATATCCAAGCTATAGACCATAAACCAAGGGTTACGCAAAAGATAAAAAAATTAATTTTATGATTTACCCTTTTCTCTTTTCTAAACAAAACGGCATAAGGCAGTTTATCATTTCGTTCTAAAACTACATAACCATTATCCGTCTTTCTGGCTAAAATAGATGAAAATTTTTTGAAATGTTCATCCTTAAGATAGGTGTTTATTTTCATGAGTTTTGAGACTAATTTATCTGACCGATTAATTTAATAACAAGTCACAAAGATAAAAAACCAATACCCCTGAAACAATACCCACTTTTAGTGATTAACATTTGTCTATTTTAGACACTAACCTATTTTAAATTTCTTCAACACCAAATCAATTGCATTATTGATGTCTTTTGAAATCACAAACTTATAATTGATATAAACATAAGCAATTGTCACTAAAACAGACTTCATTACTATGGAAACAATGGGATTAAAAGGGAATTCCCAGAAATAAAAGACAGCAAAAAGTATTGCAGTTATTATCATCGAATAGATTGTTTGATTGGTAAATGGATATAAATGCAATCGCTTCACCACAAAAAGTAACTTTGCTAAACTATATAAAGAAATGGACAATAATGTAGCAAAGGCAGAACCAAGAATACCATAAATTGGGATGAAAATCATATTTAACCCCACAGTCAAAAGAACCAACAAAACACCTAAAAATAGGACGGCACGATAATATTTAGTATTAAAAATAATGGCATTATTATTACCCAAAATCAAATCAAAATATTTAGACAATCCAATCATGAATACCACTGGAATTCCGCTTACATAAAGTATTTTTTCATCATTAGTTTTCAGTCCTTCGATAATAATTTCGTACAATTGATTGATATTTACAAAGATTCCCAACATGACGTAACCCCCAACAATTTGTAAATTTATTGATGTTTTTTTATACAAATCATTCATGGCATCATGATCATTTTCATGCATCAATCTAGCCGTAATAGGATATACAATTTGATGCATCGCCCTACTGGGAACAGAAATCACTAAGGCAATATAAGTTGCCACCGAATAATAGGCAATATTACCCAAATCCATATATTGATTGAGCATCATTTTATCTCCATCCAAAAGCAAATTAGCCACACTACCAGACAAAATAATATAAAAAGTATATACTAAAATATCTTTGACGTTTTTTGGTATTATGATTTGAAAAGAGGGCTTCTGAATACTAAATGCATAAAACATCGTAACCAAAAAGGCGATAAAATATACTACTGCAGTAGCATAAACAAAACCTTCAACGGTAATCCAATCATAATAAACACCAATTAACAACAGTAATGATGCTGAACGTAATCCTACTTCTTTTATAAAATTTCCAAAAACAGAATGCATATGAACCCTTAGCCAAGCATAAAAAATTTCAAAATAAGCCATACACAAACCTATGAATGGAATAAACCAAACATAATTTTTTACAATGATATTCTTTTTGGAAAGAAAAAATAAGATATCATCATAAAAGAACAAACCCAATAACAACAAGGGAATTATAATCAATATAGGAAACAAAACGGTAAACGATAAAAACCGGGAGCGTTCTTCATCTGTTCTATATTGCGTGTAAAATTTTACCAAAGTATTTTGCATTCCAATGGCGAATAATGGCATAATTACATTGGCTGAAGACAATATGTAATTGGTCAGTCCGTAATAGGTTGCTCCCAGAAAAACAGGATATAGATAGATTGTGTTGATACCTCCAATCCCAAATCCGATATAAGTTATTATGGTATTCTTTAAGGACTGATTTAATACTATTCCCATTTATGAGGTTAGAGGTTAGGGGTTAGAAGCTTTACTAATTCTTTCGTCAGGTTTTTTCTGGAATATTTTTGTAAACCAACTCCGTTAGCTTGTAATTTTCCTTCTAAAAATTGATTATAAAAATCCAAAATTACATTTTTTAATTTCAATTTTTCAGAATAGTCAAAAAACACGCCTGTATTTGTTTCGGTTATAATTTCGGCAAAATCAGAACCTTGAGGACCTATGGCAATAATGGGTCTATTGGAAACCATATATTCGAATAATTTGCCCGGAATAATGCTTTTGGTTTCTTCGGAATTAATTTCGATTAACATCAAAACCTGTGATTTTCTTTGATGCGCCACCGCTTCTGCATGCGAAACATATCCTAAATTATTTAGATATGAATGCAAGCCGTAAAGACGTATCGTTTCTAAAACTTCTTGACTGACGGCACCAATTAATTTAATTTCCAGATGTTTTTGGAATTCCGGAATTTCATCTACTAACTCAACCAAACTTTCCCAAAGAATCTTAGGATTTCTTTCGGAAAGGAAAGAACCAATATGGGCCAGACTGAATTTGGCATCCAACGTTTGTTTTTCCACTTTTTCCACATCAAAACCATTGGTAATTACTGCAATGGGCTTATTGGTTAGCGCTTCAAATTCCGTTTTAGTTGTTTTACTGGTTACTATAATTGTATCCGCAGCATTCAATACTTGATGTTCTAAAGCTTTGTGCTTTTTTGCTGAATAGTTTGACAAGCGCAACGATTTATGATAACCAATCGTTGTCCAAGGATCACGAAAATCTGCCAACCAATTGACATTCAAATTCTGTTTTAATTCCAATCCAATAAGATGCAAACTGTGTGGTGGCCCAGAAGTAACAATGGTATCGATATCATGTGCTACGATATAATCTTTCAAAAATTTTACCGATGGCTTTACCCAAAAAACGCGAGCGTCAGGAATAAACAAATTCCCTCGAATCCACAGAAAAATTTTATCTAAAAGCGATTGTTTCTTTTGATTCGGAATAATCCCGGAACTGATTTTTTTAGTCTTGTTTTTAGAAAACAATGCCGCTAATTGATACGGCTCAAAAATTTTTCGTTTCAGCACAATAGCTTTTTCCGAAATATCTTTCACTAAATCTTCATCAACAATTGGATAGGTAGGATTCTCCGGGACATACACGATAGGCTGCACATCAAAATCAGGTAGGTATTTTACAAACTTCAACCAACGCTGTACACCAGGACCTCCTGCCGGTGGCCAATAATAAGTTATGATAAGAATTTTTTTTATTTCAGGTTTCAAGTTTGGAAGTTTAATTTTAAATATCTGAAATGGTTCGCCTATTCACTTTTCAGATTATGATTGAAAATCGTTAATCAATAATCTTCAATCATTTTTTTTATTTAGTTTTTCTAACTCCTCAATATCTAAAATATCTTTGGGTCTGTTTGTAGCTTTTTTAGCTTTTATTAAATTATCATAATCTAAAAAATAAACAGGAATTTCATTTAAGATAACGATAGTTGAATTTTGTAACAAGCTGTCAAATTTTTCATTTTCCAACCCTTTAATAGAAGTCATCACATCTAATCTCAATCCATAAGAAATAGTGAAATCAGTAAATCCCGCAACAAATTGCATTGTTTCAAGTGATGCAAAATCTCCAATTCCAATTGCTGCAAAAGCAAGTCGAAGATTTTTTCTATTTTCAATTGTATCTTCAATCAATATATCAATATCTCCCGTATTTCTGGTATAACCATAAATATTTACTGCTAGCCCTCCAATGGTTAGATAACGAACATTGTTTTCGCTAAGTTTTGCCCAAATATCTAAAATTTCTTGAAGCATTATTTTTTCTGAATAATTCTTGGTGCAGTTTTTAAGGCATAAGAAATCTCTACCAAAGCCATAAATCTTTCAATTCTTTCAAAGTATAACTTTTGTATATCAGAAGTTCTATTTTCTTTTTGTATCAATCTGTTTTCTTTTTTTTGTAAAGATTTCATATTCAAATATACAATTTTAGAAAGTCATTATTCTTTACTCTTGCTTCTTTTTTCTTTTCTCAAAGTAAATCCCACCAACCAAAAGCAACAACATTGCTATGGAACTGATCAAAGTAATGGTACTTCCCGTTTTTATGACTTGAGGTTCAAATTTAAACTCAATGACATGTTTCCCTTCGGGAACTAACATACCTCTTAAAACATAATCTACCGGAAAATGACTGGTTAATTGCCCGTCTACATAAGCATTCCAGCCTTTTTCATAATAAATCTCGGAGAAAACGGCCAAACCTTCATTTTTGGTATTCGCTGTATATTTCAAATAATTCGGCTTATACACATTCAGTTGAATGGTACCCGTCGTATCTAAATTTCTCTTTAAACGAGCATTCTTAAACTTAGAATGATACAAATTAATATTAAAAATAGCTGCTTTTTTTGTATCAACCCTATCCAATGATTTCATTTCATCATTGGCCTTATTCACTAACTTAACATCGTGAACAAACCAGGCATTTCCATTCGCATCCGGATTTATTGTTGGGAATTCTTTCCCTTCCTTATCGGTTTGGATAATATATTTTACATTCAACATATTCAAAATTTCCAGATTGTTTTTGGCAATTTGGTAATCAAATAATTGTTGTACTCTTCTTGGTTTCGCCGCATGGTACCCACCAATTGATTTGTGAAAATAGGAAGTTCTTGCACTTGAAAAATTCCCTTGCACTTCAAAAACTCGATAATGAGACGTATCTTTTAATATTTCTGCATCTGCTGGAGTTTCATGAAAAGGCACTTCAACCTCTCTTCCACTCACAAAATCCTTTCCTGAAACATATTTTTTATCCACAAAAAACAAATCAGAAACCATGAATAAACCAACAAGAATAATAGCCGTATTTTGAGCAATCTTATTTTTTATAAACAACCATAAAACACCAGCCACAAGTAGTATAAAAAAACCGGAGCGCAACAAATCGGCACTATACAAACTCTTTCTGTCTGCTTTAAGAGCATCCACAAAACTAGGTCCATAATTCTCCATAAAGTAACTGTCGCTACCTCCTGAAAAGTTGAACATGCTTTTACATAAAAACAGGATTATGATTACTCCTATCCCGAAAACACTCGCTTCCAATAATCCTTTTCGTTGTTGTTGTTTCTCCAATTTAAAAAAGGACTGCATTCCCATAATGGCTAAAACCGGGAAACACAATTCTAAGATAACTTGGATAGAAGAAACCGCCCTGAACTTATTGTACATGGGAACATAATCAATAAAAAAGTCTGTTACGGATGGGAAATTTTTACCCCAAGAAAGAATAAGAGCCACAATGGCTCCAGAGAGAAAAACATATTTTATTTTGCGTTCATCAATAAACAAAGCCAAAACAGCCAAAAAGAAAACCACAGCGCCAATATAAGCCGGTGCCGCTACAATAGGTTGGTCTCCCCAATACGTCGGCATCCCCATCACAAAGTCTGTTGCTTGTCCTTCGGGAACACCTTGACTAATCATGAATTGATACATTTCGCTATCTTTCCCTAAAGCCTCATTATTTGACCCACCAAAAAGCCTTGGAGCAATCAAATTGAAACTTTCTGCCAAACCATAGCTGTATTCCGTAATATAATCACGGGTCATCGCATTGGTATTGGTCGTTTTGGAACCATCCGGTTTAAAAGTCAATTCACTTTTACCTCTGGTGCTAAAATCTGCATATTCAGCAGTAGCCATCAAATTGGTAGCATTGGCACCAATCGCCAAAATCCCCGCTATTGACAGAACTCCAAAAGCCTTAAAAAGAGTACCTATAGCTCCTTTTTTTATATCCAAAAAAATAAAATAACCCGAAAGTATTAATAAGAAAATCAACAAATAATACGTCATTTGGAAGTGGTTCGCATTAATTTCTAATGCGGTTGCAAATAGGGTTAACAAACCTCCGACGATATATTTCTTCCTAAAAACCAATATAAACCCAGCAATAACCATTGGCATGTACGCAATAGCATGTGCCTTGGCATTGTGTCCAACTCCTAAAATTATGATTAAATAAGTGGAAAAACCAAAAGCCAAAGCGCCAAAAAAGGCTTTCAATGGATCAATTTTCAAAACCAAAAGCAAACCATAAAAACCTAAGAAATATAAAAACAAATAATCGGCTGGTCGTGGTAAAAAACGTAAGGCATCATCTATCGCACCAATATAATCATGTGGATATTTCGCCCCCAATTGATACGTAGGCATTCCTCCAAACGCAGAGTTGGTCCAATAAGGTTCAATATGATCAGAAGCTCTAAAGTCATTTTGCTCTTTGGCCATTCCGGTATATTGAGCAATATCCGATTGGAAAATTTGTTTGCCTTGTAGGACTGGATAAAAATAAATCAAGGAAACAAGTACAAAGCTAATAATCGCAAGAGCGTGTGGATAAAACCTATTTATTATTTTCAATTTTCGAAAGTTTATGTTTTTAATTTGGCTACGAAGTTATGAATTCTATAAGAATTAATCTATTTCTTCATAATCAACATAATCTCCTACTTTTTTGGTTTCACGAGGATTTTTAGAATTTGAATTATCATATATTATTTCGTCATTGGACTGTGAAGTATTCCAATTGCCGTTTTGATAATTTTGTTGCTGTTGTTGGAAATTCTGCCCTGCTTTTTCTACTACTTTTTTTAGTAAAAGCGGTAAAAACAGTTTAGCCAAAAATTTGAAAATATAGTAAAAAGCCATTATATAGAATAATGTTTTTATAAAACCTGAAAAAGAAGCCGTTTGCATAATCATTAAATTTTAAACAAAATTAATAAATCCATCCCGAAACTTCGGGACAAAATTAAAATATCATTCTTAAATAAATGATAAAATATAGTACATTTGAAAAGCGTTATTAGTTTTAAATCAAAAAATAATCATGTCAAAACTCAAATCTACACTCTTCTTAGCCTTAATTTTAACAACCAGTTCTCAATACGGACAACACACGGATCAAATTAATTCGAATAGACCCGGTGAGACTATGTCAGCCTATAGCGTAGGAAAATCGGTAATCCAAATAGAGACCGGTTTCTATAGTATCCATGAGAACCATCGATTATTAGGTTATGATGCCAATGGCTATGGCTTAGATGCCGCTTTGAGATGGGGTATGTTTAAGGAAAAACTAGAAGTGATTGCTGACATACAATACCAAAATGCCGATTACACCACCATTTATAGTGACGTCAATAAATCTGCCTTTAAACAAACTATTCTTGGAGCCAAGTATCTAATCTTCGACCCATTCAAAAATTACGAAAAAAAAATAAATGTGTACAGCTGGAACGCCAACCACAAATTCAATTGGCACCAATTAATTCCGGCCGTTTCCCTATTTGCAGGAGCCAATTTTACGATGGCTGACAATCCTTATTCTTTTTCTCCTTATGCTGATATTTCTCCAAAGGTGATGTTGATAACTCAAAATCATTTAGGGGACGGATCTTGGGTTTTTGTAACCAACATCATAGCTGATTATATTTCTACCGATTTTCCAAGCTACGGTTATGTAGTAACCTTAACCAAAGGAATCAACAATAAATGGTCTGGATTTGTAGAAAATCAAGGATATAAAAGTGATTTTTACAGCGATGCAATTATCCGTGGTGGTGCAGCTTACCTTATCAATAATAACATGCAAATAGATGCTTCAGTAAGCACAAGTCTAAAAGATACGCCTTCTATATTTTATGGTGGAATTGGGTTTTCATGGCGGTATGACGATAAATACCAAGAAGTACGAATGGATGCCGACGAAGCAAAATCATCTAAAAAAGCAATACGCAGAGCCAAGAAAACAAAAAGAGGATAATTTTTACAAAAAACATTAAATAAATTTGCAAGAGTTTTACCTTAAGAATATATTTACATTTTTAAACAAAACTTTTTAACACAAATGAAACAACACTCACTCCTTCGGTACACAGTACACAGTACACAGTACTCTCTTTTAATTATTTACTCATTATTAATTAGCTTATTTCTGAATTCTTGTCAGCGAGAAGAAACGGAATATAATATTAAAACTACAACCCCTGTCAATCAAATATATTATTCAAATAATAGATTTGTTTTTAAAACAAAAGAAGAATTTGTTAAAAAATATAAAGAATCTGTTAATTTATCAGATGAACTATTATTTAAAAACTTAAAGCAATATTACGATCAAGGTTTTTTATCTTTACGACCAATAATTTCGGAAGAAAATGAAAAATATATTTTTGATCATTATAAAGAGTTATTGAGTAATAAATCAAATCTTGATGATCAATTTTTGAAAAGAACTTCTGAGGACATTGAAGATTTAGATTATTTTGATCAAATCGAAGACGTAATTGGAGATGATACTTTTTCTCTTTTTCTCAATTCAAATGGAGAAATTCAAATAGGAGAAGATATTTACAAGTATACAGATGTAGGTTTATTTATTTGTAACATTGAAAATTATGAAGAATTAAATAACTATATATTATCAAAAAATATTTCTCAAAATTTGACGGAAGCAACTTCACCAGAAGCAAAAAATGAAATCTTAAATGAATTTCCTCAAAGTGGTCTTACTATGGTGAATAATGAAATTTCTTACTATAGAATAACAACAGAAGAATCCGAAATTAATGACGCTTCCCTACCCAATACAAGTATAAACCAAAAATTTAACATCACTTCAAAATCAACCACTACGGATCCAAGTTACTTGGCTTTTTTATCTAATTTACAGGAATGTGAAGAAGAATCAGGACTTTTCGGAAATCTTTTTGGTGATAATAATGTTTGTATCGACAGATATGAAACTAGAAGACGTGTTAAAACAAAAGCTTTTAATTATGATTATCTTCTTGTTTATCATTTGGGAGTGAAATGTGTTCATCAATATCGTGGATGGACAGGTTTATGGCGAGTAGAAGCAACTGATGAAATAAGATTAATAGTAGAGGCTGCTCAATTTGAATATGATGCCGATAAATTATTAAACCAAACACTTTCTTTCAATCAATTACAAGAAAAATTGTACTATATTAATGATACTAAAATTCTTTATCAACCTAATTCAATAACTTTAAATGGATTCACATATACAAATTTAAATCAATCAAATTTAGCCCCAATTTTCCAAAATACAGGAAAAGGACTTACTTTTGAGTTTTTTGAAACAGGTTCTAATGAGTTAAATAATTTAATTCAAAATGGTATAAATAGCAGTTTAAATGCTAAAAAAGTAAACGAATATTTTTACAATGGATTGTATCAATACATCACTTCACAACTTAAAGTAGCATTAAATAATTCAAACTTCACTCCACCGGAAAACCGCACTTTTGTTTCCAAATTTCCTAAATCCGGCAAAGTCATAATTCAAAAATCAGTTCATAATTCAGGGAATAATATTGGCGTTAGAGAAAACACTTTTGATTTTGGAGGTGAAATTAAATTATCTGGTGCTGACGATGGTTCAGGTGCATGGAATATTTCTCAAGTGGGTCCAGGAAACCAACTCACACGCCCTAAAGATTTAAGATTTAAATTAATTGGTGCAGCAAGACATGGCAATGGATGGCATGGCAGTAAATTTCAAGACGGCATAGAATAACTTGTACGATATGAACATCAAAATATTTATTTTATTTATTTTGTCTTTTTACGTAGTAAAAGCTCAAAAAAACACTGAATCTTCGATTCAATATTTGAATATGAATTCAATTTCATTAACAAAAAACACAGAAAGTTATTTTAAGAAATTTAGTAAAGAAGAAGATCGCTCATCACAAGGTTCAAGTATAGACATTAACACAATACATGGTGCCGTATTTTGGGATTTTATAGCACTCTCAACAGGAATAAGCGTGGACTATAATATCGATGAATCCTTTTTATCAACTCCAGTACTTGTCGACTTAAGAGTTTTTTCTAGTGACGACAGAAGTAATTCTTTATTTGCCTATTTGCAAACAGGAACAAATATTAAATGGTCTAGTTCTTTTGATGGCAACGGAACTACATCAAAATTAGGTGTTGGCTTAATTTTTTCAGACGGAGACAGCGGAACTTATTACGTAGATGTTTTTAAAAAATCTAAAGACATAGAGTTATCGAAACATAAAGAGAAAGGAAATTATTCAATAACGGCATTTGGTTTGTCTTTTGGTGTTATTTTTTAAAAAATTTAGTATAAAATGAAAAAAAACAATTATTTTTTTTTGGCATTACTTTTTTGCCAATTAGTGGGTGCACAAAACACAAGCGTAGAAAAATCAATTTACTCAATTGAGACAGGCATTTTAGGCGTTTGGGTAAATAATGAACATCGTTTATCCAATGAAATTAGCCTGAAAAGCGAATTTGGAATGATTGCTGGTTTTAGAGGATGCAGCGATTGTGAAACACAATATGCATTAGCTCCAGAATTTACATTAGAACCTAGATGGTATTACAACATTGAGAAGAGAGAGACTAAAGGGAAAATAATTAAAAACAACAGTGCCAATTTTGCGACATTAAGTTTTAGATATTATCCAGATTGGTTTGTTATTTCAAATATTCCCAATACACATATCCAAAATCAAATTACAATTATTCCAAAATGGGGAATAAAAAGAACTATTTTTAACAGTAATTTTAATTATGAATTAGGGATAGGCATTGGCAAAATATATTATATCGACTCAAGTCAATGGGATACAACGGCAGATTTAACCATAAGAATCGGTTATACTTTTAAAAGAAAATAACTTAAAAGCCCATTCATTTGGGCTTTTTTTTTGTGACAAAGTTGCCTATATTCGTAGCTTAACATTTCAATACAAATGATTACAATACAAGAAGCCAAAACAAAAAAAGAATTAACCGAATTTATCAAATTCCCTTTTAAACTTTACAAAGACAACAAATACTGGGTTCCGCCCATTATTGTCGATGAATTGGAAACTTTTGACAAAACCAAAAACCCGGCTTTCGAAAATGCCGAAGCCTATTTTTATTTGGCATACAAAAACAATGAGATAGTTGGTAGAATTACCGCTATCATCAATTGGAGCGAAGTAAAAGATCAACAAAAAAAGAAAGTCCGTTTTGGATGGTTTGATGTTATTGATGATGTCGAAGTAACCAAAGCCTTACTGGAAAAAGTATATGAATTAGGTCGTAAAAATAATTTAGAGCATGTAGAAGGTCCTATGGGATTCTCTAATTTGGACAAAGTTGGAATCCTAACCGAAGGTTTTAATGAAATTGGCACCATGATTACTTGGTATAACCTTCCCTATTATGCCAGTCATTTTGAACAATTGGGGTACCAAAAAGAGAAAGAATACATTGAGAGTAAATTCCCTTTTTCTAACGTAAAACCGGAACTTTTTGAAAAGGCAAACGAATTGGTAAAAAGAAGATACCAATTGAGACCTCTTAATTTCAAAACGACCAAAGAAGTAATGCCACATGTAGACAAGATGTTCGATTTATTCAATGAGTCTTACGCTTCGCTTTCCTCGTTCGTCGCAATTTCTGATGTTCAGAAAGAATATTTCAAGAAAAAATACATCAGCTTTATCAATCCCGAGTTCATCAAATTCGTGGAAGATAAAGACCACAACATCGTTGCCTTTAGTATCGTAATGCCGTCGTTTTCTGAAGCTTTACAAAAATCAAAAGGAAAATTATTCCCGTTTGGATTTCTTCATTTGTTGAAAGCCAAAAACAAAAGTAAGGATATGATTTTTTATTTAATTGGAGTGCATCCTGAATATCAAAACAAAGCGGTCACTGCCATCATCTTCAACGAATACTACCATACTTTCAAAGAAAAAGGAGTTGTGAATTGTTTTAGAACACCCGAATTGGCAGACAATCTTGCCGTTCAGAATCTTTGGAAACATTTTGGACCGGAAGTTCATAAAAGAAGATGTACTTTTTTAAAACAATTATAATATCAAAAAAAAAATCCATCAGCCGCTGCTGATGGATTTTTTGTATAAAATATAGCTATAAAAACTATGCGTCTAAATCTACTGTAGTTCTAGCAGCAATTTCTTTATACGTACCGTTTTCTAATTTTTCACGGATCGCTTCAAAAGCGGTCAATGTTTCATCAATGTCGCCCAAAGTATGAGATGTAGTAGGTATCATACGCAACAAAATGATCCCTTTTGGAATCACCGGATAAATTACAATCGAAAGAAAAATTCCGTAATTCTCTCTCAAGTCATTTACCATCACCATTGCTTCCGGCACACTTCCTTCAAGATAAACTGGCGTAATACAAGTATTAGTATCTCCAATATTGAAATTTCTTTCTCTTAATCCGTTTTGCAACGCATTTACATTTTCCCAAAGTTTATCTTTAATTTCAGAAGAATTTCTCAATAATTCCAAACGCTTCAATGAACCTAATGTTTGAATCATTGGTAACGCTTTGGCAAACATCTGAGAACGTAAGTTGTATTTCAAATAATCAATAATAGCTTTATCGGCAGCCACAAAAGCACCAATATTTGCCATCGATTTTGCAAAAGTAGAGAAGTAAACATCGATATCATCTTGAACACCTTGCTCCTCACCTGCTCCAGCACCTGTTTTTCCAAGTGTACCAAAACCATGTGCATCATCAACCAACAAACGGAAATTGTATTTTTTCTTCATTTCTACAATTTCTTTCAACTTTCCTTGTTGACCACGCATTCCAAAAACACCTTCAGTGATAAATAAGATACCACCACCAGTTTCCTTAGCCATTTTTGTAGCACGTTGCAGGTTTTTCTCCATGCTTTCCAAGTCGTTGTGCTTGTACGTAAAACGTTTTCCCATGTGCAAACGTACCCCATCGATGATACACGCATGAGAATCTACATCATAGACAATAATATCATTTTTAGTTACTAATGCGTCAATGATAGACACCATTCCTTGGTAACCAAAATTCAACAAATAAGCCGATTCTTTCATTACAAAAGCAGCCAATTCTTCCTCTAATTGTTCGTGGTATTTAGTATGTCCACTCATCATGCGCGCTCCCATTGGATATGCTGCACCAAACTGAATTGCTGCATCTGCATCTGCTTTTCTTACCTCTGGATGATTGGCCAAACCTAAATAATCATTCAAACTCCAGTTCAAAATATCTTTCCCTTGAAATTTCATTCTAGGTCCTAATTCCCCTTCTAGTTTAGGGAACACAAAATATCCTTCTGCTTGCGAAGCCCATTTTCCTAATGGTCCTTTATTGTTTTGAATTCTTTCGAATAAATCCTTTACCATAATATAATTGAGTAATAATATTTATTTTAACAGCTTGCAAAATTAATTATTTAAATTTTATTAGCCACTTATAACGCAATTTATTTTTTAGGAGCCATTTACGCCCCAATTCTTTAGGAACATTCCACCTGCTGTCCGCTATATTCCCGATAAAAAACTACGGCAAAAAAAGCCTTGTTTTTATAAATCGGGAGATGCCGCTCCCATCAGGGCTAAAAAAGAACGTTTTGTTTTAATAAGTCTTTTTACAAAACGCTTTGGCTGTAAAAAAGGAATTAGATGATTTGTAAGAAATAATCAATATATTTGATGAAAAAATAAAGCGAAACAAACCTTTGCTTATACACCCATAATTGGGTAGATTGGTGAAGGTTTGTTTCGCTGATATACAAGTTGGCATTAATTTTAGAGTAAATGGATAAAATAATAGACAGAGTATTTAAATTTTTTGAAAATAAATCAATCCATTTTGGCTTAAGGACTTCTATACTTATCATTTCTATTTTTGTTCTAACTACGTGTGATTACTATTTTAACTTTTCTTACGACTATTATCTGTACAATAAAATAGAAAAATTAGAATCCATCGATAATCTAAAGAAAATATATAAAACCGACTCTCTAAAACTGGCCGAAATGACTGAATTAGAAAATCGGATTTTTAAAAGAACACACTATTCTGACCAATTACGGAATTTGGATTTAAACCAAATCAATATTTTTAAAAAATCAGATACAACTGAAATTAAAAGGCCAGTTATTAAAAACGAAAATACAACTATAAAAAAACCCATTCGATCATTATTTTGGATGGTTTTAACATCTAATTATTTCTTTATTATTTTAATTATTGGCTTAATAATTATGCCTTTCACTGGTTCTGTACACAGAGAATTAAAGAATGTTTTAGGTGCTATTGCTGCAATAATTATACTAATCGGAGTTATATATCTAATCACTTGGATTGCTTATAAGATTCCTTTGTTATGGAATAGACCATATTTGAATTACATACTTAATTTATTAATTCACTTACCTTTTATTTATTTGATATTTTGGTGGAATAAAGCAGGAAAAAATTAATACCAACATAGGTTTGTTCTTACTGTGGTTTTAGTGGAATTACCGTTTCGCATCAAGTTCTCATTAAGCCCAGAATAGAAAGGTTACGAATTATCGCCGCTGCCGCAAGAATCCTTTCGTGTGGTACGATTTTAAATCTGGATGGAGTTCCCTCCTACGTCGGGAAGACAAGTTTGAGGAAGTTCAGTGAGAGTCAAAAACAAACTAGTACTTGTAAATTAGGATTTTATCATAAAAAGAAAAAACTTTGTGCCTTAGCGCCTTTGCGGCAAAAAACCGCCGCTGCCGCCCCCACTGTAGTATCAAAACATTAACAATGCTATGAACAGACAAACCGACATAGAAATTATACGCTATCTAAAAGAAAACGTTGAACCCATAAATGACGGTATTTATGGTTCTGGTTATAGAGCTTCTGCAACATTGAAAGACGGTACATTTTTGCCTTGTGTAATTTTTAGAAATCCAGAAAAAACAATTGACCAAGCGATAAAAAGATTTAAGGAAGAGCAATCCGGCAAAAGCATTTTTGCAAAGAAAACTAAAGGCTTAGGATATAGAGAAATTGTGAAAACCTTTGTAACTAAAGGAAATTGTATTTCCATTTATGATATAGTAGAAGTTAGTAAAAGTAGGTTTGCAATTCCACTGGAAGTGTTTCAAAAAGCGCATGGGGAAACAGCTATGAGTTGGACAGCTTTTGTGGCGGAATTTAATGATGGTAGAAAGCTAAGTTTCGGGACAACCTGGAATTGGGAGTTTTTCGACATTCCAGACAATTATGCTTTTGAAAATGTGAGTAATATTGTTAGTGGTTGCTATATCTCAAAAGACAATGAAAACATTCCTCATAAATCACTTTCTAATTTTCAAAAAGATTTGGAAAAGTTGCAGCCAATTTTGCGTGAAAAACCATTCTTTGAATGTTATATTGATAATTTGTAGTCCAGCACTTACACGAATCCTTTCGTGTGGCTATTTAAATTAGAATAAGCCCTCTCTGCCATAGCCTACAGAAAACGAATTATTTATAAAAGTTCAATTAATAAGGAAATACGATGAGAAAACTAATAATGTGGAATGTAGTCACTCTAGATGGGTATTTTGAGGGTGAGAAAAACTGGGACTTGAATTTTCATGAATTGGTCTGGGGCAAAGAACTTGAGGATTTCAGCCTTACGCAGTTGAAGTCAGCCGACATGCTTGTATTTGGTAAAACTACACACAAAGGCATGGCAGACTACTGGACAAATGCGGAAGAAGAAATCGAAATTGCCAAACTCATGAATGAGATTCCAAAGGTCGTCTGTTCATCAACACTCAAAACTGCCAATTGGAACAATTCGACAATCGTACAAGATGCTGTGGCTGAAATTCCTAAATTGAAACGGCAAGGCGATGGAGATATGTATTTGTTTGGTAGTGGAATCCTCTCTGAATCTTTGATAAAAGCAGACTTATTTGATGAGTTTCGTTTATGCATTGCTCCTGTATTATTAGGGAAGGGGAGGCTTTTATTCCCTCAGGGCATCCCATATAAAAAACTCAAACTACTTGAAGCCCATCCTCTAGCAACAGGCGGTATCATTCTTCGTTATGTTCCAACGGAAAACTCAAGACAGTGATAAGCAAAAAATAGACACGATTGAACTCCCACCGCTGCTGCAAGAATCCTTTCGTGTGGTATATTATAAAAATACAACACCTTTTTCAAACCAATCTTTGCGGAGTTACTTGATGAGATCCCTCATTCTTCGGGATGACAAGTTTGTGGTTAAATAGTAATTAATAACATAACTCCTCTCCAACTGCACTTAAATAAAAAGGTTAGAAAAACAACGAAAAAGCAAAGTGGCAGCACTCCAAAAGTTGAGTCTGAAAGACGAATCCAGCTCTCCGAAATGTTCCTTAAAAATAAATGCACTTAAAAAGTCGAGTGTGCTGTGTGAAGTCTCCCGACTTCGTACCCATTCCAATTGACAACTAACACTCTGCTTTTTATATAACTATATGCTTATATTTGTTTCTAATCAAACGGCGATTTTTTCACAGACTGACGTTGTAGTGCATTTTAGAAAATCCGAAATGAAAAAGAAAACTATTCTTTCAAAGAAAATCATCAGAGCTATAAATAAGTCAATTATTGACTCTGATTCCAAATTAGATATAGCTTTTCTATATCAAGAAAAATATTGTAATTATGAAATTGAAGAATGGTATGGTGAGGAATTTGGAATAAAAGGAGAGTTAAGAAATATAATTATCGAGACTCTGTTAAAAACTTATTTTGAATGGAAAAATGAACTTGATAAATTAAATAAAGAATATTATTTAGCAATTTGGCTTTATAATCCGAGAATGCTGAAATCAGAAATTGTGTGTGCAATAGACGAAAAAGTTGCTTATTACGAAAATGAAAGTTTTTTAGTTTCTAAGAAAAATAGCGAATTAGACATAAATCAATTTGGAAAATTATCAACCGAATTACAAAAATTTACTTGGGACAAAAAAATTGATTTGGACTCTATTCACGAATGGGAAATAAATCGGCCAAAAGAACAATATGAAACTGAAAAGGAATATCATAAAGACCAACGATTTTACAAAAAACTAATTCAAGAGAAATTTCACGTAATTGAAAAAGATAACGAGAAAATTTATTTTTATCCAAAAGGTGATGTGTGGATTGGAAAACTGAAATAAAAAAGTATTTCCCTCTTGTTCTCGTTTGCAACGAGGACCTACTTTCTTTTAAAAACAGTACAAAGCGTTTGTAACGAGGCTTATTTAAAAAAAACTTGATATGATCTTTCATTCGTCAGGAAGACAAGTTTGAGGAAGTTTAGTATTGATACTAGTTACTCAATAGCCATTCTTCGCAACGATTGATAATATAAAAAGTGACTTGCCGATTTGTAAGGAATAATCAATATATTTGGATTTGAGTAAAGTATGAACTTGGCATACCTATCTACCAAAAAAATGGGTGACTTTGTATGATTTTGTCATATAAACAAACTAGTTACAGACAATAATCAACAAACTTATGAGGCAGCTATTATTACTTTTTATGTCAATTACTCTTTTTTCCTGCGTAAATGAGAAGGAAGATTGGACAAACTTACTTGACGAAAATCTCTCTCAATGGGACAACTATTTGAGTTACTCTTTTAGTGAGGGCTATACTGGTGATCAACCCAAAGATAAAGAAGGAAATCTTATTCCTCCCATTGGCGCAAATAAAGACCAATACGGTGTATTTACTGTGGTAAAGGAGAATGATGAACAAATCCTAAGAGTCAGTGGCGAGATTTATGGATGTGTTTCCACTAAAAAGGAATATGAGAATTACCATTTTAGATTAAAAGTAAAATGGGGAGACAAAACGTATGCACCTAGAAAAAAACTACTAAAAGATTCCGGTATTTTATATCATTCGATTGGACCAAATGGAGCAGAATACTGGAGATCATGGATGCTATCTCAAGAATTTCAAATCATGCAAGGCCATTTTGGTGACTTTTGGTCACAGGCAAACTCTGCCATTGACATAAAAGCATATCCTCCGGAGTATATAATGAGCCCTATCGCCGATAAAAGTCAGCCCTTTTTGGCAATAGGTACCGGTGAAGAAATAGCTGGCTACTGCATGCGAAGTGTAAACTTAGAAAAACCTCAAGGGGAATGGAACACCTTAGAACTTATTTGTTTTGAAGACAAAAGCATACATATCGTAAATGGACAAGTAGTTATGATTCTAAAGAACTCCAGATATGTGAAGAATGGGAATAAAATCCCTATGAATAAAGAGAAGATTCAACTGCAATGTGAAGCTGCCGAAGTATTCTACAAAGATATTGAAATAAGAAAGTTGGAATCCCTTCCAGCCGAGTATGCACAATATTACAACTGATTTATAGCTTTATAATTTGGAATCCATAAACCCAGCCTGAGACATTAAAAATTTCATCTACAAAGTAAAGGCACGAATCTTTTTGTGTGGTACAATTTTAAAACTGGATGGAGTCACTTGCGGCGTTCTTTCCTTCGTCAGGAAGACAAGTTTGAAGAAGTTTATTATTGATAATAGTTACCCAAAAGCCATTTTGCAAAACGATTGGCGACAAAAAAGGCTTCCGATTTTTTGGAAGCCTTTTTAAAATGTAATTTATCCTGTCTTCAAATAACGCTTATTCTTGTGTATCGTTATTTTAGAACGAAGCATCTAAATGCCAAAATGTTTTTTTACTGCCAGTACTAAAAACATAAAATCCGTAGATCCACCACCCATAACATATTCTGTTTGTTGCCAAAAGTAAGGCCAGGTTTTAAGTTCCGGTAAATTAGGTCTGATTAGTGCCGTCCCTGAGGTTACTCCCCCTGGTATGTAAGACCAATCTGCGCGATTCATACCATAAGCAACCAGCAATGAATTTGAACCAATTCCTGAAGCAAAAGAAGCGGTATTATTCCCAGGATGCACTCCAAGTATAAAATTCAATGCATTACTATATATTTCGTAATTAGCAAACTCGGGCCATGATTTAGAAAAATAATATTGCTGCACTCCAAAATCTTGCAAAGTCCAACCCGCACCCCAAATATTAGGCTTATATGGAACTCCATAAGGAGAATCTGTAAGGGAATGATTTTTTGTCTTTGAACTCCATTTTTCCGCTTCAGCATTTAATTTAGAAATGAATGATTTGTCTTTGATAAGATGTTTCATCCTACCCACGATCCATCCTAAATTTTCAAAATTTGACAACACCTCAGCTTGTAAACCGATAATTTGATTGGTATAAATCGTTTCATTGGTTGCTAATGCCAATTCGACAAGTAGCATGATTTTGCTCTCCGATTTTTTTGCATTTAAATATGAAGTTTTATACAACGCTTTAGCAGTCTCTAAACATTCCTCTGCCAGTTTTGGTCTTTTATTTTTTAAAACACGGTACGAAGCAGCAAGCCCTGCAGCCACATACAATTCTCTATCTGGATTATCTTCTGTGAAAACCCATCGATCATCGTCTTTTGCACTTGGATTACTTGCCCATTTACCATCCGTTACTCCTCCAAAATCTCCAAGAAGTACATATTGCTTTAAACTATTTGTAATAATCCCTCTGTATAATCTCCCCATAGAACGATAGCCTCCTAAAACCGAAGCAAGACCATGCTCCATTTGCTGTATCGCATCCGACTTGCCGTCTGGCTGATGGATCTCTACTATGCGTTGCTCTTCGTCGACGCTTGTGGCATCATAAGATTCAATATCAAATTCTTCTAACATAAGGGCTAGATTCCAGATTGTGCCCATTTGGGATTCTACCCTTAAATCGTCATCTCCTGCATCATGCCATCCTCCTTGATTCAGATTTTCAACAATTTCATTAGACTTATATTTTGTAAGCGTAGAAGGACCTTGAACATATCCATCAAAATGATTTAAATTTAATGGTGCCATTTGCGCATCATCTAAATGACAGAAATTATGCCAAATTCGATATTTTTCATTCACCCTAACATGACACATTTGCACTGGTAAAAAATATTCAAGTATAGGTTGCCAAACATTTCTATCATAGAGTACTTTACTAATTTGAAAAGCCGCTGTTTCATTTCCTCTATAACTCAAGGTGTACATTCCTTCCTCTTTTATTTCAGAAAAGTCTAGTTGGTAATAGTTGTATCTTAAAAATTCACCCCATTTTTTTGGTTTGATTGTTTTGATTGTTTTCTTACCAAGTTCAGTATGTTTTATCAAAAGCACTTCTGATGGCACGGTATCATTGGGATCATTTTCTAAAACAGCTACTTTGGATTGTGTTGGATAATAACCTACCTGAGAAACCTGAACTACAGGTTTGTATATCCAATCAGGAATTACGTTTGGCGAAACAACAATGTCTACCACCCTTTTTCCTGAATTTTTGGCTATAGGAGCACGAATAATAAACCAGCCATTATTATGGTTAATTCGTCCGTCCCATAAAGCAATATCTTCCAAATTTGATTGAATGGTTATTCTTGACAAATCGCGTTCGGGAGCAATGGTGATCATTTTTCCTTTACATAAAGGAGTTCCAAGCTGCTGACCATCAATTTGTGCTTGAAGAGGGCCATAGGGAGAAGGGGTAAATATTCCAAAATTCCCATCGCATATATATGATTTCCCAAATAAATTTCCGGGAAACAGCTCGATATTGAAACCAATTTTACCCAACCATTCTATGTCTACATCATTTTCTAAATCAACCGTAATCCGAAAATTATTCCCCTCTGTAGGTGTTACGTTTACTTTATATTTTAACTTCAAATCGGGATAATCAATCGGATTGAAACCAATATGATTTTTAGTTTCGTCTGGATAAGACAAAGATTGAGAAATCGTCTGCGTTATTTTGTCTATTTTTTTCTCTACTTCTTTCGGTACAGGTGACCATTGTCCGGGTGAAATTTCTAAACGCAAATCTCCATTTGCCATAACTCGTTCCCCATGTTGAATCATGGTTACTCCCGTTTGATGACCGTCAGGATATATGTCGTCAAATACTGTTACATCTATACCCCGAGCCGAAAAATAACCTTTGGGATGAAGTTTTAGATTTTGTGCGTCAATTTTAATTTGCACAATTAAAAGCAATAAAAGCATAATAAACCTAAGGCTGTTTTTCATTTTTTATAGTATTAAGGATTCTCCAAATATAATATAAATCTTATTGATTTACACTGCTTTACCATACAAATCAAATAATACTTAGCTGTCATTTGTTTGGACTAAAAGATAGGTTTATTATTAAAAAAATTAAACAATGGCAAAATAAGAATCCATCATTCTGATAGTGAGTTACAATATTGTACTAATAACTATCAAAGCAAATCAATTAATTATTACAACACAGCGACGTCACTATCCATATTATCCCCTTACTCCTAATCAGACGCACCAACAAAACCAAACTAAAAGGAGAACTAATAAAAAACAGTGGTAAACCCGAGCTTACTACTGTCTAAAAATTGTACTTTTATTTTTTTATTAATCCTGAATCCCCTTTTCAGGACTAGGTGCTAATGACTGGTCCTTATTACTTAGTCTTAATTAAATTTTATAGAATGAAAAAAAACTCCATACTTATTTTATGCTTGGTATTTATCTTTACAGGTTGTAAATATTTCTCCCCTTCTAAGCAAAAAATAAACAAACCAACGATTTGTATTCTGGGAGGTACCCCATCAACAAAGGACATATTAAATCTCATCCCAGACTCCATCAAGAGCAATTACCATTTCATTTCGTTTAACAGACCTGGCTTTGGTGGTTCAAAAAATGAAAAATTAACTAAAACAATGCTCTATGAACTGGCAAAAGAGGCAGGTCTTAAGAAAAATGATTTTGGAATCATTGGCATTAGCGGGGGAGCACCGCTTTCTATTTTAATAGCATCTGAATTTCATTTAAAACATTGTGGAATAATTAGTGGTATGGTTTCTAAGGAAGCTTTTTTTCAATATGAAAAAAAGGCTATTACCAGTGGTGTTATGAAAACTGCATTAACCGAATATAAGGATTTTGAAGCTACTGCCCTTCAATTTCCAAATTTGGATGAAATCGTAAAGCAAGCTGGTGCTGTATCTAAAGAAGTCGCATTAAGAGCCTGTTTTGATGAGTTTAACTTTATATTGGAAGATAATTTATTCCAAAAAACAAAAGCAAATTCCATCAAAATAGATTGGTGGCATGGCGAAGAAGATGTAAATGTACCAATAGAAAGTGTTGAATTGTTTTTGAAAGATTTCCCAAAAGCGTCCTTAAACAAAATTACAAATGCCAATCATGATATTGATGCTAATGTGTATATTTCAAAAGCATTAAATAAATGGAAATAAAGAAAAAAAACAGCTAGAACTATAATCCTATGCGAAGAATGATATACAAGTGTTTCTGAAATCACGAAGCGAGATTTATTTTTTCAAAATAGTCTTAAATTTCCTTTGGTTGTCGCCTAGCCCAGATGGAAACGGCATCCTCTTGATCCGGGGTTCGGAGCAAGAGATAGAGTGTACAGCTGGAACCATCTAAATTAAAACACCTAATGTCTTGCTCCCAGAAACCAGTATTATCAAAAGTTTAAAACAGTATTAAAGATTTTTTTAAACATCAAGAATGTTTATCTTTAGCACACATAAAAAAATGTTATGCCACAAAATACCAAAGAACTCAAATTAGCCGTCCTGATTGATGCTGACAATGTTCCGTACAGCAATGTAAAAGGAATGATGGAAGAAATTACCAAATACGGAACTCCCACAACCAAACGTATTTATGCCGACTGGACACGACCGAATGCCGGTGGTTGGAAAAATGTTTTACTGGAACATGCCATCACTCCTATCCAACAATACAGTTACACTTCTGGTAAAAATTCCTCCGATTCGGCATTAATAATCGATGCCATGGACTTGCTATATTCTGGAAAACTGGATGGTTTTTGCATTGTTTCCAGCGATAGTGATTTTACACGATTGGCAATTCGGCTTCGGGAATCAGGTATGAAAGTCATTGGAATTGGCGAACAAAAAACACCAAAACCGTTTATCAGTGCCTGCGATAGATTTATTTTTATAGAAGTTCTGGATGGAGCTATCAAGAAAAAAACAACCAAAGCTGTTGCTGATTCTAAAAAACAGGTAGAAAAAACTACCACTAAAACAACTGAAAAGCCTGCGCAAAAACCCTTAAATAAAATTGACGAGCCTACCATTGATCTTATCGAAGATTCTATTGACGATATTGCCGATGATAGTGGTTGGGCATTTCTTGGTGATGTTGGAAATCTTATCGTTAAGAAAAAACCAGAATTTGACCCTAGAAATTACGGCTTTACAAAATTGACTCCTATGTTAAAATCACTAACAGATATTCTGGATATAGACGAAAGAGATTCAGACAAAAAAGGTATAAAACATGTATATGTACGGTTGCGTTATAGCTAATATTGAACCGTTACAATTCCAATATCCTTAAAACATGAGAAAAAAAATCTTCCTTTATGGCTTCGTTTTATTTACTTTTATCGGACAACAATGTTAAATAATATTACTAGATATTAATTTTTACAAGTTTAAACCAATTCTTTAATCGCCTGATAAAGTGATTCCTTTTTAATAGGTTTAGACAAGTAATTATTCATACCAATTTCAGTAACTCTCAATTTAGTTGCTTCCATTGTATCTGCGGTTACGGCTATAATCGGAATTGTAATATTATGCTGCCCGGCTTCCCCGTTTCTAATGGCGATTGTTGCTTCATAACCATCCATTACCGGCATTTGTAAATCCATCAAAACAATATCTATCGAATTGTTTTTGACAGCATCTACCCCTTCTTGTCCATTATTGGCATACAATACACTTGTATTGAGCCATTTTTTGGTAATCATTTTAATAACCATTTGGTTGATGGAATTATCTTCAACCACCAAAATGGTTTTTCCCTCCAAATCATAAACTTCAGATTCCGGTTCAACCAATTCTATTTTTTTCTTTACCTCAACATCATATTCAATAGTAATCTTACAAGTAGTTCCGACACCTACGACACTCTCCATTTCGATAGTTCCGTTATGCATATCCACCAAGTTTTTAACGATATAAAGACCTAAACCAAGTCCGCCAAACTTTCTTTTGTTGTCAATTTTATTCTGGGAAAAAGAATCAAAAATAGTGTCTATCTTATCTTTTAAAATTCCCACACCTGAATCTGTAACCGTAAAAATCAAGTCCGCTTTATTTCCTTGTTTTTCAATTACTTCAATATCAAATTTAACAAAACCCTCGGCTGTGAATTTAATTCCATTACTCAACACATTATTTATGATTTGTGTCAACCTATTTTCATCCCCAATCAATAAGTTTGAAAAAGGCTCCGAATTTGTAAATTGAAAATTCAACCCCTTATCTTTTGCTCTTGATTTTGCATTTTGCTTAATACTTTTTAGTACTTTTTGTAAATCGAACGGTGCTTTCTCCAGTTTCAATTCCCCTTTTTCAATTTTAGAAAAATCGAGAATATCATTCACAGAACTCAATAGACTATGAGAGGAATATTTAATTACTTTACAATTTTTAATTACTTTTTTGTCTTTAACCTCACTGGAAATAGAATCAATTAAATTGGTAATTGCATTCAAAGGCGTTCTTAATTCATGACTGATATTGGATAAAAAATAGGATTTTAATTCATTCATTTCTTCTGAACGAACCAAGGCAATCCGATTCAATTCGTTCTTTTCATTTTTAAGATTCCGAATCAAATTTGACATCGATAGCGAAAGAAAAATAATTTCAAAACCGGTTCCCAATTTAGAACTGTTTTGGGTTAAAAAGTTACTTGTCACCAAACCGAAGTTATTCAAAATAAAAACGGCAAAACCAGTAATTAAAAAGAAAATACCAATGGTAAACAAGATATCAACGGGCTTCTTTTTATAATACAAATAAGCTATTGTAAATACAATCAGAAAAAGGAATATCATGCTAAAAACATTTACCAAAACATAGCAGTACAACAACGTTGAAGGAATAAAAACAGCACAAAAAAGGAGTACAAAAAGCAATACATAAGCCGCATTAAACAAATAATAAATTCTCGAACTGTACAATTTAATTTTCAAAAAAACCTCGCTGTACTTTCCTGACAATAATGCGGCGATTATTGCTATCAACAACACCGAATGATTAGAAAACCAACCACCACCCGGTGCCATATATTTATAAAAATAACCATCTAATGCAAATTGCAACAAGCCCACAAAAACCACATACAAACTATAGTATATAAAAGTTTTATCCCGCAAGCCAAAAAAGAAAAAGAAGTAAATAATTGCCGCAATTGCCAGAATACCAAAGAAAAAACCAAACACCATCTGCTCTATCGAAATCATTTCTATAAAACGATCCGCATTATATAAAACAACGGGCATTTTTATAACCTCTCCATCACTTTTTAAATGCAAAAACAATACAAGTTGGGCATTGGGCTGAATCTCTAATTTAAATATGGTTTTATGATTATCAAAAGTGCGCTCAGAATAAGGCATTTTATCACCACTAATAGCTTTTGTGATTTTCCCGGTTATTTTGTCAATGGTATATAATTCAACCAAATCAGTTATCGGACGGGCAGTTTCCAAGTAATAATCTAAGGCTGTATTAGTTGCATTTTGAAGTTCCAGCTTAGCCCAAAAATTATTTTTGGTAAAACCCAAATCATCACTTTCTGTCTTTAGTTTTTTTACATCTAAGGAGTCAAAATTTAATTGTACAAATTGAATATCCAAATTGCGTTGCCCAACATCTGCAATTGATGTATACTTGTATAAAGATATTTTCTCGGGCAGTTGATTATTTTTAAAAATATACTGCGAATAGGAATTGAAAAAAAATAACGAAAAAATGAATAGTAATAAGGGATTGTATTTGAATTTAACGCGGTTTAATTTCATATTTTTTCTTGTTACTATTTTATGTACGCAAAATAGACAATTATGGTTTTAAACAAGTGTTAAATAAATCACTATTAAATATAAAAAAAGGGAGGGCTATTGAAGCCCTCCCAATTGTGTAGGTTTTGATTTATCATTATCAACTTATACATATACCAGCATAGCTGACTATTGAAGTATTATTCTTATGTGAAGATTAACCTGTTCAAGTAATTAATCAAAACCACATTATAAAGATACAAATAACTTATACAACAACCATGTCTTAATCTCAATTTAACTGATTATTAACAACTTACAATAAAGACATAACTTTTAATAACACAAAAAAAGGAGGCCTAATTAAGGCCTCCAGTGTAGATTTTGATTTGTCATTATCAGTTTATACCTTTCGGTAAGACTAACTATCAAATACCCTTCTCCTTGCAGATGGCCGTATCCAAAAACAAATCAAAATCATATCTAAAGGTACAAAATACCAATCAAAAACAATTAAATATAAGCTCTTTAACCCTGAATTAACTTCTTCAATTAAAAAATAACAATTTGATATTTTCAAATCAAAATAATCCCAAATAACACTTTATTTCTTCTTATTTCTTCAAAAATATCAAAACTTATTTCACCTGAAAAATGTATCTTTGGCTGAGAAAATTAAACTTAAAATAATGCAGCTCGTTTTCGCATCCAACAATAAAAACAAAATTCAAGAAATCCAAAAACTACTGCCGGACACAATCCAAATATTGAGCCTGGAGGAAATTGGCTGCACCGAGGAAATCCCGGAAACAGCTTCAACCATAGAAGGAAACGCCATTTTAAAAGCCAATTATGTTACCCAAAAATACGGTTATGATTGTTTTGCCGACGATACAGGTCTTGAAGTAGCCATCCTAAATGGTGAACCTGGTGTTTATTCGGCCAGATATGCAGGCGAACAAAAAAATGCCGATGATAACATGGATAAATTATTGGATGCCTTAAAAGACAAAACAGACCGGAAAGCGCAATTTAAAACCGTAATTGCCCTGAACAGCAACAACGAACAACTTCTTTTTACCGGTATAGCCAAAGGAGAAATCACAAAAGAAAAATTAGGAAATCAAGGTTTTGGATATGATCCTATTTTTCTACCGGAAGATTATGAGGAAACTTTTGCTCAATTGTCAATGGAAATAAAAAACAAAATAAGTCATCGAGGAAAAGCGGTACAACAACTCATTTCTCACTTTAAAGAAAATAAATAAAAGTTGCGAAACACCCTTTTTTATAACAAAATTTACAATTCTAAACCAGAATCTCACATAAAATCCCCAAATTAAAAACCAGATCAAGTCTGCAAAAAACATAACTTTCTGATAATCAATCCGCAATAAATCATCAATTCTTAAAATAGCATTAGTTTATATGAATTATAAACAGTAATTTTGCACCCTATTTTAAAAATACATATGAATAAATTTGAACAATTAGGATTGAGTGAATCGTTACTGAAGGCGATTTTAGATCTAGGATTTGAGAATCCGACCGAAGTACAGGAGAAAGCGATTCCCCTATTATTGGAAAAAGACACAGATTTAGTTGCGTTGGCTCAGACAGGGACAGGGAAAACGGCAGCATTTGGTTTTCCAGTTATTCAGAAAATTGATGCCAACAATAGAAATACACAGGCGTTGATTTTATCTCCAACGCGCGAGCTTTGCTTACAGATTACCAACGAACTTAAAAACTACTCGAAATACGAAAAAGGTATTAATGTGGTAGCAGTTTACGGTGGGGCTAGTATTACCGAACAAGCGAGAGACATTAAAAGAGGAGCACAAATTATTGTGGCTACTCCAGGAAGAATGCAAGATATGATTAACAGAGGATTGGTAAACATTTCTCAAATTAACTATTGTATCCTTGATGAAGCAGACGAAATGTTGAACATGGGATTCTACGAAGATATCGTAAACATCCTTTCAACTACCCCTGACGAAAAAAGCACTTGGTTGTTTTCTGCAACAATGCCAGCCGAAGTAGCTCGTATTGGAAAACAATTTATGACTGACCCAATTGAAATCACTGTTGGAACTAAGAACTCTGGTTCTGCTACCGTTTCACACGAATTCTATTTGGTGAATGCACGTGATCGTTACGAAGCGTTAAAACGTTTGGCCGATTGCAATCCAGACATTTTCTCTGTTGTTTTCTGTAGAACAAAACGTGATACACAAGCAGTAGCTGAAAAATTAATCGAAGACGGATACAGTGCTGCAGCATTGCACGGAGATTTATCTCAGGCGCAACGTGATGGTGTAATGAAATCTTTTAGAGGAAGACAAATCCAAATGCTTGTTGCCACTGACGTAGCGGCACGTGGAATTGACGTTGATAACATTACTCACGTTGTAAATTACCAACTTCCTGACGAAATAGAAACCTACAATCACCGTTCTGGCCGTACGGGTCGTGCTGGTAAATTAGGTACTTCTATCGTTATTGTAACTAAAAGTGAATTGCGTAAAATTTCTTCTATCGAAAGAATCATCAAACAAAAATTTGAAGAAAAATCAATTCCTTCAGGAATCGAAATTTGCGAAATTCAATTATTGCACTTAGCAAATAAAATTAAAGACACTGAAGTAGATCACGAAATTGACAACTACATACCAGCTATCAATAATGTTCTTGAAGATTTAACTAAAGAAGAGTTAATCAAGAAAATGGTTTCTGTAGAATTCAACCGTTTTATCAATTACTACAAGAAAAACAGAGACATTTCTTCTCAATCTGGTTCAGAAAGACGTGAACGTGATGATAGAGAACCAAGAGCCAACAATAATGGTGGTGCAACAAGATATTTTGTAAATATCGGTTCTAGAGACAATTTCGATTGGATGTCATTGAAAGATTACTTGAAAGAAACTCTTGACTTAGGTCGTGATGACGTATTTAAGGTAGATGTAAAAGAAGGTTTCTCTTTCTTTAACACTGATCCAGAACATACAGACAAAGTAATGGAAGTATTGAATAACGTACAACTGGAAGGACGTCGTATCAATGTAGAAATTTCTAAAAATGATGGTGGCGGAAGACGCGACCATAACGGAAGAAACTCTGGTGGTGGTTTTGGAGGAAGAAGTTCAGCTCCAAGACGTGAAGGAAACTTTGCTCCAAGAAGAGAAGGTTCTGGTGGTTTTAGAAGCGACAGAAACTCAGCTCCAAGAGAAGGCGGTTTTAGAGGCGACAGAGATTCAGCTCCTAGAAGAGAAGGATCTTCTGAAAGAACTCCAAGACGCTCTGAAAGTTTTGGTGATTCACCTAGACCAAGAAGACCAAGAAGGGACTAATATCCTTTGTTAATTTTCTTATAATTATATCAAGGAACTACAAAATATTTAATCCTGTTTTATTACTTTTAAAGTTTTAAAACAGTTTATGAAATATTTTGTAGTTTTCTTTTTTTTAATAACATCCCTATCTGCCTCAGCTCAGGATATTCTACCTTCACAAAAAGTTACAGGTTTCATCTATAACGACAACACTAAACTTCCATTGATAAATGTAAATGTTATCAATATAAATAAAGTAAGAGGTGCTCAAACCGATTCCAAAGGATATTTTGAAATTGAAGTTCAACCGAGTGACACCTTACACCTTTCTTTCTTAGGTTTTCAATCTTTACGAGTAAAAGTCACTAATGACTGGCTAAAAAACAAGGTGGCTAAAATCTACCTTACTGAAAAAGCAATTGCTTTGGAAGAAGTTATCATTAAACCTTTTAATCTTACAGGCTATTTAGAAGTCGATTCTAAAACCATTCCCGTTTCCGAAAATTATCGATACAGCATTTCTGGATTAACCCATGGATATGAAGCCGGTGAATATTCGCCAGATGCGTTTGGCAAAGTATTGGGATCCATATTTAATCCTGCAGACCTGCTTTATAATGTCTTTGGAAAAAAATCAAACGAGATGAAAAAACTTAAAGAAATGAAAAAAGATGATACGGTTCGTAAACTTTTGGAATCTAAGTTTGACAGGGAAACGCTCGCTGTTTTATTAGGAATCGACAAAAACGAAATTCCACAAATATTAGAACGATGCAATTATTCTGAGTCCTTTATAAAAACAGCCAACGATTTACAAATTATGGATGCCATCAGTGGTTGTTATGAAGAATACAAAATTCTGAAGAAAAAGTAACCTAATTTTTAAAAGTAATTTTGTTGTGTTTTTTTAATCTCATAAAATTACACTTCCCAAATACACTTATATATTTATGAGTGCTTACCAACTAAAAAAACAAAATCATGGCAAAAAGTCAAGACGCAAAGAAAACACAAAAAAAAGAGCCTTTAAAAACTGCTAAAGAAAAGAAAGAAGAAAAAAGAGAAAAGAAAAACAGTCCTAAAAGAGACTAAAATTAAGTATTCAGTAAATAGTGTTCCGTTGCATTGATTACGGAACACTATTTACTGAAGACTAACCACTATTTCACCGGAATATTGGCCAAAATTTCCACTAAAAATTTCCAGAATTTCTGAGAAGAGCTAATACTTGCTCTTTCATCTGGTGAATGAGCTCCTTGTATAGTTGGTCCAAATGAAATCATATCCATATCGGGATAATTGATTCCTAAAATACCACATTCTAGTCCCGCATGACAAGCCACAACTTTTGGTTTTTCGTTGTTTTGTTTTTCATAAATACCTTCTAAAACATCCAATATTTCCGAAGAAGGATTAGGTGTCCAACCCGGATAAGAGCCGGAATACTCCACTTCACAGCCCATCAATTCAAATGCCGAACGCAATCCATTGGCCAAATCAAATTTAGACGATTCAACAGACGAGCGTGTCAAACACTGCACCGATAATTTCCCTTTACCAACAACTACTTTTGCTATATTATTGGAGGTTTCAACCAAATTATCAAAATCGGAACTCATCTTATAAACACCGTTATGTGCTGCATACATGGATCTAACAAAATAATATTGCGCCATGGGTGGCATCACTTTAGAAGGTGCCTTTTTTAACTTTTCAAAAACCACTTCCAGATTTGGTTCCGTTGTTTTTAATTCGGTTTTTATTTCGTTGACAATTTGTTGCATATCAAAAACAAATGCTTCGTCATATACCCCAGCTATAATTACTTTGGCAACACTTTCTCTAGGAATGGCATTGCGCAAACTACCTCCGTGAATTTCGGTAATTTGCAAACCAAAATTATCAAAACCGTCAAACAATAAGCGGTTCATGATTTTATTGGCATTTCCTAAACCTTTATCGATATCCATTCCGGAGTGACCTCCTTTTAAACCTTTTACGGTAATCAAATATCCTACAGAATGTTCTGGAGTTTCTTCTTCATTGTATTCTGCTTCCGCCGTGACATCAATTCCACCGGCACAGCCAACATCTATTTCATCATCCTCCTCAGTATCCAAATTCAATAATATCTGCCCTTGTAATACTCCTGCTTCAAGATGAAAAGCTCCTGTCATTCCCGTTTCTTCATCAATAGTAAATAAGGCTTCAATTGCCGGATGAGCAATATCTTTACTTTCTAAAACCGCCATAATTGCAGCAACTCCTAATCCATTATCGGCACCTAAAGTAGTTCCTTTGGCACGAACCCAATCGCCATCCACATACATTTCAATTCCTTGTGTATCAAAATCAAAAACCGTATCGGCATTTTTCTGATGTACCATATCCAAATGTCCTTGCAAAACAATGGGTTTACGATTTTCCATTCCAGCGGTGGCTGGTTTACGGATAATCACATTGTGAATGTCATCTTCAAATGTTTCCAATCCGAGACTTTTTCCGAAGTTTTTCATAAATGCAATTATCCTTTCTTCTTTTTTTGAAGGTCGAGGAACTGCATTCAAATCAGCAAACTTATTCCAAAGCACTTTAGGTTCCAGATTTCTTATTTCTTGACTCATCTATTTTTTATTTTATGTAAGTAGGAAAGCAAAGTTACAAAGTTTGCTTTCGTAGTGAATCGATATTGTCATTATATTTACCTTTTCAAATTCAATCTTGTGAAACAAAAGTATATCCTTCCCCTATTTTTATTGATCCAAATTCTTTTTCTAAAAATCGTAGTTTATTTTCCGGAATGGATAGAACATTATTACAGTAACGGATTATATATAAGAATTTCTAGTTTATCTAGAATCGTATTCGGTAAATTTCCTTTTTCAATCGGTGATTGTCTGTATTTTATTTTAATTGTATTTCTAATAGTTTGGTTTTGGAAACAACGTAAACTTTGGAAACATAATTGGAAAGAAAATCTACTAAGCATTATTAGTTTCTTATCTGTTTTGTATTTTTTGTTTCATTTGCTATGGGGATTGAATTATTATAGACAACCCCTATTTGAAAAAATGAAAATCGAGAGAAATTACACGGATGCCGATTTGCTACTGTTTACCAAAAAACTAATTCATAAAACAAATAGCATTCAGCAACAAATCTCCAAAAATGATAGTTTGAAAATAGTGCTCCCGTACACGCAAGAACAGGTTTTCAAAAAAAATGTCGAAGGTTACCAAAATTTATCGGAGCAATATTCCTACTTTGAATACAACTATTTAAGCACCAAAAAATCGCTGTTCAGTTTGCCTTTGACTTATATGGGATTTGGAGGCTATTTGAATCCGTTTACCAATGAAGCGCAGGTTAATTATTTAATGCCATCCTATAATTCCCCTACAACAAGCTGTCACGAAATGGCGCATCAATTGGGGTATGCCAGTGAAAGTGAATGTAACTTCATTGGTTTTATGGCTTCAATAAAAAATGAGGATATCTATTTTCAATATTCCGGTTATAGTTTTGCACTTCGGTATTGCTTGGGTAATTGGCAAATGCGTGACGAAAAAGTATTCCAACAATTACTGCAAACCATTCATCCTGGAATCCTAAAAAACTATAAAGAAAGTGAAGATTTCTGGAGAAAATATGAAACTCCTATTGAAACCGGTTTCCATGCTTTTTATGATCGTTTTCTAAAAATCAATCAACAAAAAGAGGGCATGGATAGTTATAGTAAATTCATCAATTTACTGGTTAATTATTATAAAGAAAAAGAATTATAATTTTGTTTTAATAAAAATCATATATGTTTTTTTAGATTTTTTCAAGCAACAAACCAGTTGCTGTCAAGCCTGGGCCGAACGCAATAGCCAAAATATAGGTGCCTGATTTTATGTTTGAATCATTCGTGATTTCATTAAGTATATGTGGAATTGTTGCGGAAGACATATTTCCGTAACGATTTAAAATATCATAAGACCAACAGGCTTGCTCTTTTACTATTCCTAATGTATCCACAACATAATCGATGATTTTTGGTCCACCGGGATGAATGGCAAAATGCATGTTCACTCTTTGTTGCTCAAAATTAAGATCTGCTTTTTCACAAAGAGCCGTCAAAAAAGATTTAACATTCTTACGGATAAAAACAGGTACTCTTTTGGAAAGTGTCATCAAAAAATTATATTCCCCTAAATCCCAAGACATATCTTCTAATGAATCTGGAATGATCACTTCGTGTGATGCCAAAATCCGCAATCCGTTTTTATCCTGTACCGACTCCTCATTCATGAATTCTACTTCATCATATAAAGAATAGCCAATAAATCCATCTGCGAAAAGGGAACAAATCATGGTATTTGCTGGTGAAAATTCGGTTAAATTAAGATGGGCAGACAGTAATTCCGTATGCACGATATCTACCCTGCCTTTGTTCTTACTGGCACACAACAAACCACTTCCGGTACGGATAGCAGGAAAGGCTCCATAACAGCCCATATGATAGGAATGCGTAACTTGTACATCATGCCAGTCTCTTTCGACTACCGCTTCTTGGGCGACACTTGGCGAAGAATATCCCGAGCAAGTCACGTGAATTAAGTTTTCTGGACGCGTTTTTGTTTTTAAATAAAATTCATCAAACACATAGCCCATTTTTCTTTTAAACCAATCCATCCTAACTTCTATTTTAGGACCAAATGCACGTTTAGACTTTACTTCAAAACCATTAGGAAAATGATATTCAGACGGGGAAGTTACATTCATTATATTATCAATAAATCCCTCTACCCCTTCAAAAATGATAACCTGTCTTTTATTTATACTTTCTGATGAAACCGAATATTTATCGACATGATCTGATATATACTCAAAACTCACTTCCTCCAGATTATCATCTCGTGACGCTTCAAATTTTGGTAAATTTTGAAAATGATAATATAAATATTTAATGTACTGGTTAAGTTTTTTTTGGTCTATTAATTTCCCAACGTGTACGGGATGAAAATTGGAAATAATTACACTTTTCATTAATTTAAAGATTTAATTGTACTTTAATATAAATTTAATCCATATTTCCTTTATAATAAATACCCAATACCCAAACGTATTTTACAAATTTACAACTTATTGATATTCAGCTTTTTGTAAATTATATTTTTTTGTTAAAATATTAAAAACTAGTTAGTTGTAAGAATGATTTTATGAAGCCTTAATGGTTGATTATCAACAAAGTAGGAATAAAAATACATAACTAAACGATACTTAATCACAAGGTATTAACGCCATAAATTCAGTTAACATAAAAAAGCGTACAAAAAATGTATTTTATTCATATTCATACATGACAATCGAACTAAATAGCCCTGAAGTAAATTGCATACAAAATGTTGTGCTCCCAAATAAAATGATGTAATTTGTAACAATATCCTTTTGAGATGGACTAATGCTTTATGAGTGAAAATTTCGAACATTCTTTTGTCAAACAATTACAGGAAAATCAGAATATAATCCACAAGATTTGTAGGCTATATACCGATGGTGAAGACGCTCATAAAGATTTATTCCAAGAAATTACAATTCAATTATGGAAAGCTTATCCGAAATTTAGGGGAGATAGTAAATTTTCTACTTGGGCTTACCGAGTTGCCCTGAATACTGCCATAACTTTATACCGAAAAACAAAGCGAAGTATCACCACCATAACTTATGAAGACCGGCAACATTTAATCAAAAATGTAGATTATAATTATGAAGAGGAAGAACAAATAAAGGTTTTGTACCAAGCCGTTTATCAACTGAATGATATCGAAAAAGCGTTGGTATATATGTATCTCGAAGACAAAGAATATCGTGAAATCGCGGAAACATTAGGTATTAGCGAAGTCAATGCCCGAGTTAAAATGAACCGAATAAAAAATAAATTAAAAAAAATATTAAATCCTAAAGGAATATGAAAGAGCTGGATTTATTAAAAAAAGATTGGGAGAAGAATAAAAATTCTTTTACTCCAATATCTGAAAAGGAAATTTACAAAATGATCCATAAAAAATCATCTTCAATCGTGAAGTGGATTTTGATTATCAGTATTTTAGAAGTAATTCTTTGGACTCTAATTAATGTAATTTTTAACTCCGACGAATATTTTAAAACACTAAATAATTCTGAACTAACATCCTATTTTAAGGAGATTACTATTTTTAATTACATCATAATATTACTGTTCATCTTTTTATTCTACAGAAATTATGTACGTATTTCAACGATTGTTTCTACTAAACAATTAATGATAGACATCTTAAAAACACGCAAAACTGTAAAATATTATGTTGGGTATAACTTGATTATGATTGCAATTAGTTTGATTATTGGTTTTATAATTGCTTTTACATACAATCCGGAAATAACTATTTTAAAAGAAAAAATAGATACCAATACTAAAACAATGGTGATTACTTATGGTATATTATTTTTGACCGCAGTTGGAATTTTAGGATTTTTCTGGGGCTTTTACAGAATTATCTATGGAACACTACTTAAAAGATTGCATTTAAACTATAACGAATTAAAAAAAATAGATTCCTAGAGTTCGTTTTGACTACCACTCTCTTAATTGATTTAATTTTTCCTGTTCCTCCAGTTCTTCTACCGGAATCACTTTTAAAAAGGAAGGATGCTGCTCAATGGCGAATTGTACTTTTTCGACAATTTCTTCGATGGTATCATTATCATAATCTATATCTAATGGCTCTTTGATAATAAACGATTGTAAAATACCTTTCTTTTTCATTCGAAAGCCTCTTTTATCAAATGAACGTCTGAAACCATCAATTACAATTGGCACCACAATTGGTCGATGTTGCTTTATAATATGTGCTGTTCCCTTGCGAACCGGCTTAAAAGACTTCGTCGTTCCCTGAGGAAAAGTGATAACCCAACCGTCTTTTAGCGCTATTTTAATATTTTCGGTGTCATTAGGGTTTACTTCTCGTTTTTCGACAACATCGACACCTTTAGAGCGCCAAGTTCTCTCGACCGTAATAGCGCCTACATAGGAAAGAATTCTGGGCAATAAACCTGCTCTCATTGTTTCCTTGGCAGCTACATAATAGATATTCATTTTGGGTTGCCAGAGATACCCAATATTTTTAATGGAATCTACTCTACCGCTTAAACTGGCATTAAAAACATGGAACATGGCCACAACATCGGCAAAATAAGTCTGATGATTGGAAATGAAAAGTACATTGGTATCGGGTAAATTTTTAATAATTTCTGAACCTTCAATTTGTAATTCGTTGAATCCCCTGTATCTTCTATGGGTTATTGCCCCGAAAATACGAATCAACCATTTTTTTATAAATAGAATGTGTCCAAAAGGATTTCGCTTAAATAACCCCATAATTTGACGTAGTTTTCAATTGTTTGCCTGCGAATTTACAAAATATTTATGGGTTGAAAACGATGCTTTCCAGAGCAATGCTTTCTATTTTATCCCAAAACTATTTCGAATTAAATACTTCTTTTAAAACCTCTTTTAACTCACTCAACATCATTGCCGTAGCTCCCCAAACGATGTGCCCTTCAATTTCAAAAGCTGGAACTTTTATGTTATTAGCATACGAAGTGTTTATTTGAACTTGCTTTAAAATTTCTTCACTCAAAAAATCAGTTAACGGCAATTCAATTATTTGAGCCACTTCACTTGGATCGGGAACAAAACAAACCTCATCTTTACAAATTCCCAAAAAAGGATAAACCATAAAATTACTTGGGGGAATAAACATTGGGGTAAAAGGCTTTATAATTTCCATTTTATCGGGAGAAACACCTATTTCTTCGTGTGTCTCCCGTAATGCAGTGACAGAAAAAATCTTGTCTTCGGTTTCAAATTTCCCTCCAGGGAATGCGATTTGACCTGAATGCACACCTTCATAAGAATTTCGTAAAATAAGGACTAAATGCGTTACTCCTTTTTTGGGATAAAACAACATCATGACTGCCGCCTCCCGAGACTTTTCATTTCCGGTTATCCCTTTCTTTAACAATTCTATTCTCTCTATCGGAGCCATTTTAGCATGTGCCTCAACAGCCGGAAGCTTTGCAAAAATTAATTGGGGAACAAATTCGATAAAATCTTGAAAATTCATATTCAAAGTTTATTTTTGCATACTATAAATATAGTTCAGAAAAAAGTATCGCACAAATTTTATAAAAGTCTAATTCAAACCAACTAAAATGTACAGCAAAGAGGAAACTCAAAAATTAAAAAGAGAATTTTGGGTCACATTCGCAGAGGAATACCCCCGAAAATGGACTTTGTATGACACAAAAATTAAAGATTTCTCTTTTAAATTCTTTGTAGACAACAAAAAAGCGCAAGTCTTAATTGATATTGAACATCGAAATGCCGACAAAAGAATTGCCTATTTTGATAAAATTGAAGCTTTAAAAAATATTTTGGAAGAAGAATTCATTAAAGATCTAGTTTTCGAAAAAGAATATATTTTAGAAAACGGAAAAGCAATTAGCCGCATTTGGGTCGAAAAACAAGGTGTTGGTTTTAGTAATCGAAAAAATTGGGAGGAGATATTTGATTTCTATAACGAAAAAATGAGTGCCTTAGAATTATTTTATTTGGAATATGATGAATTTATAAAAGATATCGAAATTTAGTTTCAAAAAATAAATAATTCTATTCTTACAACAAAGAAAAAAATCTATATTTGAAAATCAAATTTTCAAATATGAAAAAAATTATTTTAGTAGTTCTTTTGGTATTTATATCAAAATCGTATTCACAAACTGATTATTCCAGCATTTATATTAATGATTCCATAATTAAAAAGGGAGTCTCTCTATATGATTCCAAAAAGTTTGATGAAGCCATCGTAGAGTACAATAAAATCAGGACTACTGATCCCAAATACCTTCAAGCACAATACGAAAAAGCATTATCTCTTAGCGCATTAGAAAAAAAAGAGGAACTTAGAACTTTTTTAGACCATTTGTATCAGACTAGAAAAATGCCTGAGTATCCTGAGTTATATACTCTTTATGGCGTTTATTTTAGTGATAATAAAGAATTTGATCTTTCGGAGAAAATTTTTATTGAAGGACAAAAATACTTATCTAATTCTTCTCACTTCTTATATAATTTTGCAATTCTATATATCAGAAAAGGAGAAACCCAAAAAAGCATTGAGCTACTTGAATATATTATCACCATTAATCCAAATCATGCTTCCTCTCATTACTTGTTAGGATTGATTGCGTTTGAAAACGGAAACATAACGGAGGGAACGCTGGCATTAATGAGCTATCTTATAATTGATCCTTCAGGACGTTTTGCCGAAAAAGCAGTACTTCAACTTAATGCTAAATATGGAGAAAACTATTTAACCAAAGGAAAAATGGTTTTCTCAAAATCGGGTGATAATTTTGAAGAAATAGAAACTATTCTAAGAAATCAATTACCATTAAACAAAGCCTATAAAATAAAATCGAATATAGACGATGTCATTATAAGACAAACCCAAGCTGTTGCCGAATATACCCTTGAACATAAAATAGGAGAAGGTTTTTTTGAAACCACTTATATTCCTTGGATTAAAGACATGATCCAAAAAAACCAATTCGAAGGGTTCTCCTATTATATGCTATTATCGATGGAGGATAAATTAGGGAAGAAACTTACTGATCAAAAGAAAAAAATATTCAATTTTAGAGACAATTATTACTCCAAGGAGTTTTGGGATTTTTTCGCAAAACGGAAAACAGATCTTTTTGGCAAACAGGAAGAAGTTATTATAAGTCTAAAAAATGGGGATCCATATCTTATTGGAAAACTAATTGATGGAAAGTCGGAAGGAAAATATAAATATTTAGATAAAAACGGAAAACTCATAGGAGAACTAAACTTCTCAAATAATGAATTGGAAGGACTCCAGAAATATTATAACGAAGATGGAAATTTAATTGAAGAAAAAACATTTAAGAACGGACAATTAGATGGCCCCAAAAAAACCTATTATTCAAATGGAGCCATAAGTTTAATTGAAAACTATAAAGAAAACACATTAGACGGCATAAGCACTTCTTATTACCCTAATGGCGGAAAACAATGCGAAGTCAATTTCATTAATGGAGAACGTGACGGTAAATTTGTATGTTTTTTTGAAAATGGAATTCAAAAAATGAATATTGAATACACCAATGGGAAAAGAAATGGTTCGTACAAAACTCAAAATGAATTAGGCGATTTAATAGAAATATTGAATTATGAAAATGATTCCATAAATGGAGATTATTTTGAATATTATAATGGAAAAACGATTAAATATCAAACACAATACATTAAGGGTGAAATTCAAAATAACTATAAAACTTTTTATGTGAATTCTACTTTAGAAAGAGAAAACCATTTTACAAATGGTAAAATAATTAGTTCAAACAATTATTTTCCAACTGGTAAAAAATCAAGTGTGGCAATTTATAATAATAAACAAGAATTAGAAAATTATCGCTATTTTGACAGTAATGAAAATTTATACTATGAAGAAATATACAAATCAGGAGAAATAAAAAATGGATTGCAATACTCCATAAATAATCCAAAACCTGTTGAAATCAATTTGACAAAAAGTAATTTTCAAATGAAAAATTTCAACGAAACCATTCTAGTCTCCGGTGCTTTTGAAAAAGGAAAAAAAACCAATAAATGGTTGTACAATTATACTTCTGGAGCTTTAAAACTTGAAGAAAATTTTACTGATGGAGTGCTAAATGGTCTAAGTACCGAATTTGATAAAAATGGCTCTGTAAATAGTATCCGAAATTATTCAAACGACAAAATTAACGGTCGTTATGAAGTATATGAATATGGCAAATTAATTTCTTTTTATAATTATATAGATGACATTAAAAATGGCCCTTACCAAACATTTTATCCTGATGGGGCTCTCAAAAGTGAAGGTTATTTCATTGATAATGATTTAAATTATAATTACAATTCTTATTGGCAAAATGGAAAGATTTCAAGAAAATCAAAATACATTGAAGGCATTGAGACTAGTACTACAACATACAATGAAAAGGGGGAAATAGATAATGACATCAATTATAAAAATAAAACAGGTACATTCACCACAAATTTTTATAACAATACTATAACTCAAGTTTCCGAGTTTGTAAATGGTAAATTAAATGGACCTTTTTTAGAAAAAGACAAGTTAAACACTCCTATAGTTGAAGCAAACTATATAAATGGATATCTAAATAACAATTACAAGTATTACAGCCCTTTGGGAACGCTTTATTTGGGAAGTAATTACTATCTAGGCAAAAAAAACGGCAAAACCAAAGTTCATGATTTAGTTGGTAATTTAAGACTAGAATACAACAACATACTAGGAGTGGCAAATGGTAAAACAATTCAATATTATAACAATAAAGCTAAGCTGTCCGAGTATACAGAAATAAATGACTCCAAAGAGGGAGACCATTTATATTATAACCAAAAAGGGGAATTAGTGTTAACTATTGGCTATCAAAACAATAGTCCAGTCTATTATATTGCAAAAAATAAAACGGGGGAATCAACTGGCAAAATCGACATAAAAAACGAAAATGTTTCCATAATTTCTTATTACCCAAATGGAAAAACAGCAATTCAATATAATTTAGTTAATGGTGAACTCGACGGTAAATTTGCTATATATAATGATTCTGGAAAAACAGAATATGAAAGTAATTACCGTAATAATTTATTAAATGGAGAACGGATTGAATTTTATCCAAATGGAAATATCTATAAAAAAGAACATTTTTTGAATAATAATTATGACGGAATCCAAGAATATTTCACAGCGGATGCTAAACCTTGGATTTCTTCTGAATATAAAAATGATGAATTGCATGGCATTACATTAATTTATAATGCAGGTAAATTAATATTAACAAAAAAATATAATTCAAATGAATTGGTCGATATTATTAAATAAATTGTTACTCTGCTCTATATCTTTTATTGGATTTTTTAATTTAACCGTTTCTGCACAAGAAACACTCGCAGATTACAAAACATCCTATCCAGACTTTAATGAACTTATTTTAAACAACCTACAATCCTACAATATATCCATTGAAAACAAAAAATTAAAGATTATCCAAGATAATCATTATGAATCAATGATTCTCTCCCAAAACGGGATCCAAAACAATAAAGAATCATTTTCATATTCAAACTTAGTTAAATTAAACAGCTACGATGCTTACGCGGTTTTAAATGAAAACGGAAAAGAAAAAAGAATAAAAGTAACCCAAACAAATGAAAAACTGTCGCAAGACAGAGGAGTGTTTTTTAATGATGTCGTTGTCCGAGAGCTTACCTTTAAAAATTTAGAATCAGGCGCAAAAAAAGTATACAATTATCAAACCGAATTTGTTGATCCTTATCTATTACATAAATTCATTTTTGGAGATAAAATTCCAATTCAAAATTCATCACTAGAAATAACAACCGATAAAGAAATTGAAATTGGATTTAAAATTTTCAACGATCCAAATAACACCATTTCCTTTTCAAAAACAGAAAAAAAGGGAAAATGGATTTACAAATGGGCTTTATCCGATATTAAACCGTTGAAATATGAAGACAACTCTCCTGGATATTTATACATCGTTCCACATATCAATTTTTTCATTAAAGATTATATTGTAAACAATCAAACGAAACCAATACTGGGAGACTTAGAGAAACTATTCTCTTATTACAAAGAATTCATTAAAGATTTAAATAAAGTTGAAGACACCCCTTTAAAAAATTTAACTTTAGAAATCATCAAAAACAAAAATACGGATGAAGAAAAAATAAAAGCAATTTTCTATTGGGTGAAAGAAAACATAAAATACATCGCTTTTGAAAATGCTTATGAGGGATTTATTCCACGTGAGGCCAGTTTCGTTTTTCAAAGAAAATTTGGTGACTGCAAAGATATGGGCAGTATAATTTCTTGTATGGCAAAATACGCAAATGTAGAAAACGTGTCCATCGCATGGATTGGCACTCGCAGTATACCTTACACGTATAACGAATTGCCAACTCCTGCAGTTGACAATCATATGATAGCCGTTTATAAAAACAAAGAGGAATATATCTTCCTAGATGCTACTGATCAAGAGACACGTTATGGCATTCCAACTGCCTTTATTCAAGGCAAGGAAGCTTTAATAAATGAAAATGGGAATTATAAACTGATTAATGTCCCAGTCGTTACAGCTTCAAAAAATGAAATAAAAGATATCGTAAAACTATCCTTTGACAAAGACAAATTAAATGGTTCCGGAAAAATGGAACTCAATGGTTATAATAGAAGTCATACTTTAATGCAATTTGGAGATGCTAATAATAAAACCCGATTTGAAGCCGTAAAAGAATTAGTTTTAAAAGGGAATAATAAATTTAATTTGTTAGAATACAAAGAGGAAAACATAACGGATAAAGACAAACCTTATATCATCAATTACAATTTTGATTTAGATAATTATATTATAAAAGTAGATTCAGAAATATATGTCAATTTATTCTTAGATAAATTTTTTGAAGATCTCATTGTTGAAGAAAACCGAATATCTAAATTCGAATTGGAATACCTTACACAATATAACATTAAATATATATTAGAAATTCCAGAAAATTATTCTGTAAAACAGCTTCCTGATAATTTTAGCTTGGATAATGATTATATAAAAGCTGATTTTATTTATGAATTACAAAATGGTATTCTAAATTTAAATATTGGTCTAAGTCAGAAAAAAATAATTCTGGATAAAACTGATTTTAACCTCTGGAATGAAACTATAAAAAAATTAAAAACGAATTATAACCAAGCATTAATTTTATCTGAAAACAAATGAAAAAAACAAATTTAAAAGCAATCCTATCCTTTTTGATATTTCTAAGTACCACTATAAATTTTGCTCAAGAAATTACTTTTAAAAATTATGATTGGAATGAACAACCAAATAAATTTGAAATTCCTGAATTGTATAAAAACAGTAAAGAAGTCATTCTTGATAAAATAATTAAAATTGAAATTGTAGTAACAGGTAATACAGTAAAACAGTATCGACTCAGTCATGAGAGAATCTTTATTAACTCTGATGAGGCAATTGAAAGAAATAACAAAATTTATATTCCTTTTGGACAATCAGAAACAATACTTACAAATAAAGCTAGAGTAATTCTAAAAAATGGAACTATAATCCCTTTGAATCCAGATGATATCAAAGAAGAAATAGACAAAGAAAGGGGAATGAAATATAATTACTATGCTGTAAATGGTCTTGAAAAAGGCGCTATCATAGAAAAATTATATATGCTGGAAGAAAATCCAGATTTAAAAGGGAATACTTTAAAGATGCAAGCAGAATTTCCTATTGCTAATTTAGATTTCGAATTAATTTATCCAAAACATTTAATATTTAAAACGAAAAGCTATAATGGTTTAAGTGAACCAAAAATTGACGCTACCATTATAGAGGGAAAAACAACTTTAACCCTTTCTGAAAAAGAAATCATTGCATTAAATGATGATGAAAAATATTCTAACTGGGATGTAGAAATCAAACTTTTTAGATATAAATTAGACGGAAACACCTACAATGGAGGAAAAAATCTTTATAATTTCAAAGAGTACGCAACAAATGTTTACAACCGTATCAAACCAGATTTGGACAAGAAACAACAAAAATCTATAGATGAATTTTGTGCCACAATTCCTAAATCAGATGATCCGCAGGAACAAATTTGGAATATTGAAAATAAAATCAAAAAAACAATTACGTTTGAAAAATATATTGATTCAAAAGAGACATTAACCGAAGTAATTAAATCTAAGCAGGCGAATGAAGTTGATATTTTAAAAATATATAAGGCGGTACTAAATCATTTTAAAATTGAAAACAATATTGTATTTACTTCCAGTCGTTACAAAATTCCATTCGATGTGGATTTTGAGAGTTATGAAAATTTAAATGATTTTTTAATTTATTTTCCAGCTATAAAAAAATATTTATCGCCAAAGGAAATAGAATTTAGAATACCATTATTTCCAAAATACTTAGGCAATAACTATGGATTATTTATAAAAGAAAAAGAATTTGCCGGGGTTACTATGGCGATAAGTGAAGTTAACTTTATTGAAATTCCAGGTAATGATATATCCCACGACTTTATGGATATTACAGTCGATTTCACAAAAGATCTTGCAAATCCGTTAATCACAAGTAAACTTTCATTTGGTGGATATTCAGGATTAAATATGCAACCGATAAAAGATTTTTATTCAGCCGATCAATATAAAACTATCCTTAAAGATATTGCCGAAAACTATTCTTATAAAACAGCTTACCAATCTCTAACTACTTATAACGATGGAATAGAAAATATTGGGAAAAAGCCATTTGTTTTAAATGTAACTTTTGAAGGGAAAGACCTTGTTCAAAAAGCAGGAGACAAATATTTATTTTCAATTGGACAAATAATAGGACGACAAATGGAATTTTATCAAGAGGACAAAAGAGTTTTGCCTATCGAAATTGACTATCCGCATTCATACACCCGAAAAATAACTGTTATATTACCAAAAGATGTTATTATAAAAAATTTAGAAAAATTCAATATGGATTTTAAAACGGATATAAATAACAAAACTGAGGCCGCTTTCTTTAGTAATTACAATGAAAAAGACAACAATATTGTAATTGAAAACTCTGAATATTATAATATTATAAAATACCCTTTAGCAAGTTTTGAAGATTATAAATCAGTAATAAATGCTGCTGCAGATTTTAATAAAATTGTAGTAATACTTTCTAAATAAATTAATAGTGTATAGTTGATAAAAAAAGCATGTTTAAAACATGTTTTTTTTTATCAACTATACATTAAAAATATTGTAAACTATAATCCTGTTATTATTATAATTGATATATAATTGCTTTCTATTGCCTTGTTTTTTTCTGGTAATTATAGACAAAGTACAACCATCTCCGTTATTGTCTTTACAGGTAAAAGTATGTACTATGTCGGTATCATTCTCTTCTTTGGCTTGATAAACCACTATTTCATACAATTGAATTACTTGAGAATAGACTACAATTCTGTTTTTATCGGTATCCAACGAAACTAATATATTAACTAGATCCAAATCGGACCATTTACCCCATTTTCCGTTTTCCTTTTTTTCTAAGACACTAACCCCAGAAGTTTTAAATCTGTACTTCTGTCCATATGATTGTTGTATTCCCAGTCCAAGAAAAAACAATAATGCAATAAATTTAGTTTTGTCCATTATCTATAAAAAATTAAAAGTCAAATTTTGTTACTTCTTTTTTAGCTAAATTATAATCGGCAATCATATCAGAAATAATTTCCTCTGCCGACTTCAAATCATGAATCAATCCCGCTATCTGACCGATTTCTAATTCTCCTTCCTCTAAATCTCCTTCAAACATACCTCTTTTTGCGCGAGCTCTACCCAATAATTTTATCAAATCTTCTTTTGGCGCGCATTTTTCGTACAAATACTGAATATCCTGATAAAATTTATTTTTAATTAATCGAACCGGTGTTAGTTCTTTCAATGTCAATTGGGTATCCCCTTCCTTGCAATCCACAATACTTCTTTTGAAATTTTCATGTGCCGATGATTCTATTGAAGCGGCAAAACGACTGCCCACTTGTACACCATCTGCTCCTAAAACCATTGCAGCCAACATTCCACGTCCAGTGGCAATTCCACCTGCCGCAATTAATGGGATTTCAATTAATTCTTTTACCATTGGCAACAAAGTAAACGTGGTCGTTTCCTCCCTTCCATTATGTCCTCCTGCTTCAAAACCTTCGGCGACGATCGCATCTACACCTGCTTGTTGTGCTTTTAAAGCAAATTTCACGCTACTTACTACATGCACCACTGTAATGCCGTTTGCTTTCAAATAAGGGGTCCATATTTTTGGATTACCTGCCGAAGTAAAAACAATCTTAACCCCTTCCTCGACAATAATTTTTAATATTTCTTCAATATCGGGATATAACATGGGAACATTTACACCAAAGGGCTTTGAAGTAGCATTTTTACATTTTTGAATATGCTCCCTTAATACTTCTGGATACATCGAACCTGCCCCAATCAAACCCAATCCACCCGCATTACTTACTGCACTTGCCAATTTATAACCACTCACCCAAACCATACCTGCTTGTATAATAGGATATTTGATTTTAAAAAGGGTTGTGATTGAATTCATAAGGTAATAATTGGTATTAATTTTTAATTATTTTACCTGTTTTAGAAAAGGTATCTGAACTGATTTTATAAAAATAAACCCCATTACTTAAAGATTCCAAAGAAAAAGATTCTAATTGCTTCGAAATGTTTTGCTCCAAAACTTTCTTGCCAATAACAGAATACAAGACTACTTTACCATTATTAAAATTTTCCGGAAAAGAAATAGAGACCGTATTTATAGTTGGATTAGGATAAGCTACAAAATAATCAGTTGGACTATCTTCCATCAATAATCCATTGGCCAAAGCCAAACTAAAATCTGGAATTCCATATCCGTATAAATTATCTGGCTCAATATGTTTATCAGCTGACTGGAGGACAAGTTGTCGGATTTCTTCATTGGTCCTATCTGGGAGTGCTTGCCACAAACAAGCTATCATACCTGCGGTTATTGGAGAGGAAAAAGAAGTACCATTTCCCGTAATGATGTTGCCATTTTGATCTGATAAAAAGGCAGATACTCCCTGAGCCATGACGTCTGGTTTTATACGCCCATCAAATGAAGGCCCTATAGAACTAAAATTGGCTTTAGTTTCATTGGAAGCGACTGCGCCAACCGCAATCACCGATTGGGCATCAGCAGGTCCTCCAATATGGGGTTCAGATGTACCACCTTCATTTCCAGCTGCAGCAACCACAATCATCCCTCTACTAAAAGCAATTTCAGCACCTTTAGAAATTATTGCTGTCGTTCCATTCATATCGCTATAAGTATGGCTATAATTTGGATTATCATATTCAAAATAACCTAAAGAAGTCTGAATTATATCTACACCTAAACTATCAGCTTTTTCGGCTGCTTCTACCCAAAGGGATTCTTCTATAGGATTTTCTGAGTTATCATCTTCAGTAATAAATAAATAAAACGAAGCGTCAGGTGCAGTTCCCACTAATTTATCTTCTTGGTAACCTGCAATACAAGACAAAACTGAAGTTCCATGAGAATCTAATGTGTAAAAATCAGGACTTCTTGAAACAAAATCATATCCTCCTAAAATTTGGTTATTATCTCGTAGTCTTTGAAAAGGTTGTGTCGTATTGACTCCTGGAAAACCGGCATCCATGATTGCTATCACTTTTCCCGAGCCGGTAAAATTTTGTTGATGCAGCGCATCGCCATTCAACATTTTAATTTGATTTTCCGAAGTTCCATAAGCAAATTCGACTTTCGCTTTCTTAATTTTACTTGGTCTTTTTGCTTTAAATAACTTTGCTGTTTTACCTGATAGATTCAAAGACTTATTGGCAAAATCAATTTTATCTACAAAGCTAAGTTGTTTTAGCGCATTGATATTCGCTTGTGATCCACGAATATGCAGTGCGTTGAGCCATTTAGATTTGGCCTTAACTGTAATACCTAAACTACCTTTTATTTGATTAATATAAGTGGGATTTATGGGAATGTCCTTAAAATCTAAAGCAATATGTTGGTTGGTTCTTCGGTCTAATGCTCTTTGAGAAAGCATTTGCAATGGGGAGCCATAATACGTTTCTGCATTGGATTTGGCATTAAAATATACCCAAGCATCTTCTTGAGAAAAAGCGATTTTCGTACACAACAAAAAAAATAAAAGGGCATACTTTTTCATACGTAACTTTTAAATTTGGGGGAATAAAGTTATTACGAAGCAAGTTAAAAAAAACCAACTGAAAAAAACCTCCAAAATTGGAAATTTTGAAATAAAAGTATTTCGCTAAGAAATAACGCCTGAACCTATTAATTCATCGTTGGCATACCAAGCTACAAATTGCCCTTCGGTAATAGCCGACTGTGGCTCTTCGAAAGAAACATACATCCCATTTTCAAATTGGTGCAGTGTGGCTTTTTGCAATGGCTGTCTGTAACGAATTCTTGCCATAACTTCCATTTGCTCTCCAACCGCTAAAGTCAAATCAGTTCGGATCCAATGCACTTCTGATTGTTCAATAAAAAGTGCTTTTCTAAACAATCCTGGGTGCTGGCTTGTTAAACCGGTATAAATGGTATTCGTTTCTACATCGGTGGCAATAACAAACAAGGGATCAGTAGTACCACCAACATTTAGTCCTTTTCGTTGTCCAATTGTAAAATAATGAGCTCCCTGATGTTTACCCATAACTTTACCCATTTCTGGGGTATACTTGTTTTTACTGGCAATCAATGCCAATTCCTCTTCTTGAGATAAACCAGTTGGAATTGTTGTAGTATAGATTGGATCTTTTGCATCTATTTGAATAATCAAGCCTTCTTTGGGCTGTAGTTTCTGTTGTAAAAATTCGGGTAAACGCACTTTACCAATAAAACATAATCCTTGAGAATCTTTCTTGTCAGCAGTAATCAACTCCATTTTAGCGGCAATTTCACGCACTTCTGGTTTGGTGATATCCCCAACAGGAAATAAGGATTTTGCCAGTTGTTCTTGTGATAACTGACAAAGAAAATAGGACTGATCTTTGTTATTGTCGGCTCCGGCTTTTAATTGGTATACTGTTTTACCATCCACTTCAATCTCACTTTTTTGACAATAGTGCCCTGTAGCCACAAAATCGGCTCCAAGACTCAACGCAATTTTCATGAAAACATCAAACTTGATTTCGCGATTGCAAAGCACATCCGGATTTGGAGTACGCCCTTTCTCATATTCGTTGAACATATAATCAACGATTTTCTCTTTGTACTCTTCACTCAAATCAACAGTTTGAAAAGGAATTCCCAATTTCTCTGCTACTAATAAAGCATCATTACTATCTTCCAACCATGGACAATCATTAGAAATGGTAACAGAATCATCATGCCAATTCTTCATAAACAGACCAATCACTTCATATCCTTGCTCCTGCAATAAGTAAGCAGCAACACTTGAATCCACACCTCCAGAAAGTCCTACAACAACACGCTTCATTATATTTTATTTATTTAAAATAGGATTGCAAAGTTACAAAGTTTTATTTCAGTATTTATACCTAAAAAATTTCAATTACTTTTTGGTATTAAAAGTGCTTCCGGCAGCACTCATATTTACCTCATTTATTTTATTTCCTTTTTCGAAAAACTGCCAAATCCCTGATTTTTTACCATTTATAAATTCTCCTTTAGAAACCAAATTTCCCTCTGAATCTTTAAAAATAGCTAAGCCATCATATATATTGTTTTTATAAAATGATTCTTCAAGTACAGTACCGTTTTCGGCATATTTTTTATAAACTCCTTCTTTCAAATTATTTTTATAGGTTGTTTCTTCAGCTATTTTACCATTCGTAAAAAAAACAGTTCGAACCCCTTCTAACTTTCCTTTTTTATAATTCTCAATGGTCATTATATCTTTTGATGCATGATGGTAATATTTCCATTGTCCTTCAAAAATCTTATTCACTACTTTTCCTTCACTCACCTTATTATTGGCCTGATCATAAAATATAGTGTATGCGGAATTGTCTGCCGGGTTAAATTCTCTTGTTGCAATTACAGAACCCGCCTTCGTATCATCAAAAAATTTAAAAACACCTACTTCTTTCCCATGAGAAAAAGTGCCCTCATATCGAGGCTTTTTAGATTCTTGATAAAAACCTTTCCACAAACCGTCTTTTTGTCCCTTATCATCTAGTTGATTCCAATTATTTTGAGCCTGCAGCGAAGCTACATTCAAAACAAATAATACAATACATCCTATTTTATATAATATGTTCATGATTTAGTATTTTAAAGATACGGAGTTATACAATTTTAAATTAAAACCAAAAAAATCCCGAATTATCGAGATTTTTCTAGGTTGTTATTTCTTTTTCTGTTGTGCTTTTAAAGCTTCTTGTTGTTCCATCACATCTTGCAATTTTTGTTGGAACTTACTTTTCTTTTTAGGTTCTTTCAATTTATTTTCTTGAATTTGAGCGTGAATTTTATCGCTGTCTACAATATAATTTTTGATAACAAACATGATACCAATGGTAATTAAATTAGAAATCAAATTGTACAAACTCAATCCAGCACCATAACTATTGAAGAAAATCAACATCATTAAAGGCGAAATGTAAATCATCGCTTTCATCATTTTGGCCATATCCGGCATTCCTTCCTGTTGTGGCGCTGCCATTTGTTGGTCACCAGAAGTCATTTTCATATAAAAGAAAATCGCGATAGCTGCCAATATAGGAAACAAACTGATATGATCTCCATACAACGGAATTCGGAAAGGTAACTTTGCCACCTCATCAAATGAAGATAAATCATCTGCCCAAAGGAAGCTTTTTTGTCTTAACACAAAAGCAGATGGGAAAAACTGAAAGGAAGCATACATAAAAGGAAGCTGAATTAAAGCCGGTATACACCCTGCCATAGGATTTACCCCAGCTTTGTTGTATAATTTCATTGTTTCCTGTTGCTTCTTCATTGGGTCTTTTTTGAATTTTTCACCCAATTCCGTAATCTCCGGTCGCAATACTTTCATCTTGGCCTGAGACAAAAATGATTTATAAGTGATAGGAGACATGGCAATTTTTATCATTACCGTAAAAATGATAATAGCAATTCCATAAGCAATATAAGAACTTAAAAAGCCAAACAAAGGAATAAAAATCCATTTGTTAATCCATCCAAAAATTCCCCAACCTAATGGGATAATTTTTTCTAAATTCTTATCATAAGATTTTAATGTTTTATAATCCGATGGCCCAAAATACCAGCTCATTTTATAATCTATCTCTCCACTACGAAACGCCAAAGGTAGATTGGCTTTAAATTGTTTTGTGAAAGTGGTATCCACATCTTCATTGTGAACTAAATTTTCAGAAACCAAGTCCCCCTTTTCAAAAGGAGTATCTGTCAACAAAATGGTAGAGAAAAAATGTTGTTTAAAAGCAATAAAATTTACTTTATCCGGATTTTCTTCTTTGTGATCTCCTTGCCCTACATAATCTGTTTTTGTACCATCATGTTCGAAATAAATTTCTGCATAGCGATTTTCATACGAAATACTTCTTTCATTTCTATATGTTTTTAAACTCCACGCCAAATCTAATGGTTTTGCAGTATTCAAAACTTTACTCAACCCTTGAGAACGAAGATCAAAACCAACCATATAATCGCTTGGTTTCAAAACATATTTATACTCTAAATATTCATTGGCACCCGCTTTCAATTTCATAGATAAAACTTGATCTTCACCTACTTTAGTTAAAGTTGGTTCAAAATACAAATCCTTCGTATTTAATGTACGATTATCATTGGTAAGAAGCTGAATATTTAAATTGGCATTATTGTCTTTTATCAATTCTACCAATTGACCAGACCCTTTCTTGAACTTTTCAAATTTTTTCAGAATAGCTTCTGCGACAAAACCTCCTTTATTGGCAATTTTAAGTTTTACCAAATCATTTTCGATTGTGGTAAACGATTCTTTTGCTGAAGGAAGTGTGGCTGAATAAGCAAAATCTCCTAACTTTTTTTGTAATTGGGCTAATTGCAAGGAATCACCTGTCGCAATGGCTTCTGGAGCTGAAATGGTTTTAGTCGCCACTTCACTGGATTTAGCTTCTTTACTTACTAATTCCTTTTTTGTTTTTTCAGCTGCTACCTCTGCTTCCGAAGGTTTGTTTTGGTACATTATCCAAAGTAATATTCCGAATATAAGCACAAAACCAATTAACGAATTAGGATCAAATTTTTTTTCTTCCATTATATTTAATAAAATTTACTATAAGTTCTTTGTTTCTGTTATTTAATATTCAAACAAAAACAAAATTATTTATTACTCTTTTTAGCTAATACTGCAGCTGCCACAAAATTTACAAAAAGTGGATGCGGATTAGCAACCGTACTTTTATATTCTGGATGGTATTGTACTCCAATAAAGAAAGGATGATCTTCAATTTCAACAATTTCAACCAAGCCCGTATCCGGATTTATACCTGAAGCTTTTAACCCTGCTTTTTGCAAGACATCTACATAGGCACTATTGAATTCATAACGGTGACGGTGACGCTCCATGATACTCGTTTTACCGTAGATTTTATAAGCTAAAGTAGCTGGTTTAATTTCACATTTCCAAGCACCCAAACGCATTGTTCCTCCTTTATCGGTAACATTTTTTTGTTCTTCCATCAAGTTAACAACCGGATGTTTCGTTTGCTCATTCATTTCGGTAGAATTAGCGTCAGCTAATCCAGCTATATTTCTTGAATATTCTATTACTGCCATTTGCATTCCCAAACAAATTCCGAAGAATGGCATTTTGTTTTCACGCGCATATTGAACTGCAGCAATTTTACCTTCGATTCCTCTTTCTCCAAATCCTGGCGCAACTAATATCGCATCTAAGTCTTTGAATTTTTCATTTACATTAGTCGAATCAATATATTCTGAATGAATGGATATTACATTTACTTTGGTTTCATTAGCTGCACCAGAATGGATAAAAGCTTCTAAAATAGACTTGTAACAATCTTGCATTTCAACATATTTCCCAACCAAACCAATATTTACGGTATGTTTTGGATTTTTTAGTCTACGTAAAAAGGTATTCCATGTTTTCAAGTCTGGCGCTGCTTTTTTAGGCAAATCCAATTTCTTCAAAGCCACCACATCAAGACCTTCTTCAAGCATCAAATTAGGTACTTCATAAATCGTGGAAGCATCAATGGATTGGATAACGGCTTCTCTTTTTACATTACAAAACAGGGCTAATTTATTACGGATTTCAGGAGAAATTTCATGTTCTGTTCTACATACCAGAATATCTGCTTTTATTCCGCTTTCCATCAAAGTTTTTACGGAGTGTTGTGTTGGTTTTGTTTTCAATTCTCCAGCAGCAGCCAAATAAGGCACCAAGGTCAAATGAATAACAAGTCCATTAGTTTCCCCCAATTCCCAAACTAATTGACGAACAGACTCTATATAAGGCAAAGATTCAATATCACCTACAGTTCCACCAATCTCAGTAATAACAATATCATAATCACCTGACTTACCAAGTAATTGCATTCTGTCTTTGATTTCATTGGTGATATGAGGAACGACTTGAACTGTTTTTCCTAAAAACTCTCCTCTTCTTTCTTTTTCAATTACAGAAAGATAGATTCTACCGGTAGTAACATTATTGGCTTGAGAAGTAGGAACATTTAAAAAACGCTCATAATGTCCTAAATCCAAATCTGTTTCAGCACCATCATCTGTCACATAACATTCTCCATGTTCATATGGATTCAAGGTTCCAGGATCAACATTAATGTATGGGTCAAATTTTTGGATAGTTGTTCTATACCCTCTTGCTTGTAACAATTTTGCCAATGAAGCTGCAATTATCCCTTTCCCTAAAGAAGAAGTCACACCTCCTGTAACAAAAATATATTTCGTTTGGTTCATTCTATTCTTATTTGTATTGTAATTGTGTAAAAAACGTGGCAAAAATACGATTATAAATCGAGATTACACTAATATAAAAATGAGATAATTTTGAAATTTGACAATTGTTTAACGTCAGAATTTAAACAAACAAAACGGCATTATTTTAAGAAATTAATGCCGTTTTGGATATCTTTTTTTAATATTTCGTATCAATTCTTCCAGTCCATTCAATTTTAATTCATAGACCAATTGCAATTGCTGTCCCAATTCTCCGTTTGGAAACCCTTTATTATGATACCAAACCACATAATATTCCGGTAATTCAATCAAGAATCTACCTTCATATTTACCGAAAGGCATTTTGGTATGTGCCAACTTAATTAATTGTTCTTGATTTTTATCCATTTATTTTAAAAAAAGAAACAAGATTCAAGAAGTAAGTTATTTTCACATATTCTACTTCTTGAACCTTGCTTCACTATTCTTTCTTTATTTCCAGTTAAAAGTAATTCGTTTTTCAATTTCAACATTTAGACTCAAAAAAACTGGACAAGTCATCGCCGTTCTTTCTAAAATGGTTTTATTTTTTTGATCTGTCACCGCATTCATATAAAACACAATTTCAATGGTACCAATTCTTCTTGGCTCTGCATTCATAATTTTAGTCACTTCTGCAGTTGAACCTTGTAAATCAACATTTAAATCTCTTGCTTTAATCCCCATCACAGTCATCATACAACTGGCCAAAGCATTGGCAACGGTATCCGTTGGAGAAAAAGCTTCCCCTTTTCCGTTATTATCCAACGGAGCATCTGAAATAATTTCTTTTCCCGATTGCAAATGAATCGACGAGGTTCTTAAATCCCCTAGATAAGTTACTTTTGAAGTCATTAATTTGCTTCTTTTATAGTTAAATCGGTATCATAATATAAAATAAACACTCCTTTATTTGCATACCTACCCGCTTCTTTTTGATAGTACTCAAACTTATTATCTACCTGAACAGTAGCTACAGAATTTATAGATTGCTCAAAACCTACATTTTGCGCCAAACGCATCATTGTATCAAAAGTCACATCAAAACCACGAGTTGCAAAGTCACTTGGAGTAATCATATTTTTTTTGCGATATTCTCTTTCAAAAATTTGAGCTTCTGGAGATTCATTTACTCTGTTCACTGAAGGATACATCAATTTTAATTTCACTAAATTCAAAAAATTAATTTCATCGGTATCCAAAGTAGCATTCGGTTCCAAAATAACTAACTGAACCTGATAATCAGACATAACACCCAACAAAGTCGTTATTGTTGACTTTACCATCCAAGTATTCGCGGTTTCCATTACCACATAATTCATCTTATTAGGAACCAACAAACTCCTGATACCTTCTGCAGAAACAGCCCCAGTTTCGGTAAGTGCCGCAAATCGTACCCCTATTTGATTTTCTTTAATATATTTTATAACAGATTCTTTTTTCTTATCCACTACCGCAATAATATTCCCTTTTTTGCCCCTCATATAATCGAACATCGCATTTTTCAATGCTTCACTGGTTGGCACTGATTGGTACAAATTCGGAATTGGATTACCTAAATCTTTAGATAAAGGTGAAATCACCGGAATTGAATCTGCCGCCAACAGTTGAGCAGTAGACTCCGCATTATTTTGATAAAAGGGCCCTATAACAGCATTTGCACTTCTTAGACGATAATTATTAATAATAGTTGGTACATTTGAACTGTATTTTGTTTCCTGAGAATCATAAATAGCCACATCAACAGGAAGATTCAAGGCTCTAGCAGAGTCGATTGCCACCAAAGCACCTGAATAAAAATCTAAAGTCATATTTAAAAACTTATCCTTTTTCAAGCGGGTATCTATTGAATTTACCGTATCGGATTCAATTTTAGCCATATTGAAAGGCAATAGTAAAACCATTTTTTTACGATTTCCATCACTGTTATTGGACAAAATTGAATATTCTTTTTTCGCTACATTCGGAGGCGTAATTGTTGAAGGAACTTTCAGTATCATTCCGATTTCAACCCCATTTTTAAGTGCTGGATTTAGTAAAACAAATTCTTCCTGACTCATTCCGAAGCGATGAGACAAACTATAAAGCGTTTCTTTGGGCTGTACTTCATAATTTATATATAATTTTTCACTCGATACTTTTGCAGGATTTGAATTCAATACCACTTGCTGAATTACTTTGGGCTCATTCCCTTTAATCAACAATTTAAAACCAATAGGCAAATTAGCTATGATATCCGGATTTTTCTTCTCCAATTCTTGAATGGTAATTCCGTACTGTTTAGCAATTGAATATTTTGTTTCTTTAGGGAGCACCTCATGATACACCGCTTTTTCAACCACCAAAGCAGCCTTTTTGGCACTTTCCTTTGTAGGAATAACTAAAATTTGCCCGATTTGTAAACCTTCCTTTTCAAGACTTGGATTGGCTTTCTTTAAGTCTTCATCCGAAACACCGTATTTCTTTTCAATACCGTATAATGTTTCTTTAGCTAAAACCTTATGCGTATTGAGTTTCAAAACTGTCTTAGTATTTACAGCTTTAATTCTGTTTTCGGACTTACCTGGAATTAATAGAACCCCATTCGGTTTTAAACCACTCTGAGCGTCCGGATTCAATTGATAAATATCAAAAGGAGTAACTTTATATTTTCGTGCAATTTGATTTATGGTTTCCCCTTTTTCTATTGTATGTGTTATCGTCTTTTCTTGCGAAGAAACGGTAGTACTAAAAAAAACACTAAGAATGCAAATTGTAAAAAAATACTTCATCATATATATTTTAAAAAAATTATCCCACCAAAGATAATAAACGGTATCAAATTTTATTCCAAATCTGATACCGTCTACTAAAGAACACTAGTTTATCTAATGCTTATTCCCACTCGATAGTGGCTGGTGGCTTAGAACTAATATCATAAACCACTCTATTTACTCCTTTTACTTTATTAATAATATCATTGGATATTTTCATCAAGAAGTCATATGGTAAATGAACCCAGTCAGCAGTCATCCCGTCAGTTGATTCTACGGCACGAAGCGCAACCACTTTTTCATAAGTACGCTCATCACCCATCACACCAACACTATTTACCGGAAGCAAAATAGCTCCAGCTTGCCATACTTTATCATATAATCCCCAAGATTTCAACCCTTCAATAAAAACAGCATCTACTTCTTGTAAAATTCTAACTTTCTCCGGTGTAATATCTCCCAATACACGAATAGACAATCCAGGTCCTGGGAAAGGATGTCTTCCTAACAATTCAGGATCAATCCCTAATGTAGCACCCACTCTACGCACCTCATCTTTGAAAAGCATACGAAGTGGCTCTACAATTTTCAATTTCATATAATCTGGCAATCCACCCACATTATGATGCGATTTTATGGTTGCAGAAGGTCCTTTTACAGAAACCGACTCAATAACATCAGGATAAATGGTTCCTTGCGCCAACCATTTTACATCTTCAATTAAATGAGACTCATCATCGAATACTTCGATAAATACCCTACCAATAATTTTACGTTTAGTTTCAGGATCACTTACTCCGGCTAATTCAGAAAGAAAACGATCTCCGGCATCAACACCTTTCACATTCAATCCCATTCCTTTGTATTGATCCAAAACATTTTGGAACTCATTTTTACGAAGCAATCCGTTGTTCACAAAAATACAATACAAGTTTTTACCGATCGCTTGATGTAATAGAACGGCAGCAACAGTGGAATCTACTCCTCCTGAAAGTCCTAAAACGACCTTATCATCTCCAACTTTTTCTTTTAGTTCTCCTACCATTTCTTCAACGAAAGCATTAGGAGTAAAATTTTGAGGTACATGAGCAATTTTTACCAAAAAGTTCTCCAACATCTGTTTCCCTTCTGTTGAATGGTACACTTCTGGATGGTATTGAATAGCATATGTTGTCTCCCCTTCAATTCTGTATGCTGCAAACTCCACATCGTGAGTACTTGCCAACTTCACACCATTGGTTGGTAATTCTTTGATACTATCACTGTGGCTCATCCAAACTTGACTGTTAGGAGAAACCCCTTCAAAGAAGACTTCATCTTCCTTGATATATGACAAATTGGCTCTTCCGTATTCTCTTGTATTCGAAGCAGCAACTTCCCCACCACTAAAATGGGATAAATATTGCGCTCCGTAACATACGGCCAACATGGGTAATTTCCCTCTTATCTGAGATAAATCAGGATGCGGAGCATCTTCTCCACGAACAGAAAATGGGCTACCACCAAGGATTACCGCTTTATAACTTGACAAATCACTCGGAAAATGATTATAAGGAAAAATTTCGCAGAATATATTTAATTCGCGAACTCTACGCGCAATCAACTGAGTGTATTGCGATCCGAAATCTAAAATAAGTACGTTATGTTGCATGGGCGCAAAATTACTTTTTATATTCGGAATTGAAAAATCGAATTTTAAAAATATTTGTTTTTTTTTTTACTCAAATTCGGCACGATATTAATCATGAAAAATGCTTTTTATTCTTTAACAATAACAAAAGTTCCTTTGACTCCTTTATCCCAGTTATCCCAATGTTCAGTTCGTACCAATACCCCTTTATCATCATACATTTTAAACTCACAAGTATTCCCTCCAGATGTTCCTTTGCTAACAGCTTCCATAACAAAAGTGTTTATACCATCATTTAGATTAACAACAAACTGACCATAATTAGCATACAATTCCATTACCCCTCCTATCATTTGATTATTGATCGTGGCTTTAATCAAATCACTGTCGATATACATGTAATCTCGATATTTAACGGTAAAGTATTTCGACTTTGTCCTTATATCCCCAAAGTTTCTGTCAATTTTAACCAACAGTCGATCATCTTCTTTCAATCCTTCTCTAACCAATGTTTTATTCAAACCTTTCGTCATCTTATCCCTAACTGCATCACCTGGATTAATAAACTCATTTGTTTTATACATTGAAATAGGCTTCTTATCATCTAGCAAAACCGATTTGTTATTTGAATTTAATGGATTTGGATTTTTAAAAACATTAGGTTTATCAATGGGAGGAATATCAATATCTTTAGGATCAACTGGCTTTTCTGCCTTAGGTGCTTTATTTATAGGCGCAATGGGTATAAACTTAGTACTAAATTCGGTTTGTGCATAGCTACTTACTGCAAAACACATCATTACAAATAACAAAAACTGCTTCATATTATTTTTTTTATTAATAATCCTAAGTGTCGACAAATATACCAAGCTTTCATTTTATAAAACAAAACCCGCACTGAACATTAAATAAATTTTAACCAAAAGACCGTTCAAAACTACCCGAAATTAGTCTTTCTCTAATATAATAGTCGCTTTGTATCCTTGAGCTATATTCCATTGGTTAGAAGAAATCATTGCTCCTTTATCATCATAAATTTTAAATTCGGCTGTATTTGGCGCTGCAAATCCTTCATTTATTGCTTCAAAATCAATACGATTTACCCCTTTTTGTAAAGTAATATCAAAACCTTGTGCTTCCCCATTTAAAAGTACTTCTTGCTTAATAATTACATAATTCAAATACACTCTCACTTTATCGCCATCAACATAAGCCGCATCACGGTATCTAACCTTAGCAGTTCCCGAACTTACTTTTACCACTCCCAAATCCTGATTTCTTTTGGCCAATTTTTCGGCATTGTAATCTTCTTTTTTAGGAATTACAAAATTGTTCTTCTCTATCACTTTCGCTTTATACGGTTTGATTTCATTAAGATTCTTGTCAGTAACTTTAACCTCTTTCTTTTTTACTGGAGCAGCTTTAATTTTTAAATTTCCCCCAAACTCTTCTTGAGAATAAGCCATCGAAAACATTCCGAATATCAAACACAAAATAAAAACTTGACCTTTAAAACTAAAATATTGATTCATCTTATACTTATTTAATTAAAAAACGACTTTTCTGAACTTACTTCAAATAACTATAAACTTTTGATTTTATTATAAATTAAGCACCAATCAAAAGCACCATAAACCTATTAGGGATTATCCAAATCAGTGTTTTTTATTTCACTATTTTTTATAAATTGCAAAAAATATACCAAAGTCAATTTTAATTCATAATCATTTAAAAATCAATTAAATAAATAAAAATGAAAAGAGAAAACATACTAACTGGATCACCTTGGGAAGATAAAATGGGATATTGTCGTGCCGTTCGAATTGGAAACATTATCGAAGTTTCCGGTACGGTAGCAATTGTTGATGGTGAAAAAGTAAAAGCAGATGATGCCCACGCTCAAACCTTAAACATTTTAGAAAGAGTAGAAAAAGTATTGGAAGATTTAAACGTAAGCATGAAAGATGTTATCCGTACTCGAATTTTTACAACTGACATCAGTACTTTTGAAGCCGTAGCAACTGCTCACGCAAAATTCTTCAAAGACATCAAACCTACGACTGGTTTTTATGGCATCAACCAATTGGTAGCCCCAGAATACTTGGTAGAAATTGAATTTACTGCTGTAGCTTCAGAGAAATAATCCAAAAAGATTACCCAAAATTATATTTCCCGAATACTCGAAATAATTGATTCAAACCAATTTATTTCTAGTATTCGGGACTTTTTTTGAAGTTTACCCTAAAAAAACAAAAAACTCATCGTTTTAAACTATTTTTGAAAACTTAAAAATTCTTTAAAAGAAAACGATTTCCAACTAAGTAATTCAAACAATGACTCTTGATTCTATAAAAAAAACATCATCCATCGTTCTAAAATGGATTTCCGTTTGTATACTAATCGGGTTTTTATCAGGATCTGCATCTGCATTTTTCCTAGAATCATTGTATTGGGTTTCTGAATTTAGAGACAACCATAATTGGATCATTTGGCTTTTACCCTTGGGAGGGTTGTTAATTGGGTTAGGATATTACCATTATGGTAATGATGTGGTAAAAGGCAATAATTTATTGTTGGAAGAATATGAAAACCCACAACAAATCATTCCTTTAAAAATGGCTCCTTTGGTACTTTTTGGAACCCTTATCACCCATCTTTTTGGAGGTTCTGCTGGACGAGAAGGTACCGCAGTTCAAATGGGAGGTGCTATTGCAGACCAATTCACAAAAATTTTCAAACTTGTCAATTCAGAGAGGAAGACTATTATTATATTAGGTATCAGCGCCGGATTCGCCTCTGTGTTCGGGACTCCATTGGCAGGTGCTATTTTTGCCCTGGAAGTTGTCTATTTTAGTAAAATTAACTTCAAAAGTATTATTCTTTCTTTTATTGTCGCATTTATAGCATCCTATACAGTAGACTTTTGGAAAGTAAAACATACCCATTATAATATTCCCTTAGTACCGGAAATCAATTTAAGTATTTTGGTTTGGATAATAATCATCAGTATTTTGTTTGGATTTGCCGCGATGTTGTTTTCCAGAAGCACCCATTTTTGGGGAAGCTTATTTTCTAAAAACATTAAATATTCTCCCCTGCGTCCTTTTATAGGAGGAATCATTCTAGCGGTTATTTTCAGTCTTTTTGATACTCAAAAATATATCGGATTAGGTGTTCCAATCATCGTTGATGCCTTTTCTACACCAAGTGCCAATTATGACTTTATACTTAAAATATTATTTACAGGATTTACATTGGGAGCCGGATTTAAAGGCGGGGAAGTTACCCCTCTTTTCTATATTGGCGCAACCTTAGGAAGTGCTTTGTCGCTGTTTGTTCCATTACCAATTGCTTTATTGGCCGGAATGGGATTTGTCGCTGTTTTTTCGGGAGCAACACATACTCCAATTGCCTGTACCATTATGGGAATAGAACTGTTTGGTATCCAAAGTGGTTTCTATATCGGAATTGCCTGTTTTATCGCCTACTTGGCATCGGGTTCTGTCGGGATATATCATTCCCAAATTGTAAAGGGAACCAAATACCATTTGTATCAAAGATTTAAGAGAGATTCACTTGAAGATTTTTAGTATCGTAAAAACTTGTTAATTATTTAAATGATTTCAACATTACATTAAAAAAATGTATTTTCGCAAACTATGGAAGAACAAGACATTCAAGCGATACAGTTGCTATTGGCAACACCTAAAAAAATTGCAATTATACCACATAGAGGACCTGATGGTGACGCTATGGGATCGACACTAGGTCTCTATCATTTTTTGCTAAAAAACAATCATTACCCAACCGTCATTTCACCCAATGAGTTTCCTCATTTTCTGGATTGGCTTCCGGGCACGGCTACCGTAAAAATATTTGAAACAGATACCGAAAACTGCATCAAAATATTGGAAGAAGCAGAATTGATTTTTACATTAGATTTTAATGCCCTACATCGTGTTGGCGATAAAATGGAAAAAGCTTTAATCGAGTTAAAAGCGCCATTTATCATGATTGATCACCATCAAAAACCACATGATTATGCCTCATATATGTATTCTAATACCTCTTTTGGTTCTACCTGTGAAATGCTTTATAATTTCATTTTATTTTTAGACAAAAAAGAAGATCTCGATGCCACAATTGGAACCTGTATTTATACTGGGATACTTACTGATTCTGGATCATTCCGATTTCCGGGAACTACCGGAAACACGCATCGTATCGTTGCCGACTTGATTGATCTCGGAGTTCAAAATACCGTTATACCAAGTTTGCTTTTTGAAAACAGCTCCTACAGCAGATTACAATTATTAGGACGAGCACTGCAAAACATGAAAGTTCTTGTAGCCCATAAAACATCATACACTTCTTTAACACAGGACGAATTAGACGAATTTGAACACAGAAAAGGAGACACCGAGGGAATTGTAAATTATGGATTAACTATAAAAGGTATTGTTTTTACCGCTATTTTTATAGAAAATAAAGACGACAAAATGATCAAAATATCGTTTCGTTCACAAGGAGACTTTGATGTAAATCAATTTGCAAGAGAATATTTTGAAGGAGGAGGACATCGCAATGCTGCCGGAGGTAAATCGGAGGTTTCGATGGAAGAGACACTACGCAAATTTGACTACATTGTAACAAATCTAATCATAGAGTAATTATGAAATCTACCCCGATAATCTTAATCACATTCTTTTTATCATTACTCGCCACCAGTTGTTTCAAACAGGAGGAAGCCAGAAGACCCGTTTCTCAAGCTTCTGGAACTTTTATGAAAAAATCCGTCGATCGCAATAAAAAATTAATCGCTAGCGAAGAAGATCAAATAAAAGCGGTTATGAAAAAGAATCCTACGATTCCATTTATAGCTTCCACTAAAGGATATTGGTATACTTATGAAACTAAAAACGAATTGGATACTTTAACTCCAAAAAAAGGAGATGTGGTTTTCTATAATTATGAAATAAAAGATCTGAATAATGCTATAATATATTCTGAACTTGAACTTAGACCACAAACTTATCGTGTTGACAAACAAGATATCATAATGGGACTGAGAGATGGTATAAAATTAATGCACAAAGGAGAAAAAGTAAACTTCTATTTCCCATCCCATATGGCTTATGGCTATCATGGAGACAATAAGAAAATTGGAACGAATACACCTATCATATGTACCGTGACTTTGAAAGACTTTATATCCGAGTTTGAATACAAAAAACAATTGGAAACGAAAATAAAAACTACTGAATCCCTTTTAAATTCAAAAGACACCCTAAATAATTAGTAAAATCAATATGAAAAAAAGAATCTTATTCGCACTGCTTGTAATTACAAGCTTTTATTCTTGTAAAGAAGAATATGGAAATCTTCCTGATGGTTTATATGCAAAAATAGAGACCAACAAAGGAGATATTATCTTAGCGCTGGATTACACAAAGGCACCAATTACCGTAGCTAACTTTGTTACTTTAGCCGAAGGGAAAAATCAGTTTGTAACCAACAAAAACATAAAAGGTCGACCTTTTTTTGACGGTTTAAAATTTCATCGAGTAATTTCTGATTTTATGATTCAAACCGGAGATCCATTAGGAACAGGTTCTGGAGATGCCGGATACAAATTCAAAGATGAATTTTCGGATATGTTATTTGACAAAGAAGGTGTTTTGGCTATGGCCAATAATGGTCCAGCCACCAACAGCAGTCAATTTTTTATCACCCATGTTGCCACTCCTTGGCTAGACGGTAAACACACTATTTTTGGTCATGTTGTAGAAACTGGTATGGAAGTCGTGAATAAAATTCAACAAAACGACTACATGAACAAAGTGACCATTATCCGAAAAGGGGAAGCTGCAAAAAAATTCAATGCAGTTAAAACTTTCTTTGATTATTATTCAGTTGAAGCGGAAAAACAAAAGATAAAGTTGGAAGAAGAAGCTGCTAACGAAAAAGCATACAACGAAAAATACAAAGATGTGATTGCTGACAAGCTAAACTATTTTAGTGCTTTAAAAAGTAAAGCTACCAAAACCTCAACTGGTCTTAAATATGTAATTACAAAAAAAGCAGGAGGTCAGAAACCTAATAAAGGAACCACTATAAACATTCATTATGCCGGTTTTCTTGAAGATGGTCTGCTTTTTGATACCAGTATTGAAAATGTTGCACAAACCTTTGGGAAATTTGATCAAGCAAGAGCCGATGCCAAACAATATCTACCAATTCAATTTGAAGCTGGAAGAAAAGACGGAATGATCCCGGGATTTATCGAAGGATTAGAAAAATTATCCATTGGTGATAAAGCGGTATTGTTTATTCCATCCCATATTGCTTATGGAGCCGGGGGAGCAGGAAAAGTAATCCCTCCTTATGCCAACATTATTTTTGAAGTAGAACTTTTAGGATCTACACCACAATAGATTGTAAGTTATAACAGTATCTCTTTAATTTAAATAAAATGAAATTAAAAATTTTTATAGTTGCCTTCTTCGGAATACTACAGCTCCAAGCTCAGAGTAGTAAAAAACCTGTCGCAGCCAAAAAAAGTGTCGCGCCTACCACAAAACCCTCAACCGCTAAACCAAAAGCCATCGAAGGGATTTTTGCTACCATTTCCACAAACAAAGGTGACATTACCCTTGAATTAGAATATCAAAAGACACCAATAACCGTAGCAAATTTCATTGCACTTGCCGAAGGAAAAAACACCTATGTAAAGGATGAAAAAAGGAAAGAAAAACCTTTTTATGATGGCCTAAAATTCCATAGAGTAATTTCTGATTTCATGATTCAGGGAGGAGACCCTACTGGTACTGGAGCAGGTAGTTCCGGTTATGCCTTTAAAGATGAATTTACCGATTTAAAATTTGATACAGGTGGAATTTTGGCTATGGCCAATTCGGGTCCTGCGACAAATGGAAGTCAATTTTTCATAACGCACAAAGAAACTCCCTGGTTAAATGGCAAACACACCATTTTTGGACATGTAACTCAAGGAATGGAAATTGTAAACAACATTGTAAAAGACGATGTAATCACTAAAATAACCATCACAAGAAAAGGAACACTGGCAAAGAAATTTGATGCTCCAAAAGTATTCTCCACCTATTACGAAAACAAAGACGAAGAGGCTAAAAAACAAGCCGCTCTTGAAGAAGAGGCCAAGAGAGTAGAAGCTGCAAAATATGCTCCGGCAATTGCTAAAAAAGTGGCTTATTTTGCTGAAGTTAAAAAAACCGCAACGACGACCCCTTCGGGATTAACCTATAAAATGATACAAAAAGGAACTGGGGTAAATCCAACAGCGGGTTCAACTTTCTTTTTTCACTATTCAGGTTATTTCGAAGACGGGAATTTATTTGACAGCAGCAAAGAAGAAACCAGTAAAGAATTTGGAAAATACAATGAAAACAGAGCTGCACAAAATGGTTACCAAGCGTTTCCTTTTGAAGCGGGCAAAAAAGACGGCATGATTCCGGGATTTTTAGAAGGTATAAACCTGATGGGTTACGGAGACAAAGCAGTGATTTTTATTCCGGCCAACTTAGCGTATGGAGAAAGAGGAGCCGGAGGAGTGATTCCACCAAATGCAACTTTGATATTTGAATTGGAAGTGTTCGAAAAACAACCGAATACCCAAAAATAAAAATTTAAAATTTCGATTTCACACTATTAAAAAAGGCACCAAAACATAAAAGTTTTGGTGCCTTTTTTTAGTGCAATTATTTTTCTACAAAAATTACTTCTTTCCAAATTTCCAGTCGAATTCGTCTTTATCATTGATAATGGCTCCGATTTCAAATTTCACCACTTCGTCAAACTCGGTTTGAAGGATAATCCAATTGTCCTCATTAAAATAGTTTTCAAAAGTATCGAATTCCTCTTGAGTGAATTTGGTAATTCCTTTGGCTGCCAACTCTTTTTTAACGTCATTAATATTTCTATAGAGTACTTTATTTCCAAAAAGTTGCAATTCAGGACTCGAAGCTACAATATAACCCAATTTAAAATCTTCTTCTTTGTAGAATGTCAACCGCATTTTTAATGCATTATAAACCAAAATAACATTGTCGTCTTCGTCTTTGTAATTCCTGTCAGGTTTACCATAAATAGCAGTAACATCTTTTTGTTTCATTCCAAAAAGGAGTTTGTCAATGCCGTTTTTTAAGTTGATTTTCATATCCGTATATTTTGGCGCAAAGTTCGCAAAGATTTGTCAAACTATACCATGATTATTTGAAATTGATTTAAAAAAATTGACAATACGTTTTTTAGAAACAAACAATTACATCCAATACTTTTTTGTAGTTTTATCACCGGAAACACACCTCCTTTTTGCTATCTTATCGATATTTAAAAACAGGTTTACAGTAATTACTCAAACCCAAAAAAATGAAATTTTCACCAAAAACAAATGAATTACGAAGAAAAGTGACTAAAAGCCTCACCAAAAATATCGGACGTTCTTCGTTGATTCACAAAACAGATATATTACAGAAAATAGAAATAAAAAAAATTTTAATCAGCAGACCCAATCACCGATTAGGAAATTTACTCTTAATTACACCACTGATTCAAGAAGTACAGGCTACTTTCCCGGATTGTCAAATCGATTTGTTTGTAAAAGGAGGCTTGGCTCCTATCGTTTTTCAAAACTATAAAAACATCCATTTAATAATTGAACTACCTAAAAAACCCTTTGATAATTTACTGAAGTATTTTAAAGTTTGGATAACCATTAAAAAACAAAAGTATGATATGGTTATCAATGTAGATAAAGGTTCGTCCTCAGGCAGATTATCCGCACAATTTGCTGATGCTAAATACAAATTTTTTGGTGATGCCAGTGAAGAAATACAATCAAAATACCCAGATTACGAACATATAGCCAAATATCCTATCTATAATTTTCGTGAATTTCTGACTCAATTAGGCTTTGAAAAAAGGGAAAATCCAATTCCATCAATTGACATGAAATTAAGTCCAGAGGAAATCGCCGAAGGGAAAAAGATTCTACATGAAATTGTTCCCAACGAGAAAAAAACCATCTCCTTTTTTACCTATGCCACAGCAGACAAATGTTATTCTGTAGAATGGTGGGAAAAATTTTATGAGCGATTAAAAACGGAATATCAAGACCAATATAACCTTGTTGAAGTCTTGCCGGTGGAAAATGTCTCACAAGTTGGATTTAAGTCTCCAACGTATTACAGTAAAGACGTACGTGAGATTGCTTCGGTGATTGCCAATACAGAAGTATTTATTGGCGCCGATAGTGGCATTATGCACTTGGCTTGTGCTGGACTAACCCCAACCTTGGGTTTATTTTCACGTCCAAACATCAAAAAATACCAACCTTTCAACAATAACAGCCTGGGAATCAACACCAATAATACTGATATTGAAGACTGGATTGGAGCCATAAACCAAATTCTTTCTCCTAAGTAAATCCATTATCGAAAGAGAACATCTAAAAGTTACTATGAAAAACATAAAGTGCATCCTGTTTGATTGCGACGGTGTCCTGGTAGATAGCGAAGGCATTACCAATCAAGTGCTGATGGATATGACAAAACCTCATGGACTTGAATTGACTTTAGACGAAGCCAACCGTTTTTTCAACGGACGGAATTTACGGGCAATTTTTGAAAACATCAAGAAACGCCTCAACAGTAAATTACCTAAAACTTTTGAAAGTGATTTTAGAAGGCTCACTTTTGAAGCTTTCAAAACCGATATGAAACCCATTCCGGGCGTAACCGAATTTATTGAAAATTTGTCAGTGGCTTATGGTGTGGCATCTAACGGACCAGAAGATAAAATTAGATTAAACCTCACCACAACTGGACTGATTGAAAAATTCGGCAAAAATATCTTCAGTGCTTACCAGATAAACAGCTGGAAACCCGATCCCGAATTGTATTTACATGCCGCCCAAACCATGGGGTTTTCCGTGAACGAATGCATCGTTATAGAAGACAGTCCATCTGGTGTCATCGCTGCCAAAAGAGGCGGGTTTACCGTTTATGGCTTGGCTAGTCCGCACAGTGAAACCCAACTGAAAGAAGCCGGAGCCACTCTATTTTACAATTATGAGGAGCTGAGTCTTTTGCTATAATAAAACATTAGAAATATTTTAGTCAAAAACACAAAACCATTTTAAAAGGTGCTGTTTTTTTTATGGAATCTAAAAACTACCAAAATGAAACCTCATTTTAGCGCACTAGCGGATTTTAATAGTCTACCTTTCACAAAAAATGGCTATAGAGCATAAGGTTCGTTTGGTTGAACAATTATTTGACCGACTTGAAAATGAAATTACTGCTTTCCAATGCGAAACTAAATTATATTGTCCACCTGGCTGCGGAAAATGCTGTACTACTCCTGATATTGATGCCTCACCATTAGAATTTTTACCTTGGGCATTGCATTTGTTTCTGAACGGAAAAGCCGAAGAAATGTTAGCCGAATTAAATGATAAAACCATTACAAATTGTCATATCTACCGACCTCTTACAGTACTTGACCGCACAAACGGTAGCTGTAGCAACTATCGCTACCGCGGATTGATATGCCGCCTTTTTGGTTATGCTGCCAACAGAGATAAATATGGCAAACTACGATTAGCTAGCTGCAAAATCATCAAAGAAGAACAACAAGAAAACCATGCTGATGCCCAAAACGCCATTAGTAAAGGACTTTATGTACCTGTTTTTACCGATTATTATATGCAGTTGGCACAAATTGATTATAGAATGGCCTCGGTCATACTTCCTGTAAACAAAGCGTTAAAGATGGCCATCGAAGAAGTATTACAATACTATGCCTACAGACCATTTCCGGGTGGATTGGAGAATATTGCATAGTAGTAAATGACACAACAAAACTTGACACTGCAAAAACAATCACTTTTTTTTCTAAATTAGTTGTTCTAAAATAAAGAACCATGCAAAAACTAACCAAAGAAGATATTAGTCAGGAAATGTTTGACTTATATGACGACTATGCCCACAATAAAATAGAACGGAGACAGTTTATTGAAAAACTATCGTTGTTCGCTGTAGGTAGTGTCACACTTCCTTCCCTACTTAGCTTTATGACCCCAAATTATGTAGATTCACGATTGATTGAGTCTAATGATCCAAGACTGCAATCGGAATTCATCACCTATGAATCACCAAAGGGAGGTGGAACGATCAAAGGACTTTTGTCCCAACCTACAGGAACCACAAAAAAATTGCCCGGAATCATTGTCGTGCATGAGAATCGTGGGCTGAATCCTTATATTGAAGATGTAGGACGCAGAGCAGCAATAGAAGGATTCATCACCTTGGCTCCCGATGCTTTATCGCCTTTGGGTGGCTATCCCGGCAATGATGATGCAGGCAGAGAATTGCAAAAAAAACGCACACGTGAAGAAATGCTCGAAGATTTTATCGCGGCTTATGAATACCTAAAATCCCATAAAGATTGTAATGGTTATGTTGGTGTGGTGGGATTTTGTTTTGGCGGTTGGATTGCCAATATGATGGCAGTAAAAATCCCGACATTATCCGCATCAGTCCCCTATTACGGAGGACAACCCACTGCCGAAGAAGCCGAAGAAATATCCTGCCCTCTGTTGTTGCACTATGCCGGATTAGATACCCGGGTAAATGCAGGCTGGCCGGCTTTCGAAGCCATCCTCAAAAAGAACAAAGTAGCCCACACCGCTTATATTTATGAAGGTGTCAATCATGGTTTTCACAACAACACCACGCCTCGATACGATGAAAAAGCCGCAACACTGTCTTGGACAAGGACCATTGCTTTTTTCAAAGAAAATCTCAGGAAGAAATAACAGTTTACAAAGTCCCGTGATTGGAACTTTAATTATTGATAATTTAATTTCAACTAATTCAAATCTTTAAAAAAAAACCATTAAACAATTGATTATATTATAATTAACAAATTATATTTTAATATAATTTCGTAAATTAGATAGCCTTATTATTGTTCTATATCATATAGAACAAATGTAAATACCCATAGCTTATTTAAAATAAATAAAACTATTTGCTATGAAAAAACTATATACGCTATTGATTTGCTCTTTTACATTTCTCCCTTCTTGTTCACCATCTGACTATTTCCAGGAAGACAACACTATTTATACGATAAAAGTTAAAGAATATAAAACGAATTTGCCTTTAGAAGGAGTACGGATTAATCTGTACTATTGTTACTATGACATTGAATTTGGTTGCCAAAAACGGCCATTATCAACCTATATTACTGACGTCAAAGGGGAAACCAGAATAACCAAAAAAGAATATTTAAGAGCAGACGAAGGATTTATTTCATCAAAATCACAATATTGGGATTTAAACAGGAGAGCACAAGAAATAGCATTGGAACCGGAAGCTTGGGTAAAAATTGCCATCAAAACTAATACAACTTTTCCGAGCACAAGCATTTTTGTTTTAAAAACGAAAGGAGAATTAGGAGTTGAAAGTCTATTAAAATTTAAGCCTCCAAAAGACACTGTTGTGAATTTCAGACTATTTGGTAATGAAACGAATAAAATTGACTGGGTAGTATATCAAAATCCAGGAGGGTGTGGCTGGGCGTTCTGTATTCCCCCCAGTGACACACTAACTTTTGGGAATATATCCTTAAATCCTCAAAAATTTGAAACCCTAAATACTTCTATCAATTATTAATTCCTAAAAGATTGAAATAAATATTCTTCTCTTTCTATAAATACAAAAAAAAAGCCCTGAAAATTCAGGGCTTTTTGCTTATGTTAAATCAAGTATTTTTTATTTAAATACATTTTTCTTCTGGAGTACAATTCATAGAATTGATCGTCTTTTAGGTCTTCTATAAACAAGATACTTTCCCCTGTTGATTTCATTTCTGGTCCTAATGCTTTATTTACATTTTGGAACTTACTGAAAGAGAATACGGTTGTTTAATTGCATATCCTTTTAATTGCAGGTTAAAAACAAAATCAGCTGCTTTATTGTGGACCAACATTATTGAGTAAATTGATGCAAACAGATTTCTAAGTAAAAGACCCGTTTTAGCATAGTTTAAAACACGGAAAGTACTGTAAATAAAACCAATGAAATTAGTGTGTAAACCAAAATAGCATTGCTGAAAAACTTCAACTCATTTTCATTATTTTTAATAAATAAAGGCAGAATAAATGGTGGAGGAAGCAGTACAAACGTTATAAAACCAACCTTAAATAAGGGATTAAACTCCCCAACGGTAAAAAAAATAAGTTGGTAGGTGAAAAAACCACAGATAGCTACAACCAAAATCCGTAAACCAATAAACTTAAAAGTTTCAGCCCAATTGACATGAGTAAATTGAATCGAATATCCCACTACAACTAGAATTAATGGAACAGTGATTTTTGACAATGTTTCCATCGCCGAAAAAACACCAATTATAACGGCTTGATGTGAAAACCAATCATACGTATTGGTTAAATTGGTCGTTATACCAAGAAAAATAGCTACTATAGCCGGCGATTTAAGAAAACGAATGAAGTTTTTCGATATGCTAATTTGTCCATTGTTTTTACTCTCCAACAAAGGAAAATAGACAAACCAAATAAAAAACTCATGCCCCAAAGCCAACAGGGCTATTACCGAAATATTTTCAATACCATAAAGCGCCCCAAAAAGTGCAACACCTATCATGCCAAATTCGAAGCCTGTAAAAAAAAGACCTGTATAAGTACGCTTCAAATATTTTCTCAAAAAAATTCCAATACCGTATAATAAAACACAGAAAAGAAAAACTATAAGAAACAGTAACGTATAACTTAATTGTAAATCGGCTTTACTAAAAGCAAAAAACAATATGCAAGGCAAGGAAACTCTTAGAATCAAAAATTTAAGACCATTAATTACAGTTGTATTAATTTCTTTGGATTTTTGGAGTAAGAAACCAATAATTAACATTAAAAATATTGGAAAAATCTTGACAAGAATAGCGTTCATAAATTAGAGATTATTTGCTTTATACAATTTTATATAAGTCACAAAAGTAACGGAAATTGGTAAAGATCTAGATTAAAAATATTACCAATAAAGTATGAAAAAGACTTTATATCTAAAACCCGCATCTATATAGATAAAATTCTGAATCTTGATTTTGGGATACATCACGGGATAAAACTTTTTTATACCTAAATCTTAGCACCAATGAAGAACATAAAGTTTCAGAAGACACTATCCCAAAAACAATACAAACTGAAAAAATTAGCTTCTGAAATCTTACAGCTTTAACAAATAAAATTAAAAAGCCCTGAAAATTCAGGGCTTTTTGCTTATGTTAAATCAAGTATTATTTACTTAAGTACATTTTTCTTCTAGAGTACAATTCATAGAATTGATCGTCTTTTAGGTCTTCGATAAACAAGATGCTTTCCCCTGTTGATTTCATTTCTGGTCCTAATGCTTTATTTACATTTTGGAACTTACTGAAAGAGAACACCGGTTGTTTAATTGCGTATCCTTTTAATTGTGGATTAAAAGTAAAGTCTGTTACTTTATTAGCTCCAAGCATTACTTTGGTTGCATAATTCACATACGGCTCACCATAAGCTTTCGCAATAAACGGAACGGTACGGGATGCTCTAGGGTTCGCTTCGATGATAAAAACTGTATCGTCTTTGATAGCAAACTGAATGTTGATTAAACCAACTGTTTTTAAAGCTTTAGCGATTTTCACCGTATGATCTTTTATTTGTTGCATTACAAATTCCCCTAAGTTGAACGGTGGCAAGGTTGCATTACTATCTCCGGAGTGCACTCCACAAGGTTCGATATGCTCCATAATCCCAATGATATAAACATTACCATCAGCATCGCAAATTGCATCGGCTTCTGCTTCGATTGCTCCTGCCAAATAATGGTCTAACAACAATTTATTACCAGGAATCGATTTCAACAGATTGATAACGTGTTCTTCCAGTTCTTTTTTGTTGATTACAATTTTCATTCCCTGACCTCCCAACACATAAGAAGGACGAATCAATAATGGAAAATCTAAAGTATCTGCCAAAGCCGAAGCTTCGTCAGCCGTTTCTGCAATTCCGAATTTAGGGAAAGGAATATGTAATTCAGTCAACAAGTCAGAGAAACGTCCTCTGTCTTCAGCTAAATCCAAGGCATCAAAACTGGTTCCTATAATTTTAATTCCGTATTTAGACAGTTTTTCGGCCAATTTCAAGGCGGTTTGCCCACCTAACTGAACAATAACCCCTTCTGGTTTTTCGTGTTTGATGATATCATAGATATGCTCCCAGAAAACTGGTTCGAAGTATAATTTATCAGCGGTATCAAAATCAGTTGAAACTGTCTCCGGATTACAGTTAATCATGATTGTTTCGTAACCACATTCTTTAGCCGCTAAAACGCCGTGTACACAAGAATAATCAAACTCGATTCCTTGTCCAATTCTATTTGGTCCTGAACCTAAAACGATGATTTTCTTTTTATCTGTAACTACACTTTCGTTATGAACGTAACGCTCTCCATTTGCTTTTTCAATTTCAGCTTCAAAAGTCGAATAATAATAAGGCGTTTGCGCTTTAAATTCTGCCGCACAAGTATCTACTAATTTAAACACACGGTTGATATTCATGTCCGAACGTAAGTTATGCACCTGGCTTTCTTTACAAGACATCATGTGAGCAATTTGTCTGTCGGCAAAACCTTTTTGTTTCGCTTCCAACAACAATTCTCTTGGCAAAGTCTCTACACTATAGTTAGAAATTTCTTTTTCTAATGTAAATAACTCTTCATATTGTTTCAAGAACCACATATCTATTTTAGTGATTTCATGAATACGACTCAACGGAATTCCCATTGCGATAGCATCATAAATCACAAAAACACGATCCCAACTTGCAAAAGTTAGTTTCTCGATAATTTGTTCGTAGTTGGTATATCCTTTTCCGTCAGCACCTAAACCATTACGTTTAATTTCTAATGATTGCGTTGCTTTGTGTAATGCTTCTTGGAACGAACGTCCAATTCCCATTACCTCTCCAACCGATTTCATTTGAAGACCTAAAGTTCTGTCGGCTCCTTCAAATTTATCGAAGTTCCAACGCGGTATTTTTACAATCACATAGTCCAAAGTCGGTTCAAATAAAGCCGAAGTTGATTTGGTGATTTGATTTTGTAATTCATCCAAATTGTAACCTAAAGCCAGTTTAGAAGCAATTTTTGCAATTGGATATCCAGTTGCTTTAGATGCTAAAGCTGATGAACGAGATACACGAGGATTGATTTCAATCGCAACGATATCTTCTTTTTCATCTGGTGAAACAGCAAACTGCACGTTACAACCTCCGGCAAAGTTTCCGATGCTACGCATCATCAAAATCGCCATGTCACGTAATTTTTGGAAAGTCGTATCCGATAACGTCATGGCAGGTGCTACTGTAATCGAATCTCCGGTATGAATTCCCATTGGATCCATATTTTCGATAGAACAGATAATCACGACATTATCGTTTTTATCTCTCAACAACTCTAATTCGTATTCTTTCCAACCTATTAAAGCTTTGTCAATCAACACTTCGTGAATTGGCGACATTTCTAATCCGTAGGTTAGTTTTTCGTCAAATTCTTCCTTCGTATGTACAAAAGCAGCTCCAGTTCCTCCCAATGTAAATGAAGGACGAATTACTAATGGAAATCCAAATTCTTGTGCAATTTCTTTTCCTTCCAAGAAAGAAGTAGCTGTTTTAGCTGGTGCGGTAGGAACATTTATTTTGTGAAGCAATTGTTTGAACTGCTCTCTATCTTCGGTAATATTGATGGCGTTTACATCCACACCAATCATTCGAACCCCGAAATCTTGCCAAATTCCTTTTTCATCGGCCTCCAAACACAAGTTCAAAGCGGTTTGTCCTCCCATGGTTGGCAGAACAGCATCAATTTGCGGATGTGCTTTAAGAATCTCAATAATAGATTTTGTCGTAAGCGGTTTCAAGTAAACATGATCAGCCATGGAAGGATCTGTCATGATAGTTGCCGGATTTGAATTGATTAAGATAACTTCAATCCCTTCTTCACGAATAGAACGTGCTGATTGTGAACCCGCATAATCAAACTCGCAAGCTTGTCCAATAACTATAGGCCCTGAACCTATTATTAAAACTGATTTTATGGATGTGTCTTTTGGCATTGTATTGTATTATTGTGTAGTTATTTTTATTTCAAAGTTTAAATTTTTCACTTTTAAACCGCTAATCATTAAAGGATTAAACCCTTTATTAACGACAAGATATAAAAAAAGGCGATACTAAAAAAAGTAACGCCTTATTTATGTTTATAAAAACATTATTTTTTGTGTCTTGGTTCGCAAGAAACAGTCAACTTATGTCTTCCTTTAGCTCTTCTACGTGCAAGAACTTTTCTTCCATTCGCAGAAGCCATTCTGTCCATAAATCCGTGCTTATTTCTTCTTTTTCTTTTCGATGGTTGAAATGTTCTTTTGCTCATTGCTTTGTATCTTTAAAAACTTATTTATATGTCTAACTCTTTTTGAATAAACCGTTATTCTAAAACCGAGTGCAAATATACAAAGACTTTTTTTTCTAGCAAGCAGTTTTATAAAAATATTTTTAATTCATTTTACTATCTTTGTCGACATAAAATTCACCTATACTATGTTAAACAAAAATATCAAACTAATTATCGCTGGTCTTATCGTTATTACTGCTGTTTGGCAATTTACTGAAGGCAATATCGGCAACGGCATTTTCTTAATTCTATTGACCGCTATTCCAATTTTCCTATATTATAAAAATGAGTTTATCTTATTGGCTTTCCTAAAATTGAGAAAACAAGATATGGAAGGCGCCAAAAAATGGCTAGATTTCATTAAAAAACCAGAATCTGCATTGGTAAAAAAACAACAAGGCTACTTTAATTACCTTCACGGAATATTAATTTCTCAAACTAACATCAATCAAGCAGAGAAGTTTTTCAAGAAAGCTATTGAATTAGGACTGTCAATGGATATGGATTTGGCTGTTGCCAAATTAAATCTTGCGGGTGTTGCGATGAGCCGAAGAAGAAAACTGGAAGCGACAACTCTTTTGAACGAAGCTAAAAAACTGGACAAACAAGGAATGTTGAAAGACCAGATCGTCATGATGAAGGACCAAATGAAGAAAATCTAAGACCTAGTCTAAAATCATCATATTAAAGTCGTAAAGTAAAAGCATTTTTTTACTTTACGACTTTCTTTTTTTAGTGTTATTCCAAAATGAGTTTAGGCAAATTTTCATTCAACCATCTGTATTTAGTCAGAATCATGATATGAGTTCCTCCTTTTACCACAATACAATCGGTAATATATCGAATCGGGAAAACCTCATCCGCATCGCCATGAATGTGAATGACATTTTTATCCGGTTCTGTTCTGTCCCACAAAACCACTTTTTCTACCGCCCACTGCAAATAGCGAATATCTCTAATAGATAAATATTTTCGGTACAAATCAATTTTTTTATTTGCTTTTTCTCCAAAAGTGAACTTCACCAAATTCTCCAGACTCAATAATAAATTCATTGGAATCAGTTTATAAGCCTGTGTAGCTTTGGCTATTTTAATTCTTCTGGGAAATTCCAGATTACTTTTTACACTTGAAATGATAATCACTTTTCGGACAGCAATAAATTTTGCCATTTCCTGAACTAGAATACCGCCAAAAGAAACACCAATCAATACTGGGTTTTCGTGTTTTATTTTTATCGTAATTCTCTTGGCATACTCCGCCAAAGATTCTTTATCAAGCGGAATTTCCCATTCTAATAAAATGGTTTCGAAAATTTCTTCCTGAAGCTCAATTCGCTCAAAAATAGCCTTACTTGCTGCCAATCCAGGCATAAAATAAACGGGGATTTTATTCATCACTCTTTGGGTTTCTACAACAATCTAGTATTGCATCCTGATTTTTTTATAAAATTAAACCATTTATTAGTATAGCCTAAAAAACTTCAATACTATTATTTTTATTTCCAAGCAACATCCTTTCTCAATTTAAAATTTAAGAAAAACCCATTCCAGATTAAGAACATCAAAAAAATTCGTTTGATATTGAAAATCAAAACGTTATCTTTACATAAATATTTATTTTTATCTTTTTAAGATACCTCAAAAACACCGGAACGGATTACTTAATTTAAAATGTTTTATTTTAAAACTAAACACAAAACTACATGGAACAATCGCTAATCATGGAAATCAAAGACAATACTTTTGCAAGACAATTTGAAACAACGGTGGAAGAAGGCTTACTTTCCGTTGAATATTCTTTTCAGGAGAAAAAGATTTTTTTAACCAAAATAAACACGCCAGAACCATTTGAGAATGAAGAATTAATTTCCCAATTCCTATCTGAAATTATGTCTATAGCGATCGAAAAAAAGTTAAAAGTAGTTCCTATACTTCCTAAAATAGTAGTGTTTTTTAAGAAAAACCCAGTATATAAAGAGCTACTTCCTCCAGGAATACGATTATAACTCATTTATATACCCGATTTAAAAAACATACAACTATCTTCCCGTTCTTTTTTCTCTTCGATTCGATTGCTGATTAGAGGATTGATTTTGCTGTCTTACATCTCTTCTTTCCTGTCTCGAATTAGGCTGGGTCTGCTGTCTTCTCGTAGATGGACTTTGTTCCCTTGTGGTTCTTCTTTCCTGTCTCGAGTCAGAAGGAGTTTGTTGCCTTACCGCTCTTCTTTCCTGTGCTGTATTAGTCTGTTGTTTTTGTTGCCTTGTAGAAGACTGAGGCTGACTCTTTGTTTCTCTTCGAATTTCTCTTCTCACTTCATTTCTGGGTAATTTAGCAGGTGACGTAGGTCGTCTATAAGTCCTACCTTCATAAGTCCTACTGTATACACCAGTAGAGCTGTATCTTCTTACCACTGGAGAAGTTATTCTCCTTTTTAAATAATAGGAATAATGGGTAGGAAAACGAACGAAAGCCGCTCTGCGATAATAAGGAGCTCTATAATAGTGATAATGAAAATTCCAATAAATAGAATATCTATAAGGAGTCCACGGATGCCAATAAGAAGGATAAAAACCCCAATACCAAGGCGATACATATACCGAAAAGGTTGGCGAAAACAAATAAGCCACTATAGACCAATCATCAACATAGACAATTCTATCCCCAAAAACAGTTGCCCCTCCAACATAACCAGGATTTGGAGTTTCGGAAACATGTTGTATCGAAGGCTCTAAAATATAATTCTTACCATATAAAGCTTCATCACCTATAACTTGAATTACAACTCTTCCCCTATTATTTTTACTCACTTCTATAACGGCAACATCCTGAAATTGAGAACTATTTATTGCAACTCGGAGTACTATAGAATGAAAATTTTCCTGATTATAGCTAATTACAGAAATATAATCGACCAAATTATCATTATTTAAATCCAGATTATTAATATTGGATTTTGGATCATTTATGGCTCGCTCAAATTCCTCCAATGTTTTCGATTTTTCAAACACATCCAAAACCGCATAGAGATTCAAATTATCACCAGGTAAACCCAAGGCCACCATTTCTTCTTCATTCTGGGAAAATAAACAGTTACTTGATAACCCGATAACAAGCCCTACGAAAATTAAAATTACTTTTCTCATGACTGTTAACTTTATAAATTAGTTAATCAAAACCTACTACAAGTTACGAAAATTAAAAAACAACAAATAATTCATTACCAATACTTTAACAATAAAAAAACACGCTAAAATAGCGTGTTTTAAAACTTTATTTTTTATTTTAAAAAGTTTTTATTTTTCGATTTCTCTCATACTTTCCATTTTTTTATGTGCCAAGAATCCTGAAATATCTTCAAAATGTTCCACCACACGTTTGTTTCCAAATTCAAAAACCTTAGTGGCCAATCCGTCCAGAAAATCACGATCGTGAGAAACCAAAATTAAAGTTCCATCAAAATCACGCAATGCATCTTTGATGATATCTTTAGTTTTCATATCCAAGTGATTGGAAGGCTCATCGAGAATCAATAAATTCACCGGTTCCAACAACAGTTTAATCATAGCCAAACGGGTTTTCTCCCCACCGGAAAGCACTTTTACTTTCTTGGTAATATCGTCACCCTGAAACATAAATGCCCCTAAAATATTTTTGATTTGTGTTCGAACATCTCCCACAGCGATACCGTCTATAGTTTCAAAAATCGTGGCATTTTCATCCAATAAAGAAGCTTGATTTTGGGCAAAATAACCAATTTGCGCATTGTGACCTACTTCAACACTTCCGCCATCAATTTGCAACTCTTTCATAATGGCTTTAATCATGGTCGATTTTCCTTCTCCATTTTTACCTACAAAAGCTACTTTCTGACCTCTTTCGATAACAATATTTGCATCTTTAAAAACCACATGATCACCATAGGATTTTGACAATTCTTTTACAATAACAGGATATTGTCCAGAACGTGCCGCTGGCGGAAATTTTAATTTTAACGCAGATGTATCTACCTCGTCTACTTGAACAATAACCAGCTTGTCCAGCATTTTTACCCGCGATTGAACAGCATCTGTTTTAGAAAAAGTCCCTTTAAAACGATCAATAAAAGCCCTGTTGTCGGCAATCATTTTTTGTTGCTCGTCGTATGCTTTTTGTTGGTGTATGCGACGATCTTTTCTTAACTCTAAATAATGAGAATATTTCGCTTTATAATCATAAATTCGTCCCATGGTCACTTCTATGGTACGATTGGTAATATTATCCACAAAAGCCCTGTCATGGGAAATCACCACAACCGCTTTAGCCGAATTAATCAAGAAATCCTCCAACCATTGAATACTTTCGATATCCATATGGTTTGTAGGCTCATCAAGCAAAATCAAATCTGGTTTTTGCAAAAGTATCTTAGCCAACTCAATTCTCATTCTCCATCCACCGGAGAACTCAGAAGTTTGACGTGAAAAATCCTCACGAACAAAACCTAATCCGGTCAAAATTTTCTCTACCTCAGCCTCGTAATTAACCTCTTCTATCGCATAGAATTTCTCACTTAAATCAGAAACCCTTTCAATCAATTTCATATAGGCGTCACTCTCATAATCGGTACGGATAGTCAATTGTTCATTGATTTCATCAATTTCGGCTTTCATTTTAAAAATTTCACCAAAAGCTTTAGAAGCCTCTTCCATCACCGTTGCTCCATCCGTTGTCAATAAATGTTGCGGTAAATAGGCCACAACAGCATCTTTTGGTGCCGAAATATTTCCTGTAGAAGGTTTGCTTTGTCCCGCAATTATTTTAAGAAGCGTCGATTTTCCAGCTCCATTTTTACCCATTAAGGCAATCTTATCATTTTCATTTATGGCAAAAGACACCTCACTAAAAAGGGTTGTTCCTCCAAATTGTACCGAAATATCGTTAACTGTAATCATTGTTTTTGTTTAAAGTTTAATGTTCAAATATTTAAAAATAGAGCTCAAGTTTTTGAACATTTTTTGAAAGTGCAAATATAGATTAATTAAACAATTGTTTTCACAAAATAAAAGCTTCCGAAATCAGAAAAATTCCTGACTCCGAAAGCATTAAAACGCTACAAAAAATCTTTTTTTAAATCTCTTTATTTTTACGGATGGTATTCCAAATATGTGCATTGGTCACGCCAATATCTTCAGGAACAAATGTTGGATCTTTTCCTTCTTTACGTTGTTTTTCATAATCTTTTAATGCCGCCAAAGCCGGTTTTTGCAATAAAAGAATGGCTATAATATTAAACCATGCCATCAACCCCACACCCAAATCACCAATATCCCAAGCTAATTGTGCTTGATTAACTGCGCCATAAACAATAACCAATATCATGGAAATTTTTAAAATATGATAAAATATTGGCGATTCTATTTTTCTGGTAATATAAGAAATATTGGTCTCGGCAATATAATAATATGCCACAATGGTTGTAAAAGCAAAGAAAAATAAGGCTACTGCCACGAAGTAAGACCCTAATCCAGGAAAAATTGTATCCATCGCACTTTGCGTGTATCCAGGACCCGAAGCGATATCATGTGCTCCTTCATACAAAAACTGGACTGCACCATTTGCACCTGTAACCGGATTCTGAACATTATATTTACCCGTTATCAAAAGCATGAAACCAGTGGCAGAACACACCAACAAGGTATCGATATACACTGAAAAAGATTGCACCAAACCTTGTTTTGATGGGTGAGAAACATTGGCTGCAGCAGCGATGTGCGGCGCTGTTCCCTGTCCTGCTTCATTTGAATAAATTCCTCTTTTTACTCCCCATTGAATCGCTAAACCAAAAACAGCCCCAAACCCTGCTTCCATATTGAAGGCACTTTTAAAAACCAATGCAATCACACCAGGCAGCTGATTTATGTCCAATACAATAATAAACAAAGCAATAAGAATATAACCCAAAGCCATAATTGGAACTACATATTCCGTAAACTTGGCTATCCTTTTCACACCTCCAAAGACAATCGCAGCAAACAATAAAGCAATTCCAAAACCAGCATACCACGTATTTAAATCAAATGCATTATTTAAACTCTCCGCTATTGAATTAGCCTGTACTCCAGGCAATAAGATACCTGCCGAAACTACTGAAACAATCGCAAAGAGCACTGCGAACCATTTTGCCCCTAAACCTCTTTCTATATAAAATGAAGGACCACCTCGAAATTGCCCCAGATGTTTTTCTTTATAAATTTGTGCCAAAGTAGCTTCAACAAATGCAGTACTTGCTCCTAAAAAAGCAACCATCCACATCCAGAACATTGCTCCGGGACCACCAAAAGCAATAGCTGTTGCCACACCTGCAATATTTCCGGTTCCAACCCTACCGGCCAAAGACATAGACAAAGCCTGAAAAGAAGAAACACCGGATTCCGTACTTTTTCCATCAAATAGCAAACGAAACATTTCTCTAAAATGTCTTACCTGTAAAAACCGGGTTCGAATAGAAAAATATAGCCCTGTACCTAAACACAATACAATCAACGCATTACTCCACACGAATCCGTTTAACATTCCAACAATTTCTTTCATAATAAACTTAATCTATCATTAATTATCAAAATAGCAGTAAAACAATATTTTTACAAACAATTTTTCGCTAAACTATGACAATTACCTAAATAAAACTAACCAAAAACAAAAAAGCTCCATTTTTCATCAATGGAGCTTTATAAATTATTTAAATTGGGATTAGAACAACATTATTCTTTTCGCCATTTTTTAGTTTCTTCAAATACATGTTCCAATATAGCCGCTTCCACTTCATCAAATTCAATATACCTACGTCCCATAACTAATTTTGCTGTTTGAAACGCTTTTTTGGTCACATACGTTGTAAAACCAGAAGCCCCTCCCCAAGAAAAACTTGGAACAAAATTACGTGGAAAACCGGCTCCAAAAATATTGGCACTCACTCCAATAACAGTTCCTGTGTTAAACATCGTGTTTATACCACATTTACTATGGTCCCCCATAATTAATCCACAAAATTGGAGCCCTGTTTTAGCAAAACCTTCCGTTTCATAACTCCATAATTTCACTTCTTCATAGTTATTCTTCAGATTCGAATTATTACTATCAGCCCCTATGTTACACCATTCACCCAAAACGGAATTCCCTAAAAACCCATCATGTCCCTTATTGGAATAAGCAAACAAAACCGAATTATTTACTTCTCCACCTATTTTAGAATGTGGCCCTACCGTAGTTGGACCATAAATTTTAGCCGCCATTTTAACTACCGATCCCTCACATAAAGCAAAAGGACCACGAATTACAGAACCTTCCATAATTTCGGCATTCTTTCCTATATATATAGGACCTGTAGACGCATTTAAGGTAACAAACTCTAGTTTAGCTCCTTCTTCGATAAATATATTTTCAGGAGCAATAACATTGACACTTTTAGGAATGGGTTGCGATTTTCTATCTTCGGTTAAAAAGGCAAAATCCTCTTGAATTGCAGAACCATTTTTCGAAAAAATATCCCAAGTATGCTCCACCGTTATGCAATCGTCATTGAATTCAATTATTTCATACGAATCAAAATTAACTTCTTCCTGACTTTCCTGAGTATAAAAAGCAACTACTTCTTCCCCTTTAAAAATAGCTTGATTCGGTTCTAAATCCTGGATCAACGCCACTAATTTTTCATTAGGCAAAAAAGAAGCATTTATCATTACATTTTCTTCCATTTCTACCATTGGAAATTTTTCAGACAAATATTCTTCGGTAATTGTGGTTGTAGTCGAACCCAAGTAACTTTCCCATTTTTGACGGATTGTCATAATTCCGATAAGAATATCAGCTACAGGTCTTGTAAAAGTAAGAGGCAATAAGGCATTTCTGGAAGGACCATCAAAAAGGATATAGTTCATTTTATGAAATTTCATGATTTTAAAGGCTCAAAGTTACAAAGTTTTTATGGGTTATTTTTAACAAGTTTTGTCTTTAACAACCAATTTAAAACCATAAAAAAAGCCTTCCAAACGGAAGGCTTTCTTATATATAAAAAACAAATTAAAATTATTTAATGTGTTTAGCGTATTTAGTTTTGAATTTATCAATACGTCCTGCAGTATCGATAAGTTTGTTTTTACCTGTGTAAAAAGGGTGAGATGTTCTAGAAATCTCCATTTTTACAACTGGATATTCTACACCATCGTGTACAATTGTTTCTCTAGTTTCTGCAGTAGATTTAGTGATAAAAACATCTTCATTAGACATGTCTTTAAAAGCAACTAATCTGTAATTTTCTGGGTGTACACCTTTTTTCATCTTGTAATTCTTTTTATTTGTTTGATTATAACTTGTCTTGAAGCTTTTCCTTTAACAGAAAAGGTATAAACTTATTATAATTTTTTGTTTTTACACGTTTATTTTGAGTCTGCAAATTTACATTTGTTTTTTCAATAAACAAATCTTTGTTTAACTTTTTTTAAATAGTGAGTAAAAACCTTTTTTTAATTCTAAATATAGGGGTAATTACTATATTTGTCCATTAATTTTTAAATCAGTCTATAATGATTAATGAAATAATAAAAAGAAATGGAATCTCTTACGGAATTATTACTGGAATTGGCTCTGTTTTAATCACAACTTTAATTTATATAATTGATTTAGAATTATTTACCGCTTGGTGGATTAGCTTACTAAGCATTTCTTTTTATCTCATCATTGCCATAGTGTTACTTAACAAAACCAAAAAAGAGCTCAACAATTTTCTTTCCTTTAAAGACGCATTTACAACCTATTTCATCTCCGCTTTAATTGGAATTATAATCTCTGTGATTTTTAACATCATTTTATTCAACTATATTGACCCTTCTGCAAAGGATGCCATAAAAGAGTTGACCATAAAATATATGATAAATGCCATGCAAAAATTTAACGCTCCTTCCTCGACCATAAATGAAGCCATTAAGAACTTACAAGAAAACGACCAATTTTCTATATCTGGTTTGTTGAAAGGTTCTCTTTCCTATATTGTTTTCAGTACTATCTTCGGATTAATATTGGCAGCGTTTTTTAAATCCAAACCATCACAAGCCTAATCTATAATGAATTTATCCATACTAATACCTCTACTTAACGAAGAGGAATCTCTTAAAGAATTATATACTTGGATTATTAAAGTGATGCAAGCCAATAATTACTCTTACGAAGTAATCTTCCTTGATGATGGAAGTACCGATAATTCTTGGTCATTAATCGAAGGATTTGCCGCAGAAAACCCGAACATAAAAGGCATTCGTTTCATGAGAAACTTTGGAAAATCACAAGCCTTACATGCCGGCTTTGCTAAAGCCCAAGGTGACGTGATAATCACCATGGATGCGGACTTACAGGACAGCCCAGAGGAAATTCCAGGATTATACAATATGATCACCTCCGAAAATTTCGACTTAGTTTCTGGCTGGAAGAAGAAAAGATACGATTCTGTTTTCGCTAAAAACTTACCTTCTAAATTATTCAATTGGGCCGCGAGAAAAACATCGGGCGTACAATTGAACGATTTCAATTGTGGTCTGAAAGCCTATAAAAATATCGTCGTGAAAAACATCGAAGTTTCCGGAGAAATGCACCGATACATTCCCGTTTTGGCAAAAAATGCCGGTTTTGGAAAAATAGGTGAAAAAGTAGTACAACATCAAGCGAGAAAATACGGCGAAACTAAATTTGGAATGGAACGCTTCATTAACGGATTCTTGGACTTAATCACTATTTGGTTCTTGTCTCGTTTCGGAAAAAGACCAATGCACCTATTCGGAGCTATTGGTTCACTCATGTTTATCATCGGATTTCTATTGGCCGGTTATATTGGAATTTCAAAATTGTACCATATGTACAACGATATGCGTTATAGCTTAGTCACTTCAAACCCCTGGTTTTATATTGCATTAACCACAATGATATTGGGAACCCAGCTGTTTTTGGCTGGCTTTTTAGGTGAAATTATTTTACGAACAAAAAACAATGAAGAGCGTTATAAAATCTCCACAGAAATAAATTTATAACATCCAAACCTCATTGAATACTTTTTATAATTTCATTATTAGAAATTTTAAAAAAAGTACCTCTCGGAGATAAAAAAACACTAAATTGACCAGTGAGAATTCCTCAAAAAATACTATTATTGAAACATCTTTTTTTTAAAGTCTAACAACCTTAAACCATTTTAAAATGAACCTAACACAAAACATTTTAGACACAGTAACCGAATGGTTAACTCCTACATTTGATGACGAAACACATGCCGAAATCAAAAAAATGATGGACTCATTCCCTAAAGAACTTGAAGAGAGTTTTTACAAAAACCTTGAATTTGGTACCGGAGGTATGAGAGGAATAATGGGTGTTGGAAATAACCGCATCAACAAATACACGTTAGGAAAAAGCACACAGGGACTTTCTGATTATTTATATAAATCCTTCCCTAACCAACCTATAAAAGCAGTTATCGCTTATGATTGCCGTCACAATAGTGACACTTTAGCAAAAACTGTAGCCGATGTTTTTTCGGCCAACGGAATTGAAGTGTATCTATTTTCTAGTCTTAGACCTACACCTGAATTGTCATTTGCCCTTAAATATTTAAATTGCCAATGTGGAATCGTTCTTACGGCTTCCCACAACCCACCGGAATATAACGGATACAAAGTATATTGGGAAGATGGTGGACAAATTGTCCCTCCACAAGATGGCGAAATTATCGATACTATCGAAAATTTAAAATACGATCAAATTAAATTTGACGCCAATGAAGATTTAATTCACTATATCGACACGGAAGTAGACGAAGCATTCATTAAATCATCGGTGGAAAATGCTAGTTTCAATACGCCTACCGAAGCAAAAGACAATCTAAATATAGTATTCACGTCTTTACACGGAACCTCTATTACGGTAGTTCCAGAAACTTTGGCGCAGGCCGGATATAAAAACGTAAACATCGTTGAAGAGCAAAGAGTTCCCAATGGCAATTTTCCAACCGTTAAATCACCAAATCCGGAAGAACCAGAAGCATTAGCTATGGCTTTGACATTAGCCGATAAAACTAATGCAGATATTGTTATTGGTACTGATCCAGATTGTGATCGCTTAGGTGTTGCCGTTCGAAACAATGAAGGACAAATGACCTTACTGAACGGAAACCAAACCATGATTGTTATGACTGCCTTTTTATTGGAACAATGGAAAAAAGCAGGAAAAATTAATGGCGAACAATTTATCGCCTCAACAATTGTATCGACTCCCATGATTATGGAATTGGCTTCTGCCTATGGCGTACAATATAAAAGCGGATTGACCGGCTTTAAATGGATTGCCAAAATGATTAAAGATTTTCCTGAACTCCAATTTATTGGTGGAGGAGAAGAAAGTTTCGGATATCTAGTTGGCGATGCGGTACGTGACAAAGACGCCGTTGCTGCCACTTTACTAGTTTGTGAAGTAGCCGCTCAAGCCAAAGCCAAAGGAAGTTCTGTTTATAAAGAATTATTGCAACATTATGTTGATTTTGGTTTTTATAAAGAACATTTGATTTCGATAACCAAAAAAGGAATGGAAGGACTGGCTGAAATTAATCAAATGATGGTTAACCTAAGACAAAACCCTTTAAAAGAGATTAATAAACAAAGAGTCGTTATGGTAGAAGATTACAAATCTTCTGTTGCCAAAAATTTATTGACTGGAGAAGAAGAAATCATGATTATGCCAAAAGCTGATGTACTCATTTATTACACTGAAGATGGTTCTAAAATCTGCGCCAGACCAAGTGGTACCGAACCAAAAATCAAATTTTACATTAGCGTTAAAGACGAATTGGATTCTGTAGAAAATTTCGAAGCAGTAGAAAGTGCTTTGAATGAAAAAATTAAAAACATTATTGCTTCGATGCAATTGAACTAACACTAAATGGATAAGAATTTATTAAAACTAATCCCCTACACTAAGCCTTATAAATATCATATTATTTGGAACGTGACCTACAACGTTTTGTATGCCTTGTTTAGCACGATTTCTATGCTTACACTTTTCCCCGTACTTGAAGTACTTTTCGGAAAAACCAAAACGATATACAAAGCGCCTACCTACACAGGAATTGAAAATGCAAAAGAGTATATTTATGATTTACTTTATTACAAAATTTCAGAATTAACAAAAGAAAACAGTATTCAAATTGCACTTTTATTTGTAGTCGCATTAGTTATCATAACATTTTTATTCAAAAATTTATTTAATTATTTGGCTTCGTTTCACATCATGCACCTCAAAAATGGGGTATTGAGAGATTTACGAAAATCAATGTATAATAAAATAATAGAATTACCCATTTCCTATTATTCAGAAAAAAGAAAAGGAGACATCATGGCCCGAATGCTGGGAGATGTCAATGAAGTTCAAAATTCATTCTTTTCTATTTTAGAACTTGTTATAAAAGAACCCTTGACAATTGTTTTTGCTTTGGTAACGATGTTTATCATAAGTACCAAACTAACTCTTTTTGTTTTGGTTTTCATGCCCATTTCCGGGTATATAATTTCTAAAGTAGCAAAAAATCTTAGAGCAAAATCTTTACAGGCCCAAAAAGAAAGTGGTTTTTTAATTTCTATTGTTGATGAAAGTTTAGGTGGTTTAAAGGTCATCAAAAGTTATAATGCAGAAACTAACTTTAGAAGCAAATTTGACTACTCCGTAAACCGATTGTTGAATTTAACCAACAGCATTGGACGCAAAAACAATTTAGCGACACCCTTAAGTGAATTTCTAGGAATTGTAACAATTGCCACTTTACTTTTTTACGGCGGAAACTTAGTTTTGATTGAAAAAACATTAGACGGCTCAGCCTTTATTGTTTATCTCACATTGGCTTTCAATATTCTTACTCCAGCCAAAGCCATATCTAAAGCATCCTATGCCGTAAAAAATGGTTTAGCCGCTGCAGAACGGGTTTTTGAAATCTTAGAGGTTAAAAATGAAATTACTTCAAAAGAGAATGCGGTTGAAAAAACATCATTTGATTCTGAAATATCCATTCAAAATATCAACTTCAAATATGAAGACGAAAATGTGCTAAATAATTTTTCCCTTACGGTAAAAAAAGGACAAACTGTGGCTTTGGTAGGACAATCCGGAAGTGGAAAAAGTACCATTGCGAATCTACTGACTCGTTTTTATGATGTTAATGAAGGCACCATTAAAATAGATGGAATCGACATTAAAGACATGAACTTACAATCTCTTCGTGGTTTAATGGGGCTGGTAACTCAAGACAGCATCTTATTTAATGACTCCATCAAAGCAAATATTTCATTAGGAAAGCTAAATGCTACCGATGAAGAAATCATTGAAGCCTTAAAAATTGCCAATGCATATGAATTTGTAAAAGATTTACCTAAAGGAATACACACCAACATTGGCGATAGCGGAAACAAACTTTCAGGTGGACAGAAACAAAGACTTTCTATTGCCCGTGCTGTTTTGAAAAACCCGCCTATTATGATCCTCGACGAAGCAACATCAGCATTGGATACCGAGAGCGAGAAATTTGTACAGGTGGCTTTAGAAAACATGATGCAAAACAGAACTTCAATTGTAATCGCTCACCGACTTTCTACCATCCAAAAAGCAGATACCATAATCGTTATGCAAAAAGGTAAAATTGCAGAACAAGGAACGCATGAGGAATTAATTGCCCTAAATGGCACTTATAACAAATTAGTAACGCTGCAGTCATTTGAATAATGAGCGGAGAGTTGTATCTTTAGACTTAAAAATTATTTAAGTCTAAAGATGTACCTCAACAATCCAAACATTATACTTCCTGAAGACCAAAATACTATTGTTTGGAAATACTTGGACTTATCCAAATTTTTAAATTTATTGTTATCTAAAAAACTATTTATGTCCCGGTCGGATAAGTTTGAAGATCAATACGAAGGCACTTTTAGTGAACCTACATTTGAGGAAATCAAAAAACTATCGATCGACAATCCTGATTTCTTACATTATTACAAAACACATCGAGAGAAAGTTGCCATTAGCAGTTGGCATATCAATGAATACGAATCCTTTGCCATGTGGCAAATATTCACTCAAAACAGCGAGGGTTTAGCCATTCAATCTACTATTGGCCGACTTCAAAAAGCCTTACATCCGGAAACTCATTTTACTCAATATATTGGCGAGGTCAATTATATCGATTACAAGAAAGAATACATTCCGTTTGATGATATGTTTTTTCCTTTTTTATTCAAACGAAAAAGTTTTCAGTACGAGCGAGAGGTTCGTATTATTTCTGACACCTCAGAGAGTTCTATAAAACTTAATGATGGTTTGAAAATTAGCGTAGACATAAATGAACTCATTGAAAAAATCTACATCCACCCAAAATCAGAGAATTGGTATAAAAAGCTGGTAATCGATTTGGTGAGACAATTGGGATTTGATTTTCAAATTGAAAAATCGGACCTTGAAAGTGATATTTTGATTTAGATTTTTAAATAGGCTTGTATTTCATCACATTCCATTCCTCTTTAGACAAATCAATATAATTATAATGCACTACATCATTTTTATCAAATTGTCCGTTTTTATTGGTATCCTCAACGGTTCTAAAATACAATCTGCTTTTTGATTCTATTAAACTCCAATCTATCAATTCCTGAAAGTCCATAGAAACTTTGGTAAAACGCTTCCCACTTATTTCACTCAGATACAAACATTTGATATCACTGGTATCTAATTTTCCGTCTTTATTTGTATCTAAATCCACCATGGTATACACCATAACTTGTTTTTTACTTCTATCGGATACTGATTTAAGATAGGTCGCAGTTTGAATCAAAACGGGCTTTTTCGTTAAAGCTATAAGGGAATCTGAATCTGTTTTTTGAAATTTTAAGTTTTGTAAATATCCCGTTATTTCGTTTTCAGCATAATTCGAAATGGTAAAACTCAAATCCATTACACTTGAAGAACCATATTTTGCCTTTGTCCCTTTTTCATAAACACGTAAATCGCCAACAGGATGTATCAAATAATCTGTTCCTTCCATTTGAATGGGTAAGTCAGAAATAGCAACCTGAACCGAATCAACTTTAGCAAGTCCCGCTGCTTTACTAGCTACATCATATATTACTTTGGGCTTCTCTGCTTCCTTATTACAACTAACTAAAAGTAAAATAGAAATCCCTAAATACACTAAAGGCAACTTTTTCATAATAATGAAATATTAAATAATAAATTCAAATGTAATCAATTTTAAAAACGGTTCTCCTTATTTTACCGTCAATTTATGCGCTTCTATAAATTTTTAAAATCTGGCATTCAACTTCACATTAAAAACTCTGGTGGTCATGTAATTTGGAATCGCATATTCCTTTTTTGAATACACATCCCGAACCCAAGTATTGGTAATGGCGTTTTGATTATTAAAAAGATTGAAAATTTCCAATCCAACAGCCAGTTCCTTGATATTACCCATCCACCCACTTTTTACTTTATCTGGAGTATTTTCAATTAAAATTTTAGAAAAACCAACATCTACCCTTCTATAATCATTCAATCTATTTTGATACAGATACGGATTGGCATAGGATGGCGAACCTCCCGGCAATCCAGTATTATAAACCAAATTCAAATATAATTTCACACTTGGAATACTAGGCATATAATCTTGAAAAAGAATTCCAAATTTTAATCGCTGGTCTGTAGGTCTTGCTATATATCCTTTGTTATCACTATTTTCCTCCGTTTTAAGATAACCGAAACTAAACCAAGATTCCGTACCCGGAACAAATTCTCCATTCAGCCTAAAATCAATTCCTTGGGCATATGCTTTTGCAATATTTGACGCAGCATATCGTATCCTTACATTATCAATCGTATATGTATTTACATCTGTTAAAGACTTATAATACAATTCAGAAACTAATTTAAAGGGACGGTTATTTATTTTAAAACTATAATCATTACTTAAAACAAAATGAATGGATTGTTGGGCTCTAACATTAGGATTTACAACACCATCAGCCGAACGCAATTCTCTATAAAAAGGTGGCTGATGATACAGCCCTCCCGAAATTCTAAAAAACATATCCTCTTCCCATTTGGGTTTTAAAGTAATTTGCATTCTCGGACTAAAAACGTAATGCGATTCTCCTTTTATATCAGCTCCAGAAACTTCCCAACTATGCATTCGAATCCCAGTATTAAACCACACTTCTGTACTTCCCAAAAATCCTTTAGCATTCCATTGTCCATACCCGGAAAATCTATTAATGGTATTAAAATTAGTGGCACTTACATTTTGATATGGCACTAATGGACCGGAATAAGTTGTATAGGGTTGGTCGTTTTTAGGCAAATCTATAATGGGCGGATGTATTGAAAAACCGGCTGAATCAATTATTTCCCATTCTGAAATTCGATCCCGTATAGATTCACGGGTATATTTTGCTCCCCACTCTAATTGACTTTTATTCCAATCATGAAATCCTTTTATCTCAGCATTAACAATTAAAGCATCCAAATCATTACGGGCATGATTCAATTGCGAACCTATTCCAGTTGTATAAGCAACATCCCCATAAGTTTCAGAACCAATCGTTGCGTCAACATCACCTAAACGGTATTGAGCCAAAATATCAAAATATTCTTGTTCTAAAGTGTGAAAGACAGAGCCAATATATTTTAAACTAAAACTTTCTGACACCTTATAAGTGGTCTTAATCGCTCCAAAATAAGTATCGTATTTGTCTTTCTCCTGACCTTCATAATAGACCGAAAGTACCATCGGCTGATCTAAAGTTCCAAAATTAGTCTTCCGAATCAAAGGCTGGTATTGGTATTTATTTTGAGAAATATTCCCCAGAAAACTCCATTGCCATTTTTCGGAAGCCCGGAAATTAACATTGGTTTGCACATCTACAAATACCGGTGTATAATTAGTTTCAGTCTCTTGACTTTTTACCAAAAGACTATTGTTCCTGTAACGAACACCTGTAATAGCGGACCACTTTTTGTTTTTTGAAACCGCATCCACAGAAAAACTTCCTCCTAGCAAACTAGTTTCGAGTGTAGCGCCAAATTTCACTGGTTTTCGATACGTAATATCCAAAACCGAAGATAATTTATCTCCGTATTTTGCCTGAAAACCTCCAGCAGAGAAATCGATGTTTTGAACTAAATCAGTATTGGTAAAGCTTAACCCTTCCTGCTGACCGGAACGAATCAAAAAAGGTCTGTAAATTTCAATTTCATTAACATAAACGAGGTTTTCATCATAATTCCCACCCCGAACAGAATATTGAGTACTCAATTCATTATTAGAATTGACTCCTGGCAAGGTTTTTAAAACGTTCTCAACACCAGCGTTGGCTCCAGGTATTTTCTGAATCATATTGGAATCGATATTGGTAATCCCAATTACTTGTTTTTTGTTATTCGAAGTCACAATAACCTCTCCTATTTGTTCTTGTTTATCATTCAAGACCAAATTCAATTCATATTCTTCATCGCTTTTTAATTCAATTAAAATGGTCGCTTTTTTAAAGGACACATGCGTAAAAAAAATAGATGTTTTTTGATTGGCTGGAATTTTCAACACATAAGCACCATTACCATTAGTTTGGGTTGTAACACCCAGACAAGTAATATTGACATTGGCCACAGCCTTATTATCCTTATTCAGGATAATTCCTTTTACGCGAGCAAATTGAGCAAAAGATGAAAATCCTATGCAGAAGAGAATAAAAACAAAGATTATTTTTTTGAAATTCAAGCTGACCGTAAATTATTATTTTTGACTTCTGAAAAAGCGTGTCTCAAAAGTAGTTGAATTTCCAACATTATCAACCACCTCTACTTTCAAATCATTAGCCCCTTCAACAACAATTCCATCACTAAAATCGTGCGTTATTTTTCTTGTTTTATGATCATATTGAAACAAAATCCAATTCCCATTCAAATAGCCATTATAACTTTTAATTCCCGAGCCAGAATCACTTATAGAGAGTTGAAGTGTTTTTTGAGCACTCAACCATTTCCCTTCAACAGAATTTCTGATAGAAACCGCTGGCGGAGTAGTATCAATAGCCAACTTATAATTTCCTAAACTTTTTACTCTCGTCGTAAATACATTGTCTTTCCGGGTGGTATAATTATAGGATATTCTACCGTTTTTGGCAATATCAGCTATATAAACTTTATCTCTTTTATCCTCGGTAAAGGTGTCATCTTCAATAGTAATAGTAAAAGAAGAATGTACTGGAACTGTATCATCGTGCAAATATAGAATCTGATTTCGGACATCAAAATTCATATTAAAATCTTCATAGAAAGTCTTGGCCGGAAAAAATACCGTCATATTGTCTTTAGCAAACATATTGTCTTTACCTGCCTTGATATAATATTTCCCTTCTTCGACTGCGGCATCTACAATAGCTGCCGTAATATCATATTGTATCGGAACTGAAATTGTGGTGGTATTACCAAAAAAGTCGGATACCTCAATGCGATAAGCAAAAGTCAAATTAGGAAGAACCGTCACAATCCCATTGGTTTCATCCGTTTTTAAAATGCTCAAATTAAAAGGACTTGTCATAAAAAGTTTCTGAACTCTTTGGTATGTTTTTTTATAACGGGAATAATCAATTAATGCATTTATATAACGCATTTCATCAAAAGAATAGGTGTCAAATTGAAAACCAAAATTAGGTTTCCCGTTTAAATAAGATTGTATTTTATAAGCGCCATTTTTTCCGTATGAAAGATTATCATAATCGACCGCTGATATTCCGAAACCAATTTTTCCGTTTGCCAAAACTTTGGAAGCTAAATAAGTACCATCTTTTTGTAAAGACAAATTAAGCAATAAAGGACGCTTGGATTGATTAACGGATGTTCCTTCTAAGGGATACACATATACCGCAGAAACCAGAGGCTTTTTAGTGTCTTTTATAAATTGATCATACCCAAATAACAATGGATTGATAATCTTCTCCGTTTTAGTGTCGCGAAATTCAAAATGCAAATGAGGTCCTTCTGAAGAACCAGTATTTCCGGATAATGCAATTACCTGACCCTTTTTAATTTCCAACTCATTTTGTTTTGGAAACAGCTCAATTTCAAAAGACTTTTCTTTATACTGCGCCTTCTTTATATAATCTGCGATAGCACCACTGGTTCTCTGCAAATGGCAATATACGGTTGTAAACCCATTAGGATGATTAATATAAATTGCACTACCATTTCCATATGTTGAAATTTTTATTCGAGACACATATCCATCGGCAACAGCATAAACTTTAAGGCCTTCTTTCGCCAATGTCGTAAGATCAAAACCAGCATGAAAATGATTCGGTCGCAACTCTCCAAAATTTCCGGATAGCTTCATTGGGATATCGAGTGGAACTCCAAAATAATCTTTAGGATACTCCTGTTGAGAAAAAATAGAACACGAAAAAAACAGAAAAAAAACAACAAATCTCATGGTTAACATTTTTGCTAAGATAAAAAAAGTATTACTGTTAGCTTTATAAAAAGACACAAATCCGTAATTGATTATACATCAATATCTTGATAATTTTAAAATAAAAAAACCAATAAAATATTGTAATAATAAAAAGTAATACTAAATTTGTAATATTAAGTAATGAATAGGACCTATAATGAGTGTAATTGCAGAAATAATTGATACTCTTGAAAATAAGCTTGAAAAACTTATTCTAAAAATAAAAAATTTAGAAAAAAACAATCAAGAATTAAAAATCGAATTAACAAAATCTGCACAAATCATACAAACTCAGTCAAATGAGATTGAAGCGTTAAAATCGCAGTATGAGACACTTAAAATTGCCAATTCACTACTGGGCAGCGAAGATAATAAGAGAGATACGAAGCTAAAAATAAATTCATTAATTCGTGAAATTGATTACTGTATTGCACAGCTATCAGATTAAAAAACATGGACGAAAAGCTTAAAATTAAAATATCAATTGCAGACAGAGTCTATCCGTTAACAGTAGACATGTCACAGGAAGAAGGACTAAGAAGTGCTTCTAAAAAAATTGATGTGATGATAAAGCAATTTGAAGAAAATTATGCGGTACGGGATAAACAAGATGTTTTGGCCATGTGCGCATTACAATTTGCTTCACAAGCAGAACAAAAACAAATTGACAACGCTATCAATGGAGAAGAAACCATTGAAAGAATAAAAAAAATCAATGCGGTTTTAGATCAATATCTCGATAATTAACGTTCTTTACATAGACTAAGATACTGCCTACATTAGTTCACATTTGGTAAACTCAACACTAACAAATTAGAATGAGCAAATCATCACTACTAAAGCATGCCACGCTCCGGCGAGGAAACTTGAACAGTGAGTTAGCTCAAAACTTGTCAATTCGAGTTTATTCAAGCAATCTAATGTAGGCTTTTTTATATATAAATTTTAAACAAACATGGACATACTAACGATCGTTATTTCAGGAATAATAGGTATTGCAGCAGGCTTCGGAATAGCCAAAATCATTGAAAAAAGCAATATTTCCAACTTAATTAAAAACGCTAAAAAAGAAGCCACATCTATTCTAAAAGATGCAAACTTAGAAGCCGAGAACATCAAAAAAGATAAAATTCTTCAAGCAAAAGAAAAATTTATCGAATTAAAATCAGAACACGAACAAGTAATTTTGGCTAGAGACAAAAAAGTTGCCGAAGTTGAAAAAAGAGTACGTGATAAAGAATCTCAAGTATCCAGCGAGTTATCGAAGGCAAAAAAAATAAACGATGATTTCGAATCTAAAACAGCCGAATACAATGCTAAAATTGAGATTTTAGACAAAAAACAAGCTGAAGTAGAGAAGTTACACAAAAGCCAATTACAACAATTGGAAGTTATCTCTGGTTTATCAGCTGAGGAAGCCAAAGAACAATTGGTTGAAGGTTTAAAAGCGGAAGCCAAAACCAAAGCGATGTCTCAAATTCAAGACACTATTGAAGAAGCCAAACTAACCGCTCAACAAGAAGCCAAAAAAATCATCATCAACACCATTCAAAGGGTTGGGACAGAAGAAGCGGTAGAAAACTGCGTATCTGTTTTCAACATAGAATCTGATGATGTTAAAGGTAGAATTATTGGCCGTGAAGGTAGAAATATCCGAGCGCTTGAGGCTGCAACAGGAGTAGAAATTATTGTTGACGACACACCAGAAGCCATTATCCTTTCTTGTTTTGATCCGGTACGTAGAGAAATTGCGCGTCTGGCTTTACACAAACTGGTTACTGACGGACGTATTCACCCGGCACGTATTGAAGAAGTGGTTGCTAAAACTGCCAAACAAATAGACGACGAAATTATCGAAGTAGGTAAACGTACCGTTATCGATTTAGGTATCCACGGTTTACACCCAGAATTGATAAAAGTAGTTGGACGTATGAAATACCGTTCTTCTTACGGACAAAATTTATTGCAACACTCTCGTGAAGTTTCTAAACTTTGCGGTATCATGGCAGCTGAATTAGGACTGAATGTAAAACTAGCCAAAAGAGCCGGTTTATTACACGATATCGGTAAAGTACCTGATGCAGAAAGTGAT
>JALRGT010000200.1 GCA_023259675.1 Flavobacterium sp.
ATGCTGATTTAGTAAGTATTGATATGAATGTTGTTCAATCATCTTATTCAGGAAATTTTGATGTTTTTAATCCAAATGGATTCACAGGAAAAGAAATCTGTGCATTGTCAAGATATGCCGGAATAAGTGATAAAGTAACATCGTTTGGAGTATTTGATTTTAATCCAAACAAAAATGAAGCGATGTTGGTTTCGCAAATTTTATGGTATTTTATAGAAGGATTTTGTTTTCGTTCTCATGAATATCCATTTGGAACAAAAGAAAATTATATTAAGTATATTGTTCCTATTGATGATGAAGAATTGGTCTTTTTTAAGAGCAATAAAACAGAAAGATGGTGTATTGAAATACCGTTTTTAACAAATGTTAACAATAAATTAAAAAGAAATACGTTATTACCTTGCACACATGAAGATTATTTAGCAGCTTGCGAGCAGGAAATACCTGAAAGATGGTGGAAAGCTCAAAGGCGAAATATTGTTTAAAATAGCTATTTTCAAAGTGTTAAAGCATTGTTAAAGCAGGCGTGGCGTTAAAATTCAATATTTTTTGCACGTTTTT
>JALRGT010000201.1 GCA_023259675.1 Flavobacterium sp.
AATTGATTCATTCTTACTATTTATACATTTTATTTTTTTTATCTAAATTCCAACGGTAAAGAATCAGAACAGCCAAACAACAACTATACTTTTGGGAATTCAAATTATTTTATTGGCTCAAGACGAAACATTTTGAACTTTCAAAAAAAAATTTCAAAAAGCCTAAGTAATCAAAACCTTACTTCAGCTACTGTCCAGTTAGCCATTAACCTTAATAAGCAAACTTTTTTGGGGAAATAAAATTAGCTTTTATTCAAAAACTAAAAGGCTTGAAATGTATCCTATATTAGACCTGTATGTGTTATTTTATTATTTTTAACATTGGAATACTTTCCTCCAAGTATGGCACAAAGTATTTGTCTAGTCTAACTTCACTTTCTGGAAATTTTTCTAATAAATATTATTTTTTGACTGAAGTTTTTTATATGAAGTTCAATGCAATTATCTTTTCAAAGCAAAATGTCCTTTAACAACCGAGCCGTTTTCCAGTTTAATATGATACCAATAATCATCAGCAGGCAGCGGATTACCATATAAAGTTCCATCCCATCCTTGTTTTA
>JALRGT010000202.1 GCA_023259675.1 Flavobacterium sp.
ATATTTCTCCAATTATTCTTCTTTTATTAATTTGGTTTATTGAAATTTGCATGAAACTCTATATTGCTCCTTTGATATTTTAAATATTATGATTTTAATTGATGGTAAAAAAGCTGCAGCAGAGCTGAGAGAAGAATTAAAAAAAGAAGTCACCTCTTTAAAAGAAAAATACAACAAAGTCCCAGGATTAACAGTAATTTTGATAGGTGATTTAACACCAAGCCAAATTTATGTGAGAAATAAGGAAAAATCTGCAAATGAAGTTGGTTTGAAATCTGAAGTGATTAAATATCCTGATACTGTAGAGGAAAAAGTTATATTAGATAAAATTGAAGAGCTGAATAAAGATGATTTAGTCTCTGGAATTTTGGTTCAACTGCCTTTGCCAAAACATATTGATAAACAAAAAATTATTGAAACCATAGATCCGTCAAAAGATGTAGATGGTTTTCATCCAATGAATGTTGGAAATTTATCTTCGGGATATGAAAGTTCGGTACCGTGTACTCCTCTTGGATGTTACTTGCTTATAAAAAAAATTGAACCAAATCTAAATGGAA
>JALRGT010000203.1 GCA_023259675.1 Flavobacterium sp.
TCTAATCCTTCTGAATTAAAACTTGGTTTTGTGCCGTTAGTCATAAACTCAAGCATCTCAGCAAAGTAATACCTGTCTTTATCGGACTTAGCTGTGTTCAACATGTACTGGTAATACTCAATCAGCTGTTCTTTTCTTTCTGGTGCCATCTAGTAATTATTAAAGTATAAGCCGTTGTTTTCCATTTTTTCTTCGAGCATTCTGCGGCACAGCTCAAACGCTTTTATAGTTTCGTCCGCTTCATTTACGCCCGCGTGCTTTATTTTATCTCTTAGCCAATTGTCCATTGACCAAACAGCAGTATACCATTTAATCCCATCTGAGATACACCTAAACTCAAACTCTTCGTCTGGTAAATTAAATTCTAGTTTTGCTTTCATTTGTTTTCTTCGTTAAGTCCATCATTAAGAGTAACATTCCAATCATCGTACAATCCATCTTCTTCATCTGCTTGGATTATTTTTTTAATTAGTTCTCTTTGTTTTTCTTTATCCATAATGGTATTTATTTGTGGTCCCAGTAGGGCTCGAACCTACGACCTACTGATTATGAGTCAGTT
>JALRGT010000204.1 GCA_023259675.1 Flavobacterium sp.
AACCGCATGAATGATGTGATTGATATTTGTAGAGTTGAAGGAGAAATTAAAATTGATGAAAAAAATATTTATGAACCGGGAATAGATATTGTGAGTTTACGAGAAAAAGTTGGAATGGTTTTTCAAAAACCCAATCCTTTTCCAAAAAGCATTTATGATAATGTTTGTTACGGACCCAAGATTCATGGAATAGCTGAAACCAAGGATGATCTTGATGCTATCGTAGAAAATAGTTTAAAAAAAGCTGCACTATGGAATGAAGTCAAAGATAGATTACAGGAACCAGGAACAAGTCTGTCTGGAGGACAGCAACAAAGATTGTGTATAGCAAGAGCAATTTCTGTTAACCCAGAAGTTATTTTGATGGACGAACCTTGTTCAGCATTAGATCCTGTTGCGACAGCAAAAATAGAGGAACTAATTGATGAACTTAAGCAAAGTTTTACTATTGTGATTGTTACGCACTCCATGTCACAAGCGGTACGAGTTTCACAAAAAACTGGATTTTTTCATTTGGGAAAACTAATCGAAGTTGGAACAACAGAAAAAATTTTTAAAA
>JALRGT010000205.1 GCA_023259675.1 Flavobacterium sp.
AAAATACTAGCACTTCCCCATGGAGCAGCAGATACTGCACCCATACCAGTTGCAGGACCAGAATTTTCTTTAATCACTTGGTGATTAGGCAAAAATGGTTCTAAATGTTTATTGACCCCAATCGGTCCCATACCAGGTCCACCACCACCGTGCGGTATACAAAATGTTTTATGTAAATTCATGTGACAAACATCAGGACCAAATAATCCAGGTTTTGCAATTCCAACTAATGCATTTAGATTTGCACCATCCATATAAACTTGACCACCATGATCATGAATGATTTTACAAATTTCTTTTATACTTTCTTCAAACACACCATGAGTGGAAGGATAGGTTACCATTAATGCTGCAAGATTTTTAGAATGTAAAATTGCTTTTTCTTCTAAATCTTTTACATCCACATTTCCTTCGTTGTCACAATTAATCACCACCACTTTCATTCCTGCCATTTGCGCACTTGCAGGGTTGGTTCCGTGTGCAGAACTTGGAATAAGACAAATATTTCTATCTTTATCACCATTCGCTAAATGAAATTTTCGAATGGTCATTAAACC
>JALRGT010000206.1:0-245 GCA_023259675.1 Flavobacterium sp.
AAAATTTCTAAAAAATTCATTAAATCAAATTAAACTGTTTATTCAAAAAAAAAAGCCGCATAATGCGGCTTTTTTTAAAAAAATATTAATTTTTATTACATCATTCCTGGCATTCCGCCACCCATGCCACTCATGTCAGGCATAGAAGGACCGGATTTTTCTTCAGGTTTATCTGTAATCATCGCTTCAGTTGTTGTTAAAAGTGCAGCTACAGAAACAGCATCAATGAGTGCAGTTCTAACAAC
>JALRGT010000206.1:272-557 GCA_023259675.1 Flavobacterium sp.
TTTAGTTGGGTCTACAATGCCTGCTTTTACAAGATCACAGAACTTTCCTGTCTGAGCATCAAATCCAAATGAATTATCTTTACTCTCAAGAATTTTACCTGCAATAACAGCACCATCATGGCCAGCATTTTGAGCAATTTGTTTTAAAGGAGCAGAAAGAGCCTTTCTAACTAAGTCAACACCATAGCGTTGATCATCGTTTTCAACTTTAATGTTCTTTAATATATTAGTTGCATAAAGAAGAGCAGTTCCACCACCAGGAAGAATTCCTTCTTCTACTGCAGC
>JALRGT010000207.1 GCA_023259675.1 Flavobacterium sp.
GACAAGAACATCTTGAAGGCTATTATTTAATGCATGCCCCATGTGCAATCTTCCTGTTACATTTGGCGGCGGTATAACCACAGAGAATTTTTTATTCGATGTTTGTTTTATGGGTTTAAATAAGTCCTGGCTTTCCCAAAAATCATATATTTTTTTTTCTTGAACAGAATGATCGTATTTCTCAAATTCCATATAAATTTTTAGGTAAGTTTTATAATGTTTTTATACCAAACCAATTCAATTGTTGAAATTATAGATTTTCCTTTAATCGAGCAATTAAATGATTTAAATAGGCACTATCATACTTGGCCACGTGGCGGAATGGTTACGCAGAGGATTGCAAATCCTTTTATTCCAGTTCGATTCTGGACGTGGCCTCCAATTTTTATATTGTTTTTAGAATTAAAATTTGTATTGTGTAAAAAATTCCTCGATAGCTCAGTTGGTAGAGCAGTTGACTGTTAATCAATTGGTCGCAGGTTCGAGTCCTGCTCGAGGAGCCAAAATTTATCTAAACTACTTTCTTAAATTCTTTTTGATTTTTTAAAACTTCTAAT
>JALRGT010000208.1 GCA_023259675.1 Flavobacterium sp.
CAGTTGATTCTGCTCTCTCCTCTCCTACTTGGTGTATAAAGTCTTTAGCATCATCCATCTCGGCTTTGATGACACCAGTTAGGTTTAGCATATCTTGTTCTTGCTTAACCTCTACAGATACTTCTTCAATTTTTTTCTTTGCCATAAATTTATCCAACTCTAATTATTCTTGATTTTAGTGGTTGTCTGAAATTATAACCAAAATGACTACCACTTCCACTAAAACTTGCAGCACTACTTGCCATAGTTAATGCAAGTGCATCTGCTTTATCTGGTGACTTAATACCTCGTTTGCGCATCTCGTCTTTACTTTCTATTTTTATTTTACCACTAGAAGTGTATTTATATAAAGGAGAAGCTAACTCAGCTTCTAATTCATCATCGTTAGGTAATCGACAATCTCTATGCGACAACCAATCTTTAATACTAAACCACAGCTCCGCACGCAAGTTTAAATAATTTTTTTTAGTCGCTGGTGCTTCGGCAACATTCACGCCACGCACGGGCAAGTTCTGCTCGGCGAGTCTATCGACTACGCCTGCGCCTAAACCAATAA
>JALRGT010000209.1 GCA_023259675.1 Flavobacterium sp.
GTTATTGTTGCACCTTTATACGTTCCATTAATCATTGCTTTAGGATTTGATCCTATATGGTACGGAGTACTCTATACTATTACATGTCAAATAGCTTACATGACACCGCCATTTGGATATAATTTATTTTTAATGAAAGCAATGGCTCCTAAAGAAATAACATTGCAAGATATTTATAGTTCAATTATCCCATTTGTTCTGGTGATGGTATTTGGTTTGGCTGTTGTTATGATATTTCCTGAAATTGCAACTTATCTTCCTGATAAGTATTTAAGATAGCTACAACTTAAAGTTTTGTTGAAGTAATTATTTATATTTTTTTTACTAGCCGTTAATGCAATTAAAGCCGCATACCAAATTATTCAGTATTATATTCATTAAATTTGTTATAGGATTTTGTTTTTAACCTAAGGAGGCTTTGTGAAAAAAGATAAAAAAATAATAACGAACAAACGACGTTCGTTTATTAAAAAAGCAGGTCTACTAACATTAGGAGCAGCTGGTGCTGCAACAGTTAAAGCACCATACGGTTATGCTGCTTCAAATCCAATTAAAT
>JALRGT010000020.1 GCA_023259675.1 Flavobacterium sp.
TGATATAGTACTCAATCAGTTTGAAAATTTCATTGCTTAAACGAGATTGGGTACCTTTTTCTGAGGGAGCCAAGTAAATGTGCAGGTGCATCAAGTTCATGATGTTCAGTTGGCCATCGTTGTCAATGTCTAGGATTTTGAAAGCAACTTTGTTGTGGTTTTGACGGTTGTCGTTGTTGAATAACGGGTAGAGACACTCCAAGTATCTCAGGAAAGAGATTTTTGTACGGTCATAACCTTTGGACATGTAGAGGTATAACATTTTGGCGAACTCTTTTGCTAGAAGCAGTTATGAAAGTGAAAATTAAAAATCTGCGAACTTGCGGTTTGTTTTCAGGATTAATCTTAAAGCTTCAGGTAGTATCAATCAGACATAGTGTAACCATATAAGTCATATAAGGTCATTTAAGTTGGAATACCGTGGTCATTTTTTTGCCACCTCTTTTGATATAAGCAGTTATGAAAGTGAAAATTAAAAATCTGCGAATCTGCGGTTTGTATTCAGGATAATCTGTTATGAATTCTTTATCGCTTCGGATATAATTGATACAATTAGGAAAGCCTATTTGACTTTAGAAAATAAATAAAAGAAATAGGTTTATCCTTTTTTTCGGTGTTTCCATCTTTTGTGCGTCCAAAAATAATATTCGGGTGCTTCGTGGATTTGTTTTTCAACTTCCTGAACGTATCGGTGGGTGATTTCGAAATTTGGAATCGATTTAGCATCCTCCGTAATAGGAATTAAGGTGGCTTCGTAATAACCCCGTTTTACTTTTTTTACTTTGGCAAAAATAACATTGAGATCGTATTTTTTAGAAAGCATTTCTGGGCCGGTATGTACGGGAACTTCTACTCCCATGAAGCTGTCCCAATGAAATATTCGGTCTGATTTTGGAGATTGGTCACTCACAAGCCCATAAACGCAAAGTTTTTTCTCTTTTTGATTTTGAGAAATCAACGGAATCGTATCCTTGGTGGTCACGAGTTTAGTATTGTATTTAGAACGAATGTCTTTTACGAGTTTGTCAAAATATTTGTTGGCTACTTGCTTATAGACTCCAATTCCCTGATAGCTTATTTTTTGGTTCAGCGTAATAATCCATTCCCAACTGGCATAATGGGACATCAAAAGCATGATGCTTTTTTCTTTGGCTTCGTATTCTTTTATCAATTCAATGTTGGTGATGACAAATCGTTTGTTGATTTCTTTGGAAGAAATAGTCAAGGTTTTTACCATTTCAAGAAACATATCACAAAGATGTTGGTATGATTTTTTTTCAATGTTTTTGCGTTCTTTTTCGCTAAGATGAGGCAGTGCCAAAGCGATATTTCCTCGAACCACCTTTTTACGATAGCCAACAATATAGTACACGAAAAAATATAAAATATCGGAAAGAAAATAAAAAAGACGAAATGGAAGAATGGAAATCAACCAAAGCAATGGAAATGAAAGGATGAAAACAAGAAATTGCATGCGGTAATTTTTCTGGCAAATATAGGGCAAATAATGAATATCCATATAATTTTAAAGAGACACTATTCAGCCGTAAGAGAATCACTATATTTACATTTCATTTTAAAATATAAATATGAATACCATTTTGATTGTCATAATTGTGGCAAATGTATTGATGAGTTATAAGGGATTTAATGATCTTGGTTTTTTTAGAAAATACGAATTTCACATGGGAAGTGTTTTGTCAGGACAGCAGTTTCGGATTTTTACTTCCGCATTTTTACATGCAGATATCGGTCATTTGGTATTTAATATGATTACGCTTTATTTTTTTGCCCCAGTAGTTATTGCCTATTTAGGGAGTTTGTCCTTTGTAATTGTCTATTTTGGAAGTTTGATTTGTGGAGGTTTATTGACGATTGTTTTTCATAAAAAGGATTATAATTATCGAGCCATTGGTGCCTCGGGTGCCGTGACAGGAGTTTTATATTCGGCGATATTATTGCGACCGGATATGATGTTAGGAATCTTTTTTATCATTCCGATGCCAGCTTATATTTTTGGAATTCTTTATTTGCTCTATTCAATTTATGGAATGAGAGCGAAGAATGATAATATAGGGCATACGGCTCATTTTGGTGGTGCTATGGGCGGTTATTTGATTACGTTGATAAGCAATCCTAATTTGTTTGTGGAGCATACTTTATTTGTTATCGCATTGGCAATTCCTATTGCGATTCTTTTTGTAATGGAAAAAATGGGTAAAATTTAATGGCACAGCTTTTGAAAGAATAGTAAAACAAAACAATTAAAAAATAATTAAAAAATAATTCAAGATGAAAAAAATTGGAATACTATTATTCATGCTATTTATGGCAGTTTCGTATGCACAGGAAGTAAAACAAGTGCCTCAAATAAGTGTTGCTGGGGAAGGGAAGGTAAAAGTAGTGCCTGATCAAGCGACTATTACCGTAACTGTTGAAACCAAAGGGAATAATGCCAAAGAGGTAAAGAAGCAAAATGACGATCAAATGGATTCGGTTTTGAAATTGCTTAAAAAAATGAATTTACCAACTTCCGATTACAAAACGCAAAGAGTTTCCTTGAATCCGCAATATGATTATGAAAAAAAGAAAACTTCATATAACGCGCAACAAACTATCGAAATCTTATTGAAAGACTTATCTAAATATGATGAGTTAATGGCAGGTGTTGTAGAAAACGGAATCAATAGAATTGATAATGTGGTTTTTCAATCTTCAAAATTGGCTCAGTACCAGTCTGAAGCTCGAAAAATGGCCATGAAAGAGGCCAAAATGAAAGCAGAAGATTATGTTTCTGTTTTAGGTCAAAAAGTAGGAAAGGCGATGACAATAACAGATAATTCGCAAATACATTATCCACAACCGGTTTATGCCACGATGCGAAAATTGGAAATGAGTGATAGTGCCGCTCCAAAAGAAACGCTGGCTCTGGGAGAAATTAATATTACCGCTAATGTAAGTGTGAGTTTTATTTTAGAATAAATTATAAAGATTCCAAATATATAATCCTGACTTGTTCCTGTAATAAGTCAGGATTTTTTTTTGTTTCTTGGTACAGTTGTATGTGATGAATTAGATATTGTAAGTGAATGTGACAGAAAAGGTAAAAATAGTTTAATTATCTTAATAACAATAAGTTAAATTGCATGTTGTTGAGTGTAATTAAAAGCGAAAATTAAAATATAATTGAAGTTTTAATTCCTTTATCTTAAATTTTTCTTTAAATTTATGGGACACTAAATTTATCTATTATGACTGTAAATCAAATATTAAGCGAAAAAGGAAGTGAAGTTCATTCGATAGTTTCTACCATTACAGTATATGAAGCATTGAGAATAATGGGAGAAAAAAATGTTGGTGCACTTTTAGTAATTGAAGACAATGTCTTAAAAGGAATATTGTCTGAGAGAGATTATGCTCGAAAAATTGCTTTAAAAAACAAGTCCTCCAGTAATACTCTTGTTCACGAAATCATGGATAGTGATATAATTACTGTAAAACCAACAGATAATTTAGATTATTGCATGGATTTGATCACCAATAAAAGAATTAGACACTTACCTGTTTTGTCAGACGGTCAAGTTATTGGGATTATCTCCATAGGTGATGTGGTAAAAGCCATCATTGAGACACAAAAAAACACCATCAATCATTTAGACTCATACATCAGTGGGACTAAGGCTTTATAGAGAGGATTCAGAGTAAACATCAGAAATTAATTTATGCTAACAATCATTCTTTCTATTCTTCTTTTAGCTATTGGAATTGCCGGAATTGCCATCAAACTATTGGTTAAAAAAGAAGGCCGCTTTTCAGGCACTTGTAGTAGTAATAATCCGCTCATGCAAGGAGAAGGGGGGGCGTGCCGTATTTGCGGCGCTAAGCCTGAGGAAAAATGTAAATCTTAATGCAGTTCGGTAATCTGTTTCTTTAAACTTTCGGATGCATACGTTTTCCAGTTTCCGTTATCATCATAAATAAAATATACCTCCAGTTTTAAGTCTTTGTTTCTTTCTAAAAAGGATTTAGATTTCTTCAATCCCATTACCATGAAAGCGGTAGCATAAGCATCTGCAGTTATGCAATCATCTGCAATCACTGTGGCGCTTAATACATTCTGTTTGGCCGGATATCCTGTTTTTGGGTTGATGATGTGGGAATATTTTTGGTTGCCCTCAACATAAAATTTTCGATAATTCCCCGAAGTGGCCAGGGCTTTATTATTTAAACTAATTACGGCTTCAAGTTTTCTTTCAGAGGAAGCTTTTTCATCTGGTTTATCAATACCGACTTTCCAATTTTTGTTTTCTTTTTTCCCTTTGGCTTTCAGCTCTCCCCCCAGTTCAACTAAATAATTGTTTATTCCTTTACTTTCCAAATAATTGGATAAAACGTCTACGGAATATCCCTGAGCAATGGCATTGAAATCAATTTTAATCTCCGGTTTTGCTTTTATTATTTTATGGCCTTCAAGGCTTAACATTTTGTAACCAACAAGCTGAAGTAAACTGTCAATCCTCTTACTGTCCGGAGTTGCTTTTTTAGTAAAGCCAAATCCCCAGGAATTTACCAAAGGACCAACCGTCACATCAAAAAGCCCCTGGGTTTTCTCTGAAACTTCAATTGATTTGTTAAATACATCAATAAAATAGGGGTCAACTAATACACTGTTGTCGTTATTGTTTATTCTGGAAATAAGTGAAACAGGAAGCCAGGTTGACATGGAAGAGTCTATCTCTTTCAGCAGGGAATCAATACCTGTTTTGTAATTAATAGGATCATCTGATAAATAGGAAATATGATAAGTGGTACCCTGTGCATTCCCTTCAAGCTTAATTAAAGATTTCTTATTGGAGTTGCAGCTTATAAAAAATAGTAGTACAAAAATAGGGAACAGGAATTTCATCATAAATGTTTTTTTACCCTCCAAAATCATCAAAAGCAATGTTTTCAGGTGGGACACCAAGTTCATCGAGCATTTTAAAAACAGCTGCGTTCATCATAGGTGGTCCACAAATATAATATTCAACGTCTTCTGGAGCTTCATGATACTTCAAGTAATTTTCAAAAAGCACATTATGAATGAAGCCGGTATAGCCAGTCCAGTTATCTTCAGGTAGCGGTTCTGACAGCGCAATATTGTATTGGAAATTAGCGAATTCTTTTTCGATATCACGGAAGTGATCGGTATAAAAAACTTCCTTAGATGACCTTCCTCCGTACCAAAAAGAAACTTTTCGTTCTCTTTCTTTTAGCGTATGAAAAATATGAAATAAATGAGAACGTAGGGGAGCCATTCCCGCACCGCCTCCAATATAAATCATTTCGTTTTTTGTTGGCTTGATATGGAATTCTCCGAATGGACCTGCTATATTTACTTTGTCCCCGGGTTTTAGGGAAAACACATAAGAGGAACAAATACCTGGGTTTACCTTCATGAATCCACCTGCTTTCCTGTCGAATGGAGGCGTCGCTAGTCGGATATTCAACATGATGATATTTCCTTCTGCAGGATGATTGGCCATCGAATAAGCCCTGAAAATGGGTTCTGGGTTTTTCATTTTAAGATCCCAGATTTTGTACTTGTCGAAATCTTCCTTAAATCGATTGTCTATATTATAGAGATCCTTTTTAAAATCAATTTCGCAGGAGGGAACATCTATTTGGATGTAACAACCCGACTCAAATTCCAGAAATTCACCTTCGGGTAATTTTACTACCAGTTCTTTGATATAGGTAGCCACATTGTTATTTGAAACTACTTCGCATTCCCATTTTTTTATTCCCAATATTTTTTGAGGGATGATTATTTCCATGTCCTGTTTTACTTTCACTTGACAACCTAACCGCCAATTGGATTGCTGTTGCTTTCTAGTAAAATAAGGAACCTCTGTGGGTAAAATTTCGCCGCCGCCCGATAATACCTGACATTTGCACATGGCACAAGTTCCACTTCCACCGCAGGCTGAGGGTAAAAATATTTTTTGATTGGACAAGGTGGTCAACAGGGTAGATCCAGCTTCGGTTTCAAGGATTTCTTTTTCATTAATGATAATTTTCACCAATCCGGAAGGGGTAAGTTTCGATTTTGCGTATAGAATTATATACACCAGTACCAAATTGAATACCAAGAAAACAACGACACTACTTATAACCGTTAAACTATCAAAAGTTAAAATTATCATTTCTTTTTTGTTTATAGATTTATAACGAAACCCCCATAAAACTCATAAATGCAATGGCCATCAATCCAGTTAAAATAAAAGTAATTCCCAAACCTCTTAAAGGACCTGGAACATTTGAATATCTTAATTTCTCTCGGATTGCCGCCAATGAAACGATGGCCAGTAACCATCCAATACCAGAACCCAATCCAAAAACGGTAGCTTCTCCTAATGTGGCATATTCTCGTTCTTGCATAAACAATGCCCCACCAAGAATAGAGCAATTCACTGCAATGAGCGGTAAAAATATACCTAAGGAGGTGTACAGTGCCGGTGTATATTTTTCAACAATCATCTCCACTAGCTGTACAATGGAAGCAATGGCTGCAATGAACATGATAAAACTTAAAAAACTAAGATCAATGGACGCAAAGTCTGATGATAGCCAAGTTAGAGCCCCTGCTTTTAATACATATTTTTCGAGCATATAACAGGCAGGTACTGATATCAATAAAACAAAAGTCACAGCAAGTCCCAGTCCAATGGCACTTTTTACAGTTTTGGAAATGGCCAGGTATGAACACATGCCCAAGAAATAGGCAAATATCATATTCTCAATAAAAATAGCTTTTATAAAAATATTTATATGTTCCATAAAATAATATTTAATTACCGTTGTTTTTTGTTGTTAACAATTCAATTATTTGGACTCTATTAATTTTTTGTTCATGCTTCGTTGTACCCAAATGATAATTCCAACAATGATGAGCGCCATGGGTGGCATAATGATAAGGCTATTATTAAAATAACCTAACTTATAAATCGATTCGGGGATAATGCGAAAACCCATTAATTCTCCAGAGCCAAGCAGTTCCCGTACCATAGAAACGATAACTAATATCAACCCATAACCAAATCCGTTACCAATTCCGTCTAAAAAAGAAGGCCAGGGCTTATTTGCCATAGCGAAGGCTTCCAGTCGCCCCATAATAATACAATTGGTAATGATGAGCCCTACGAAAACGGAAAGTTGTTTACTGACATCAAAAACGAATGCTTTTAAAAATTGGTCTACCAAAATAACTATAAAAGCGACAACCGTTAATTGAACAATTATCCGAATGCGTTTTGGAATAATATTTCTGATCAATGAAATAGTGACATTTGAAAAAGCACATACCACAATAACAGCAAGGGCCATAACGATAGATGGTTTCATTTTAACTGTAACAGCCAATGCAGAACAGATGCCCAATATTTGTACTGTAATTGGGTTATTGTCGTTTAATGGGTCATACAAAAGCCGTTTATTTTTCGCTGAAAATAAAGGTTCTTTTGGTTTTTTAGGTTTTGCAGGAGTTGGAATTGTTTCTGTACTCATATGCTGTTATTTAAGGTTGTAAATGCTATCGCTTTCTGCTTTTAAAATACGGAATATAATTACTAAGGGTTCTTTTAAACATTTCTGTAACACCTCTGCTGGTTATTGTCGCACCTGATATGGCATCGACCCCGTGCATATCCGACGGAGGAGCGCCTCCTTTAATAGCGGTTACTGAAACAAAATTTCCTGCTTCGTCAAATATTTTTTTTCCGATGAATTGCTGCTGAAACTTTTCTGTTTCAATTTCGGCACCCAGTCCAGGTGTCTCACCTTTATGTCCAAAGCTAACGCCATAAATAGTGTTCATATCGCTTTCTAGGGAAATATATCCCCATATTGGACCCCATAATCCCTTTCCTCGAACAGGAATGATATAAAAGGTTTTTTCGTCTTTATTACAAATGAATAGAGGAAATAATTGTTCCCCTTTTTTTCTAGTTTTGATTTTGTCCTGTTCTTTTTTAAGGTCTATATCAAACGCAGCAATTTTGCCCGTTACTTCTTCTCCCTTATTATTTAAAACAATTTGTTTGGTTATATATTGATTAAAAAAATCTTCTGCATTACCGGTTTCAGTGGGTATAGAAACGCTGGTTAAAATATTTTGCATTTTTTCGACTCTAATATTTTTTTCCTGATAGGGTGCAAGGCCAATAGCGGCAATAGATAGCACTACAGCAATTACCACCACCATAATGGAGGAAAAGAGAAATGTGGCTTTATTACTGTCTTTATCCATTTTGATTTTGTATTGGTTTTACTCTTTTTAATCTACGTTTAATGTTGGCTTCAACTACAAAATGATCTATGAGTGGTACCATAACATTCATAAATAAAATAGCTAACATCATTCCTTCTGGGTAGGCTGGGTTAAAAACTCGGAACAGAATCGCCAACATGCCTATTAAAAAACCATAAATGTATTTTCCCGTATTGGTTTGGGATGCGCTCACAGGATCAGTGGCCATAAATATGGCACCAAATGCGAAGCCTCCCAATGTTAAATGATGTAGGGGAGTTATCTGCATTAAGGTATTTAACCCAAAGAGATTAAAAATAAGCGCCATTAAAAACCCGCCTATAAAAACGGAAGTCATGATTCGCCAGCTACCAATACCGGTATATAATAAAATAGCAGCGCCTATTAAACAGGCAATTGTAGAGGTTTCCCCTATAGAGCCAGGAATAGCGCCAATGAAGGATTCCATCGTTCCGGGAATTTTATCAGCGAGACCTGCGGCAGCATCACCCAAAGGAGTAGCTCCGCTATAAGCGTCAACGACTGCCTGTCCTTTATTGGTACTTGTATTTATCCATACTTCGTTTCCTGACATTTTGCTTGGATAAGCAAAAAACAGAAATGCCCTAGCCGTGAGTGCCGGATTTAAAATATTCATACCCGTACCACCAAAAACCTCTTTTCCGATGACTACTGCAAAAATGGTAGAAACGGCTACCATCCATAATGGCACATTGATAGGCATAATTAATGGAATTAACATACCCGAAACCAAAAAACCTTCATTGATTGTATGTTTTCTTATGATTGCAAAAATAAATTCGGTCGATAAGCCGGCACCGTATGAAACAATAATCAAGGGCAGCACTTTGATGGCCCCAAAAATAAAATTATCCAGTAAGGAAGTATTTGTAACCCCTAAAGCCTGATAATGTTGATAACCTACATTCCACATTCCAAATAATAGGCAAGGAACTAAGGAAAGTACCACCAATATCATGGTGCGCTTTAAATCTATGGCATCACGAACGTGTGTTCCTTTGCTTTTTGTAGTTTGATTGGGAACAAAGAGAAAAGTTTCGAACGCATCGAATGCGGGATGAAATTTCTCCAGTTTCCCCCCTTTTTCAAAGTTAGGTTTTAGGTTGTCCAGTAATTTTCTAAGTGGTTTCAAATTCAATTCTTTTTAATGATAAAAATTTATATACCTAATACTACTTTCAACTGAATTCTTTGCGTACAATATCAAGTCCATGTCGTATGATTTCCTGCGATTTAATTTTTGAAGTACACACCAATTCACAAAGTGCAAAATCCTCTTCCACCACTTCATAAATGCCTAACTTTTCCATCATATCTATATCTTCAATTAGTATTGATTTTAAAAGTTGTACCGGGTAAATGTCCATTGGAAAAACTTTTTCATATTGCCCAGTCATTACAAAAGGGCGTTCCTCACCATGCATATTGGTGTTTAGGTCGTATTTTTTATTAGGTGTTAACCAAGAGAAAAAAGTACGGGATATACTGAATTTATAAAATCCAGGAGTTAACCAACCCATAAACTCAAAATGGTTGCCCTCTGGAATAACCGTTAATTGGGTATCATAAAAACCTAAATAACCGTCTGCTGGAATTTGACTACCGGATAAAATGTTTCCGCTGATAATTCTGTTTTCGCCTTTCCGTAAGCCACCTTCGGCAATAATATTTTTTATGGCGCTGCCCACCATTGTTTTATAATATTTAGGACTTTTAATCTGTGAACCCGTTAATGCAATTAATCGAGTAGTATCAAATATTCCTTCATTAAATAATTTACCAATGATTAACACATCTTGTGGATTAATGTACCAAACCGTCTCTCCTTTGTTTACGGGATCAATGTGGTGTATTTGTACACCCACATTACCGGCAGGATGAGGTCCGGATATTTTATTGAGTTGCACATTCTGTGCCTTTGTAAAAGGGGAAGCAATAGGGCTGTCTGCCTTTACATTCAAATGTATTTTTCCAGCGGTTAGTTTTTTTAATGCATCCAATCCAGTTTGAAAATGAATTTCTTTACCAGACATTATAAAATCATTGTCAGGAGCTAATGGATTGCTGTCAAAAGCGGAGATAAAAATAGATTTTGGACTTTCATTCGGGTTAGGTATAATTCCATAAGGACGCTGACGGATAAATGGCCAAGCGCCACTATTTAATAATATTTCAATAATGGCATCTCTGTCCAATTGATTCGGATTTGATTTTGTAAATGGCACATGTTTAATTTCCCTATCAGCCATTATTTTAATTTCGAGGATTACTCTTTTATCCCCGCGAAGAATTTCCACTACTTCACCACTAACGGGAGAGCATAATTTAATGATTTTATTATTTTTATCGCAAAACAAAGGAGTTCCTGCAAGTACGGTATCGCCTTCTTTAACCAGCAATTTTGGAGTTAGCCCGATAAAGTCATTGGGCTTTATGGCAAATATTTCAGCTGTAGGCAACTCCAACACTGCCTTAACAGCTTCTCCGACCAATTTGAGATTCAATCCCCTTTTAATTTTAATATATTCACTCATACATTAACCTTTTTTATTGGGTATTAATTATGATTTTCTGGTATTTGGACTAAAATCTGGTTTGCTAAATAAATTAAAGCATATTAGATTATTATATATAATTTGGGTAGAAATAATTATCTAATCTAGTGATTTTACCTTAAAATAGCAACAAAAATTTGATTTTCATAAAAAAACGTTAAAACGTCTTTGGAGTTATTAGTTCTATCTCCTATATCAATCACAAATTTGATTTATTACAAAATAATCAAATGAAGGTATTAGAGAACAAAGTATATTTAAGAAGGATATTTTATTTGCTTCAATATCTTTAAACTGATCAGCAGGAAGAACAAATAGCCTCCTTTTGATTGATTCTTTGTTCATTTATAAGATGGTTATTTGATATGCATATAAGGAACTAGTTGGAATGTTTTTATTATAGAAAAACCAAGACAACTATTTGCCATATAAGAAAATTAGAGTAGATGGTTATAAGTGTTCAGAAGTCAATTAGGAGAAATTCGGAAAATGAAGTTTTTGATTGAAATTTTTGAAATTTGGAGCAAAAAAAACGCCGCAAATAAATGCAGCGTTTTTGGTGGGGAGAGCAGGATTCGAACCTGCGAAGTTTTCACAGCAGATTTACAGTCTGCCCTCGTTGGCCGCTTGAGTATCTCCCCGTAGCCTTTGAGTGTCTTACTATCTTGTGGTAAGCGGTTGCAAATATAGAAACTGTTTTGATGTTTCCAAACTAATTTTTGAATTAATTTCAGTATAATTTTTAATGTATTGGTATTGAATAAAATAAAAAAATCTCCACAAGGGAGATTTTTTATTTTAGTAGAATTTATAAGCTTATTTGGCCAATAATTCTATTATTTTTGCTCTAAGTTCTGCGCCTCTTAAATCTCTTGCCACAACTTTTCCGTCGGCATCAAGGATGAAAGTAGCAGGGATTGATTCTACTTGGTATTGTTTTGCAATAGGTTCGTCCCAAAATTTTAAATTGGAAACCTGTGCCCAAGCCAATTGATCTTTTGCAATTGCTTCTTTCCATTTGGAAGCATCTTTATCTAAAGACACTCCAATTATGTTAAGTCCTTTTGAATGTAATTCTTTGTACAAAGCGACCATATTAGGACTCTCTCTTCTACAAGGTCCACACCAAGAAGCCCAAAAATCGACAATGGTAATTTTTCCTAAACTTTCTTTTAAAGAAACTGTTTTTCCGTCAGGGTTAGGTGCCGAAAAATCTGACCTTCATTTTGCAGTTCCTACAGAAGGTACAGCTGCACCTACTGATGGATTTTTCATTTCAGCCAATTTAGTCTGGATAGCCTTTCCTGGTTTAGAATTTTTTAAAGATTCATCCAAGCTATTGTATAATGATTCTGCTTTTTTTGCATCCATACTTGGGTCATTAGCCATTGATTGGATAATTAATGCACTAATAAAAGATTTTGGATGTGTTTCAGCATAAGTTGTATATTTTGCTTTTGAAGCAGTTCCTACTTCTTGTTGTAATGCAGAATATTCAGCCATCAATTTATTGATTACAGCAGTGTCTTTTGTTTGTTGTGCTGTATTCATTACTTGCATGTTTTTAGTTTGGAAATCCATTACTTTCTTTTGGATAGTTTTCATATCCTCATTAAATTTCACAAACTCATCATTATTGTAAGTACCTGAAATTTTAGAATTTTGAATACTGTCTTTATTAATTACAATTGTGATTTCTCCACTTTCCAAGATAAAAGGAATTTTACCGTTTGCAGATTCTAACTGAATATAGTTAAAAGCTGGTTCTGTTACTTTACCTTTGATTTCAAATTTTCCGTTTTCTACTTTTACAGTGTCAACAGCAACTAAGCCCATTCCATTGGCATCTTGTGTTTCTAAGATGATAGTTTTTCCGTTTTCAATTCCAACGGCAGTTCCGGTGATTAAATATTCTCCGTCTTTAACTTTGCTACAAGAAAATAATACAACTGCAGCAGATAGTAATAAAATGATTTTTTTCATTATTAATTAATTAGTTAATTTTAGTTATGGAGCAAAAGTATTTAAAAAAAATATAGGTTTAATAAATAAAAAACCTAAAATTTTGTTATAGTTTATATATTTTTTTACTATAAAACGACTCGTATTAAAGTGATTGTACATAAAAAAAGCACCCTAAAAAGAGTGCTTGATATAATTGGTTTTCGAAAAATTAATCTTGATTGATTGTTTTTCTCCAAGTAAATGAATTCAATATGTGTCTTTTTGCAAATCTTCCAGGAGAATCTGCATTTACCATTTTTACATAAGTTGCTTTAGGAACACTGATGTATTCATAAACACTTCCGTTAGAAAAATTGATAATTAATCTACCTTCAACAAATTTGTAATCTGTAATGGTAGATGTAGCAATAGTTTCAGTATACTCAGGTAAATTTTGTTTGATAGTTTCCGGATTGATGCTCACTAAAAAATGATAAGCTTCAATGATTTTTTTACTATTTTCTTCTGCCGCTTTCAATCCAGCTTCATCGCCTTGAAATTTATCAGGATGCGCTTCTTTCATCGCATTACGATAGATGGTTTTCAATTCTTTCAATTCTGCAGTTTTATCTACATTTAGCAGTTTGCGGTATTCAACTATTTTTTTCATAAATATAAGGGTAACTACTTGTCTTTTAATATGAAATCAATTGGACATGAAATCAAAATCAACAAATTTTTTGCAAAGGTACACTTTTTTTTAACTTTTTACTTTATCCTAAAAAAAAAATAAAAAAATGAATAATTATAATTTTGAGGGTATAATTTCTTTGAAATTATTGTTGAGGTTTGTTATTGGCCTTGTCAAAATTTTTAGATTTTTTTGGATATTTATTATGGCTTATATCGCTTGGATTTTCAATAACCGATTTTATGGTAATTAAATCACCGACAGCGTGTTTAGCTTGAACCATTTTGTAATCTAAAAGGAATTCACCACAAAAAAAGTTATTGTTTTCATCCTTTTCGATAACCCCTGTATAGATTCCTTTTTGCATCATATTTCCTTCTGAAGCTTTAGCCATGATTGATTTTTTTATAAAATTAAAACGCAAAGTTAATCAATTATTCGCTTGTCTAGTCAAGTTTTGGCGTTTCTCATTATCTTTGTTTCCATGAAAAAAATATTTCGTCCGAGTCCGAATTCTTTTAAAAATACTTTCTGTGTGTTTCAGGAAGTCGTTACCGATGCCATTAAACAATTAGAAATTCAATATCAAAGTAAATCAGGGAGCGCTTATTATTATACGGAATCTGGAATGTATAGGTTATCCAATCATTGGGGACGATTAGCTAATAGTAAATGGAGGTTAGAACCGATGGAACCGGAAACAACGTCTAAATTTAAACTTGGTTTTGCTTCATGGTCTTCCTTTTATCCCGATAATGCTGAGGAAGCATTATATTATCTGGAGGTAAATTATTTAAAAAACACCGTTAATTATCAACATAAAAATAATCCTATTTACGATAATAAAGCGGTACTTCGTACCAGTTTTGAAACCGCTAAACGAATCAAACAAATTCGGAATCTATTTAATCTGACTTCATGGGCCAAATATTATGACTATGATAATATAGATGATTTGCGTAAAACAATTATTGAGGAGCTTGTATTTACAAATAAAACACTTGAAGAAATAAAAAGACAATTGGTTTAATGTGTTGCAGCAATTTTTATTAAATCATCTACTGTTATAGGTTTGGATAAATACCCCAGTACATCAGGATATATATTGGATTTATTCTTGTCTTCTAGTGCTATCGAAGAACTCACGATGTAAATCATTATTTTTTGTCCTAATTTAGGTTTTATCGGTTCTAAAGCTTCCAAGAATTCCCATCCATCCATAATAGGCATGTTAATATCCAAAAGAATAATATCGGGAGAAGATGTTGTTTGGTTTTCAATTGAATTTTGAATACTATCCAAAGCCTCTTTCCCATTATTATAGGTGCATATTGTTGAGAAATAATTGTTCTTTTTTATTATTTTATTTATGATAATTTGATAGATAGGATCATCATCTATTACCCAGATTGTTTTTTGTGTCATCGAATATAGATTTTAAAGGTTGTTCCCATATCAGGCTCACTGTCTACTTTTATTTTGCCCCCCATGGCATCAATTTGATTTTTGGTTATAAAGAGTCCGATACCTTTAGAGTCAGGGTGGTTGCTGAATGTTTTATACATTCCAAATATTTTATCTGAATTTCTGGCAAGATCAATACCTATTCCATTATCCGAAATTTGCAGTATTTTATTGTTTTTATCGTTTATCCACTTTATTTCTATGAGAGGTTTTCGTTCAGAATGTTTGTAACGTATCGCATTGGATATCAAATTATATAAAACGCTTTCCAAATAAGCCGGATTATAATTTATCATTACATCATTTGGAATATCAATAAAAAAGGTAGCTTCATTACTTGCTATCTGTTTTGATAATAGATTTTGTGCAATATGAATATACTGTTTTAGGTTTATTGATTCAGAAACTAAATCTACGTTTGTTCGGATGTTAATGACTTCATTCAAATGATCCATTGTTTCGTCTAATGATGCAGAAACTGATTTTAATAATTGTATCAATTCATTTTTTTCTGCCTCAGATTCCGATGATTCAATTAAATCCATTATTGAGGCAATATTACTGGTGTGTGATCGTAGATTATGTGAAACGATGTATGAAAAATTAAGCAATCTTTTATTTTGTTCGGTAACCAGTTGGAATGAATCATTTAAATCTTTTTCAGCTTCTTTTGTTTTAGTGATATCAATCATAATACCTCTTAAGCTGACTGCTTTTCCATCTTCAAAAACAACATTTACAATATCTCTAAGCCAAACGACAGTGCCATTTTTGGCAATCATTCGATATTCAAAATCATGATTTAAATTTTGTTTTGATTTTAAAGCACAAAAATTTAGAGCCCATTCTTTATCATCGGGATGGATATGATCTGCCCAAAATGATTTATCATCTATCCATTCCTCGGGAGTATATCCTAAGATTTCTATTACTTTGGAACTGATGAATGAAAAAGAAAAGTTTTTGATATCACATTCCCATACGATTCCATCGATAGTATTTATTAAAGACTCTAACCTTTTTTTTGTGGTTAGGATATCTATTTCAGCAGATTTTCTTACGGTGGTGTCTTTTCGGGAGACGATAATTCTTTCGAATGAGTTCTTATAGCCGCGAATTACATTCCATCTTAAATCGATATCTCTAAGTTCTCCTATCGTATTTATTATTTTAGATTCAAAATTAAATTGTTTTTCCCTTTGAGTTATAGCTATTAGATGTTGGATTATTCCTTTATTGGAATTATAGATGTTAAATTTGTTATGAATGATTTCTTCTTTGCTATCGACTTTATAAAGTTTAAGGCAGGCATTGTTAATATTAATTATTTTGATTGACGAAATACATTTGTCTACAACTTCAGGATGCTGTTCTAGAAAATCATAAACTGTTTTTTCTTCTTTATTTAAAAGGTTTAATTCTCTTAGATAATTTTTAGTTTCCGAAAAATCTTCTTCACTTAAGGGTAGTGGGGAATCCTCAAATAAACTCTGGAACCGTGTTTCCGTTTTCTGAATTAATTCCTCTGTTTCCTTTTTTAAAGTTATATCTACTATAATGGCTATATAACTACCTATTTTTTCCTTTTCTCTCCAAAGTGGAGATACATTTATGTTACCCCAAACGATGTTATCTGATTTTGTTAAATATCTTTTTTCGACTGAAAATTCCTTAATTTCTCCTTTTTGTAATTGCTTCAGTTTGAGTTCCCATTCAATTAAATCATCAGGATGTATTAGAGTCTCAAAAGTTTTGCTTTTCATTTCAATTTGGGAATATCCCAACAGTTGACAAAACTTTTGGTTTATTTCGATTAAATCTCCGGAATTAGAGTCGATATGGGCAATTCCAACGGCGGCTTGATCAAAGATAGCTTCAAATATAATTTCGGAATGTAGAAGTTTTTTTGTCTGCTCATCAACTAAATAGTTTAATTCTTCGGGGATTTTTAGAAAGGTATAAACCAAATAACCAAAAAGGATAGCTATAACCAAGCCCATTAATCCAAGAAATAAAATAGGATAATACAAGTAAAATGGATTGAAAGAGATGAGGTGTATTTTCCAATCTCCATCAGGTATAGGTATCGATAAATCGTTTACCTTGGAAACCACTTTTTTAGTCGGCAAATAAAAAATATCTTTTTGGGTTATCGAATCTTTTTTTGAAAACTGGAAATAATATTTTGTTGCATCAATTTTATTGATCCCAGAAGATTTTAATAAGTCGTCCAGTTTTATGATAACAGCCGAAAACCCCCAGAATTTGTTATTTCTATATACAGGAAGCCTCCCCACAATTCCATTTCCTCCTTGTTTTAAATGAAAAGGACCCGCAAAATACATTTTTTTTCTTTCAATGGATTTTAAGGCTTCTTTTCTAAGATGTGGTGTGGTTAAAACATTTAGATTTAATGCCGCTTTATTTTCGTTTAATGGATATACATATTTAACAATTCCATCAGGGACAAGTTGTACGGCACTTATGCTATTATTTGATTCTAAAAGAGATTTGGATAATTGATTGAAGTTTTTGGGTTCTCCATTGTCATTGATGCTTAACGCCAGTGTTAAGGTGGTAGTATAGCAATTTTTAATAATTTGCTCTATATTTTGATGAACAACATTCAAGATGTTGTTCATTTCTCTTTGTTCTTCTTTTACAATGAGTTGGTACTGTTGAAAGGCAGTGATTGTTGTAATAAAAATCAGAATTAGGAAAGTTAAAATACCTGCTGTCTTAGGCCTTTTTAAAAACCAATTGATATATTTATTTTTTTTCAGAATACTCATTTATGATTTTTAGCTATAATGGAATTATTGTTACAAACGTAAAAATATGAAATTGATTACAGTTAGAAGTGTTAATTTTTGTTTATTTAAAAGTGAAATTGTTTGAATATTTTAAATGTAAAACAATTTCATTATAAATAAATAAGCGAACTTTGTATTTTTCAATTAAATAATTGATTTTTAAATCGTTTTATAAATATAAGAGCAATGAGTAGGAATAATGAAAAAAATATAAAAAAGCATAACGATAAGTTACATAAGGCACAAGATAAAAAGAAGCAAGCTGAAATAAACCGCAAAGAAAAACTGAAACAAATCGCGAAAAAATTTAACGAAAGTAAAGCTTCAGAAGATAAATAAAGAATCTATGGAAAATAATAAATTTGCAGAACTTAAAAATGGAGTGCAAGAAATCATCGATTTAATCGCCGAAAAAAAAGCGAAAGACGCCAATAATAAATTAGCAGAAGTTAGTGAGGAATTAGACGAACTATTGGATTATTTAGAAGAAGACGAGGATTTGATTGAAATTAGTAAATACCAAGTGCTGCTAAATCAGTTGCATCAACGTATAATTGCTTTAAACGGACAATTATAGAGTCTCGTTTTATTTATTTTTAAAATGAAAAAAGAAAGTTGCTATTGTGGATTGAATAAAAAGTTTCAGGATTGTTGCGAACCGATTCTTAAAGGAGTCAAAAATGCAACTACCGCCCAAGATTTGATGCGTTCCAGATATTCGGCATATGCAACACATCAAGCCGATTATCTTGTCGAAACGACCCATGTTTCACAAAGAAAACACCATTTAAAATCCGAGATTTTAGAATGGGCAGTCAGTAATCAATGGCAAAAATTAGAAGTTCTCCACGCTACAGAAAACACCGTAGAGTTTAAAGCTTATTACGTTGATAGTCAATTCATACAGCATATACATCATGAGTTTTCAAATTTTGTCTTTGAAAAGGGGAGCTGGTATTATGTAAACGGTGAATTTTACTGATTTATGGTTTTTAACTAAATATTAGTAAACGTTTATTTGAACTACATTTCAAAATGCCGTAAATTTATTTTCTATGAAATCGCTCTTAATAAAAAGTTTGCGTAAGTAGATATCAATAATAAAAGGCGATAACATATATGATCGCTTAAAAAGCAACTTTTACATATATGGAAAAATCAAATAGAAAAGGATTTTATTTTAAGGAATATGAAGCGCCATTTCAATCCCCGTTTGAGAAACTCTTTGGCATTTTCAAAGAATTAATCACGCACACTTCAGGTGATTTTGATGAAGCGATAGATTGGTTGCGGGAATTAGACAAAGAATATCTCCTTACGGATGAAAACTATACCATTGATGATTTTATCGAAGATTTAAAGAAAAAAGGATATATCCGAGAGGAACTCAAAGAAGATGGAACTCCGGGATTAGGCATAACAGCCAAAACGGAGCGAGCCATTCGCCAGCAAGCTTTGGATACTATTTTTGGTAATTTAAAACGTTCCGGAAGTGGAAATCACAAAACCAAGCATTCTGGAAGTGGTGATGAACATACCGGAGAATTTAGAGAATTTCATTTTGGTGATAGCCTCGAACGGATATCTTTAACCGAAAGTTTGCGCAATGCTCAAATCAATAATGGTGTCGCCGATTTTATGCTCACCGAAAATGATCTGGTCGTCGAAGAAACCCAATATAAATCACAAATGAGTACGGTTTTGATGATTGATATCAGTCATAGTATGATTTTGTACGGAGAAGACCGAATTACTCCCGCCAAAAAAGTGGCCATGGCTTTGGCCGAATTAATTACGACACGCTATCCGAAAGACACCCTCGATATTTTAGTTTTTGGCAATGATGCCTGGACAATTTCCATCAAAGATTTACCGTATTTAAAAGTAGGACCTTTTCATACCAATACCGTGGCTGGATTACAGCTCGCCATGGATATTTTGCGTAGAAAGCGAAACACCAACAAGCAAATTTTTATGATTACCGATGGGAAACCGAGTTGTGTTCGGGAAAAAGACGGTTCCTATTACATGAACAGCAATGGGTTAGATGAATATATTGTTGATAAATGTTACTCCCAAGCTCAACAAGCCCGTAAATTGCATATTCCCATAACCACTTTTATGATTGCCAGAGATGCTTATTTGCAAAAGTTTGTCAACCGATTTACCGAAGCCAACCAAGGAAAAGCTTTTTACACAGGATTAAAAGGTTTGGGTGAAATGATTTTTGAGGATTATGAAACGAATAGAAAGAAACGAATTAAATAAAGTATTCAGTTTTTAGTAAACAGTATTCAGTAAAATAATATAAAAACAGGAATGAAATATAAAATTTTAGTATTTGCATTTTTTTTCTCCAATTGGATTTTTTGCCAAAATGATTTAATCCCCTCTGAAAATGAAATTTATGCAAGAGAATTTACAGCATTAAAACCGTTAGATTTACCTGATTACCCTATTTTTAAAGGTTTAAAATGGAATACTATATGGAGTTGTTTAGCTATTTTGGATCTATTTCATAATATTGATGGGAATATTGATTTTACAAATGAAAGAAAACAAATTCTTTATAGATTAAGCGAAATGTCAACAATACTGGCAAATGAAGAAATGTTTGTCTATTTAACAAACGGTATGGATTGTTTTTATGATTCAAAAAAGAAAAATGAAGAATTTAATCAAACAAAAAAGTTTTATATATGTATTGCAGATTGTACAATAACAAAAGGGGAAAGTGAAGGAAAAGAAGCATTTAATAAAACAACCTTAACAAATCAAAAAAATTTTCAAAGAATAAAATAGTTCAAAGTAAATTCAATAGCAATTACATTGTCAATTGCAATTTCAATAAAAAACAAATGAAAAATATAAAAACATTAGGCGAATTAAAAAAGTCAGGATATCAAAGCAAAAGTATCAAAGATGAATTACGCCATAATTTGCGAGAGAAAATCAAGTCGGGACAACCTACATTCGAAGGAGTTCATGGTTTTGAGAATACGGTTATTCCAGAATTAGAACGGGCTATTTTATCTCGCCATAATATCAATTTATTAGGTTTGCGAGGTCAGGCTAAAACAAGATTGGCGAGAAAAATGATTGAGTTATTAGATGAATTTATTCCGTATGTGAGTGGTTCAGAGATTAATGATGATCCGTTTCAACCTATTTCTCGCTTTGCCAAAGACATTATTGCGGATAAAGGCGATGAAACTCCTATTTCGTGGCTGCACCGTGATGACCGTTTTTATGAAAAATTAGCCACACCGGATGTAACGGTGGCCGATTTGATTGGGGATGTAGATCCAATCAAAGCGGCCAATTTAAAATTGTCGTATGCGGATGATCGGGTAATCCATTTCGGAATGATACCACGAGCGAATCGTAGTATTTTTGTTATCAATGAATTACCGGATTTGCAAGCGAGAATTCAGGTTGCATTATTTAATATTTTGCAGGAAGGCGATATTCAAATTAGAGGTTTTAAGTTAAGAATGCCTTTGGATATGCAGTTTGTCTTTACGGCAAACCCCGAAGATTATACGAATCGAGGCAGTATCGTAACACCATTGAAGGACCGAATCGGTTCTCAAATATTAACCCATTATCCGGAAAGCATCAAAATTGCCCGAACAATCACGGAGCAGGAAGCTAAATTAGATATTGTTCAAAATGAGATGGTTTATGTTCCTTCATTGGCCAAAGATTTATTGGAACAAATTAGTTTTGAAGCTCGGGAAAGTGAATATATAGACCATAAAAGTGGTGTGAGTGCGAGATTAAGTATTACTGCTTTCGAAAACTTATTGAGTACCGCTGAACGTAGAGCATTAAAATCAGGTGCGGAGAAAACTACTTTGCGATTGTCTGATTTTATGGGAATTATCCCTTCGATTACCGGAAAAGTAGAATTAGTGTATGAAGGAGAGCAGGAGGGAGCAGCTATTGTTGCCCAAAATTTAATTGGATCAGCCATTCATACTTTTTTTCCGGGCTATTTTCCGAAAATTGAAAAATTGGAAAAACAAGGGGAGAAAACACCTTATACCGATATTATTGAATGGTTTTTTGCAGAAAGTGGATTTGAATTATTGGACGATTGTTCCGACGAAGAATACCAAAGAATCATTGGTAGTATTGTCCCTCTTGAAATTTTAGTCAAGACCTATCAGCCTCAATTGGCAAAAGAAGATAAATTCTTTATGAAAGAATTCATTCTTTGGGCTTTGGTAGAATATAAAAAACTAAGCAAAGACAGGATTTCTGAAGGATATCAGTTTAAAGATATCTACGGCAGTTTTATCAGTAAATTATAAGTTATTTAAAAGGGTTTGAATTAATTTTCAAACCTTTTTATTTATAAAATATCTTTGGTATTTTGAAATAGTTTACCTTCGCTCGTTGATTGTATTTCCAGTCAATATAAATTGATATGGAAAACAGTTTTGAGGATTTAATTGCTACTTATATTGAAAACAAAGTAGGTATATCTGAACAATTTTTAAGCGCCGATTTGGCCAATAATTTAAAGCAAAACTTGATTGCTTTAAATCAGAAAAGCTTGTTGCAAGCTGCAGGGATAGGTAATTCGGAAAAACTCTCTTATGATGGCGCTATTCGTAGCGATTCCATTTATTGGCTTGACAAAAAGCATAATAATGCATTTGAAAATCAATTCTTTGCCCAAATTGAAGCATTTATTTTGTATTTAAATACAACTTGTTATGCCGGAATAACAGGATATGAATTCCATTATTCTCTATATGAACCTGGAGATTTTTATCTCAAACATCTCGATCAATTCAAAAACAATCCCAGTCGAAAATTTTCTATGATTAGTTATTTGAATGCTAATTGGGAAATTAATGATGGAGGCGAGTTGGTGATTCATCAATTGGATAACCTTCAAAAAATTAGTCCAACCCAAGGAAAAACGATATTTTTTAAAAGCGACGAACTGGTCCATGAAGTTTTGGTTACCCAAAAAACAAGAATGAGTATTACGGGTTGGCTAAAAAGTGATTTATAAAAAAAAAATATTTTTATTTCTTTTTTATTTCTTCTCTAAGATTGTATAATTTTTGCTCCCAGTTGTTGTAATTGTCATTGTAAATTTCGCGGTATTTTGAAATTATGATTTGATGTTTTTGTTGAAATTCATCATTCATTTCATCATTCCATGTGAAATCTCTGAAAATTGTTTCAAAATTAAAGACATTTCCGGCTAAGTTCTTATAGTCATTGACTAAATCATTCTGAGTATTGGAGTATAATAAAGGTTTTATTTCATTATTATAGAAAGTGATTGCGGTTTCATTTATAGCCATTCCTTTTTCAATCCAATGATAATATTCGCAATCATCTTCATATTTATAAAAATCAGAAATCAATTTGCCCTGAAACCATTCAGGTAAGATCACACTAGGTTGGCTCGCATCTTGAAAATCATTCGGAAAATTATCAAGTTGATTACTCGGAAACGGACTTGAATTAAATAAGTACCAATCTGAATCCATTATAAGATAGATTAGATTTTTGGTATTAAGTTTTGTAAGCCAAGTTTCATAACGCACAAGTCCGTTGGGAAATAAACTTGGGTCAATTACCATTTTGCTCACTTTGTTGCCAATTTGTACTTGTAATACAGGCGCAACATGATAACCCCAATCAATATTTCCGGTAGGAGATAATCTTTTTTTATCAGTAAAAGAAATTAGTCTACTACTCAAAGGGGAGTATATAATAGGAGCAAATGCCCAAATTTTAGCACATTTAAATCCTTTAGATTCCAAATATAAATTGATAAAATGGGACAGATTATGACAATTGGCTTGTTGATATCCATAAGGAATCCCTAGATTTAAAATATCCTTAAATAAAGACTTCGCTGTATTTTCATTTACAATAGAAGCTTTTCCGGAGGTCAGTAAGGGATGTTTCTTTTTTAATGCCACAATTAATAAGTTATAAAACAGGGATTACATCAACTTCTACCTTAATCTTATGTTCGCCAGAGCTAAATATAATTCCTTTCAAAGGGGAAACATCGGCAAAATCTCTACCATATGCAGTAACGATATGTCTCTGTTGAGGAATCATGTTGTTGGTGGGGTCAAATTCGCACCATCCCATTTCTGGAATGTAGACGGATATCCAAGCATGAGATGCATCAGAACCTTCCAGTTTAGGTTTCCCTTTTGGGGGAAGTGTTTCAATATAACCACTTACATATTTCGCAGGAATTCCAACACTTCTAAGACAGGCGATTGCCAAATGGGAAAAATCCTGACAAACTCCTCTTCGTTCTCGAAGGACGGTTTTTAAAGGTGTATTTACATTGGTAGATCCCGTTTTAAATTGGAATTCAGTAAAAATTTTTTGGATTAAATTCAGGACACCTTCAAAAAGAGATTCATTTGGAATCAAACAACTTTTTGCAAAAGTCATTATTTCTTCATCCCAATTAATGAATTGACTGGGTATTTGATAGAGTAAAACTTCTCTTTTTAAAAGTGGGTCTTTGTTGATTTTTATTCTGGTTTCTTCACAAGTAATGGTGTTAAAAAGTTGTACAGCATTGTTTAATACTTCGACTTCACTTGTAACTGTAACTTTTAGTGATTTATGTGATTGGTAGAGTGAAAAATAGTGCTGGATGTTTCCAAAATAATCAGTTCGGCTATAAACTTTAGACGGCTTTGGCTCAATTTCTAATTTGAAATTGGTGCAAATTTGCTTAGCAGAATTTCTTGGTTGAAGACACAATATACTTTGGTAATTATGAACCGAATTCACATAAGTATAAAAAGTTTGATGTTTAAGTTTATATTTCATCAGAATTTATAATTTCTTGTGGGTCTAAAATAGAATGTTGAATTACAGAATGATTAAAGTACATACTGGCCAAATTGCTCGAAACTTTTGATATTAAATCAAATACCTGATAGAGAGTGTTGTCTAATTCATTACGGAATAGACTTTCTTCATCGAACTCTACCAGTTGATCTGCATTAATCAACTTTACTAGAGTACTGGCTTCCAAAGCGGATTTTTCAGCAATACTTAATCGATTTGGATCCATCGTTTTTGGCAGCTTTGAAAGGTAATTTGAAAGTGTGTCCAATAAAAAGCTCAGTGTATAGGGTAAATTTTTCTCTAAAAAAATCATATTTATTACCGCTTTTAAACTTAAATGCGATTTATAGATATTTCTGTATTTTGCTAATAAATGATGGTTTTCTAGAATAGCTTCCATTAAAACAGTCTCTACTTCTTCTTTTTGTTTGTAATTGAAAGTAGATCTAAAAACAGATATTAACGATAGGATTCGTTCCACATTTTTTCCGGATTCCAATAAATAAAATCCATTATCTCTAGGTAAGGTTTCATAGATGTTTCCGTAAAAAGAGAAAAGGCGAATGTGTAATTTATCTAAACTATGATTGACTTGGTTGATATTGGTCGTATTTGAATTTTTGAGAACAAAAAGACTGTCTTCAACTAAATTTATAATTCTTCGGGTATCATGATTCCATTTTTCGCTTACTTGATTAATCGTATTCAATAGCGCTTGAATGTTATAAGTAACAGACCCGGGTTTTTTGTAGTCACTGATTAATGCCAATAATTCAATTATTGGATTTTCAAAAATGGCTTCGTTGTTTTTTAAAGATTCTTCCCCATTTTTACTGGATTCTATACCAACAAAACCAGGATAAGTCTGCGTGAGGTGGGTTAGCGATTTCAATAATACGACTAAAAAAGCAGGTGGTTCATTTTCGGTATTATTGCTGTTAACATTTTCGTTGAGACGGTTCAATATTATTTTTAAAAAACTTCTTAAAGCCATTGTCCTTTCACACATTCGACCGACCCAAAAAAGATTTTCGGCATTTCTACTCGTAAGTGAATTACTAAGTTGTGAGTTTGAAGTTTTTCGTTCAAGAATACTTTGATTGTAGGGATTAGGGGAGTCCGTTATAATCCAAGTGTCTTTTGAAAGTCCACCTAATTGATTTGATATTTCAAATTTACCTTTGATAATCGAACTGCGACTGAGTCCTCCTTGCATAACTTTATAACTGGTCCCATCAGAGACTAAAAAAGCTCTCATGGAGGCATATCTAGGTACTATTTTCCCATCAATAAATGAAGGGGTAGTAGATAAGCTAACTTCTTCTTGTGCAACAAAGTCTTTTGGATTTTTTCGGATCATTATTTTAACCTCTTCCAATTGTTCTTTGTTGAGTTGGCTGCCATAAATAGTTTTAAAACCTTGTTTTCTATTGGTCTTTTTAATAATTAATTTAGGTAAATTAGCTAAAACATGATTTAATTCTTTGGTTTGTCCGCACCACCAAGTTGCAATTGAACTTAATAGCAACGGTTCTTTCATTAAAAATTTACAGGCATTTTGCATAAAAGCCATTAAACCATAATTTTCTAAAACACTTGATCCGGGAGGGTTTAATACGGCAACATTTCCTAATCGGATTACTTGTAATAAACCTGGGATACCAATCAGAGAATCTCTTCTTAATTCCAGTGGATCCAACCAAATATCATCCAATCTTTTTATGATAACGTCCACTCGCTCCAGTTGGTCAATAGATTTTAACCAGACAAAACCATCTCGAACCAATAAATCACTTCCTTGTACCAAAGTATATCCAAGGTAAGAGGAAAGGTATACATGCTCAAAATAAGTTTCGTTTCCGGGACCTGGAGTCAAGAAAACCACATTTGGATTTTCATTAGAATTGTTTCCTAATGTATCTACGGTTAATTGTAAGTTATTGAAATAGGGAGAAAGTCTGCTACGAAACGTTTTTTTATTAAGTTCGGGCAGTACCTTACTCATTACAATTCTATTCTCAAGGGCATAACCTGCTCCCGAAGGCGATTGCGTTCGATTATCCAATAACCACATTTTTCCATCGGGGCCTCTGGCTAAATCACAAGCATAATTTATTAATTGGGTATCGAATTTTTGTCTGATATCAAAACAAGGTAAGAGAAAACCAGTGTTATCATAGATTAATTCAGCAGGGATAATTCCGTTTTTTATTAAAAGTTGTGGACCATAAATATCTTTCAAAATCAAATCCAGTAAATGGGCTCTCTGAATTAGTCCCTTTTCGACTGTTTCCCATTCTGATTTATGGATCAGAAAAGGAATTGGATCTAATTTCCAAGGACGATTTGTTTCGTTATTGGTATCGTAAACATTATAGGTAACTCCGTTTTCTTTTAATTTCTTTATTATCTCCTGATTACGAAATTCTAATTCCTCAATACCGATAGTCTCTAAGGTGTCAAAGAATTTTTGCCAATAGGGTTTAACTTGACCATTATGGTCAATCACTTCGTCATAAGAATTTATGGTTTCTTTATAAGTGTTTAATAGTCCCAAAGAAATATCTTGAATCATTTGTTAATGGTAAATCAATTACGTTTTATAATTGGCTAAATAAAGGCTTTTAAAGCGAATAACAATGCAATAATTTTATTCTTTTGCTTTCCAAAAATGTCTTAAATCTAAAGTATAAGGGTATTCAGGATTAATAAGTTCAATTGGAGTATCAAGTCTAAGTTCTGATTTAGATTCTACTAAAAAGCGAGATGTTGCGGTATTATTTGCAATCATTTCTTTCTCTTTTTCAACATCCTCAAGGGCAGAAGAAGGCGTATGACCAAAATCCCAAAAGCGACTTATTTTTCTGGATTCTGCTTCAAAACTATTCACCGGAAAACTATCAAAACTTCTTCCTCCAGGATGAGTCACAAAATAGGTGCACCCACCAATTACTTTATTATTCCAAGTATCTACTAAATCAAAAACAAGAGGTACATCAATACCAATATTGGGATGCAATGCAGAGGGTGGATTCCATGATTTGTAACGTATTCCTGCGACATATTCTCCTTTTGTACCGGTGCTTCTTAATGGTATTCTGCATCCTTTACATAATAAAATATGACGATCAGGTACAATTCCAGAAACTTTTACTTGCAAGCGTTCTAAGGAGGAGTCTACAAAGCGAGAGGTACCTGAACTAGAGAGTTCTTCACCAAGTACATGCCAAGGCTCTATACCTAATCTAATTTCCAATTGGATGTTATCAATAGTCACGTTACCATGATGAGGATATCTAAATTCAAAGAATGGATCAAACCATGAAATGTCAAAATTGTATCCAGCATCTTTTAAATCGTTTACCACATCAATCATATCCAGATAGGCGAAGTGAGGTAACAAAAACTTATCATGCAGTTCGGTTCCCCATCGGATTAATTTTTTCTCGTAGGGTTCTTTCCAGAATTTTGCGACCAAGGATCGAACTAATAAATTTTGAACCAGATTCATATGTTTGTGAGGAGGCATATCAAAAGCTCTTAATTCTAATATTCCCAAACGTCCTGTTGATGAATCAGGAGAGAATAATTTATCGATACAAAACTCGGTACGGTGTGTGTTTCCGGTGATATCGGTCAAAAGATTTCTAAAGATTCGATCCACCATCCAAAAAGGAACTTCTTTGTCCTTTGGAATTTGTTCAAAAGCAATTTCCATTTCATACAGACGTTCATCACGACCTTCATCAATACGCGGCGCTTGACTGGTTGGACCAATAAATGGCCCTGCAAAGAGGTAACTCAAAACTGGATGGTGTTGCCAATACGTAATTAAACTTCGCAACAAATCGGGTCTTCTCAATAGGGGACTATCCTCAGGTCTTTCTGCTCCTAATGTTACGTGATTTCCTCCACCAGTTCCCGTATGACGGCCATCAACCATAAATTTATCGGTACCTAAACGGGATAGAAATGCTTCTTCGTATAGTGCCGTTGTATTGTCTACAATTTCTTGCCAAGATTTGGCAGGATGTACATTTACTTCAATTACACCAGGGTCTGGAGTAACCATCATTTTCTCGACTCTGTAATCTGTCTTTGGTTGATAACCTTCAATTCGTACCGGCATTTGCAGTTTTTCGGCAGTAATTTCTATCGAAGTAATTAAGTCTACATAGTCTTCTAAATAATCAGTTGGTGGTAGAAAAATGTACAACATTCCGTCGCGTTCTTGTACACACATTGCTGTAATAAAAGTGTCGACTTCAAATAATAAGGAATCCTCTTCTTTTTTATCTTTCTTTTTATCCTCTTTTTTAGATAATACTTTTTTAACAGAATTAAATATCTTCGAAATAGTTCCATAACGATTATTAATTTTTTCAGAATAATCGCCTAACGCAGGTAGATCTTCAAATAAACTTCTATCGACAACCGTTTCTCTTTTGTTTTTGGAAGTTTTAGGAAGAGAGTCTAAAGGCAAACGCAATCCGATTGGGGAATTTCCAGGAATTAAAAAGCAATTTCCTCTTCTAAATTCCCAAGCACAACTTTCCCAATTATCTTGCTCGTAATTTTTTCGAATCGGTAAAACAAATCCTGATGGATTATTCAATCCTTTTTCTAAAACCTTAGCCAAATTATGTCGTTCAATGGAATCTTTTAAATTCACTTTCAACGGATCTAAATTCACCGGAAGTTTACCTTCTTCAAGCGCCCAGTAGATGGGGTCTTCGTAGGTAGGTAATATATTTTTTGTGTCAATTCCTAAAAATTTGGTTAATTCGAGAGCAAATTTTTCAGCATCATGAAAAGTAAATTGAGTTTCTCCTTCTTTGGCTACCAGAGCATCATTTTTCCACAAAGGAAATCCATCTTTTCTCCAGTATAATCCATATTGCCAACGAGGGAATAATTCTCCGGGATACCATTTTCCTTGACCAAAATGAAGTAAGCCTCCATGAGCAAATCGCTGTTTTAAACGAAGCGCTAAATCGTAAGCCAGTTTTCGTTTCAATGGTCCGTCAGCAGCGGTATTCCATTCAGCACCCTCATAATCATCAATAGAAATAAAGGTCGGTTCTCCACCCATTGTCAGACGGACATCACCTTCAATTAAATCCTTCTCGACAACATTTCCTACTGCCATAATATCTTCCCATTGTTTGTCAGAATAGGGTTTGGTCACTCTAGGATCTTCATGAATACGGGTTACTTTGTTTTCAAAATCAAAACTGACTTCACATTTTTCAGTAGCACCAGTTACGGGAGCTGCGCTTTCATAATGGGGAGTACAACATAATGGGATATGTCCTTCACTGGCAAAAAGTCCAGAAGTGGGATCTAGTCCAATCCAACCTGCTCCTGGAAGGTATACTTCAGCCCAGGCGTGTAAATCGGTAAAATCATTTTCGGGTCCCGAAGGTCCATCAAGCGATTTTATGTCGGGTGCTAATTGTACAATATAACCAGAAACAAATCGTGCAGCTAAACCAAAGTGTCGTAAAATATGAATCAGTAGCCAAGCGAAATCTCTACAGGAGCCACTTTTTATTCTTAAAGTTTCTTCTGGGGTTTGCACTCCGGCTTCCATTCGTAGATTGTAGGTAAGCGTTTTATATACTTCTTGGTTCAGGTAAACTAAAAAATCATTTATTTCTATAGAATCTTTTAATTTTATGTTTTCAATAAATTTTAAGAATATGGGACTTTCTTCACTTAATTTCAAATAAGGAACAAGTTCTTGTTCGAGTAGATTATCATATTTAAAAGGATACTTCTGAGCATATTCTTCAACGAAATAATCAAAAGGGTTGATGACTTGAAGTTTTGCAATGACTTCGACCTCGACTGTTAATTCTTTGATTTTATCAGGAAATATTACTCTGGCTTGATAATTCCCAAAAGGGTCTTGTTGCCAATTTATAAAATGATCCAGAGGACTTATTTTAAAAGAATATCCTTCTATAGCAGTCCTAGAATGTACCGCTGGACGAAGTCTAAAAACATGAGGGAATAATTTAACGCTTCGGTCAAATTTGTATGTTGTTTTGTGCGAAATGGCTATTTTTACAGACATATTATCTTTTTGTTTTTAGACTTAATTGCTTTTTACAAATATTGCAAAAAAAATAATAAAAACAGCAATTTGTTTGATAATAATTTATCTATTTAGTTTAAATGATGTTTAAATTTACGTTAATTTATTCTTTTGTTGATGATAATTCAAATTGATATTATGGTTTCTGAAGTAACCTTTAAAAAAAGGTTGTTTAATTATTCTTTACATAAAAAACTTAGGTAACTAAATTTTTAATCGGGTCATTTTTTAATTTTTCAAAAAGTAATTTTATTTTTTGTCGTAGATTTTCACGGAATATGTAAGGGAGTATTTATTTATCCTTAATTTATTCTGAAGAGTAATAATTAAAAAAGGGTTCCTTGTATGAATTCTTCTTTTGGATTGTTATGGAATTTAAATGTATCAGTAACAAAGTATTGTTTTGTATTTTCATCAAATTCTCTTAAAACAATGCTGTCACATAAAAAAGCCAAATCAACTGTGGGAAATAATTCTACGGCTTTTTGAAGTTTTTGCTGGGACAATCTTCGTGCAATAGAAAGGTGAGGGTTGGTGCTTTTTTCGATATTGATTCCCCTTAATGTATGATGAACTTTTTTCATGATAGGGAGTAATTTGTTTTTGGAAATTTTATCGGGTGCCATAAAAAAGGCGCCATTTGGGAAAGAATCCAATTCGGTTAAGTGTATTTCGGCGGGTTCTAAAGAATCACATAATTGGGTCAGTTGATTTTTAATTTTTATTATAGAGGCATTGTTTACCTTAAACAAACAAATGGTAATATGAGCTACAGAATTTTTGCTGTGAAACCACCCTATCTCAGCAGCCAATTTTTCTTTCATGGATTTTATCAATGAGATAATTGACTCAGATGGAAGTATAGCGATTGAATAATTTTTTTCCATAGGTGTTGAATTATTCTTTTTGGTAAAGAAAATAAATGAAGGTTTAGAAGTTTATGGTATTGTTTTTCTGAAAGTGTGTTTAGATATTTCCATATACCTTTGAAATGTAATTACCATTCAAAAAAGGGATTGGATCTATTTGACTTTGAAGAATGACTCCCTTTAAATCGGATTCTAATAAGAATTGAGCTGCTTGGGCTAAAGGAGCCGCCGTTGTCGTTTGAATGGCTCTCAATTGTTGGTTTCCTACTTTTAGTGGAAGAATACATTTATCAATTTCTATTCTTCTTAAAATACCATGACTGTCTTTGCCTTCAACTGCGGCATATATTATAATTTGATCCTCTTCGATATGGGGAATTAATGATTGCATTTTATCTTGTAGCTTCTTGATTGGGTCGTCTGTTGTTCCTAGAATGGCAAGTTGTTCTTTGACCCAGCTATAATGTCCAGGAAAGCGTAATGTTTTGTAATCTAAAGTGTGTACTTTTCCGGATAATGCGTCCGGTAAATCAGCAGCACCACCAGAAGTAAGATCTTCTTCGTATTGCATTCCGTTTATAATTATTTTAGCTCTTTCAGATAGGGAAGGGAGCATTGTTTTTTTGGAATCTCGGATAACTATAGCGTCTTTTAAATATTCGGTAGCAACGCCAACCGGACTCCAAGTAAAACCGTAGAAATGAGGTGCAATGGCATTTTTGGTGAGTGCACCGACTTTCATTTCCAGTTTATCTACTTTGTCGACTTCAAAATCTTTACAAAAACGCTGAAAAAGAGCATGTCCTAATAAATCGATATAACCGGGGGCCAAACCGGTTTGAAGAACAAAACCTGTATTTGCTTTTTGAGCCAGTGTAATTATTTCTTCTGTTTCGTCTACATATTCCGTAAGATTGGCATAATGCATTCCGAAAAATTTAGCATATTGAGCCATTTTTGGAGCAAGACTACCAGGCAAGCAATCCAAAATTATATCACCTTTTTTGAATACAGATACCATTTCATCTGAAACTTCTGTTCCAGACAATTGAAAAGCTTCTATAGTGCAGGATTTGGTAGTACCGCTTTTGATTCGTTCCGCTAGATGGTAGGCGTTGGTATAAGTTCTATTTCCTATAAATAATGTGGGAGTAACTTCACTCCATTCTATCAATAATAAAGCGACAGCTTCGGCTATGCCACCAGCACCGGCGATGATTATGTTAAAATGCTTTTTCATACCTTAAATTTAGTGTTTTTTGATTGTTAAGGTATTTATATTTATGTTAAAATAATTATTGTTTTTTTTATGATATGTGTTTTTTTATTTAACTTTTTTTTAGGATTTAACAATCATTTTATTTAAGTTTGGGTAATCGATTGCATAATTGAATTAAATAGAATTTATAATCAATTCTTATATTTTATTAATAATTTAAATTCTGGAAACTCTCAAAGAGGTGGTGAATTTAGCAAAAACTAGCATATGGGTTTTTATGCGACATATAAATTATGTACTTTTTAAAGACTGTGATATAACAACTTAATTAGATAACTAGTGATCATAGTTTAACTATAAAAACTTATTAAGAAAATAAAATTGGTATTTAATAAGGAGCAAAACATAAATGTGAGAACCTCACCAAACAATTAGATTTGTTACCTTAAAATTAAAAAACAACTGTTATTTAAAAGTAGACTTTTTTGTTTGTGGTACTTTTCATTTCAGCAACAGTTTTGGATGAAAATAAATATAAACTAGTAGGATTAAAACATAAGGTTCAAGAAGGAGTTTGGTGAAGTACTAAAGCGGGATATTTTTCAATAAAACCAAATATAAAGTAGTGGTTATATTTATTTTAATTGGCTTAGAATAGAAGAAAGACATTAATTATCAACTTAACAATATAAACATGGAAAATTCAAGACGAAAGTTTTTAGCTTCAATTAGTATGCTTGCAGCATACAATGCCTTTCCTATTAACGCCTTTAATTTTGGCAATTCAAAAAAACTCAGAATAGCACTTGTTGGAACAGGCATTCGTGGCACCAGCTTTTGGGGAAAACGATTGGTCGAGGAGTATTCAGACATCTTGGAATTTGTAGCACTTAGCGACATAAACCCAGGTAGACTTGAATATGCAAAAGAATATATAGGTGTTAATTGTCCAACTTTTGTTGATTTTGATGTCATGTTAAGAAAAGTCAAACCGGACTTAGTGATTGTAACCACAGTTGACGCCACACATCATCAATTTATTATTAAAGGATTGGAATTTGGTTGCGACGTTCTTACAGAAAAACCTTTAACAACAGATGAATTTAAAGTAAAAGCAATTCTTGAAGCTGAAAAAAAATCAGACAAAAAACTTATTGTTGGTTTTAATTACAGATGGAGTCCATACAGCACAAAAATTAAAGAAATACTGGCTAATAATACCATAGGAAAAATTACATCTGTAGATTTTCATTGGTATTTAAACACGTATCACGGTGCATCATATTTTAGACGATGGCATGGTGAAAAAGAACATAGCAACTCCCTTTGGGTACATAAAGCGACACATCATTTCGACCTTTTAAATTGGTGGATAGATTCAGATCCTACAGAAGTTTACGCACATGGCGACCTTCAGTTTTATGGCTCTAATAATCCTTTTAGAGGTGATAATTGCAGAAGTTGTGAATACAAAAGCTCCTGTGATTTTTATTTTGACATTACAAAAGATAAACGCTTAATGGAGCTTTACGTAGCAAATGAAAAACATGACGGATATATTAGGGACAATTGTTTATTTAGAAATAACATAAATATTTACGATAAAATGTCTGCACAAATACAATATGCAAATAATGTAACTGTAAATTATTCTTTAACAACCTACTCACCATTTGAAGGTTGGAGATTAGCTTTTAATGGAACAGAAGGAAGGATTGAAGCTTCATTGGATATTCCTTATGACAAAAAAACAGATGTTTCGCAAGCCGAAATGCATGCCAAAGAAATGGAACAAAATGCATTGGAAGAAGTAGATTTTGAAAAAATTATTGTCCATAAATTATGGAAAAATTTTGATACTGTATTGATCCCTACAGAAAGAGGCGGACATGGTGGAGGCGATAAACGGTTACATGACAAAATATTTAAAACACCAAACATTGCAGACCCATTTGAAAGAGCTGCGGGTAGTAGAGACGGTGTAATGTCAGCTATAATAGGTATTGCCGCCAGAAAAAGTATTGAATCTGGAAATCCTATTAAAATAGAGGATTTAACAGATATTAAACCAATGGTAAAGAGAATTAAAAATATTTAATGTTGTGAATTATTGTATCAATTTAATCAAGTAAATTTAAGTAATGAGGCTGTCTATTTAGGCAGTCTTATTTTTTAAGGATAAAAGGATAAAAAAAATATTCAACTAAAAAAGGAAAGTTTTTTTTCTAGTTAAGCTGTTCTGAACTAACTATTCTATAACAACGTTCGCTTCCTAAATAAAGAGGGTTTCCATGTTTTTCTGACCAAAATCCATCCAATACGTCTTTAGTAATACATCTATAAACAGCTACACCTTTGTAGGTTTTATTCGCTTCACCGATATAGCTAAAATTAATGACAATAATATTGTCTTTAAAAAAGCCGTGTCCCACTTGTTCTTGGTCATGGTTAATAATCCATTTGGCTATGATTCTATTATTTTTATCCAAAGACAATGATAAAGTACCTTTGTAGGTTATCTCATTATTATCATCTTGATTGCTTCCGGCTATGGAATAATTACCAACTAATTCTTGAATTGTCATTTACTTCTACGATTTAGAAATTTTCAACCATTTATTTTTATGTTTTTTGTCCATCGTTATTTCAGGATGGGGCAAAACAAAAAAACCGCAAATCTGGTTAGGAATTTGCGGTTTTAAATATATAAAAATGGTTTAGTTAATAGCGTATTGTGTGATGCAATGTTAAGTGTTTTATTTTAAATTAAAAAACATTTTGATAAATATTTATTAACTAAAATTTAACTATTTAACATTACAGGCATAACTAACATGGTTACGGTTTCGCCTTCTTCTAATCCGTCAATAGGAGTTAGAATTCCGGCTCTGTTAGGTAATGACATTTCAAGCATAATCATATCTGATTGTAAATTGGTTAACATCTCTGTCAAGAAACGAGAGTTAAAACCAATTTGCATGTCATCTCCTTGATAGTCACAAGTCAAACGTTCTTCGGCTTTGTTGGAGTAATCAATATCTTCTGCTGAAACATTCAATTCAGCTCCGGCAATTTTTAAACGGATTTGATGAGTTGTTTTGTTAGAGAAAATAGCCACACGACGAACAGAACTTAAGAATTGAGAACGGTCAATCATTAATTTATTTGGATTTTCTTTTGGAATAACCGCTTCATAGTTTGGGTATTTTCCATCAATCAATCGACACATTAAAATGTAGTTGTCAAAAGAAAAAGTTGCATTAGAATCGTTATATTCAATTTTGACTTCTGCATCAGAAGAAGCAAGGATATTTTTTAAAATAGTCAAAGGTTTCTTTGGCATAATGAAATCGGCCACCTGTGATGCAGTAACATCAGTACGTGCATATTTAACTAATTTGTGAGCATCTGTAGCCACAAAAGTTAACCCTTGCGGAGAAAATTGAAAAAACACTCCCGACATTACTGGGCGTAAATCATCATTTCCGGCGGCAAAAATAGTTTTACTGACCGCGGTTGCCAATACTTCGGCTGGAACTAAAGTTACAGAAGGTTCTTCTAAGTTGACTGCTTTTGGGAATTCATTTCCAGGCGCATAAGCTAAAGCATATTTTCCCGAATTAGAACTAATTTCGATTGTACTGTTTTCCTCAACAGTAAATGTAAGAGGTTGTTCTGGGAAGGTTTTTAAAATTTCCAAAAGTAATTTTGCAGGAACTGCAACGCTACCTTTGCTGGTAGAATCTATAGCTAGAGAAGCGGACATGGTTGTTTCTAAATCGGATGCAGAAACGGTTAATTCATTATGGTCTAATTCAAATAAGAAGTTATCCAAAATAGGTAAAGTATTGCTACTGTTGATAACGCTTCCTAAAACTTGTAATTGTTTCAATAAGTACGAACTCGATACTATAAATTTCATCTGTTTTATTTTATTTTTTTGAAGGATCTATTTCAATTTGTACTATATTTTCAAAAATAGATTTTACAAATATATCGTAAACTACTCTAGGATTGAAATATTTTTATTAACACTATTTGCTGTATTTTCTTTTTCTGATATAGGTAAATAGGAATCCGAAGAGTGTTAAAATAACAATCGGTAACCCAATAGTTATCAGCTGTATTACAGTGTAGTTTTTATAGACTTTTTCTTTGTCTAATAATGGTAAATCAAGATCTTTACTTCGAATGTTAATAAGTCCTGTATCATCCAATAAATAATTGACACAATTCAAGAGAAAATCTTTGTTGTCGTATAGATTTCCGGAACGTTGATCAAAACCTAATTCTACCGGTTGATAGTCTTTGTCCAGTTGGTTTCTTATTAAATCACCATCTGAAATGACAATCATCTTATTCTCGTTTCCTTGGTCTTTAAAACTTTTTTGGTCAAAAGCCAAGACTCTATTTTGGAAAGCGGAACGAAAAGAACCTTCCATTAAAACCGCCATAGGCATAAAACCAGTGTTGATGTAATGATTGGGACTTGTTTCCTCTGAAACGATATTCAAATTGATTTCTGCGGGTGTTCCAATTTTTTTAGAATATTGGGAAGAGTGTAATAATACCGTTTTTTTAATGCCGTTTTTCAAAGTGTCAATCGGATTGGCAAAATCAAATTTGATTCCACCTAAATGTTTTACAATGGGATGATTGCTTTCCGGATATACTTGTGGTGCAAATTTCCAATTGAAATCTTGGTATTGTGTGGCGCTTCCTTGTTCACCAGTAGCTAATTTTATGGGACTTCCCTGTTCGTCTTTTACGATGTCAGGATTGATTCGTACGCCGTATTTGAAGAGCATATCGTTCAAATTCAAATCTCTTGGGTAAGCCAAAGTCGCTCCTGAGTTGTTGTACAAACTATCCATTTCCACAGCCACTTGGTCGATCAGCCAAAGTGTTTTTCCGCCATTAATAATATATTGGTCCAAGACTTGTTTTTCGGATTCGGTAAACGTTTCTGTTGGTTTGGCAATGATGGCTAAATCATATTTTTCTAATGCTTCTAAACTCCCCATAGGACTCTTGGCAACAGAGTCCAAAGTAAAAGGACCGATATGGTAACTTTCTTTGACTTGTAACAGAAATTTAGCGATAAAAATATCTTCTAGTTCTCCGTTTCCTTTTAAAACCGCAATCTTTTTTTGTTTTTCGACAGTAATTTTATTGATGGCATCGGCAATGGAATATTCTAAATGTTGAACGGAACCAATTACTTTTTCGGTTGTGGAAGCTCCCATGATGTTTTTCAATAAAGGAATATTAACCTCTTTATTGTCATAAATGGCAATTGCCCAAGGAAATACCATGGCCTGTGATTGTTTTCCTTTATCATCAACGGTGATATTTATTGGAGTTAATCCTTTTTGATATAAAGCTTTAATATTATCCATACTGGTTTCTTTATCTTCCAAAGGATCGACAAATTCAAAAACAATATTAGAATTAAAAGCCTGGAACTCTTCCAATAACTGACGAGTTTCTAGTTGTAACCTTCTGAATTCTGCAGGTAATTCTCCTTGCATGTATATTTTTACTGACAACGGATTTTTAACCTGTTTGATGATATTCAATGAGGTTTCAGAAAGAGTATATCTTTTGTCATTGGTTAAATCAAAACGGTGAAAGAAGAAATTGCCGATTCCATTCAAAATCAACAGAAAAATTACAATTATCAATAAAGATTTTAGGTTGCTTTTTTTAATTGGAATCATTACGATTTTAATGATTTAAGTTGATAAACGGTAAAAGAAAGAAATAAAACTGTGATGCTTATAAAATAGATGATGTCTCGGGTATCAATAACGCCGCGGCCCATACTTTTAAAATGGTCTAACATTCCAAGTGAAGATAAAACTCCTGAAAAGGGAGGGATGATAGTAGAAAGTCCATCAAACCCAAAATAGAAGAAAAAGCATAAAAAAACGGATAAAATAAAAGAGACGATTTGGTTATCGGAAATACTGGAAGTAAATATTCCTATCGCAGAATATGCCGCAATTAAGAACAACAAACCAAAATAGGATCCAATGGTACTTCCCATATCTAAATTGCCTTCGGGTATTCCCAAATCATAAATGACTTTGACATAAATTAATGTTGGTACTAATGCTATAACTATTAAAAGTAAAGCGCCTAAAAATTTTCCGTTTACAATTTGCGAAATACTTAAAGGTTTTGTGAGTAGAAGTTCCAAAGTTCCTTGTTTTTTTTCATCCGAGAAACTGCGCATGGTTACTGCAGGAATCAGGAAAATAAGAATCCACGGAGTTAATGTGAAAAATGGGGTCATGTCGGCAAATCCGGTATTTAATATATTGTAATCCCCTTCAAAAACCCAAAGAAACAAGCCATTGATGATTAAAAAAATTGCGATGACCAAGTAGCCAATCGTCGAGCCAAAAAAGGATTTGATTTCTCTTAGTATTATTGATTTCATTCTTTTTATTTAAATTTTATAACTACATTATCTCTGTAATTCAATCCCAACAAACTGTTGGCAGAGCCTACTTTGGAAGGGTTACTTCTAAAAATGGCGATTTCCAGAAAACCAGCCTCATTAAAAATGGCTAATTTTTCCCCTTCATAATTCTTAATAGGGTATTTTTCAGAAATGGCAATTGCTGAATAATTGGGCAGGATTGTTTTAATGTTTTTTGTTTTCATTACAATTTCATACGGACGCCCTTTGGCTACTTCCAGAAATTGTTTTTTGGAAATGTTTGTTACTACATTTCCAAAATGATCAATATAAATAACATGTCCTTTGATTGAATTATTGTCATCCGAAACAATCGCTTTCAATTCGGTCACTTGTTTAATACTGCCGATTTCTCTCCCTACAACATTCAATAGACCGCCTTTGGCAATATGACAAGCTACTTTTACAAAAACATCCAAGTCGGTTGCGTCACTAGGCAAGCGATCATGAATGTTAATAACTACCATTTTTTGTGGGACAATCTTTTGCGAAAGCATACTTAGGATTCCATTATCGGCCGCAATAAAGAAAGAATCGTTCCATTGCATGGCGATATGTTGGTTTTCTTTATTTAATTCGATATCGACCCCAATCAGATGTACAGTGCCTTTTGGAAAACTGGAATAAGCGGCTCCAATAACGTAACTTGCTTCAACTGTGTTGAATGGGTCAATGTCGTGTGAGATGTCTACAATAGTAGCCTCAGGATATTCGGATAGAATTTTTCCTTTTAATCCACCTACAAAGTGATCTTTCAAGCCATAATCGGTGGTAAGGGTAATTATTGACATAATTTTGTTTATAACTATTGGTATAATCTAAAATTAATTTTCATTAAATTTGAGAAATGCAAAGCTAATAATAGTAAATTCAAAAACGCAAAAAACAAAAAACAAATTCCAAATAATACTACAAAGAGTATTAGATTTTAATCCAAATAGGATTTGGATTTTTTAACCCATTTAATTTAATATAAAACTACAACTTTTGAACGAAAGAATCATCGAGCTCATAGACATCGCTCCAAAAGAGTTTTGGGGTGCTCAAGACACTCATCTTGAAATGATTAAAAAATATTATCCTAAATTGAAGATTGTTGCCAGAGGCACAACTTTGAAGGCCTTTGGGGAAAAAGAAATTTTAGACGAGTTCGAAAAGCGGTTTCAGCGGTTAATGTTGCATTTTACCAGATACAATAATATTGATGATAATGTAATCGAACGCGTTATTCTTGGGGATGGCCAGGACGAAAGAAAAATGGCCGTAAACGATAAAATTTTGGTTCATGGAGTAGGAGGAAAGATAATAAAAGCAATGACTCCTAACCAACAATTGTTGGTAGACACCATAAATAAAAACGATATGGTTTTTGCTGTTGGGCCTGCAGGTACAGGGAAAACCTATACCGGTGTGGCTATGGCAATAAAGGCATTAAAGGAAAAACAAGTAAAACGGATTATTTTGACACGTCCCGCAGTAGAGGCCGGAGAGAATTTAGGTTTTCTTCCCGGTGATATGAAGGAAAAATTAGATCCGTATATGCAGCCTCTTTATGATGCTTTACGAGACATGCTACCTAATGAAAAACTGGAAGATTATATCCTGAAAGGGATTATACAAATTGCCCCTTTGGCTTTTATGCGAGGTCGTACTCTGGATAATGCTTTTGTGATTTTGGATGAAGCACAAAATACGACCCATTCCCAAATGAAAATGTTCCTGACCAGAATGGGCAAAAACGCCAAATTTATGGTTACGGGTGATCCGGGACAGGTAGATTTACCAAGAAGAACCATTTCTGGGTTGAAAGAAGCCTTATTGGTTTTAAAAGACATAGAAGGTATTGGAATTATCTACTTGGATGACAAAGATATTGTCCGTCACCGATTGGTTAAAAAAGTAATTGACGCCTATAAATACACAGAAAATCAAGATTAAACAGATAGTTAATTTTAATGATTTGTTTAGTGATTAAAAATATAATTAACGACCCCACGGGGTCGTTTTTAATTAATTTAAATAAGTTTTTGTAATCCAAAAATTAGATTATGAACAGTTTAACAAAAAATATAAATATTGAATAACGTAGTCATAACAGGAGCTTGTGGGGGAATCGGAAAAGCAATTGCATTACATTTTGCTAAAAATGGATGGAATGTGATTTGTACAATGATGCGTTTGGAGCATGTAAAAGAATTTCAAGGGATAGAAAATATAAGTTGTTATGAACTTGATGTAACATCAACAGCGAGTATTGCGGCGGCTAAGAAAAAAATACTGGAAGATTTCGAATCTATAGATGTAGTGATAAATAATGCAGGTAAAGGATACAGAAGTTTTGTCGAATTTGCAGAGGATGATGAAATCAATACTATCGTAGATGTAAATTGGTTGGGTGTTGTAAAAGTATGTCGCGCTTTTATTCCTGTATTTAGGAAACAGAAAAAAGGTCAATTTATAAATATTTCATCCATTGCAGGTTTAGTGAATTTACCTTTAGGGAGCTTTTATCATTCCACAAAACATGCTGTGGAGAGTTTTTCAGAATGTATGGCTTATGAATTAATTGATTTCAATATTAGTGTCGCTACAGTTCAATTTGGAAACACACCTTCAGGTTTTCAAAATAATGTTGTTAAAACAGGACATACTTCATTAGAATCCTATAATTATTTAATGGATAAAATATGCTTGATTTTAGAAAATAAAACCAAAAAAAACACAGATTTAAAACCACTTATAGTTAGTGAATTATTAAAAATCGCTAATAATCCTGCCACAAATTTTAAGCGCTATACCATCGGTTTTGATGCCAAAGGACTCAATTTACTTAGGAATAAATTGGGTTATCTTTTATTTGGGAGAATTATCAGAAAATCAATTTTTAAATAATTTATATTTAAATTGTTTTTTTATTAACTCAACTGATTTTGGTTATCTATTCTAAATTGAATATTTTTGGACTTCTTAAAGAAGACAGAGAAAATGAGCATTGAGAGAAGTACAAAAGTAATAGTGACCGATTTGGATGGAACTTTATTGAATCCATCACATAAAATTTCAGATTATACCAAATCTGTTTTTAGGAAACTACATCAAGAAAATTATTTGATAATTGTTGCAACAGGCCGCCATCATCTGGATGCGATGCCAATTGCGGAAACTTTAGATATTCCGTTTTATTTGGTGACTTCCAATGGAGCCCGGATTCATTCGCCAAACAAAGAACTGATGTTTTCAATAAATATGGAAAGTGAGGCAGTGAAGTCGGTTTTAGCTTTAGATATTGACCCAGAAATCACAACAGTTTTGTTTAGGGAAAATGTTTGGCAGACCAATAAACTTAACGAAAAATTAAATAGTTTTCAGCCCGAATTGAATTATCAGCCCGAACTGGTTAATTTTAACGAAATCGAAGATTTTGCGGCGATTAAAATATTTTTCACCCATGAACGACACTCTAAATTATTAGAGCTAAGAGATCAAATTTTAGAAACTCATACGGCATGTTTTAGTCATGCATTTAGTCTGCCTTTGTGTCTGGAATTTATGGATAAATCTGTCGATAAAAGTGTGGCCATTGCCCAAATTTTAGAAAAAGAAAAGTATGGTTTTCACGAGGCGATTTCTTTTGGAGATGGCTATAATGATGAAAAAATGTTGCTTAATACTTCCAAAGGATTAATAATGGGGAATGCACCAGATAGTTTAAAAAACAAACTTTCTCATCTGGAAGTTATTGCTCCCAATCATGAAGACGGTGTCGCCAGTTATTTATTTGATAAATTATTAAATAAGACAGCTTAGTAAAAGTAGGATTCGAGAAGAAAATTGATGATTGGATTATTCTTTGCTTTTCTTTACAAAATAATTCTAAATTTGCATTAAAATAAAATCAACGCAACAGAAACAATAATGAGCAATACAATAACGACTACGAACTTCCATTTTCCAAATCAAAAATCAGTTTACAGAGGAAAAGTTAGGGAGGTTTACAATATTGGAGATGAACTTTTAGTGATGATTGCCACAGACAGGCTTTCGGCATTTGATGTGGTTTTGCCAAAAGGAATTCCTTATAAAGGTCAGATTTTAAACCAAATTGCAACCAAGTTTATGGAACTTACCAAAGACATTGTTCCCAATTGGTTGATTGCTACTCCGGATCCAAGTGTTGCGGTTGGTCATTTATGTGAGCCGTTCAAAGTAGAGATGGTCATTCGAGGATACCTTTCAGGACATGCGGCACGTGAGTATGCTGCAGGAAAAAGAACGCTTTGTGGAGTACCAATGCCAGAAGGATTAAACGAGAACGATAAATTCCCAACTCCTATAATTACACCAACTACCAAAGCAGACAATGGGGAGCACGATGCAGATATTTCTAGAGAAGACATTCTTGCCAAAGGAATCGTAAGTGAAGAAGATTATTTGGTTTTAGAAAAATACACTAGAGCTTTGTTTCAAAGAGGTACTGAAATTGCAGCAAGTCGTGGATTGATATTGGTAGATACTAAATATGAGTTTGGAAAAACTAAAGAAGGAGAGATTGTTTTAATTGACGAGATCCACACACCGGATTCTTCACGTTATTTTTATGCCGAAGGATATCAAGAAAGACAAGATAGAGGAGAAGAACAAAAACAATTGTCGAAAGAGTTTGTGCGTCGTTGGTTAATCCAAAATGGATTTCAAGGTAAAGAAGGGCAACAGATTCCGGAGATGAGCGATGAATATATCGAATCGGTTTCGGATAGATATATTGAATTATATGAAAATATTATTGGAGAGAAATTCGTAAAAGCGGATATTTCTAATATTAATGAGCGAATCGAAAAGAATGTATTGGCATATTTAGCGTCAAGATAATTTTTTCAATCTTTTAAAAATCAAAAAAGCCACAATCAAATGAATTGTGGCTTTCTTTTTGAACAGAATTGGATTATTTTTCTAATATTATTTTTAGGTTTTTAAGTCCTTCACTTAAATCATTTCCAAGTAATTCATCTACTTTCATTACGGTCAGCATTAAATTCATAGGGTAGGCCATCGTGCCATTAAATCCCCATTTTACTTTAGTTTCATTAGCTGAAACCGATTCAGTTATGAAATAAGCTTTATCTGTTGCTTCAAAAGGAACTGTAAATCGTAGTTCCATATCCATACGTTCATCTGTAATGATTTTTTTTATTTCTTGTTCTCCAGTGCCTATTTCTGCATTTTGACTTTCCCAGCTAGCAATGGCACCTACTGTTCCGTCGACACCAGAAAAAGATTTTTTCATATTCGGATCTTTTTTTGCCCAAACACTAAATTGATCTTGGTTTTTCAAAAATTTAATATAATTGAAAACAGAATCTTTAGGTTTGTTGATGGTGATTTCTCGTTCTACAGCATAATCTTTTCGCATAAATAAAGCTGATACAAGTGTTAGTACAATTAAGGACAAAATGACAAATACAATCTTCTTGATGATTTTCATAAAAAGTTTTTTAAAATTAGTAGATTAATGAATAGTTGTTTTTTGCAGTAATATAAAATAAAAGAGATTCTAATAATTTAATCCATTTTATATGTGGTCTTGGGGTTAGGTAAATAGATACGAATATGAAGTTAAAAAACGTGGATGGCTAATAACTTTTCCTTATGAATAATTATTAAGGGAATATTTTTCAAAAACTAGTGAATCCTTCTTTTGAATTTGTAATAGAACAAGGAAACCTATGAAAAGTAATAAATAATCAAATAAAGGCAATTGGGTTATCATATAAAATAACCCAATAACCCAATTCTAAGTCTTATTTAAAATAAGAGAAAGTTTCCTCGTTTTCTAATTTCAACAATGTTTCATAAATTAATTGAATCACATTTTCAACATCTTCACGATGCACCATCTCTACTGTGGTGTGCATGTAGCGCAAAGGAAGTGAGATTAAAGCCGAAGCGACACCGCCATTACTGTAGGCAAAGGCATCGGTATCGGTTCCGGTAACTCTAGAAGAGGCTAGGCGTTGAAAAGGAATTTTCTTTTCTTCGGCAGTGTCTAGGATTAATTCGCGTAAATTATTTTGAACAGCAGGAGCATAGGTTACTACTGGACCTTTTCCAATTTTGGTTTCCCCTTCAATTTTTTTCTCAATCATTGGAGTGGTCGAGTCGTGGCACACATCGGTAATTATGGCTACGTTAGGTTTGATAGTCTTGGTAATCATTTCGGCACCACGCAAACCAACCTCTTCTTGAACAGAATTGGTGATGTATAATCCAAATGGGAGTTTAATATTGTTCTCGTGTAATAAACGAGCCACTTCGGCAATCATAAAACCACCCATACGGTTATCAATGGCGCGACAAACAAATTTGTTTTTGTTCAGAATCATGAATTCATCGGGGTAGGTAATTACACAGCCCACATGTACGCCCATTTTTTCTACTTCTTCTTTGGTTTCGCATCCTAAATCAATAAATAGATTACTTATTTTTGGATTTTCTTCTTTGTCTCTGTTTCTGGTATGAATGGCGGGCCATCCAAAAACGCCTTTTACAATTCCTTTTTTGGTATGAATGTTTACTCTTTTCGAAGGAGCTATTTGATGGTCTGAGCCTCCATTTCTAATTACATAAACCAATCCATCATCAGTAATATAGTTTACATACCAAGATATTTCATCTGCGTGTCCTTCTATAACTACTTTATAAGGTGCGTCCGGATTTATGATTCCTACTGCAGTTCCATAAGTATCGGTTATAAATGTATCTACATATGGTTTTAGGTAATCCATCCATATTTTTTGTCCTTCTGCTTCATAACCCGTAGGGGAGGCGTTGTTTAAATACTCTTCTAAAAATGATAATGAAGATTTTTTTAATATCGATTTTGTGCTCATAAAATTATTTTTTGCTAATTTATAAATTTGGTATTAGACTTGTAGGTATAATGTATAATTTTACGACTAAATTATTTCCAATGAAGTTTACATCCTATATAATATTCTTTTTATTTCTGTCAATCGTTACCAAAGCCCAAGAAATACCAAATAACCCAAATACGATGGGGTTTGTGGTTAATGATACTATTGATGTAGTCAATGATACGATTCAGTTGGAGGAAATTGTAGTTTCGAAAGAAAAATTAAATCCGGACGATAGAAAAAGCTACCTGATTTTACGAAGTAGAGTTTATAGAACTTATCCATACGCAAAACTGGCTTCCGAAAGATTGACTAATTTAAATGCTGGGATGGCACGATTAACTACCAATAAAGAAAAGAAAAAGTATTTCAAGATTGTGGAAGACTATCTTACCAATGAATTTGAAGCAAGGTTAAAGAAATTATCCCGTAGTCAGGGTAGAATTTTAGTAAAGTTAATCCATCGCCAAACGGGATCTACTACTTATGAGTTAGTAAAATCGTTAAAAAGTGGTTGGAAAGCATTTTGGTCAAATACAGCGGCGAGTTTGTTTGACATAGATTTGAAATCAAAATACGCTCCATATGATGTAAACGAAGATTATTTAATAGAAAACATATTGATAGATGCATTCAATACTGGTCGACTGTATAATCAGCCGCCGGCAAATCCAGTCGATATCGATAAACTTAACGATTATTGGGATTCTAAAAAAGAAATTCAAAAATAAATAATTGTTATTTCTGGCGTTCCCAATTTATACCAGGAGGCATTGTCTAAAAGATGGTGCCTTTTTTGGTATAAATAGGTCGGGCTATCCGCTACAAGTCCTCGTTTCGCTGCGTTTCTCTACGCTTTCCTGTGGGCTTTTCGCTTTTATCCCTAACGCGGGGAGAGGTGGAATCGCGTTTTCCAAACCCTATAATAGGATTAAAAAGGGGGATTCATTCTTTAGTTCATCATTTAGGAAAAAAACTTTGTTATTCAATAATCAGGTTTTCAGTGTATTAAAAAATAAGTTAAAAATAGTTGGGTAAAAAGCTTGTAGAAGTGGATTAGTGTTGTACTTTTGCACCCGCAACAGCGAAAGCGTTCTTAGTAATACTG
>JALRGT010000210.1 GCA_023259675.1 Flavobacterium sp.
AGCATACCCATGATAAAAATTGTGATCCAAATTACTTCATATTGGAAATATTTTTTAGCAACGTTTTCAACAAATCCAATACCAGTGGTTCCTGCTAAAAATTCTGCTGCAACTAAAGTTCCCCAACACATACCAACTGCAACTCTTATACCTGTTAATATTTCAGGTAATGAATTAGGGAAAATTACATATCTTAAAATTTGTTTTTTAGATGCGCCTAATGAATGGGCCGCATGAATTTTTGACAATTGTGTACCAGATGCACCAGCTCTAGCTGATATAATCATGATGGATAAAGAGACCATGAAAAGTAGGAAAATTTTTCCTGAGTTATCAATACCAAGCACAGAAATAATTAATGGCGCCCAAGCTAGAGGTGGTACTGGTCTATAAAGTTCAATTAAAGGATCAAAAAATCCTTTAGCAAATCTATTAAGACCCATGAACAGTCCTAGAGGCACACCAATTATAATACCTGCAATCAATCCAAGAAATACTCTTAAAAAAGAATCACAAATATGTCCTGTTGGGATGGGAATTTTAAATAATTCAA
>JALRGT010000211.1 GCA_023259675.1 Flavobacterium sp.
CATCCGCTTTAATCCATTTAGCAGCATCTGCTTCTAATTGACCACCAATTTCACCAATCATGATGATCGCTTCAGTTTCAGGATCGTTCATTAACAATTCTACAGCTTCTTTAGTAGTTGTTCCAATGATTGGGTCTCCACCAATACCAATAGCAGTAGTGATTCCTAAACCTTGTTTTACAACTTGATCAGCAGCTTCGTAAGTTAAAGTTCCTGATTTTGAAACAATACCGATAGTTCCTTTTTTGAAAACAAAACCTGGCATGATACCAACTTTAGCTTCACCTGGAGTAATAATACCAGGACAGTTAGGACCAATTAATCTAGCGTTTCTTTTCTTAACATAATCGTTTGCATGAATCATATCAGCAACAGGAATACCTTCAGTAATAGCAATGATTACTTTAATTCCTGCATCAGCAGCTTCCATGATAGCATCAGCAGCAAAAGCTGGTGGTACAAAAATAATAGAAGTATCAGCACCTGCTTGTTCTACTGCATCTTTTACAGTGTTAAAAACAGGAAGGTCTAAGTGAGTAGTCCCTCCTTT
>JALRGT010000212.1 GCA_023259675.1 Flavobacterium sp.
ATTACTTTTGAACTTGGAATCAATTTAGCTATTTTATCAAATTGAACAAAGGGTATTTCGTTGTTCATAATTTCAAGAATATGAGGGTCATTATTATTATCATTAGAAAGTGACATAATAATTCCATCGACTCTCTTACTCAATAAAAGAGCAACTTGTTTCTTTTCAAGTTCTAAAGATTCATTGGATTGCAAAATAATAACCAAATAGCCATTATTTTCTGCTTCGGCAATGATTCCATTAACAACTCCTGAAAAAAATGATGTACAACTTCAGGAATAATAAGCCCAATTGTCTTAGACTCTCTAGTTCTCAAGTTAACCGCAAAACTATTAGGCGTATAATGCAAATCCTGAGCTAAAGTAAGAACGGCTTTCCTCGTTTTCTCACTAACATCAGGGTAATTCTTCAGTGCTTTTGACACTGTAGTAATCGATATTCCTAAAATATCTGCTATTTCTTTTAATGTCGTTTCTTTCATAAAAACAAATATCAAAAAAAACTTATAAAAGCGAAAACGTTTTCGAATAAATATTATGCATTTATTT
>JALRGT010000213.1 GCA_023259675.1 Flavobacterium sp.
GATGCTGCAAATAATGAATAATTTTTGGCTTTAAACAACATAACTCCACTGCCTTTTTCCTGCTCTGGAACTTCTTTGACATCTAATACTAAAGATTTAAAATTTTTATCTGACCTAATCATTAAATAAATAAATTTATATTTTTTTTCTAAGCAACAAAGCATTGTTAAGCTATCATTTTTTTTAACATTAAATATTTTTTTTCCACTTTTTTTATTTGAAAGAAAACTTGTGGAAGGGATAACCAAACCAAAACCATTTTTAGAAACTATAAAAATTTTTTTATTATCTTTGTATAAAGATTTATCTAATTTTATAGATTTAAAAATAATACTGAGAAATTCACCAAACATTTAATCTTTGTTTTTTTTATTTTTTTGAATCACCGCATCAGTTTTAAGCTCATAATGTGTAAGAGACCTATCAATGCTCACAAAATCATTTGACCAATCATCAATAAAATCTCTAATTTTTTTCCAATCTTCTATGCTTGGATATGCAAAACCAGCTTCATCAGCTCTAAACCAATGTTCTATTTTAGTTAATGG
>JALRGT010000214.1 GCA_023259675.1 Flavobacterium sp.
AAATATAAAATTTGAAAAAAAATTAAAATTACTTGATTGAATATTTTTTATTCACGAAGCGACGAAGAGCTATATAAGATACAAAATATTAATAATCAAATAATTAACATTTCTTCCAAAACTATTTAAAAACATCAAAACAGGAATTAAGCATTCGATTGTAATTCCGGCGACTTCAATCAATATTAAATAATTATCAAATAATTTTGCAGTCAAAGATATCGAAAGTAAAATCTTAGAGGTTAGTGTATCCCTAAAGTAAAAGAGCTTTTAAAAAATTACAAAATAAATTTTTATAAATTTGCAGCAACCACTGGATTAGTGTTCTTTCAAATACTTTTTGAGGCTAAAAAAGCAGCAGCTAAAAATAATATAGATAATTTGTTTGTTATATATGCTTTGTTTTATTTTGTTCAGATTTGTACCTTATTTGTACCTCGTAATCTGAAACCATAAGTAAACACAGGATTGCTAATTTCTGTATCGGAAAGTAATTACTACTCAAAACATATTTCACCAAAAAAGGAGTTAAAATTGATTTTAACTC
>JALRGT010000215.1 GCA_023259675.1 Flavobacterium sp.
TGTCAATTACCTTCTGGATGATACAGGACTTATTAACATTCGCTCTAAGGATTTAGACCTCCCTTTATTGGATAAAGAAAAAGTATATGAAAATTACACCCAGACTCAAGTCTTAACTATCGGGCTTCCAATCCTAATTTTAGGCATTTTTGGAGCGTTATTTGGCTTCCTTAGAAAACGCAAATACAGTAAATAGATGTTAATAAAAAATTTTCTAAACTAGATTTGTTTACGATATATTTGTAAAAATGTAGAATTGTCAATTTCTGTAAAAAGAAAGCCAAATAATTTAAAAAAACATTCAATCGTCTAATTTCTGAAAGTAAAAAAACAGAACATTGACGAAAGCTATTTCAATAAAAAAACAAATAATCTTCATATGAAATTTATAGTATCGAGTTCGTACTTATTAAAACAATTACAAGTTTTAGGAAGCGTTATCAACAGTAGCAATACCCTGCCTATTTTAG
>JALRGT010000216.1 GCA_023259675.1 Flavobacterium sp.
GTTTTGGTGGTGGTACTCCAAAAATACAACTCGTAACCCTTTATTTTTTAATTTACTTCCTTAACTTAATGACATTGCCCTAAAGGGAGGGAAAAAACAGAGCGATTATTGTTCTCGATTAGCTTCGTCAGTTTGGCTTTGTCTTGAGTTATTTTCACTACACTTCTTAACGTAAAACACTAGCAATGAAAAATTATAATCCACACTGCTTCTTGATACAAATTTCAAAAAAAGCTGTTTGCATTTTCTCAAATTTTTCTCGAACTGACGTCCTGTAGAAGTTATAAAAAGCAGATTCGTCACTTCGAGTGTTCGCCGCGGCGAATGTATCGAGAAGTATTATTTATCGAATCGTTCTGAACTAACGTTTTTTATTTTTCCGGGCTTCGACAAGCTCAGCCTGACATTCGACAAGCTCAGCCTGACATAAGAAACGTCATTATATATTGCTTTTTGGGTTACCAAATTACAGCTCTAAATGATGTACAAATTTCTTTATTACTTCATTTTTTTTATCAATTTCTGATAGTATTCGATATTT
>JALRGT010000217.1 GCA_023259675.1 Flavobacterium sp.
CTGTATTCGGTATTGATAGAAAGGGATGATTGTCTTTTGGTTGTGGATAGCTGTATTTGAAAAAATTCATCATTTCTTCAATTCTAACGGCATCTTTAGGAACTTTTTGTCCGTTATTGATAAATCGACGAATATTAGTATAAGAAGCATTATCCACATCGATAGAAAAGGTAGAAAGTGGCGCATTTTTAGGCGTTTCAAATTGGTTTTCTACAAATTCTTCATAGTCTTCTTGATTCGGAATAGTAGGATTGAGAATAACACTATCTCTGTTGTTGTAGATTTTTTTTGGTTCAGACACATATTCTGCTTTTGCTTTTACAGGAACGACCATCATATTCATTCTTGTACTTTTGCTCAAAGTAGCGTCATGGGAAGTTTTTTTGTCATAAGCAACGGCTTCGGCTGAATATTGTTTGTTTTTTGGTGCTTTTCCATATCCAACAACTACAATTTCCTGTAATGATGAGTTTTCACTTTTTAAACTGATATTTAGTACTTTGGAATTTCCAATTTTTACCTCTTTGGTTTGATAACCGAG
>JALRGT010000218.1 GCA_023259675.1 Flavobacterium sp.
AACAGACCGTCAAGAAGTCTTTTTAGGACTTCAGGGCTGTGATTACTCTGCAGCAGGTACTTCCTCTACTACTTCAACAGCTTCTACCTCAGTAGTGTCACTTACTGTAGCAGAATCAACCTCAACTGCCTCTACTGATTCTTCAACAGCAGGAGCTTCTTGAGACTGTCCACCACCGCAAGATACTAATCCAAGTGTTGCAGCGAAAGCTAGTGTTAAAAACACATTTTTCATAATTAATTTTTTTTTGTTAGACATCTACTCTTTGGGACCACCCCAAATTGAGCCTCCAACCGGATTCGAACCGATGACCTGCTGATTACAAATCAGCTGCTCTAGCCAACTGAGCTACGGAGGCATTTGATCCAACCACTTTACATCTGCAAGTGCTAGAGACTGAGGAGCTAATTGCATGCACAGTCTAATTGGATCTTAGCTTTACGCTACATGTTCAGAAAGAACTTTCTCAACTGCAGCTTTTGCTACTTCCCATTCTACTGGACCAGTTTCATCTGCATATTCTACTGGATCTTTACGA
>JALRGT010000219.1 GCA_023259675.1 Flavobacterium sp.
TTGAAATTTAATAAAGTATGAATATTTTGGAAGTTTGCTAAAACAAAAAACCTCGTAAATCATAGGATTTACGAGGTTTTGTTACCTTTTAGAAAGTAATGTTGCGGAGAAAGAGGGATTCGAACCCCCGGACCTGTTACAGTCAACAGTTTTCAAGACTGCCGCAATCGACCACTCTGCCATTTCTCCAATAAGTTGCTATCGTTTTGCGATTGCGAGTGCAAATATAGAATGTTTTTCCTGATAAAAAAAACATTTTTTTAGAAAAAAAACGATAGTTACTTATGTGTCTTATTTTGTGTGTGTTATGTTTTTTTGGAACAGCGAAAAACCTTTAGTAATTTACGTATTCCGTTATTTCAAGGCCATAACCAATCATTCCCACACGTTTTGTTTGTGCTGAATTGGAAACCAAACGAATCTTAGAAATATCTAAATCATGCAGAATTTGCGCTCCGATTCCGTAATCTTTAGTATCGATAACTACTTTTGGTGCTTTTAATGTTCCTTCTGCCTGTAAAGCTTTTAATTCGGTA
>JALRGT010000021.1 GCA_023259675.1 Flavobacterium sp.
ATTTTATTTTACAAGGAAAATGGAGTCATTGTTATGCAATTATTAAGGCACATTTTTATTTTTATCACTTATTTTCAATAAATTACAGAAAAAGAGGAGATTTTCAATCGAAAACATACTACAAAACCAAAAGTATCGTTTTTAATTATTACTTAAAGAGTGGCAAGGTCTTTGTTAAATAAAATTAACAATATTTTAGTTTTAAATTCTAAACATTAAAAACTAATTTTGTAAAACTCTAAAACTATTTAAAATTAAATTTATGAAGAAAGTTGTTATCGCCCTATCGGTACTTGGTCTTTTGACATCATGTGTATCAAAAAAGAAGTATGCTGCATTAGAAGCTAAAAACAAAGAAACACAAGATTTGTTAAATACTGCTACAATTAAATTAAACTCATGTCTTGAAGAAAAAGCTGGTCTTGCTGCCAGAGTTGAAGGGCTGAAAGAACACAATCAAGGATTAATCAATCAATCAAAAGATTTAACTATGTTGACAGCTAAAGGTGCTGAAAATTTAGAAAAATCATTAGAAAGTTTAAAAGAAAAAGATCTTAAAATCACTAGATTACAAGACGCGTTAACAAGAAAAGATAGTGTAACTCTTGCAGTTGTTACAAGCTTAAAAAGCGTAGTTGGATTAAACGATGAAGATATTGAAATCAATGTTGAAAAAGGAGTAGTTTACATCTCTATCTCTGACAAAATGTTGTTTAAAACAGGAAGCTATAACGTAACTGATAGAGCTAAAAGTGTATTAGCTAAAGTAGCTAAAGTAGTAAATGACAAACCAGATTTCGAGTGTATGGTTGAAGGTCATACTGATAATGTGCCTTACATTGGAAACGGAATTTTATTAGACAACTGGGATTTAAGTGTGAAACGTTCTACTTCAATCATCCGTGTGTTAACAAACGACTTGAAAGTTAATCCAGCTCAATTGGTTGCTGCAGGTAGAAGTTCTTATGTTCCTTTAGTAGAGAACAACAGTGCTGAAAACAGAGCGCGTAACAGAAGAACTCGTATCATCGTGTTGCCTAAAATCGATCAATTCTATGATATGATTGAAAAAGAAATGAAAAAACAACAACAATAAATCCGTGATTCGGTTTTCTTGAACTGTTTACAATCTATAAAAAACGTCCCGATAATTCGGGACGTTTTTTTTTATCCTAAAAGTAGTGCGGAAGCTTTCAGAAACTATCGTCTGCAGTGGACTTATCCCAATAATCAAACTTTAGATTTAGAGGACAAACATGCACTATTACAAATAAATGCTGACCATTTTCCGCCAACACTTCGCTTGGTGTGCTTCTCCATCCCATTCAATCAATTGATGGGAGATTCCTTTTTCGTTTAAAATACCAGATAAGGTATGATTACTGTCTAAAAAGGGATCTTCTTTTCCAATGGCCAGTATGATATCCATTTGATCCAGCTGATGAATTAAATTAGGATCTTCGATGTTTTTCAAAAATTGATTGGGCATATTAAAATAAACAAAATCATTATGATAACCACTTAACAAATCTTGAAAGTAGCCTCTCGATTTTGTAAGATCATAGCGTCCGCTCATGCCCACGACTTTGCAAAACAAATGCGGATGACGCATGGCAACATTTACGGCATGATAGGCGCCTAAACTGCAACCTGCTGAAATAATATTGGGATTGGGATTGATTAAATTCGCCAATGGCAGCACTTCTTCCAAAACATATTTCTCGTATTGAATATGTCTATAAATGCGATATCCCGGGTGTTTAAAACTATTGTAAAAGGATTCTAAATCGACACTATCTACACAAAACAGCTGTAAGTCGCCATTTGTGATTTTAGGTTCTAAAGCGGCTATAATTTTCCAGTTTTCATAATCGAAAAAACGCCCCATTCGTGGAGGAAAAAACAGGACTTTTGCACCGGCATGACCAAATACAAGAAGTTCCATCTCTTTTTCAAGATTTGGACTGTACCATTTGTGATATTCTCTTTTCATGAAAACTATTTTTCAAGGTTGACAAATATCTTTTCGATGTCTTTTCTCCTATTTCTTTGGAGGAAAAATCTCTGGGTGCTGATTTAAAACAGTCAACCATAATTCATAACCTGCTTCGTTTAAATGTAATCCGTCTTCAATAAAATATTCTCCTTTTGGATTTCCACTTTCATCCAACATTAAATCATAAATATTCACATAATGAAAATTCAAATCTTTGAACATTAACATTTTAATATTACTATTGGTATAATGTATACTTTCTGACAAATGCCAACGATTGATGGTTGGTTTTATAGAAATACAACTACACGGTATATTTCCATATTTGGCCCTGATTTTTGCCAATAAATTTTCTAAATACAATACAACTTCCTCCGGATGTCTTCCGTTACCTAAGTCATTTTCCCCTGCATAAATCACGATAGCATCGATGTCTTTTATGTCTTTAAAAACCCGGTCAAAAAACCAAGTGCAAGCCGCCAACGTTGAACCTCCAAACCCTAAATTTACAGGATTATATTCCTTAAAAACAGTTGTCAATTCATCCCACAATGTAAATGTGGAACTCCCGTAAAAAACCAATTTTGGATGGTATTCTAATTCCGCTATTTCTTTTTCCAACCGCTCTATATCCTGATGATACCAAAACATCCCTTCCTCTATTAAAAATTAATGGCTAAATATAAAATTTTAAAATAGATAAAGAACTAAAACAACAGAAATCAAAAAGTTAAACTTATCTAAAAACTATTTTTACTATAGTGCTTTAGTGGTGAAATCAACTATATAATTATTATAAACCATATTTATTTTTTCTTCCATGCCACTATTCTAGTTCCTGTTGTACTCATTACAGGATCAATCAGGTTGTTTTTCCTCATCTTTATAAATACATTTTTCATTACATTTTCTGATTTTATACCTGTTATATCTCGTGCTTGTCTATTTTTTATTGTTGCATGATTTGATAAGTATTCTAAAATTGATTCTTCAGGACTAGCTAATGAAGAATGTGCAATTATCACTTTGACGTAATTACCTTCAACTTTAATCATCGGTGCTTTCAACCTCCATTCTTGCATTTTTTGAAATGCTGTATTTAACCCTTCACCCATGTCTTTATTGGGAGGATTCTTATACCTATTCAATGTTCTCACCACCTTTGTATTTCTTGAAAAACGAGCATCTAGAATATTTTCAGTAGTCACATATCCTGGTAATTTACCAGGACTAATTATTTCAATCCTATTATTGAAAATCAAAACATGAACATCATCAGATATTGAGTAATCCCTATGAATAATTGCATTAACCAAAATTTCCCAAACAGTCTCGGGAGGATATTCAACATTGTCCAAGCCAGTAGGTGTCCAAATTTTCACATTTGACATAATTTCTGTGATCTTAGAAGCAGCTTCGTTAATTTGCACATACAAGCATCCCTCAATAGAGAACTGCTCTTTTAGATTATCACGTTCAGCCACATCCTCTGAAGTATCATATCTTGTTATTTTAATACCACACTTTCTTGGTAGAAGGGTTACTGGATTATCATTAAATAATAAAAGTCCAGCTATTTTAGGTGAATAATTTGTTCTATCAACTAAATTTTGATTTACCGTAAAATCAATGGAGTCAGATTTTGGGGAGTAATCTATTAGAAAACGTTGCATTTCAAATGTCTCAAATATATCCTCTGCTCTTGCATCATCAAGAACTACATCCTCATATGATGACTCCCCTTTTGCAAAAGCTAATTCTTGTATTTTCTGAGGTTCTTTTATTGGTAATGATTGTGCTGAAACTCTTTGATATACCGTTTTATCTGCAGTATAATGTACTTTGTCACTTTTTTCAATAGTTATTCTTAGTGCTATTGTATTTGTTGACTCATCAATTAAAAACTCTGGAGAATATGGAATACTTGGTGTTAATTCCATCAGATTTTGAAACACTTCATTAAAATGCTCTCTATCGGGTGCGCCTGCCCATCTCTTATTAAAGTCCGGCTCTTCTTTGTCATCTTTAATTCCAACTATAAAATCTCCACCATCCGCATTTGCGAAAGCAACAGCAATTTTCTGAATTTTTTTCCCGCCAATTTCCTTAGCTTTTTTGTCATAAAAATGACTTTCTTGTCTGGTAGAAAAATATAATTTTTCTTCTCTAGTAATTTTTCTTTCTTTCATATCATTATGTTAGTACAGTATTCAGTATGTCATATAACTCGTTCATAAGTTTACAAACTGAATCTATTTATCTTTCTCAAATATATAAATAAATTATTACAAATAAATGGTCTCGGGTGGTTTTTAGCCCTGACAGCAGTGAAAAGCCTTTACGGGAGGAAAACCACTTTTTTCTGGTGTGGGCAGAGCGACTGCAAGAAGCTCCTGAACGCGCCTAGAAAAAGGGTTTGAAACCGAAAAGCTTGTAGCGAATGGCGGGAATAGCTGCTAAAAAAAATGGTTATAAAAACAAGTAGCCTGTTTTTATAACCATAAATATTTTTAAAATGAAGGAAGTTATGCGCTGCCTATGGAACGCCGGAAAACTAAATTATATCAATATCCCCTTTTCCTTCTCTAATAACAACAGGTTCGTGACCTGATAAATCGATAATGGTAGACCCAACATTATCACCGTAACCGCCATCGATAACTGCATCGACTAGGTTTTGCCATTTCTCAAAAATCAATTCGGGATCGGTGGTGTATTCAATCACGTCATCGTCATCCCGTATAGACGTGGAAACAATGGGATTCCCCAATTGGCGCACAATTTCTAAGGCGATGGAGTTGTCTGGAACACGAATTCCGACCGTGGTTTTCTTTTTGAATTCTTTGGGCAAATTGTTATTTCCAGGCAAAATGAAGGTATAAGGACCGGGAAGCGCTCTTTTCAATATCTTGAAAGTAGCAGTATCAATTTGTTTGACATAATCGGATAGATTACTTAAATCATGACATATAAACGAAAAATTGGCCTTTTCCAATTTCACTCCCTTGATTCTCGCAATGCGTTCCAAGGCTTTGGAATTGGTGATATCGCATCCCAAACCATAAACGGTATCGGTGGGATAAATTACCAAGCCGCCCTCTTTCAATATTTTTACCACTTTGGCAATTGCTGCTTCACTGGGTTTGTCCGGATATATTTTTATAAACTGTGCCATAATTTTTTTCTATATTATTATCTGCCGTCACTTCGAGTGATTTTTAATAGTAATGCGATAGCTTTATTATTAAAAATTGTATCGAGAAACGTCCCAAAATGCAATCGTTCTCGATACAATTTTTAAAGCATTCCGTTTTTTTTATTCATCAACGCTAGAGTAGCTTTAAAAATCACTCGAACTGACGAGCTGTTATTCAAAATCTAACCACGTCTCTTCGAGTGATTTTTAATAATAATGCGACAGCTTTAGTATTAAAAATTGTATCGAGAAGCGTTCCTAAAAGTAATCGTTCTCGATACAATTTTTAAAGTATTACTTTTTTTTTCATTCATCAACATTAGAGCAACTTTAAAAATCACTCGAACTGACGAATTGTTATTCAAAATCTACCTACGTCTCTTCGAGTGATTTTTAATAGTAATGCGACAGCTTTATTATTGAAAATTGTATCGAGAAGTATTATAAAAACTAAAAGCTCTCGAAATCACAATAATCAAATAAACTTTTTCTTTGCTAAATTAGGAAGTTTGTCGTATTCTTCATTAATCAAGGCTTCTTTTTTTACCCTAGACCATTTTTTAATTTTTTTCTCCACATCAATTGCTAAATTGATATCTGTAAATTCACAAAAATAAACTAGTTCAACAGGTCTCCTACTAACGGTATAACAATCAGGATAAAACCCCGTCTCATGTTGAAAAAGTCTTTGTGTTAAATTACTCGTTACTCCTGTATAATATGAATTATCCGAACATTTTAATATGTATACGTAGGATTGTTTCATATATTTCTTCTCAATATTATTTTTCGTTAACAATGGTTCTCGATACATTTTTTGTTCCGTTACTCTCCACAAAAAACACTCGAACTGACGTGATGAAGAAACTATCAGAGAAATTAATTTACCCGATAATATCCAACTTCGCGAAGCGCAACAACAATTTTTTGATGCCGCCGACTTCAAATTTTATCTCTGCTTTTTTATCGGCACCCACTCCTTCCAGATTCAGTACTTGCCCTTTTCCGAAGCGTTCGTGCATCACGATATTTCCAGCCACTAATTTATTATCAAACAGATTGGCTGTTCCGGAAGGTGCATTGTTCGCAACGGGTTTCAATTTCCTGACATTGATATCCGATTTGGGTTCGTTATCGGTAATATATTTGGGTGGCGTGGCGTTGGTTGGTTTTGCCAAACGCAATTTAGATTTATCGACATCACCAAAAATATCTTTATCGATCATTGATTTGTAACGGTAATTGCTCTCGGCCGGTGTTAGATATTCTAAAAACTGCCCGTCAATTTCTTCAATAAAACGAGACGGCTCACTATCGGTCAATTTTCCCCAACGGTAACGCGATTGCGAATAGGTTAGATACGCCTGGTGTTCTGCACGCGTCAAAGCCACATAAAACAAGCGACGTTCTTCTTCGAGTTCGCTACGGGTACTCATACTCATGGCGCTCGGAAACAAATCTTCTTCCATTCCCACCACAAAAACATGGGGAAATTCCAGTCCTTTGGCCAAGTGAATTGTCATCAAAGCCACACGATCTTCGTCACTGGTGTCTTTGTCTAAATCGGTTGCCAAGGCCACATCTTCCATAAATTCGGATAATGCGCCTCTTGCACCGTCAATTTCTTTTTGTCCTTCGGTAAAATCCTTGATTCCGTTTAATAACTCTTCTATGTTTTGAACTTTGGCCATTCCTTCTGGTGTGGCATCTTTTTTCAATTCTTGGACCAATCCTGTTTTTTTAGAAACGTGATCGGTGATATAAAAAGCGTCTTGATTTTCGTTGATAACCTGAAAACTTTGAATCATGGTAACAAAATCTTTCAGTTTTTGCTTGGTTCCCGAATTCAGTTTCAAGTCAATCTTATCAATATTTTGCATGACTTCAAATATGGAACGCTTGTAATGATTGGCGGCAACAGTCAATTTCTCGACCGTGGTATCCCCTATTCCTCTTGCCGGATAATTGATAACCCGCATCAAGGCTTCCTCGTCTTTGGGATTGATTACCAATCGCAGGTAACACAAGACATCCTTAATTTCTTTTCTTTGATAGAAAGACAAACCACCATAAATACGATACGGAATATCGCGTTTTCTCAAGGCGTCTTCCATCGCACGAGATTGGGCGTTGGTACGGTACAAAATGGCAAAAGCACCGTTGTGCAATTGATTTTGCATCTTTTGTTCGAATATCGTACTGGCCACAAAACGTCCTTCTTCGGCATCAGTCAGACTGCGATGTACTTTTATTTTGGGGCCAAAATCATTGGCTGTCCAAACAATTTTATCGAGTTTGGTTTTATTTTTATCAATAATGGTATTCGCCGCTTCCACAATATTTCGGGTCGAACGGTAATTTTGTTCCAGACGAAACATTTTTACGCCTTCATAATCTTTTTGGAAATTCAGAATGTTGTTAATATTGGCACCTCGAAAGGCATAAATACTTTGGGCATCGTCCCCAACCACACAGATATTCTGGAACTTATCCGATAAAGCGCGTACAATCAAATATTGGGAATGATTGGTATCTTGGTACTCATCTACCAGAATGTAGCGAAAACGGTTTTGGTATTTGGCTAGAACTTCCGGAAAACGCGTCAATAACTCATTGGTTTTCAAAAGCAAATCATCAAAATCCATCGCTCCCGATTTGAAGCAACGATCTACATAATTCTGATAAATTTCACCCAGACGCGGTTTCTTGGCCATCGCATCGGCTTCTTGTAATTCGGGATTATTAAAATAGGCTTTTACGGTAATCAAACTGTTTTTGTAACTCGATATCCTGCCTAAAACCTGTTTGGGTTTATACACATCTCGGTCCAATTGCATTTCTTTAATAATTCCGGAAATTGCTCGTACCGAATCCTGTGAATCATAAATCGTAAAATTGGAAGGATACCCTAAAAGTTCCGCTTCCGAACGTAAAATTCGAGCAAAAACGGAGTGAAAAGTTCCCATCCAAAGATTTTTGGCCTCGGTGGCTCCCACGATATCCGAAATACGATTTTTCATTTCGCGGGCCGCCTTATTGGTAAAGGTGAGCGATAATATATTAAAAGCATCAACTCCCAGATGCATCAAATAGGCAATCCTAATGGTTAAAACCCTCGTTTTTCCGGAGCCGGCTCCCGCAATGATAATCATGGGCCCGTCTTTTTGTAAAACAGGTTCGCGTTGGGCTTCGTTAAGTTGATTAATATAATGTTCCATGAAAAAAAGTCTATTTACGCAAAAATAAGAATTTAAGATTTAGAAAGAAACCTTTAACTTAAAATGAAAAAGCTTTTATTTATTCGCAGGCAATAAAAGGGGAATTATCCGTAAAAATTCTATTTTTGTTTTTCAAAAATCAAAAAAATGGACACAACGACAATTACAGAAATAGTAGCTTATACCCTTCCATCCTTAATTACTGGAGCTGTTGCTTATTTTTTATTCGATTCTCACTTTAAAGACCAACAAAATACGAGACGTTGGCTACTGCAAAAAGACAAACAATCAGCTACTTTACCGCTTCGTTTGCAAGCCTATGAGCGTATGACCTTGTTTATGGAACGCATCAATCCGTCGCAAATGATGGTTCGAATCAATCCGATTTCCGAAAATAAAAAAGATTACCAAAACTATGTCATCGCCCAAATTGAGCAGGAATTTGAACACAATATTGCCCAACAAATTTATATTTCCAATGAATGTTGGTCTGTTATTTTAACGGCCAAAAACGCAACAATTCAACTAATCAGAACAGCTGCCAATACTGAAAAAACAACCAATGCCGATAGTTTACGTGAATTTGTGATCAGTGAATTAATCGACAAACCATCACCTAGTAGTGCCGCTTTGGCTTTTATCAAAAATGAAGTGGGAGAATTATTTTAAATTATTCCTTTGATTCTTTTTTTAATTTAGATTTAGCATAATCAAATCCTTCATGCCACCAGCTTTCCATTTGCGTTTTATTAAAAATCAAGGAATTGCTGGTTAACGCATTAGGGGTATAATAAAAATTGAGTTTTACGTTTTCGTTTATTGCTGCCAATTTCCCGATTTCAATGTCGTCTTTTCTTACCTGATCCAGTAAAGAACTAAAAAGATTAAGCAATAAGGAAAAAGGATTTTTTCCCAATACTTTTGGGGTCACTTTATTTTCGATATCCAAAACAATAACATCTATTTCTTTTGCTCCTCGCTTTACCGCTTCCTCTATTGGCACTAACGCCGAAAATCCGCCATCACCATAATCAGCATTATTTTTGGTGACCATGCTCATAAAAGGAACATAGTTACAGGAAATCCATATCCATTCGCAAAATTCATCATAATCAAAATCATTTATCGATTTGTATTCGGCTCTATTTTGGGTCAAATTGGTTACGGTTATTACAACATCAATGTTTCTTTTTTTCAGTTCATTAAAATCTACTTCCGTGATGGTGTTTTTAATCAATTTTTTCAGGTTAAGACTTTCTCCAAATGTTTTCGATTTTCTCAAAAAACTCAGCAGTACATGAAAATGATTAATCCGGATAGAAAACTCTCCATTTTTATATTTAACGGTAAAAGGGGAATTACTGAAGATACTGTTTTGATTGACGGAGGTGAAAGCGGTCCTAATTTCATCTATTTTATTCAAAGCCAAATGAGAAACCAAAAGACTTCCCGTGGACGTCCCGATTAAAATATCGTATTTATTTTTTTCTATTTCCAAAAGATATTGGGCAACACCACCTGCAAACGCTCCTTTACTCCCTCCGCCCGAAATTACCAATGCTCTCATTCTTTAGCTTTTTATATTTAGAATTGTAATGTGCTTTGATTCAACCTATTTCAACAATATTTACACTAATGTAATAATTTATCCAATTGTATCTGCTCTTTTTCGGTTAAACTGGGTAAAAGTTGCTCAAAAGAAACTCTCATCAATTCCTTTTTCAATAATAATCGAATGGTGTCCCTTCCATATTTTGAAAATTGCCACATGTGATGCGTTGTCGCATTGACTAAATTTCGGAGAACGGTTTCATTAATCAAGCCAAAAGCGATGAGTTTTTCCAATGCATTTTGTCTGGTCGTAGCTTCATAATTTAACGATGAATATTGAATTAATTCATTCATTAAAATCGTTTTATCCTCTTCAAAATCGGGTGTTTCAATCGCCAATGACAACCAAAGTGTTCGCAAATTATAATCATTGAATCCTATCCAGTCTTTGGTTTGTTGCAAATAATCCACTCGCTTTTCGGGAAAATTTTTCCACAAATAATACAAAGTGATTTCTCTGGTATCATAGGATTTATCGTTTAACAAACTTTCATATGCGGTTCTAAAATCAGCTGAAATTTCAGGTAACGATGCAGCAACTGCTTGTCGCACCTGAATATTTTTGGTAGCCAAAGCCAATTGTAACAATGCTTTTTTGTCTTTGAAACTTTCCTTTTTTAACTGATTGACGATGGCCACTTTTACTGTAAAATAGGCATCAGACAGCATTATTTTGGTAAAGAATACTTCTTTTTCTGCCAATGGTTTTTTCTTGAGTTGCTCGACTTCAAAAAGCAATTGTATCATTTTATTTTTTAAAAGTAAATCATTGGAAATTGGGGTGTTAAATACCGATGACTCCAGCCATACTTTACTAAAATTCTCTATATCAATAGCTGATACTTTTTTGATTTCATCAAAGAAATCTTGAGTATTTACCGATTGAAATGCGTTTTTTTTCAAATACCGTTTCACCGCTTTTTTAAATGCTTTATCACCTATTGTTTGGTGTAAAACAAATAAAGCCCAAGCTCCTTTTTGGTAAAAAGTCAACGAACTGGCTTTGGCATTCAAAACCGGAATCGAATCCGTTCTCGAAGCATATTTTAGTTGTTGCGCCGATTCGTATAATTGGGAATAAAAATAATCATCACCGTACAATTTGCGCTCGGCCAATAACGTATAATACGTCGCAAATCCTTCCTGCAACCAATGGTGTTTGCTGCTTTCGGCGGTAACCAAATCACCAAACCACTGATGCGCAAGTTCGTGTGCATTGACATCGATATAACTTCTGTCTGCAAATCCTATTGAATCGACCACGTACCGACTCGAAAATAGCGTTGCCGAAGTGTTTTCCATTCCGGCATATATAAAATCCCGAACCGGAGCTTGCCTGTAAATTTCCCAAGGATACTTCACTCCAATTTCTTTTTCGAGAAAATCGAATATTTTTTTGGAATCGCGATACGTAGTTTCGAATAGTGCTGAATCTTTTGGTTCCAAATACATTTCCAAAGGAATTCCTGATTTTGACTTTTCTTGATGCTTTTCAAATTTCCCAATGGCTAACATCAACAAGTAAGAACTCATTGGTTTTTGCATCCGGTATTGCCAATGGTAAAGTTCATTCTGTTCTAATTTTGATTGTAACTTTCCGTTTGAAATCACTTGGTAATCTTTCTCAAATGCAACATCTAAATTGAAAACTACTTTTTCGTTCACATCATCAAAACTCGGAAACCAATTGCTGGTATATCTTCCCTGCCCTTGTGTCCAAATCTGTAAATTGTTTGTTGCATTCGAACCAATAAAATACAGGGCTTGCTTTGGCTTGGCTAAATAGGTAAAAGTCAATTGATTTGTTCCTTTTTTAAACGGAAAAATAAGTTGCAGTTCTTTTGCTGAATTAATGTAGTGTATCGTATTTCCATTAAGAGACACCTCGGAAAACGTCATGTTTTGAGCATCAATTTTGATGGTGTCAATAGGTCTCAGTACTTCAAATTCATAATTAATCACTCCAGAAACCGATTTTTCAATCGGATTGATCTTAATTTTTCCTAGTACGGATTTAAAATCAACAAATTGAGTTTGTTGTGCAAAAGAGAAATAAGAAACAAATAGTAAGAGGTATTTCATTTTAATTTGGAGGCTATAGTACTAGATTTAATAGAAATGTAAAATTATTTAAAACCCAATATTTTCAGGTATTCTTAAAGTAAATATAGGACTATTATTTTATAAAATCCAATTCAGAATATTCTAAAAACAACAAGGATTGCTGGGTTTGAACAATACAAACCGATAAATAAATTGATTACACAACACATATATTAATTTCATAGTATTTAAAAATAGTAGATTGATAGTTTACTTTTCATGTAGCCCCATAAGTTGCTAGTTATATTCTGGTTTTGCGTAAGGGATTGCAGGCGACATCCTCGTAGTCCCGTTCCCGAAACCTCGGGTCGGGATGTAGAGATAAAGCCGTAAAGCCCGACCCGGAGTTTACGGAGGGATACGCCCGAAAAAGGCTTCTGTCATAAAAATCCTTTTGTTTTTGAGTACTAAAATTATCAGTAATTTTATCATAATATTAGCATCGAACAGCTGCAAAAAAATGTAAATTGGCTTTCTGAATACACACATTTGAATAGATACAATACTATGGATAAAATAAAAATACTTTGGGTTGATGACGAGATTGATTATCTAAAACCACACATATTATTTCTGGAGAAAAAAAATTACAGCGTAACAACCTGCAATAATGGGCGGGATGCAATAGATATTTTTGAAAATGAAAATTTTGATATTGTTTTTCTGGATGAAAACATGCCTGGAATGAGCGGTTTGGAAACCTTATCGGAAATGAAGGAAAAGAAATCTACGATTCCGATGATTATGATTACCAAAAGTGAGGAAGAATACATCATGGAGGAAGCCATAGGTTCTAAAATTGCCGATTACTTGATTAAACCGGTGAATCCAAACCAGATTTTGTTGAGTTTAAAGAAAAACCTGGATCATTCGAGATTGGTTTCGGAAAAAACAACCTTGGATTACCAAAAGGAATTTCGGAAAATCACGATGGAAATGGCGATGGTCAACAGCTATGAAGATTGGATTGAATTGTACAAGAAACTGATTTTTTGGGAACTGGAACTGGAAAATATTAACGATCAAAGTATGATTGAAATTTTGGAATCCCAAAAAACGGAGGCCAATTCACAATTCGGAAAATTCATTGAGCGTCACTATGAAGATTGGTTTGCACCAAAAGCAAATAAACCGATTCAATCGCATACTTTATTCAAAGAATTGGTAGTTCCTGAAATTGTAAAAAAAGACAAACCGATACTGTTTGTGGTTATTGATAATTTGCGTTACGACCAATGGAAAGCTTTTGAAAATGTTGTAGGCAATTATTACAAACTAGAAAAAGAAGTTCCCTATTACTCCATTTTACCTACAGCCACACAATATGCCCGAAACGCCATTTTCTCTGGCTTAACTCCACTGGAAATGGAAAAACAATTTCCGCAATATTGGAAAAATGATCCAGAAGAAGGCGGTAAAAACTTATTTGAAGCCGAATTTTTATCGGCCCAACTCAAACGTTTGGGTTTACACATCAAAGAGGATTACTTTAAAATCACCAATATGGCTGCCGGTAAAAAACTGGTAGAAAACTTCAAAGCTTTCAAAAACAACGACTTGATTACCATTGTATATAATTTTGTCGATATGCTCTCGCATGCCAAAACAGAAATGGACGTCGTGAAAGAACTTGCTCCCGATGATAAAGCTTATCGTTCCTTGACATTGAGTTGGTTTAAGAACTCTCCTTTATTGGAAATCATACAACAGGCCCAATCATTAGGTTTCAAATTAATTTTGACAACCGATCACGGAACCATAAATGTCAAAAACCCTTCGAAAGTGGTGGGAGACAAAGAAACCAGTTTGAATTTACGCTATAAAACAGGACGTAGTCTCACTTATAATCAAAAAGACGTGTATGCGGTAAAAGATCCAAAAAAAATTGGATTACCAACCATAAATATGAGTAGTTCTTATATTTTTGCAAAAAATGATTTGTTTTTGGCGTATGTCAATAATTACAACCATTATGTGAGTTATTATAGAAATACCTATCAACATGGCGGAATTTCACTTGAAGAAATGATAATTCCTTTTTTGATTTTTAATCCAAAATAATAAATAGTGATTCTGTGATTGACAGCTTCAAATCTTAAACTTTAAACCAAATAGTAAAGAATGAACATCCATTTTTCATTAGATGAAATCGAAACGGTTTCCCAAAAAATATTAGCCGAAAAGCCACATAAAGTGATACTTTTTAACGGGGAAATGGGAGCTGGAAAAACCACTTTGATTAAACAATTGTGTAAAACTTTGGGGGTTTCAGACGCCACAAGCAGCCCAACTTTTTCTTTAGTAAACGAATACCAAACAACTAACAATCAAACTGTTTACCATTTTGATTTTTACAGAATAAAAAACGAAACGGAAGCGTTAGACATGGGAATAGACGACTACTTGTATTCTGGAAATTGGTGTTTTATTGAATGGTCTGAAAAAATCCCGAATTTGATTCCGGAAGCACATTCCGTTATCTCAATTGAATTACTTCCGGATGGAAAAAGAGCATTAGATTTAAGAAATTAATCCGAACATATTCTTTAAAAAATTAATTTACCTCTAATGCAAAAACCAGATAAAAATTCGATTTCAAATTTCAAAATAGAAATTGTTCATTTTAAATCATTTAGAATAGAACATTTCTAGGGTTACAAATCGTTTTTTTTTAATCTTTTTGCGTATTTTTACTTCTTATTTCGAAACAACAATGTCAATATTATTTACACCATTCACAAGACAACAGCTTTTACCTCAAGAAGAAAAACTAGAGGTCAAAAGAAAAAAAAGCGAACTTTTTATTGGTATCCCTAATGAAACCAGTTATCAAGAACGCCGCATTTGCCTTACTCCTGATGCTGTAAACGCACTAACTTTTCAAGGACATCGTGTGATGATTGAAGCGGGAGCCGGAGAAAACTCCAATTATTCAGATAAGGAATACAGCGATGCCGGTGCCGAAATCACCAATGACACCCGAAAAGTATTTGGCTGTCCGATGATTTTAAAAGTGGGAGCCCCTACCGTTGCCGAGATTGAAATGATGAATCCGCAAACAATATTGATTTCATCGATACAAATAAAAACAAAACAGCGTGCCTATTTTGAAGCCTTAAGCAAGAAAAAAATTACTGCTCTTGCCTTTGAATACATAAAAGACCAAGACGGAACTTATCCAGCAGTACGCTCTTCCAGTGAGATTGCCGGAACCGCTTCTATATTGATTGCAGCCGAATTAATGATTACAACCGATTTTGGAAAAGGATTATTATTCGGTAACATAACTGGGGTTCCTCCTACCGAAGTCGTTATTTTAGGCGCGGGAACCGTGGGAGAATTTGCTGCAAAAACAGCGATTGGACTGGGTGCTAACGTAAAAGTGTTTGACAATTCAATCACCAAATTACGCCGACTGCAAAACAACTTAAGACAACGCATCTTCACTTCAACCATTCAACCCAAGTCGGTAATGAAAGCTTTGCGTCGTTGTGACGTCGCCATTGGCGCAATGCGTGGAATAGAACGCTGCCCGATTGTAGTTACAGAAACTATGGTTGAGCATATGAAAAAAGGGGCTGTAATCGTAGATGTCAGCATAGACACAGGAGGCTGTTTTGAAACCTCAGAAGTAACCTCACATGAAAGACCTACATTCATCAAAAGTAACGTTTTACATTATTGCGTTCCCAACATAGCCTCTCGCTATCCTAAAACTGCTTCTCTTGGTATCAGTAATATTATCTCCCCTTATTTAATGCAAATTGCCGAAGATGGCGGAATCGAAAGTGCCATTCGTTGCGACATGGGACTTAAAAATGGAGTGTATTCTTATCACGGAATCCTAACCAACAAAATTATTGGCGATTGGTTCGACTTACCCAGTAACGACATCAATTTAATTGTGTTTTAAATAAACTTTACTTTACCTTTGCCCAAAAAAATTCTTCATGAAGTTTATACATCGTTTTGCCTATTATCTGGTAGGATTAGTAATAGGTTGTTTTTTTGTGGCACTTGTTTTTAGCGGAAAAGATACACGTTGCAACTATTTTCCAAATGCCAGAGTCCTAAATGACATTCGCAACAAACCATTCCATTATTCTGAAAAAGCATCTCAAGTTTTGGCTGAACCTTGGATTGATACTCTTGATATCAAAAACACATTAGAATTTGGTGATGTTGATTTTGATAAAAGCAACACCGAATTTCGCAAAGCAAAAGTGTACATAATTGAAGGTAAAACTTTGAAAGGCCAAGAAATTATCCTAAAAATAAGCAATCGGGAAGACAAAGCCACTTTAGAAGAAATTATCAAAAAATAGCATTTCCGTCCTTTGGGCGTGTCAGCCATAAAAAAAATGGGCTTATCATCTGTACGGTGATAAGCCCATTTTTTTGTGGCTGTCGGGCTATCCGCGCTACTTCGGTAGCTGGCTTTTATCCCTCACGCAAATCCGCTATCCTAATTCCATTTATTTAAACAATCCAATTTAAAGTTTATTTGCTAGGCTTGATTTTTTTATTTTTTTTGATCAAGAAAAAAAAAAGATGATTAAACGCTAACCTTATTCCCATTTACACTAAAATCAAATTACTTTTGGTATACAAGAAAAACAATTGTTAAAACGACATTAATAAATCGATCCAAATGAATTAATGAGTCTCAAATCGTTAAGTTTGTTGTTATAAAAAACCTAAGCCGTGTTGGTCAGACTATAAAACAGGTATTAATCTTTATCCACCGGCTACAAATTGACCATGCCTTGAATTTTCAAAATATAAATATATGTTTTCCAAAAAATTGATTTTCTTAACTTTAACTGTTTTACTTTTATTCAACTTCAACCTTTTGTTTGGACAGATTACACTTCCGAAAATTCTGGGTCATAATATGGTTCTACAACAAGGAAAAGAAGTAGCTATCTGGGGAACCGCCAATCCAAGTGAAAAAATATCGGTTGCTTTTGCTGGACAAAGCAAAAAAACGGTAGCTGATAACTCGGGAAAATGGTCCGTAAAACTGCATTCGATGAAGGCATCATTTACGCCACGCGAAATGACCATTAAAGGAACCAATACAATTATCCTTAAAAATATATTAGTTGGAGAAGTCTGGTTCTGTTCAGGGCAATCGAACATGGAATATGCCATGCGAAAATACAGTAAATTCCAGACAGCAGAGAAAGGAAACAGACCACCTGAAGACGATTTAAACACCGCAAATAACCCCAATATCCGCATTTTTCTTGACCGTCGAAAATACATGGATCCAAGTCCGGAACATATCGGATGGGACTCAGCAATGGGAAGACCATTGGTCGATTTTTCGGCTGTTGGTTATTATTTCGCAAAAGACTTGTATACCATGTTACACGTGCCTATCGGAATGATTTCTGCAGCAGTACCCGGCAGTCGAATTGAGCCATGGATTCAGGCTTCCAAAATGGATATAGAACCTAAAATGAAAAACGGCAAAATTCTAGACAAACTTAGTGCTGATGGTGGTGATCCCGGTAAATTTTATGACACTATGATACAACCATTAATTCCATATACATTAAAGGGAATTCTATGGTATCAGGGAGAATCCAATTGTTTTCTGAACGAAAATATCCGTTATGCCTATAAGTTAAAAACACTAATACAAAGTTGGCGTAACGATTGGGAAGATAAAAAGCTGCCTTTTTATTTTGTTCAAATAGCTCCCTATAATTATTCTTCCGCCAAAGATGTTCGTCCACATACAGCCGAAAATCTTCCTGAATTTTGGGAAGCACAGACGCTGGCTCTGCATTTGAAGAATACGGCTATGGTTACAATTACCGATTTAGTCGACAGCATTGCTGATTTACATCCTGGATATAAATGGGAAGTGGGTCGCCGTTTAAGTCTTGTGGCTGCAAATAAAGGGTACGGACAAAAAAAGGTTATTTGTTCCGGACCTGTCTACCAAAAAATGAAAATAGTAAACAATACCATTGAAGTGACTTTTTCAAATGTTGGAAGTGGTTTGGCAAGCCGGGATAAAAAACCGCTTAGCTGGTTTAGTATTGCAGGAGCCGATGGAAAATTTGTACCGGCAAAAGCAGAAATAGAAGGCAATAAAGTATTAGTCTCAGCTAGTGAAGTTCAACATCCATATTCAGTGCGTTTTGGTTGGAACGAAGCTGCTCAATCCAATTTTATAAACAAAGAAGGACTTCCTGCAGTTCCTTTCAGAAGTGATAATCCGTGGGATAAACTTTTTTAATCAAACAATTTAATCAAACTAAAAAAATGGGAATTATTGTTTAATCTCCCAATCTATTTCTGGTATTTGGTGTTCTTTCAAATAATGATTCGTCTGGCTGAAATGCTTGTTCCCAAACCATTTCCCCTGATTGGCACTCATAGGCGACGGATGTCCCGATTCTAATACCAAATGTTTGTTTCGGTCTATTTTACTGCCTTTTTTTTGTGCAAAATTCCCCCAAAGCAAGAACACCACATGCTCTTTTTCGTCCGAAATTTTTTGAATGACGGCATCGGTAAATTTATTCCATTCCAAATGTTTATGGCTATTGGGTTTGTCTTTACAAACGGTAAGCGAAGCATTCAATAGTAAAACACCTTGTCGTGCCCAATTTTCTAAATTACCGGAACTCGGAAAAAATATCACCCCTAAATCATCGTTCATTTCCCGGAAAATATTTCGTAAAGAAGGCGGAATCTTAACACCGTCATTAACCGAAAAAGACAAACCATTCGCTTCCCCTATCCCGTGATAGGGATCTTGACCGATAATGACTACTTTTAAATTGGAAAAATCGCAATAATTGAAAGCGGAAAAAATTCGGTCTTTAGGCGGAAAACAAATACCCTCTTGGTACTCGGTTTCTACCGTTTGCAATAATTCATTAAAATAAGGCTTCTGTAGTTCTTCAGACAGCAACAATTGCCATTCAGTCGATAGGTTAATTTGCATCCATAATAATTTCAGACAAAGTTCGTAAAGTTTTTGGCAAAGTCAATAATAAAGTAATGCATTTCACTTTGAAACTTTGTAACTTTGACCTTTTACAACTTAGATTACAAAATGATATCCATCACCGAAAAAACATTACAAGACCTCCAATTTCCAACCGTTTTAGAAACCGTTTCGGCTATTTGCAATACCGATATCGGAAAACAGAAAGCCCTAGAAATTACGCCTTTCGGAGACAAAGAAACCTTGATGCAAGCATTAAAACAAACCTCTGAATATGTTTCTTCTTTTGACAACAACAATGCAATTCCGAATCATGGATTTGATGCCATAACCAACGAAATAAAATTTTTGGCTATTGAAGACAGTTTTTTGGAGGTTGGTAGTTTCAGAAAAATTGCCACATTATCTTCTACAGCCAATTTTCTGTTACAGTTTTTAAAAAAATTCGAAGACTACTACCCTAACTTAAATAACCGCGCTTCACAGGTTACTTTTACCAAAGAAATCATCACAGCAGTTGATGCCATTGTTGACAAATATGGTGAAATAAAAGACAATGCTTCCCCTGATTTACAAAATATACGACGCGACATGAATTTGGTTCGTGGTAAAGTCAACCAGAGTTTTGGCGTAGCATTGACCCAATACAACAGTCTAGGCTATTTAGACGACATCAAGGAAAGTTTTGTACAAAATCGCCGTGTTTTGGCCGTTTTGGCCATGTACCGCCGTAAAGTAAGGGGGACTATTTTAGGAAGTTCAAAAACGGGTAGCATTGCTTACATTGAGCCCGAAATGACCTTAAAATACTCTCGCGAATTGAGTAATTTAGAATACGAAGAAAAAGAAGAAATCACCCGGATTCTAAAACAATTATCCAATACTATTCGTCCGTTTTTACCCGTATTAATTCAATATCAAGATTTTTTAAGTGATATTGATGTGATTGCCGCCAAGGCAAAATATGCCAATCGCATCAACGGAATTTTACCCAATATCACCGAAGAACGCCGTCTTTATTTCAGAGAGGCCTATCATCCCATTTTGTATTTGACCAACAAAGAGAAGAAAGAGGTTACCTATCCGCAAACCATCGAATTGCATCAAGAAAACCGAATTATCGTGATCTCCGGTCCTAATGCAGGAGGAAAAACCATCTCGTTAAAAACCGTAGGTTTGCTCCAATTGATGTTGCAATCCGGAATGTTGATTCCGGTACACGAACGCTCAGAAACCTTTCTTTTCGACCGAATATTAACCGATATTGGAGACAATCAATCTATTGAAAATCACTTAAGTACCTATAGCTACCGACTTAAAAACATGAACTACTTCTTAAAGAAGTGTAATCGCAAAACGATGTTCCTGATTGATGAATTTGGTACGGGTTCAGACCCAGAATTAGGTGGAGCGCTGGCAGAAATTTTCTTGGAAGAATTCTACCATCGGGAAGCATTTGGTATCATTACGACCCACTACTCCAATTTGAAGATTCTGGCCAACGAATTGCCTTTTGCAACCAATGCCAACATGCTGTTTGACGAAAAATCATTGGAACCCATGTATCAATTGATTTTAGGACAAGCGGGAAGTTCGTTTACTTTTGAGGTGGCATTGAAAAACGGAATTCCGTTCAGCTTAATCAATCGGGCAAAAAAGAAAATTGAAGTCGGTAAAGTGCGTTTTGACAAAACCATTGCCAATCTGCAAAAAGAACGTTCCAAACTGGAAAAAACCTCTCAAAATCTAAAAGAAGAAGAATCCAGAGCCCGTGAGGAAGGTCAAAAAATGGAAACCATCAATGTCAAAATCAAGCAAAAACTGGAAAGCTATCAGGAATTGTATGACAGCAATCAAAAAACCATTTATATCGGTCAAAAAATTGAAGATATCGCCGAGAAATATTTCAATAATAAAAACAAAAAAGACCTTATCGGTGAATTTTTGAAAATCATTGAAATTGAAAACTCCAAACGCAAGAAAGCCACTCCAAAAGAAGCCAAAGCGATTATTGCCAAGAAAAAAGAAATTATCGAGGAAGTAACAATTCATGTGGAAGAAATCCGAAAAGAAAAAAAGGAGAAGAAACTAAAACCCGTAATTGTGAAACCGAAACATATCTTAAAAATTGGTGATCGTGTTCGAATGATTGATGGTAAAGCAGTAGGAAGTATTGATGTCATCGAAAAAAATAAAGCAACCGTGAACTATGGTATCTTTACTTCGAAAGTGAGTTTAGACGAACTGGAATTGGTGGAAGCGGTTAAGAAGTGATCAGTCTGCAGTGTGTCATTGCGAGGAACGAAGCAATCACACTATCACGAGTGAATGCAGCATATGAAAATGAGATTCCTTCGTTCCTCACAAGAAAAGCAAAAAAATGAAACCAGGATTTATGTACCTCATTACCAATAAATATCAAACGGTAGTTTACACAGGCGTAACATCAAATCTACCTAAAAGAATTCTGGAACATATAAACAAAAAATATCCAAAATCATTTTCCGCCCGATACGATGTAAACATATTAGTTTATTACGAACAATTTCAATGGATTGGTGATGCGATAGCACGAGAAAAGCAAATAAAAGCAGGTTCAAGAGAAGCTAAAAATAATTTGATTCGGTCTATAAATCCAACATGGAAAGATTTATTTGATGAAATTAAAGATATAATGATTGAATAACACAAATAAAAAGGAAATACGTAGTGAGATTGCTTCGTTCCTCGCAATAATTAGAAAATGCTAAACCTCCCTGAAAATAAAAAAATTATCTTGTTCGATGGAGTTTGCAATTTGTGCAATGCATCGGTACAATTCATTATTAAACACGACAAGAAAGATATTTTTCGGTTTGTGGCTTTACAATCGGAATTGGGTCAGGAGATTATCAAACACATCGGCGTAGATATCCAAAATGTAGACTGCATCATTCTATACGAACCTGGAGTTGCTTATTATTATAAATCGGAAGCCGCATTGGAAATTGCAAAAAATTTGGGTGGAATTTATTATTTTGCTAGTCTTTTCAAAATAATTCCTTCCGCATTAAGAGATAAATTATACGATTATGTGGCTAAAAACCGCTACCGTTGGTATGGAAAAAGAGAAAGTTGCATGCTTCCCACCCCCGAATTGAAAGCAAAATTTTTATAAAATCTGTTCTCCCATTTTTTTTGAATCAATTTTATGACTTATTTTGTCTTGACAATTAAACTCCGATTTCAATAATGAAAACACTCCTCAAAAATGCCCGAGAACAAAAAGGACTCAAAACGAGAGAAGTCGCCCAATTATTGAAAATTGATCAGGCTTTAATCAGTAAATTCGAAAGTGGCACCCGAAAACCAACCAAAGACCAAATACTAAAATTAGCTTCATTACTCGAAATCAATCTAGAAAACCTTATGATTGCTTGGTTGAAAGAAAAAATTATTTGGGAAATTGGAGAAGAAGAATTTGCCTTAAAAGCGCTGAAAGTTGCAGAAGCGGAACTGCTTTCCCGAAAAGAAGCGGTTTCTAAAATCATTTCCTCCCGATTGGAAAAACAACTTCTTGAAATCGACCAGCTCAAAGTTAAACTGAAACAATCCTTACCTTTTAATAGTTTTCTGATTGACAAAAAATTAGAATTATTATACAATTTTGAGAGCAACCGAATCGAAGGAAACACCTTGACTTTTGACGAAATGCGTTCGGTGCTCGATCAGGGACTCACCATTGCCGGAAAAAAGATGCGAGAACATCTGGAAATGATAAACCATCAGGAAGCCATAAATCATATCAAACATTTAAAACAAATCAGTGGAGATATCAACGAACGGGAATTCTTGGCTATTCATTCCCTTTTAATGAGAGGAATACCAAGTGATACTGCCGGACAATTTAAAACCGACGGCAATGCAAAAAAGAATATGGATACTTTATTCAGTTGGTATGAAACCAATAAAAAGAATTTACATCCTGTAATTCTTGCGTCCAAAATTCATACTTATTTGTACCAAATTCAGCCATTCGCTACCCAAAATGGAACTATGGCTAGATTGTTCATGAACTGGATTTTACTTCAAAATGGTTACTGCATTGCCAATATCAAAGGAGATAATGAAAACGCAAATCAGTACGAAAAGGCTTTAAAAAGCACCAATAAAGAAGACTTTACAGCCTATAGTGTGCAAATTCAAAAAGAAAGTATTCTCGATTATTTTAAATTAATAGGATAAATTATTAGTTTTTATCTTCCAATAATGGAACAAAACGAAACTCTCCAAACTCGTGTTTTTCGAATTGGGTTTCATTTTTCCGAATCAGCAACGTCATAATTTGAACCTCTTCTCCTAAAGGGATTACCAATCGGCCTCCTATTTTTAATTGGGCCATTAATGGTTTTGGAATGAATGGCGCCCCGGCAGTCACAATAATACTGTCAAATGGTGCATGTGTCGGTAAGCCTTTATAGCCGTCTCCAAAAGAAATATGTTTGGGACGAATTCCCAGTTTTGGAAATAAAATAGAGGTTTGTTTAAACAGTTCGTTTTGCCTTTCCACGGTATACACTTTAGCGCCCATTGTATATAAAACCGCCGTTTGATATCCCGAGCCGGTTCCGATTTCTAAAACTTTATGTTCTTTTTTTATTTCCAATAATTGAGACTGAAAAGCAACCGTATAGGGTTGTGAAATCGTTTGTCCCGCACCAATAGGAAAAGCCTTGTCCTGATAGGCATAATCTTCAAAACTGGAGTTCAAAAAAAGGTGTCTTGGGATTTTGCCGATAGCGGCCAGAACATTTGTATCCGTAATTCCTTTGTCTTGTAAAACACTTACTAGTTGATTGCGAAGTCCTTGATGTTTGGCTGTATCTTTCAATTTATATTATTTTTATTTTGGTAAAAATAGAAAACTATTTCTAATTCCAATTCCTCCTTTTTAATTTAAAATACAGGAATAATTGTTCCACAATCAGCAATAAACTTATTAATTTATTTCTATTTTTGTACAAACAACTTAATTATGCTGAAAATTGGAGTATTAGGTGCTGGTCACCTAGGTAAAATACACTTACGTTTATTACAACAATCTGATAAATATGAATTGGTTGGTTTTTATGACCCAAACCAAGAAAACGCCGAAAAAGTAGCCAAAGAATTCGGTTATAAAAAATTCGACACTATAGCAACCCTAATCCATGCCGTTGACGTTGTGGATATTGTAACTCCAACCCTTTCCCATTATAAATGCGCCAAAGTAGCCATCAAATCCGGTAAACATATTTTTATAGAAAAACCCATTTCGAATACGGTTGAAGAAGCAGAAGAAATTATCGCTTTGGCAAACGAATATAACGTTAAAGGTCAAGTTGGCCATGTCGAGCGTTTCAATCCTGCTTTTATAGCTACCAAAAGCATGATCGAAAATCCGATGTTTATTGAAACCCATCGTTTGGCAGAATTTAATCCCCGTGGTACGGATGTTCCTGTCGTTTTAGATTTGATGATTCACGATATTGACGCCATTCTAAGTGTCGTTAATTCGAAAGTAAAAAACATCAATGCCAGCGGCGTTTCGGTAATTAGTGAAACACCCGATATTGCCAATGCCCGAATTGAATTCGAAAATGGTTGTGTAGCCAATTTAACCGCAAGCCGTATTTCGTTGAAAAACATGCGTAAAACTCGTTTTTTTCAAAAAGATGCCTACATTTCGGTTGACTTTTTAGAAAAAAAATGCGAAGTGGTGAAAATGAAAGATGCACCGGAAGTTCCTGGCGATTTTGACATGATTTTACAAAATGCCGAAGGAGTAAAAAAACAAATTTACTTTTCGAATCCTTCTGTTCAACAAAACAATGCTATTTTGGACGAATTGGAATCTTTTGCAGATGCCATCAATAATAATACTACCCCTGTAGTAACACTGGAACAAGCAACCGAAGCGTTGAGAGTAGCATACCAAATTATAGATTGTTTTAAGAAATAATTCAAAAATTAGTTTAAAGTTTAGGGTTTAAAGTTGCTTTGTAGCACTTTAAACTTTAAACTTTTTAACTTTAAACAAAAATACAAAATGAAAACAATAGCTGTAATCGGAGCTGGAACCATGGGCAACGGAATTGCACACCTTTTTGCTCAAAATGGTTTCGTGGTGAAACTGATTGATGTTTCCGAAAAAGCCTTAGACAAAGGCATGGATACCATTGCAAACAATTTGCAACGCATGATGGCCAAAGGTACGATTACCCAGAACGATTTTGCCAAAACTATAACCAACATCATCACTTATACTGATTTAAAAGACGGATTAGTCGGAGTTGATTTAGTGGTGGAAGCCGCTACTGAGAACCTAGATTTAAAATTGGCTATTTTTAAAGACATCAGCAGCATTTGTTCCCATAACACGATTTTAGCGACTAATACGTCTTCGATTTCAATCACACAAATAGCGGCTTCGGTGGTACATCCCGAACGGGTTATCGGAATGCATTTTATGAATCCGGTTCCGATGATGTCTTTAGTGGAAGTTATTCGCGGTTACAATACAAGTAATGAGGTGACTCAAATTATTATGAAATTAGCTGAAAAGCTTGGTAAAACTCCTGTTGAAGCGAATGATTATCCCGGTTTTGTAGCCAATAGAATTCTGATGCCGATGATCAATGAAGCCATTGAAACGCTTTACAACAAAGTGGCGGGAGTTAGCGAGATTGACACGGTAATGAAACTTGGAATGGCTCACCCAATGGGACCTTTACAACTGGCCGATTTCATCGGATTGGATGTTTGCCTTTCGATTATGAACGTGTTGTATGACGGTTTCAAAAACCCGAAATATGCTCCTTGTCCCCTTTTAGTAAATATGGTTCATGCCGGAAAATTAGGTGTAAAATCAGGCGAAGGTTTTTATGATTATTCCGAAAGTAAGAAAGCCGAAAAAGTTGCTAAACAGTATACTTAAATCTATTTATTTCATTAAATAATTAAACATGTCAATACAGACTAATTTAGAACATATAAAATCCTCATTACCTCAAAACGTAACGCTTGTTGCTGTTTCTAAAACCAAACCCGTTTCGGATTTGATGGAAGCGTATGAAGCAGGACAACGCATTTTTGGGGAAAACAAAATCCAGGAAATGGCCGAGAAATGGGAAGTTATGCCCAAAGATATTCAATGGCATATGATTGGTCATGTTCAGACCAATAAGGTCAAATTTATGGCACAATTTGTGAGCTTAATTCACGGTGTGGATAGTTTAAAATTATTAAAAGAGATCAACAAACAAGCTTTAAAAAACAACAGAGTTATCGATTGTTTGCTTCAAATACACATTGCTGACGAAGAAACTAAATTTGGATTGGACGAAGAAGAATTGAATACCATTTTAAATTCTCCCGAATTAAACGAAATGAAAAATATTCGAATCGTAGGACTGATGGGAATGGCGACATTTACGGATAAACAAAACCAAATCAAGAAAGAATTTACCAATTTGAAATCAATTTTCGAAAAACTACAACCACTTAACACTAAAAACTGCCAATTGAATACTTTATCAATGGGAATGTCAGGAGATTACCAACTGGCTATTGAATGTGGTAGCACGATGGTTCGTATAGGAAGTAGTATCTTTGGAGGAAGAAAATGATTTTTGATTAACGTTTTTAGATTTAAGATCTGAACACTGACAACTATATACTGAACACTGATTTTGTACGCAATACTAGACATAGAAACAACGGGAGGGCAATTTAACGAAGAGGGAATTACCGAAATTGCGATTTATAAATACGATGGCCATGAGGTCGTCGACCAATTTATCAGTTTGGTAAACCCCGAAATTCCGATTCAGCCCTTTGTGGTGAAACTGACCGGCATTAATAATGCCATGCTTCAGGGTGCCCCAAAATTTTTCGAGATAGCCAAACGCATCATCGAAATGACTTCCGATTGTATCATTGTGGCACATAACGCCACTTTTGATTATAGAATTCTTCGAACCGAATTCAGAAGATTAGGCTATGACTTTGAATCCAAAACAATCTGTACGGTAGAATTGGCCAAAAAACTGATTCCGGAACAAGCATCCTACAGCTTAGGAAAACTGGTTCGTGCTCTTGGAATTCCAATCGCCGACAGACACCGAGCCAGTGGAGATGCCATTGCCACATTGAAATTATTCAAAATGCTTTTGGAAAAAGATGTCGAGAAAAAAATCCTTCAAGATTATATCAAATTAGAAGTCGAAAAAGGAATCGCTCCCAAATTGTTGGACATCGTAAGCAGCCTTCCGGCAAAAACAGGAGTGTACTACATCCATAACGAAGCTGGGAATCTAATATACATTGGCAAAAGCCGAAACATCAAAAAACGCGTCAATCAGCATTTTACGGGAAACTCTACCAAATGCAAAAAAATACAAGCTACTGTTTTTACCGTGACCTATGAAGAAACCGGTAGTGAATTAATTGCGCTATTAAAAGAAAGCGAAGCGATTAAAGTGAATAAACCGATCCTCAATCGAGCACAACGCAAAAGTATTTTCCCTTGGGCTTTGTATCAAGAAGTGGACAAAAATGGTTATCTGAATTTAAAATTACAAAAAGCAGATGGTCGAAAAAAAGAAATTACCTCTTTCGCGACCTTACAAGAAGGGAGAAATATGCTTTTTAGGATTACCTCGAAATTCAAATTGTGCCAAAAGTATACCGGCTTATATGAAACCCAAAAAGAATGTTTTCAGTTTAAAATAAAAGAGTGCGATGGCGCCTGCATTCAGGCGATTCCAAATTTGGAATACAATGCAAGAGTTACGGAATTTATTACCCAACACAGTTTTGAAAACCAAAATATGTTGGTTATAGACAGAGGGAGAACCGTCAACGAACGAAGTGCTGTTCTGATAGAAAATGGAATCTACAAAGGCTATACTTTTTATGATTTGAACTATCAGATTACCAAGATCGAAATTCTGAAAAACATCATCATTCCGATGCAGGATAACCGAGACAGTAAAAAAATCATCCAGAGTCATATTCGAAAAAGCAAAAACGTGAAGATTCATAAATTTTAGAACTTACCCATCGTAGTAATTCAGAACGATTATGACAGAAACTCATTCAAAATTTAAAGTTTTCAGGCAAAAAGTAAAAGTCATTATCTATGGCACGGACACCGTGGCCGGAAGATTATTTGACTTGATCCTTTTAGGTCTTATTTTATTGAGTATCTTATTGGTAATGATGGAAACCGTAAAAGGATTTGATCTAAAATACCATAGTCAAATCTACTTTCTGGAATGGGTGATCACCGTGTTTTTTACAATAGAATACCTATTAAGGATTATTTGTATCGACAAACCCATAAAATATATTTTCAGTTTTTATGGTATAATCGATTTTATTGCCATTTTGCCAATGTATTTGTCCTTTTTCTTAATGGGTGCAAATGTTTTTGCCGTAATTCGGGCGCTAAGATTACTACGTCTATTCAAGATTATCAACCATCCTAATTTTTCGCATCAATCCAATCAATTGAAAGAAGCTTTAATTGCCAGTAAAGGAAAAATTATTATTTTTATCTATTTCGTACTCATCAGCACTATTATTATTGGGTCGGTAATGTATGTTGTTGAAGGCGAAAAGAGTGGTTTTACGAGTATCCCAATGAGTATTTATTGGACCATCGTTACTCTAACCACAGTGGGCTATGGCGATATATCTCCCATTACACCTCTAGGCCAAATAATTGCCTCAGTCGCAATGATTTTAGGTTATGGTATCATAGCGGTCCCTACCGGAATTGTATCGGCCGAAATTGCTAAATCAAGCTATAAAAAGCATACAAAAAATAATAAAATTCCGTGTATCCGTTGTGGTGCCGATAATCATAATTTAAAAGCAAAATTCTGTTATAATTGTGGAACAGAATTAGAACAATAACAATATTTGAAGCTCATCCAGCTATTCACTACAACTCCTCGTCAGAAAAGTTGTTTTTCTAAGGCATAAAAACAGCTTCTTCCAGTCGCTTTTTTACACCAAGAAAAAAGAACTTTCCTTCCTGCGGGGTTTCCGTTTCTATCTGGGCTAAAAAACAATGAAATACTTAATCACCATTATCGGACCAACAGCCATTGGGAAAACATCCTTAGGCATCGCCTTGGCTCAACAGTATCAATGCGAAATCATTTCCTGTGACAGCCGACAATTTTTTAAGGAAATGACCATTGGAACGGCTGTTCCCAACAAAGAAGAGTTGGCCGCAGCACCCCATCATTTTATTCAAAACAAATCAATTTTTGAGACCTATACGGTTGGTGATTTTGAAAAAGAAGCAATTGCCAAAATTGATGAATTATTTTTGACAAATGATTATGTCATTCTCGTGGGTGGTTCTGGATTATATGTCAATGCCATTCTAAAAGGATTCGATGATTTCCCTGAAATAGATTCTTCCATTCGCGAAAAAGTTACTTCTGAATATGAAAAACTGGGCATTGGCTATCTACAGGAACAACTTAAACAATTAGACCCCGATTATTTTGAAAAGATAAGTATCGAAAACCCACAGACCCTGCAAAATCCACAACGGATGATGCGTTTTACGGAAGTCTGTTTGGGTACCGGAAAACCCTACTCCTCTTTTCTAAACCAGAAAAAAAACAGTCGGACTTTTACTCCTATTGTTATTGGTCTGGAAGCCGATAGAGCGGTAATGTATAACCGAATCAATCAGCGTGTAGATATCATGATGCAGGAAGGATTATTGACTGAAGCAAAGAAATTATACCCAAACAAAGAACTTAATGCTTTGCAAACGGTGGGTTATCGGGAGTTATTCATCTATTTCGACGGAGATTTTAAACTTGATTTTGCCATTGAGGAAATCAAGAAAAATACCAGACGATTTGCCAAACGCCAACTTACCTGGTTCAAACGTGACAAAAACACCAAATGGTTTGATTATTTAACTCCAAAAAATAAAATCATTGCATATATTTCTGAAAGAATTCATAATTTGTAATTTATAAATTAAAACTCCATGCCCATTTCTCCGAATTTCAATTCCATCCACAGCAAAGATTGGGAAATTAATTTCACCCAATGCTTGCCCAATGGCTATTTAAAATATACCGATTTGTGTAATATCTTGCAATTGACCGCCGCTTCCCATTCGGAATTGGGTGGCATCAGTTTCACCGATATGCAGGAATTCAACCAAGCTTGGGTCTTGAGTCGCATGCGGGTAGAAGTTACTGCTTTACCGAAATGGAGAGATGTAGTGACCGTAAAAACTTGGATTAACACCTTAGAAAATTCCCGTTCGGTTCGTGCGTTAGAAATGTATGTCAACGGTAAAAAGATAATTGGTTCTGAGACATTTTGGGCCGTTTTCAATACCGAAAAGCGTCGACCGGAAGCTTTGGCTTTACCTTATGAACATTTTGAATTGTTTCCTGACAAAAGAGCTACGCAGGAAGGTTTCTCAAAAATAAATATCGAATCCGAAAAAGAAGATTTATTTGAAAAAGTGGTCAATTTATCTGATTTGGACATTGTCAATCATGTCAACAATGTGCGATACCTAGAATGGTGTTTGGATCATGTGGAAGTCGACTTAATCCTGAACCAGAAAATAAAAAGTTTTGAGATGAATTTCATGAAAGAATTATCCTTGAATGACAAAGTGATTATTCATGAAAATTTCTCCGAGGATTCTATTCTTTTCAGTATTACCAAGGACGATAAAAACTGTTATGCCTTACAATTGAATTTTGAATAAAAATATAAAAGGCTCCAATTTCTTGGAGCCTTTATTCATTTATGTGGTTTTGTTCTTTACGACCAAACGGAATCCTTCACCATGAATATTCAGAATTTCTACATCTTCATCCAGTTTCAGATATTTTCTAAGTTTGGCGATGTATACATCCATACTTCTTGAAGTAAAATAATTATCGTCTCTCCAAATTTTGGTCAATGCCAATTCTCTTGGCATCAAATCATTTTCATGAAGAATCAACATTTTTAATAATTCATTTTCTTTTGGGGACAATTTTACGGGTTCCTGATCTTCAAACGTTAAAAAACGTAATTTAGAATTCAAATGAAATTTACCGATATTAAATTCAAATGGAACCTGCTCTGTCTTAACATCAGTAGATTTTCTTTGAATAATCGCTTTAATTTTCATCAACAATACTTCAGAATCAAATGGCTTGTTCAAATAATCATCTGCACCAGCTTTATATCCTTTCAAAACATCTTCTTTCATTGATTTGGCAGTCAAGAAAATGATAGGCACATCTGCGTTTTTCTCACGAATTTCTTTTGCCAAAGTATAACCATCTTTGTATGGCATCATGACATCCAAGATACATAAATCATAGGTGTCTTTTTTAAACTTTTCAAAACCTTCCATTCCATTTTTAGCCAGAACAACGTCAAAGTCATTTAACGTTAGATAATCTTTAAGGACTGCTCCAAAGTTCAAATCATCTTCTACTAAAAGTATTTTTTTGTTTATATTTTCCATAATCTAATTTATTAGGGGTAATTTTATAATGAAGGTACTTCCTTTTCCCTTTTCACTCTCTACAAAAACTTGGCCATTATGATCTTCTACAATTCTTTTTACATACGCTAATCCCAAACCATGTCCTTTAACGTTATGTAAATCTCCAGTATGTTCCCTGTAAAACTTCTCAAAAGCCCTTTTTTGAGCCGTTTTACTCATTCCTATTCCATGATCTTTAATTTTGATCAGAATCATGTCTTTTATATTTTCAGTATAAATTTCAATTTCAGGAATTCCTGAAGAATATTTAATGGCATTTTCTAAAACATTGACAATCACGTTGGTAAAATGTACCTGATTGATTAAAACCGTTTTTCTGGTGGCTTCTAAAAAACTTGTTATTTTACCACCTCTATCTTCCAAAATTAAATTAACGTGATCAATCGCGTCATATATAACTTCTTCTACATTACTGGATTCTTTTTCAATATCCAGTTCTTTTTTCTCTAATTTCGATATTCTTAAAACATTTTCAACTTGCGCATGCATTCGTTTATTTTCATCCCGAATCATCTGTAAATACTTAAAAATCTTTTCTTTATCATCAATAACTTTTGGATTTTTAATAGCATCTAAAGCTAGATTGATTGTAGCAATGGGTGTTTTAAACTCATGAGTCATATTGTTGATAAAATCAGTCTTAATTTCTGATATTTGACGTTGACGAATTAACTGATTCAAGGCACTCGAATAAGCAATTATGATGATTAACGTAAATATGATGGAAAGAATTGTAATACTCACCAATTCTGACAAAAGAAATTTCTTTTTGTGTGGAAAAGTAACCCATAATTTATAGCGTTCATGTCCTTCATTATCAGCAAAAATAGGAATTGAATATGATGCCTCTTTGTCAAATTCAAAATTTTGAGATCTTATTTTAGTTGCTACATCATTACTATAAATACCAAACTCAAATTTTGTTTTTACACCAAATTCTTCTAATTCTTTTTTAATCAGTTTATTAAGGACATCTTTGGAAACCCTTTCTTCAAGTGGCATTACCGAAGCAATATCTTTAAAAAATATTTCAAACTGCGCATTACCTAAAACATCCAAATTTCCAGATTTTTCAATCTTTAAATCCGGTACTAAACTTTGTTGTAAAGAAGATTTATCAATGGCATTGTTATTATAGACTTCAGTAGTTCGTTTTGAATTGAAATTCTTAAATCTTTCATTTCCTAATTTTTTATCAAAGAACGTCGAAGGAATATTATAATCCTCTGCTATTATACTGTTTGAATAAACAATTGTATTATTTGTTTTAGGATCTCTTTGAACGTAATAAAACTGCAATAAATCATTTTTTTGAGGAATCTTTCCCGTACTGTCTTTATAGCGATTATATTTAGCGTAAAAACTATAAGCTTCTTGTTTTTCAAGTTTTTCAGCAACATTATCAATTACCTGAGTAACATGATAACCAAACTGCTCCTCATTGTTTTTAAATGAGGTATTAAACCAATACACCTGTACCAGTATTATTCCTATTAAGGACAAACTCATTAATACAACAAGTAATCTAAAAAATAATTTATTCATCGTAACAAAATTAACATTTTAACAGTATGATTGATAATCCATTAACCAAAGATTAACATTTAAGAATCCTTTTGTTTAATATTCAAAATTTTAAGAATTTTTTCTATTTCTTTTTTTGCAGTGTCAAAATTTGAATTTTCAATAACAAAATCACTTTTTGCAATCCGTTGTTCGTCTGTCCATTGTGCTTTCATGCGCTGTAAAACATGTTCCCTAGTAGTTTGATCTCTTTGAATTACTCTTTCAATTCTAGTCTCGACAGGCGCGGTTACAGTTATTAAAACATCAAACTCGTTATAATTCCCGCTTTCGAATAATATAGCCGATTCATACACCACCAGTGGAGAGGATTGGTATTCTTGAAGCCATTCTTTATAGTGTTTTTTTACCGCTGGATGTACAATGGCATTTAGCTGTTGTAACTTTTCCGGATTGTTAAACACGATTTCAGACAACTTCTTTCTGTTTAAGATATTTTCATCAAAAATAAAACTGCCAAAAGTTTGCTTTAATGCTTCAATAATTTCAGGCAATTGCATTATTTTTCGAGCTTCTATATCGGCAATGTAAACTGGTATTCCCAAAGAGGAAAAATAATTAGCAATGGTCGTTTTACCACTGCCAATTCCGCCAGTTAACCCAATTGTTTTAGCCATACTATTTTTTGAAAAATAATTCCGGAAATGCTTCTTGTGGTTTTTGTTTAAGAATAATCACTTTTATATATGATTTAATAAATCCGGTGCCATAACCGTAAAACTGTTTCCAAACCGCGGTAACGGAAAGATAGCCAATTTTGATACTTTTGTTTTGAATGCTTGAAACCAAAAATATCACAAAAAAATAAACACAATACAACTTAATCAATAAATCATTTGTAAAAATCAATAACACGAAAGAAAGTGCAAATCCTAATATAAAAAAAGAAGGAAAGAAAAAGGTGAGTTTATTGTATTTTGGATACCAACTGTTCAATATCGGCCTGGCTTTTCCAAATTTATTGACTTGAACCGAAAATTTATCCCAATCAATTCTTCTTTTGTGATACACATAAGCATTTGGAAAAAGTTTTGTCTCAAATCCCAATTCCCATAAACGAATTGACAAATCAGGATCTTCTCCGGGATGAATGTTTCCAAAACCATGCGAAGCTTCAAAAGCTTTACGAGAAATTCCCATATTAAAACTTCTAGGCTGGAACTTATCGATTTTTTCAGACCCCCCTCGAATACCACCAGTCGTTAAAAAAGAGGTCATCGCAAAATTGATAGCTTTTTGAATAGCCGAAAAACTTTTCAATGCTCGGTCTGGCCCACCAAAACAATCCACATAATTGGCTTTTAAAGCCTTATCGACTTCATTAAGATATTCTTTTGGAATAATACAATCCGAATCAAAGATGATGAAATAATCCCCTTTGGCTTTCTTCATTCCGTAGTTTCTAGAATCTCCAGGTCCGGAATTTTCTTTATAATAATAAGAAATCGATAATTTATTCTGGTATTGACTTACAACCTCTTCACATTTTAAGGTCGAGCCATCTTCTACAATTACAACTTCAAAATCTTGGGTATAATCTGATTGAACTAAACTTTCTAAAAGTTCGGCTACTTCATCCGGCCGATTGTAAACAGGAATAATCAATGAAAAAAACATAGTCTTGAATGTGGTATTAATTTAACACTAACAAAAATTTTAACAAAGATATACTTTATACCTAAAAAAACCATTCGATAGGAATGGTTCTTTGGTATTGGTTATAACTTATCTTAATTCGCTAAATATTTTTTAAAACAAAAACACCTTACTTCGTTTTTATAAAGTAAGGTGTTTTAAAATTATATAAAAAATGTTTTATCCTATACTTGGAATAGCCACCATTTCGTCAGTATCTGCTTTGTAATCTACGCCTTCGAATCCGAAACCAAAAAGATTATAAAAGTCCTTTCTGTACCCTTCCAAATCTCCAATTTCTGCTAAGTTTTCAGTTACGGCTTGTTCCCATAATTGAGCTACTTTTTCTTGCACATCAGGACGCATTTCCCAATCGTCAATACGAATTCTACCTTTTTCATCAGTAGGAACTGATTCACCAGTGTACAAACGTTGCTGGTATAAACGTTGAATCTGTTCGATACAACCTTCGTGAACTCCTTCTTCTTTCATTATTTTATATAATAAAGAAATATACAATGGAATAACAGGAATTGCAGAACTTGCTTGAGTTACCAAAGCTTTATTTACAGAAACAAATGCTTTCCCTTGAATGTCCGCCAAGCTGTCTGAGATTTTAAATGCTGTAGCTTCTAAGTGATCTTTGGCACGACCGATAGTTCCTTTTCTATAAACTGCCTCCGTTATTGATGGCCCGATATAAGAATATGCCACTGTAGTAGCTCCAGGAGCCAAAAGGTTTTCCGCTTTTAAAGCGTCAATCCACATTGCCCAATCTTCACCGCCCATTACAGCAACAGTATTTTCAATATCATCACTAGAACATGGATCAATAGAAACTTCCGAAACTTTTCCGGTATGAAAATCTACTGTTTTATTCGTAAATGTACTTCCAATTGGTTTCAAAACAGAACGATGCAAAACTCCGGTAACAGGATGCAAACGCACAGGAGAAGCTAAGCTGTAAATTATTAAGTCTACTTGACCTAAATCCTTTTTGATTAAATCTAAGGTTTGTTGTTTCACTTCGTTTGAGAAGGCATCGCCATTGATACTTTTGGCATACAAACCTGCTTTAGCTGCTTCTTTTTCGAAAGCGGCAGAATTGTACCAACCTGGCGAAGCTGTTTTCCCTTCGGCAGGTCCTTTTTCAAAAAACACTCCAATTGTTGCGGCACCTGAACCAAAAGCACTTGTAATTCTGGATGCTAAACCAAAACCGGTTGAAGCACCAATTACCAATACTTTTTTAGCACCGTTGATTGGTCCTTTTGATTTTACGTATTCAATTTGATTTTTAACATTTTGCTCGCATCCTTTGGGTTGGGATGTCAAACAAATAAATCCTCTCATTCTTGGTTCTATAATCATAATTTAGAAAATATTATTTTTTTTAATGTAAAAACTTGGCAATACACGATGATTTTGTGCCGTAAAATCAATCATTTTAGTTGGCAAATATAGGTCATTTTTTTAGTTCAACAAGGCTTTTGCATGATTTAAGGCGGAATCCGAGACTACAGTTCCTGATAGCATTTGCGCTATTTCAACGATTCGCTCGTCATCATTCAACAGTTTCAATTCAGATTGAGTATCCTCTCCTACCGTTGATTTAGAAACTTTGAAATGAGCATTTCCTTTGGCCGCAATTTGAGGCAAATGCGTAATTGCAAATATTTGCATGGTAGCACTCATGTTTTTCATGATTTCCCCCATTTTTATAGCTATTTCTCCAGAAACTCCAGTATCAATTTCGTCAAAAATTAAAGTTGGCAGTTTAGAATATTCCGCTAAAATAGCTTTAACAGCCAGCATGATCCGAGACATTTCTCCTCCAGAAGCCACTTTTTTCAACAATCCGAAATCAGTTCCTTTATTGGCTGACAATAAAAACTGCAGTTCATCTTTACCATTTTCAAAATAGGAATCCGTTGCTCTGACTTGAATATCAAAACGAACATTGGGCATTCCTAAAGTCTCTAAAATAGTAATCAACTTATTGGATAAAACCGGAATCGATTCTTGTCTATTTTTATGAATGGCCGAAGCCAAATTATTCAATGTTGTTTCCTTTTCCTGAATTGCAGCCGACAACAAAACAATATCTTCCTCTAAATTACCTAGTTCTAAAACAGTGTTTTCCAGTTGGGATTGAATTTCAAGTAATTCCTCCACAGTAGATACCTGATGTTTCTTTTGCAAATTATAAATAAGCTGTAGTTTTTGACTAATCAACTCTAATTGACCAGGATCATTAATCAGTTTTTCAGAACTTCTGTTTAATTCATCCGAAATATCATCAAATTCAATAGCCAGACTCGTAATTCTTTCTAATAAAGAGCTGTATTCTGGTGAAAAAGAAGCTATTTTTTGCAAGGCCACTTTAATCTCATTCAAATTAGTATAAACACCAACTTGCTCCTCATTGGCAATAGCCAGAGACTTATCAATCGATTCTTTGATAATTTCTACGTTATTCAACTTTTCGAAATCCGATTCGAGTTCTGCTTGTTCCCCTGGTTTCAGTTTGGCCGTCACCAATTCGTTCAATAAAAAAGTATTGTATTCTTGTTCTTTAGTCGATTCACCTTGTTTTTTCAAAAGAGAATTCAATCTGGATTTATCGGATTTATATTTTTTTAAAAAGGACTGGTATTCCAAAATCGACTCTTGATTATTCGCAATAGCATCAATAATATCGAATTGAATATTCTCGTCTGAAAGTTCTCTGGTTTGCTGTTGCGAATGAATATCTATCAAAAACAAACTCAGTTCTTGTAATTCCTGAAGATTAACAGGGCTGTCATTGATGAATGCACGCGATTTTCCCGAAGGTAGAATTTCTCGTCGGATAATCGTATCTGACTCATAATCCAAATCATTGGCTTCAAAAAAAGATTGAAGATTGTATTTTGAAATTTCAAATTGCGCTTCTATGATGCATTTTTCTTCTTTATTTTTCAAAGAAGTCAAGTCGGCTCTTTTTCCTAAAACCAAACCCAGAGCACCTAAAATAATTGACTTACCTGCGCCTGTTTCTCCCGTAATAATTGAAAATCCATTGGAAAAATCAATGGATAGTTTTTCTATTAAGGCATAGTTTTTTATCGAAAGTGCGGTTATCATTTAATGAAATTTAAGCTAAAAGGTGATATGAAAATAATTCAAAAAAAATAAGAAGAGCTAATATACTAACAATTCCCATTTACTGGAATTCATCGGAGAAATTTTATTTAAGTTCTCTACTAAATCGGCAATTTGTATGGAAGGACCTCCTGAAAACATAGAAACAATTTCATCTGATTTGGCATCAAAAAACATGCGGGTTAAAAAAGCATTGGGTTTGGATGCATTAAGCTTTCCTAAACTCAATAAAGAAGATTTAATTTTTTCTTTGGATGATTTCAAATCCTTGGTCATGGTATCTAATCCTGCATGGTATTCATACATTGTTTTACGTACTACGGAATAAGTCGGGGAAAGTAAATCATTAATCAAAAAATACCTGTTTTGATTGCCATCAATCTGACTCCATCCTTTATACCCACTTTGTTGCGCTACATTCGCTATATTTTGGGCAATTTCTAAATTAGGATTTCCGGATTCTTGTACAAAAGTATCCTCATCCATTCCTAAAATAACATAAGTATAAAACGAAATCACCGAGACTAAATTGGATTCAAATACATTCGCATTGAAATTCAAGCTTTCAAATTCCGTATATCTAAAAGTGAAATCCTTGTCATTGAAATTCAATACTGGCGAAGAATAGGAAGAATTATAGATAGGCCTTGAAGATTGAACTTGAATCGTAGCCGTAAATTGATCGGAACTATTGGATAAAATGGTGATATACATCGAGCAATTTATCTTTTCATTGGCCACATACGTTTTATTGGTCCAATCCGTTTTATTGACAAACTCATTTAAAGAAGTTTCTAAAGATTTAAATACGGATTGATTTGCGTTACTTAACTTTTGAGAATCTACTGTTACCGTACAATTTAATTGTTGCGCTTGAATAAGTACAAATGGAAATAGTAATAAAAAGCTAAATATTTTATTCATGAAAGTTGGCTATTACTTTGTTTATGATGTCTTGGGCAACTGCTTCTTTAGATTTCAATTCCATTGGCTCAATATTGAAATCCTTATCGATAAAAGTGATTTTATTGGTTTCTTTTCCAAAACCGGCACCTTTATCCTGCAAAGAATTAAGAACAATCAAATCTAAGTTTTTTTTCTGAATTTTACTCTTTGCATTTTCAATTTCATTCTCCGTTTCCAATGCAAAACCAATTAAAAACTGATTATTCTTGATTTTACCCAATGATAACAAAATATCTTTTGTTTTTTCTAATTCTATAGAAAACTCTTCCGCCTCTTTTTTAATTTTTTGGGAAGCTACGTTTTTAGGCTTATAATCCGCCACAGCTGCGGCTGCGATAGCCACATCAACAGTTGAATAATATTTATGGCATGCATCATACATTTCCTGTGCCGAAACAACATTAACGACATCTATCAAAGAATGTTGTAATTTCAAACTTGTCGGCCCTGCTACTAAAACAACTGATGCACCCAAATTGGCGGCACATTTTGCAATGTCGAATCCCATTTTACCAGTAGAATGATTTCCAATGAAACGTACCGGATCTATCGCTTCGTATGTTGGTCCGGCGGTAATCAGTATTTTTTTCCCTTTTAGAGGTAATTTACTTTCTAAATCGGCTTCCAAAAATGAAACAATGTTTTCCGGTTCTGCCATTCTACCTTCACCAGAAAGTCCACTGGCCAATTCACCACTTTCAGCAGGGATAATTGTATTTCCAAATTGTTTTAAAGCATTGAAACTGGCAATCGTAGAAGGATGGATATACATATCCAAATCCATTGCCGGAGCAAAATACACAGGACATTTAGCAGACAAATATGCTGCAATAAGTAAGTTATCACAAACGCCATTTGCCATTTTAGACAATGTATTTGCTGTTGCGGGAGCAATTACCATCAAATCGGCCCAAAGCCCTAATTCGACATGATTGGTCCATTTTTCATTCTCATCTTCCTTATTGAAAAAAGTGGAATGAACCGGATTTTTAGATAAAGTGGATAAAGTAAGAGGGGTTACAAAATCCTTAGAAGCAGGTGTCATTATCACTTGGACATGTGCACCTGCTTTTATAAAAAGTCGTACTAATGAAGCGGTTTTATAGGCAGCAATTCCACCGGAAATTCCTAGTAAAATTTTCTTACCGTTTAAAACTGACATGGTACTATTTATTTGAATCTCTATGGTAGATTTTACCATCTAGCCATTCCTGAACTGCTAAAGCGTGTGGCTTCGGCAATTTTTCATAAAATTTAGAAACCTCGATTTGTTCTTTATTTTCAAAAACCTCTTCAAGACTGTCATTATATGTAGCAAACTCCTCTAGTTTCTCTGTCAATTCTTTTTTGATTTCAGAATTGATTTGATTTGCTCTTTTAGCCATAATGGTAATTGCTTCATACACATTTCCAGTAGGTTCCTCAATAACTGTTTTGTTATAAGTAATTGTATTTACTGGAGCATTCGTCTTTTTTAAATCCATGACTTTATTTATTTTGTAAATTTTTGTAAATCTTTTTCTATACGCGCTAACATCTCGCTAGCTTGTGTTTTATATTTAGTTTCGGCATTAAATTTCACTAAATTGGAATATGCAGTTTTAGCAACATTTAATCTTTCTTCCATTTTAGCAGGAATACTATTAATAGCCAATTGATAAGCAGAATCATATCTGTAAAACAATGCATCTTCTTTAAAAGGTGTTCCAGGATAATCTACAACAAAATTATCTAAAGCAACCAAAGCCGACTTATAATCAGAAATGGTATGATATCCTTTTGCGTTTTCAAATACCTTTTTTTCAATTTTTTCAGACAATTTTCTTGTCAATTCATTTGCTTCTGGCAAATATTCAGAATTGGGATATTTATCAATAAAAGCTTGTAATTTATCGATTCCTTTTGTCGTATCTGTTTGATCTAAACTGTAAACAGGAGAAAGCATTGAATAACTTTTGGCTCCTAAAAAAGCAGCTTCTTCTGCTTTTTCACTTTTAGGATAGCTTGAAACAAAACTTTCAAACTGATATCCCGCTAAATAATATTGTTTTGTTTTATAATAACACTGTGAAAACATATAAAACATTTTCTCTGCTTGTGGTTTACCTCTATATGAAGTAGTGATTTGTTCAAAAAGACGGATGGCTTTTGAATATTTACCTCCTTCATACATTTTAGTCGCTAAAGCATATTTTGCACCAACATCTTCGTTTTTTAATACTTTCTGATACTCATTGCAAGAAACAAAAAGCACTAAAACCAATAAAAGAGATATAATTTTTTTCATTTTTTTATTTATTCCGATTTAATCAGAGATTATATAAACCCTAAAAAATCATACCGAAGTTTCGGATGCAAATTTAGGTATTAATTTAGCTACTACAAAATATTTCTTTGCTTAAAAAAAACGGTGGTTTAAGCGTATATTTTATTAATGTTTTCTACAAATAAATCTATTCTTTCTTTTAAAGAATCATCCACGCTAACCAAAGGCAAACGAACTATATTCTCTGAAATTCCTAATGATTGAAATACTTGTTTAATGCCTGCTGGATTCCCTTGTTCAAAAATCATATCAATACAATCCGATAAAAGATATTGTGTTTTGAATGCTTCATCTACTTTTCGATTCAACCCCAAGCGAATCATTTCTGAAAACTCTTTAGGAAAACCTTGTGCAATTACCGAAATAACTCCTGATCCTCCCGCCAAAACCATTGGCAACGCAATCATATCATCACCTGAAATAACCAAAAAATCTTTTGGACAATCTTTTAGTAAATGCAATGCTTGGACCATATCACCCGCAGCTTCTTTCACTGCCACGATATTTTCAAAATCATTTGCTAAACGAACAATTGTTTTTGGCAATATATTACTGGCAGTTCTTCCTGGTACATTATATAAGATTACCGGAACCGGAGACGCTTCGGCTATGGCTTTAAAATGCTGATATATTCCTTCTTGCGTAGGTTTATTGTAATAAGGAGAAACCGAAAGTATCGCTTCAAAAGCAGAAAAATCCCTAGTTTTTAATTCTTCGACTACTTTTAAAGTATTATTTCCTCCAACACCCAAAACCAAAGGCACTCTTCCTTTATTTGCTTCTATAATAGTATCAATTACCAATTCTTTTTCTTCATTTGATAACGTTGCATTTTCTGCTGTTGTCCCCAAAACTACAAGATACTCAACTCCTCCGTCAATAGAAAAATTTACAATTCTTACTAAAGCTTCAATATCAATTGAAAAATCGTCTTTAAAAGGAGTCACAAGGGCAACACCGGTACCTATTAATGATTGCATGTTAAATTATATTTTGTTTAATTTTTTTAAATATCTAAATAATTCGTTAGTAAAAACAGTATGATGTTCTGCATTTGTTTTAATTATCAAATGATTCAATCTTTTGTCTATAGATGAAAACCCAACCTTGAATTCCGCTTTTGAACTATAGGTTATATTCATCAAAATAGCTTTTTCAACATCATAATAACTAATCAATAAATCAAATTTTTTATTGATAAAATCATTAACCGTTGAATTATCGATTCCGCCACTCCAATTGAGATTTTTGGGTCCAAAAGTAGGCTTTTCATAAACCTTATTTTTCTTTAATTTATCCCTGTAAACAATTGTCGTTATGTTTTCTTCAGCAATTCCATTTGCCTTTAATTCTTTAATCAAAGATTCTTTTTCCAAAAAATAAGTCTCATCAATTAACAATCCTACCGTTTTAACAATACCGGTATGCGTCATGCTTTTGACATTATCTAGATTGTTTTTCAATCTTCTTTTTACAAAAAACTCTTTGATATAATTCAGAAACATACAGTTTAACTAGTTTACAAAATTAATTAATAAAGTCTCATTATAAATCGCAAATCTAAAAAAGTAAAACGATTTTTTAAAACTATTTGTTATATTCTTAACAAATCATCCTCGTACCAGAAGCACCTCCTTGTTTAGTAACAATCTTGGAAAGCTAAAAACAAGAGTGTTATTCCACAATCTCTTTATCAATTATAAAAGCCTCATTTTCATCCTCCATTATAAACCGAAAAAACATAAATTGTGAAGTTGCATAAATAATCACCGCAATAGGCTGAAAAACAACATCTAAAGAAAATTGTTTCTGAATAACAAAAACAAAAACCTGGGCAGTAAACAAAATAGTACTTATTAGAAAGAAAGTGTTTTTCTTGTTATCATTGAAGACATAACTAGCCAAAGAAACCCCTCCCAAAATCGACATAAAAATCAGATTGATTAAAGAAGGAAAAATTGAAACAAAAAATGCCTTCTCTATCAAAACTAGCAAATAAGAAAAAATGGAAAGAAAGGGAATTATTGCGATTAATAACGATAAAACCTTTATCTCCTTAATAATTTTAAAAACTAAAACAACCGTCAAAAAGCGATAGACAACAAAAGTAATTTGTCCAAAAAACATATGTTGCAACGTTGGCTCCAACATACAAACATTCATAAAAAAAGTAAACAAAAGAGCTATAAAATAAAGTTTATTTTTCTCTCTGGATGAAATATAATAAAGTGTCATTAACAATGGAATTGTTGACAGTTTAAAAATATATATTAATGGCTTAAAAGACAAAAACTCACTTATAGCCAAGACTAGAGTAAATCCAAAATAGACAAAACTTAAGTTCTTTACCGTAATTTCAGTGTCTTTCATATCCATAAAGAAAACATTATTTTATTAATAAAGCTAAAAATAACAAAACTCTTAAACTTTAATTATTCGAATCAATTAAGGACATAAACTCATTTTCTGAAATTATAGGAATATTTAACTTACTCGCTTTTTCCAGCTTAGCAGGTCCCATATTATCTCCAGCCACCACATAATCCGTTTTAGAAGAAATAGAACTTCCCACTTTACCCCCATTATCTTCAATTGCTTTTTTCAAATCGTCTCTGGAAAATTTCTCAAAAACACCTGAAACCACAAACGTTTTTCCCAAAAGTTTATCGGTTGCATCGGGATTTATTTTTTCGACAATTTCAAATTGAACACCATACTTCTTCAAACGCTCAATAATAATTCTGTTTTCTTGGTTTTCAAAAAATTCAATCACACTTTGCGCAATCTTCTCCCCAATTTCATCTACTAAAACCAAATCCATCAAAGAGGCCTGACTTAAAGAATCGATGTTTTTATAATGTTTTGCTAATTTTTTAGCCACAGTTTCCCCAACATACCGTATACCTAAAGCATACAGAACACGCTCAAAAGGAATGCTTTTTGAATTTTGAACCCCATTAACCAGATTTTCAGCTGATTTTTGTGCCATTCTTTCCAAAGGTCGAATTTGATCTACGGTTAAGTCATATAAATCGGCATAATTTTGAACCAAATGATTATTATAAAGCAATGCCACAGTTTCACCACCAAGCCCTTCAATATCCATTGCTTTTCTGGAAATATAATGTTGAATCCTCCCTATAATCTGTGGAGGACATCCATAAAAATTAGGACAATAATGATTGGCTTCGCCTTCAGTCCGAATCAATGCCGTATGACATTCCGGACAATGCGTAATATATTGGGTGGGCTCTGTATTATCTGGACGCTTACTAAAATCAACCGCAATAATTTTAGGGATTATCTCCCCTCCTTTTTCCACAAAAACGGTATCACCAACACGGATATCTAATTTCTCAATTTGGTCAGCATTATGCAACGAAGCCCTTTTTACAATGGTTCCTGCTAATTGAACAGGTTCTAAATTTGCCACCGGAGTAATAGCTCCTGTACGTCCCACTTGGTAAGAAATTGAATTTAATTTGGTAGAAACCTGTTCTGATTTGAATTTATAAGCAATTGCCCAACGCGGTGATTTGGCAGTAAAACCTAATTCATCTTGATGCTGAAAACGATTCACTTTTATAACGACGCCATCGGTTTCATAAGGTAGATTATGTCTATGAACATCCCAATAATCAATATATTGAAAAACTTCTTCCATGCTATGAGCCAACTTAGCTTCTTTCGGAACTTTGAATCCCCATTCCCTAGCTTTTTCCAAACCCTCAAACTGAGAATTAAATGGCAGTTTATGTCCAATGATAAAATACAGCAAACAGTCCAAAGGTCTTTTGGCCACTTCGGCACTATCTTGAAGTTTCAAACTACCTGAAGCTGTATTTCTTGGATTGGAATAAGGTGTTTCTCCAATTTCAATCAACTCCTGATTCATTTTTTCAAAACCTGCAAAAGGCAAAATGATTTCACCACGCACATCAAATTTATCAGGAAAATTGCCTTTCAATTTTAAAGGAATTGACCGTATGGTTTTTATGTTATTGGTAACATCATCCCCCTGAACTCCATCTCCACGGGTAACGGCACGTTTTAATTTTCCGTTTTCGTAAGTTATGGAAATTGATGCCCCATCATATTTCAGTTCGCAAGTATATTCTAAAGAAACATCACCCAACACTTTTTGAACACGTTTTTCCCAGTCCAATAATTCTTCTTTAGAATAAGAATTATCCAAAGAATACATTCGATACTCATGTGCGACAGTCTGGAAATTTTTTGTAATGGCGCCACCAACTCTTTGTGAAGGAGAATTTTCATCAAAGTATTCCGGATGTTTATTTTCTAGTTCTTGAAGTTGTTTGAGTTTTTGATCAAATTCATAATCCGATATGGTCGGCTTATCCAATACATAATAATTATAATTGTGTTGATTTAATTCTTCCCTTAATTTTAGAATCGTTTCTTGAACATCCATAGAAAAAAAATTGGCTATTTTAGTATTTATAATCGCGTACTAAAATAGCCAATTTAAAAGAAAAAACATCCAAATTACGACTCTATAATCGAATTTATTTGATTGTACAATTGACCATCGCTCAAAATAGCCCCTTGTTGTATTAAAGCAAAAAGAGAAGCGTTACGCTCTTCGGTAAACTCTTTTTTACCTACTCTCATTTCTATTTTTTCCGTAAACATATTATCACTAAGCCATTGCAAACCTTCAGTTGTCAAAAAATCTACTTCAGTATCCAATGATTTCAAAACGATAGACTGTACATAAGTATCAAAACTATGGAAAAGGAAGATATGATTTTTTGAAAAATGCTCTAAAAAATCTGCTTTAGAAAGTACTCCTTCCCAAATCAAATCAGAAAACACATCCAATTCTTGCTCGGCCACTTCTGGTTTTTCGGCTTTTATTGCATCCCATTCTTTTTTATCAATGGATTGAGTTGCCAAAAAAGTACTAAATTCTTGATTTAATTCTTCTAATTGTTCTTTTGTTAATCTTGTGTATTTCATAAAAAGATATTTTTGCCACAAAGGCACTAAGTCACCACGTTTTTTTGACTTATATTAATTTTACTTTTTTACAGAGTCCCAAAGTTTTTTTGAAAATTTATTATTGAAATAAATTTTCATAATAAAGTAAACCTTTGTGACTTAGTGCCTTCGCGGCAAAATTCTAAACAAAAAAAATCCCGATTTTCATCGGGATTTAAGTATAGGGATTAAGAAATTATGCGTTTTCAGCAACAATTTCATAAGGTAATTCTACAATCACATCTCTGTGTAAACGAACGCTAGCAGAATATTTTCCTGTACGTTTAACGATTCCACTTGTGATGAATTTTCTATCAACTACTTGACCACCTTTTGCTAATGCATCAGCAATATCAATGTTTGTAATTGAACCGAATAATTTTTCACCACCTGCTTTTGCAGTAATTTTGATTTCGATAGCTTTTAAAGTTTCTGCCAATGCTTGAGCATCTGCAACAACTTTAGCTTCTTTATGTGCTCTTTGTTTTAGGTTTTCAGCCAAAACTTTCTTTGCAGAAGGAGTTGCTAATTGTGCGTGACCTTGTGGAATTAAAAAGTTACGACCGTAACCATTTTTCACAGTTACTACATCATCTTTAAAACCTAAATTTTGAACGTCTTTTTTTAAAATCAATTCCATGTTGTTGTCCTTTGTTATAGAAGTTAGGTTTCATGTTTCAGAAAACCAACAACTGAGTTTTTATATTATTTTAATAAATCAGCCACATATGGCATTAAAGCTAAGTGACGCGCTCTTTTTACAGCTACAGACACTTTTCTTTGGTATTTCAATGAA